>CAZOJQ010000031.1:0-35783 GCA_964580185.1 uncultured Thermotogaceae bacterium
TAGGTATCGCCCAGGGGCTTGTTTTCCAAGGCAGTCATGTATGACTGCCTTTTTTTCTGTTGGCTTCTATGCTTGTCCTCTTTTGCGCCCCTTTCTTTCGAAGGGATCCCCCGATTGATAAAAGCTCGTGCTTTTTTGGTAACAGGTTCTTTTTTAAAACCCCTTTTATCGAAATAAATCCTCAAAAATCCTCCTTAATCCCGAGAAATAAATGGAATGAAAATGACTATTCTTCATCATCAATGATTATTGTGGTATAATACCCCATCAAAGGAAGGGAGGCAGAAAGATGAGAACCTTGAGAAAGACGAAGGTACACGTAGTAGTTTTTGCTTGTCTATTGCTTATTTCCAGCCTGATCGTCGCTCGACCTGTTCCCCCGATTGAGATTCTAACCACCACAGAAGGGTACGACCCAATTCGGTATGAAGCGGCGTTCATGATCGCTGCTGAGTGGGAAATGCTCGGATTTACCGTCAATGTACGTCCTCTGGAGTTTTCGACTCTCTTGCAGTATTTCTATGATGAACAAAACTTTGATGCGACGATCCTTGGTTGGTCGGGTCGAGTTGAACGACTGGATCCGCAGCACTTTCTGGGTACTCTTCATGGCGAGCAAATCGATTTGGGCGCGAACAACCCCGGCGGGTATGTAAACCCTGAATACGATGCTTTATTTGAAGCCCAATCGAAAACGTTCGATTCTGACCAACGAAGAGCATATGTCCATCAAATGCAGGAAATCGCAGGTAGAGATGTTCCACTGAACATTCTGTTCTATCGAGATGAGGTCAACGCGTATAATAACCTTACCTTTGGCAATTACGTAATCATGGCTGGAGAAGCGTTGTACAATGAATGGACACCAATGGAAGTCGTACCATTGACAGCGAAGAAGTTTCTAACGATCGGTACTCCCCAAGAACCCGATAATATAAACCCCTTGTCATCCACATCCGTTTGGGGTTGGAAGTTCATGCGCATGGTATATGATAAACTCGTCCGTCTGTCACCGGATATCGAACCAATTCCTTGGGCAGCGAAAGAAATCATCCCCATCGATGATATCACCATGGATATTATCCTGCGCGAGAATATGAAGTTTCATGATGGAATGCCAGTAACCGTAGAAGACATCAAGTTTACATTCGACTACTACATTGAAAAGGATTTCGCCTATTTCAGACCCTTCTATCGTGTTATTGACCGCACAGAGATCATCGGACCGGATCGCGTTCGATTCATCCTTAAAGAACCCTATGCTCCCTTTGTTACCGTTACCCTTAGCCAGATTCCCATTCTTCCCAAACATATCTGGGAAAAAATCGATAACCCAGCTGATTTGACTCCTGCTGAAGTACCCACTGTGGGAAGCGGACCTTTCGTCTTTGACCGGTACGTGCGTGGGGAGTTCAAACGCGTTCTAACATTCAAAGACCACTTCAACGCACCGAACATAGCGATTGACGGAATCGACTGGCGGATTTACGCGGATTCTGAAGGTGTTTTTACCGGTTTGATCACCCGAGAAATCGACATGACTGCTTGGAGATTGGAACCTGGTCAGATCCCCCTTGCCGAAAGGGAATCCCACATTACCGTAGTTGGTGTACCCGATTTTGGTTACTATCATTTGACCATGAACCTGAGAAGGGAGCCCTTCAATGATGGAAATGTCCGAAGAGCCCTTTCTCACCTTATCGACAAAAACACAATCATCAACGTTCTTCTTGAAGGTCGAGGCGAACCCGGGACTTCCGTGATTGCCCCTATTAACGCGTACTGGCATAATCCGGATATCCCTACTTATCCCTTCGACCGACAAAAAGCCCGACAGATTCTTAGGGATGCTGGCTATCGCTGGGATGCTCAAGGGAAAATCCTTTTCCCCGTAGGGCAATAAACGTACACATATCTGGGGGGGCTTTGATGCCCCCCCAATTTTTTATCCTTTGTCAGGAGGCTTGCTTTCATGGGTATGAAAGGATATATCCTGGGTAGAACGATTCAAATCTTGATTACGCTATGGATTATACTCACAGTTCTTTTTTTCCTTTTCCGTCTCGGATTGCCGGATCCTACTGTCGCGTTAGTCACCGAAGGCCTTTCTCCCGAGGACCGGCAGGTCATTATCCAAAGGTTTGGTTTGGATCGGCCCCTATACCAACAATACTTTATCTATTTACGGAATGTGGTGATTGGAGAGATGGGGATTTCCTTCCATTATAAAGCTCCAATTTCTGGGATTCTTCCGGAGAAAGTATTCAATACGCTCGTTCTTATGCTTCCCGCTATCCTAATCGCTTATACGCTTGGACCGATGCTTGGGGTCCTTCTTACATGGAAACGAGGCACAAAAATCGAAGCGACGGGAATTTCTCTGGGGCTTATTTTTCGGTCCGCACCAATGTTTTGGATAGGGATGTTGGTAGTAATGATCTTTGGGATCTGGCTTGGCTGGTTACCCACAGGCGGAATGAGAACCATCCCGTATCATGTTGATCATTTTGTCCTCAAGATCTTTTCTTTGGATTTCCTGAGACACCTCATTCTCCCTCTATCCGTCCTCGTTCTATACTATACAGGTTTACCTATGCTGATCATGCGCAATACGATGCTTGAAGTCATGGGAGAAGACTTTATCGAGTTTTGTCGTGCGAAAGGGATCTCTATGAGGAAAGTGATGTATAAACACGCAGCTCGTAATGCATTGCTCCCTGTGATCACGCAATTGGCCATTACAGTTGGACTTGCTGTGGGTGGTCAGGTGGTTGTAGAAGTGGTGTTTTCATGGCCCGGACTCGGGCGAGAAATGCTATCTGCAGTTCAAACGAGTGATTACCCAATGGCTCAAGCTACATTCATGTTGATGGCAACCATGGTGCTTTTGATGAATTTGTTTGCGGATCTTCTATATAGCAAACTTGACCCCCGCGTTGCGTACAAGCGGAGTATGTGAGGTACATCATGGTACGAACAATAAAACTATTATGGAAAATTATCAAAGCGGATCCTTTAGCTTTGAGTGGGTTTTTCTTCATGGTTTTTATCTCCGTAGTCGCAATTTTCGCTCCGATTATTGCCCCCTACGACCCAAACGAAATGAATTATCGGACTGAAGGTACAGCGATTGCTTATGATCAAAACTGGACAATCATGGAAAGCATTACGAATCATACTCTGAATGGAGTGATCTACACTACCGCTGGAAACGCAATTGCAGTAGGAAACGAAGGGACGATTCTTGAATACACTCAGGAGTGGAAAGAGCTTATCCACCTCACTGAAAGCCACCTTCAATCCGTTGGGTATGCGCAAGGGACAATCATTGCAGTTGGGGACAACGGAGTCAGTGTGATTGGTTCGGCCGGATCATGGCGGGTTGTTGATACAGGGACAGATATCGACCTTTTTGGGGTAAGTGTGAGCAGTCCCAATCACGCCCTTGCTGTCGGCGCGTCTGGAACTGTTCTTCGATGGGACGGTTACGGATGGGAGACACTCAGTTCTGGCGCTTCGGAAGATCTATTTTCCGTGTCCTTGCTGGACGATGCTTTTGGGTTTATTGTTGGCGCAAGAAATACCATTTTTCATTATGATGGTGAAACGCTTCAAAGGCAACAAGTCATGGGTTTTCGAGCGCTCTATAGCGTAGATATCTATTCGCAAGAGCTAGCAATCGCCGTGGGGGAAAGAGGAACGATTCTCCGCTATAATGGGCGGACGTGGAGCGCGATGTATCCGCCGGAAACAAGGGATTTGCGGGGTATAGTGATTACAGATCCCAATAATGCGATTGCAATTGGTACTCATGGAGTTTTGATGAGGCTGCAAGGTTCAACATGGAGACGAGAAGATATTGGATATCGGCGCAATTTAAATGGGGTCGCTCATGATGGACCGAAGGTTATGGTCATCGGAACGGATCCTTATGTAAACTCTCTTGCGAAACCTACATTGGCCCACCCCTTTGGTACAAACCACTTGGGTCGTGATTTGTTTTCCCAGATCGTCTATGGTTCTCGAACAGCTCTAATGGTTGGTTTATTGGCCGCTTTCATGGTAACCATAATCGGAACGAATGTCGGACTGGTTTCTGGGTATTATCGGGGAAAACTTGATACCATCCTCATGCGGATTGTGGACATCATGTACGCGCTACCGCTCGAACCCTTTGCCATGATCTTGGTCCTTTTGTTTCGACCGGGATTGGGGATAATCATCCTAACAGTGGGTTTACTGACTTGGAGGACTACAGCCCGGATTATTCGGTCTCAAGTGTTGTCATTGGTCGCTCGACCTTTTGTCAAGGCAGCAAAAGTAGCAGGAGCGTCCGATTTCCGAATCATGTATATTCACGTTGCTCCCAATATTTTGCCATTGGCATTTCTTCAATTAGCGGTTGCTATGGCTTTCGCCATTACAGCTGAAGCTACGTTGAGCTTTTTGGGATTGGGTGCTCCGGGAGTTTATTCTTGGGGTACAATCCTTCATCAGTCCCGGTCGTCCGGAGCTTGGCGTGAAGCTTGGTGGTGGGTGATTCCTCCCGGAGTGCTGATCATGTTGACGGTAGTTTCGGTCTTCTTTATTTCTAGGGCTTTGGAAGTTCTGACCAATCCGCGTCTTGGGAGGGATTCATAGTGTTGATGCAAATAAAAAACTTGAAAACATACTATCATGACCGCAAGAAAGATGTACGCGCAGTGGATGATGTTTCCTTTCATGTGAATAAAGGGGAAATCGTTGGGTTGGTTGGAGAGAGTGGGTGTGGGAAGACAACTCTTGCCAAATCAATTATCCAAGTGATGGCCCCTGCGGCTCGGATTGTATCGGGGGAAATTTGGTTGGAGGAAAAAAACCTACTTTCTTTGAGCGATACGGAAATGAACCGGATTCGTTGGAGAAAGGTTTCCATGGTCACTCAAAGCGCAATGAACGCGTTGGATCCGGTGTATCGTGTTGGTCAGCAAATGGTGGAAACCTTTAAAGCCCATTTACCCATCAGCAATACCGAAGCCTTGGAGCGTTCTGCCCATCTCTTTTCCCTTGTTGGGCTTGAACATAAAAGGCTTCAAGATTTTCCTCATCAGTTGAGTGGAGGAATGCGACAGAGAGTCGTTATTGCAATGGCTTTGGCATTGAACCCATCTATGATCATCGCCGATGAACCTACTACAGCGTTGGACGTGGTTGTTCAGGATGGAATCATGAAGCAATTGCAATCCGTTCAACAAGAATTAGGTATAGCCATGATCCTCGTGACACACGATATCTCCGTTGTGGCTGAGATGGCGCAACGAGTAGTCGTGATGTATGCCGGAAAAATGGCCGAGATTGGAAAAGCCGAAGAAATCTTTCATGCTCCGGCCCACCCTTATTCTATGGGGCTGTTAAACGCATTCCCGACTTTAGAATCTGCCAAAGGAGAGTTGATATCGATCCCTGGATCACCCCCCAATCTTTCTTCCCAGCTCCAAGGATGCTTGTTCGCTCCGCGGTGTCCTTTTTCTGAAGATCGGTGCCGTTCTGAGGAACCCAAGCTTCATTCAATCTCCGAAACCCAACAAGCTGCATGTCACTATGCTTCTAATGCCGAAGATTTCCGCATCCAATCAGAAAAAGAATCTACTTGGAAGAAAGTTCTGGCGAAAGAACTGACCAAAAAACACAAAGAACGAAGGCAAGATCGGGATAAAGAGAGGGAAAGACTTCTGGAAATCCACCAATTAAAGAAATGGTTTCCATTGCACAGAGGATTCATTTCTGGCCTTTTGAACTCGTCTGCTCGGGTGCACGCTGTAGATGATGTATCTTTCAATCTGGGTAGAGGGGAAATTTTGGGTTTGGCTGGTGAAAGCGGGTCAGGGAAAAGCACAATCAGCGAAATTATCTGTGGATTACAGTCTATTACAGATGGATCCGTTTCCTATCTTGACAAACCGGTCGACCTGAAGGGGAAAATGGAAAAAGCCTTCCGAAAGAATGTTCAAATGGTGTTCCAAGATCCTTATGAGACACTAAACCCGCGGTTTACTGTGGAGCAAACAATCATCGAACCCCTTCGCAATTTCAAAATCGGAAATGATCACACCCGTAAGCAAATGGTCATAGACTCGTTAGTAAAAGTTGAACTAACCCCTCCAGAACGCTTTTTGGATCGATATCCGCACGAACTCAGCGGCGGACAAAGGCAACGGGTAGCAATTGCTCGAGGTATTGTGGTTCAACCCCACTTGCTTGTGGCAGACGAACCAGTTTCAATGCTTGATGTGTCAATTCGAGCAGGAGTGCTTAACTTGTTTCGGAAGTTTCGCGAAGAAATGGATATGGCGATTCTTTACGTTTCGCATGATCTGGCAACCATTCGATACATTTGCGATCGAACAGCAATTTTGTATTTAGGGAGAATCGCGGAGATCGGATCAACTCCAGATGTAATCGATACACCAGCACATCCCTATACACAACTTTTAATCTCTGCCGTCCCTGATTCAAATCCAACCCACAAACGAAAAAAGGTAGATGCCCGCGGAGAGATTCCTGATGCCATCGATTTGCCAAACGGCTGTCGGTTTCATGCTCGATGCAGGGAGGCAATGGTTCAGTGTGGATGGGAAGGATTGGACCTTCAAAAGATTATCGACAAGAGAAAGATGGATGTCCTTGAAAAAAACTTGAAATCAGATCCAAACGAGCATCGGATCTTGGAAGCTCTTACTGATATGAGAAAAGTGGGGCATCATCTTCACATTCACTTGCATTCATCGGCTCCAGACACGAAAGTTATAATCGACTATCTTTATCACATCATGGAGGAGTCTGGTCGGACAATTCGTAAAGCGGTTCAAGGAATTGAGGCAGACGGGAAGAAAATACAGATCTCTTTTCCCTCTATGAAGGAACCGGAATTGTTTGATCTTGAAAGCCATAGAAGAGTAGCTTGCTTTTTATACGACAAAAAGGCTCCTTCAACTTCCAAGGAGTAGCATCGGGAAGATAACACTCCACCGATTTTTTACCGAACGTGATAAACGGATAATTGCTTGTACAAAGCGTCTCCCAATGGTTTTAAGGCTTGTTTGGAGGCGCTTTTTGCATACTCGTCATACAACATCTCTCGAAACCATTTTTGACCAAAAGACTCTTCGATAAAACCGCTCCTTGGTATGGATTGGTCCATCTGCTTGAACAGCTGAGCCATGAAGATGGATACAAAATCATCCACTGCTTCCCGAAGCGCATCTTTGTCAGGAATCCTAGAATTCGCAACCGAGTCGGAAGAACGGTTGGTCGATAATGAAAGCAACGAATCAATCATCCCTTCCCTCCTACATCATGACGAGTTGAGCATGCAATACGCCTGCTTCTCTCAAAGACTGAAGGACGGCGATAATGTCTTGGGGTGTAGCACCAATCGCTCTCAATCCACTAACCAAGTTCTCGATTGAGCTATCCGGACCCGGGTTATCGCCCGTAGAGACTTTTCCGTTTCGTATCGTTATTGAAAACCCCCCATATGAAAGAGTAAAGTCGTCTACACGCACATTTCCGCCCATAACCACAGTACCTGTTCGTTCGTTGACGATTACACGAGCTACAGAATCTGGAATAACCTCGACTTCTTCGATGATCGAAAGAAAAGGAATTAAATCATCGATGAAAACATCTGGAATGCGGATCTTGACTGATGTTGGATCTAATGCGCGAGAAATCTGCTCTCCAAATTTCGTATTGATTGCTTGGGTAACCCGAGCAGCAGTTGTAAAATCAGGGTTGAGTAGAAGCAAGGTTACCGAGTTCGCATCCACAATAGATGTGGGGATCTCCCGTTCGATAATAGCACCTCCGGGTAAATATGCAACTAAAGGAAAACGGTTTTGCAAATTGATCGAAGCTCCAATGTTTTCTCCTCCCAGAGACAGTTGACCCTGCGCGACCGCGTAGACCATCCCATCAGCTCCGTAAAGAGGGGTTTGCAAGAGAACCCCATTGTTCAAGGACTTTGCATTTCCAATAGATGCGATTTGGATATCCAAACGCATCCCTTCTTTATAAAACGCAGGTATATCAGCAGTAACCATCACAAGAGCTGTGTTCTGTGATCGAAGATCATTTGCGGAAACGGTAATTCCGAAATTTTTGAGCATATTGCTAAGAAGAGAAGAGGGAACGGTTCCCGAATCACCGGTTCCGTTGAGCCCAATCACCAAACCGATTCCGAATAATTGATTGTCCCTGGCTCCTCGAAACCGAGCGATATCCTTCAACCGTACCATTGCCGCCAAAGATAGAGAAACCATCAGAATTAGAATGCCCACGATGATAGCAAATTTCCGCATACCCATTAGAAGATCACCCCCGCGATTCCTGAAAGGATATATCCAAGCCAGCTTTGTTCTCTTGGATCTTGTTGGAAGACGATTTCGCCATTGTACCAAATCCGAGCGTCTGCAATCCGGTAGGATTCCACGGTATTGTCGGAGGAAATATCAGCCGGTCGAACCACTCCTTGAACAACGATTTCTCGAAGATCATTCCCAACTTTTATCTCTCGTCTACCTTCTATGAGGAGATTACCGTTAGCATCGATATCATTGATCCTGCCTGCAACCCGAGCGGTCACTTGGGAGCGCGCAGTATTGTCTGTAGAAACAGTGGGATTGGGAATTTCCGGATCTCCGCTTGTGGGTATAAATCGGTTAAGATCAATATTGCTGATGTTTCGAATGATTGAAAAAGTCTGAGTGATCAAACCGCCCTTTCGATCGCTGTGATCATCTCTTTGCTCAAAAGAAGAGCTCTCCATAATGAGAATCGTTAGAATGTCTCCTATTTTATAGGCTTTCATATCGCTATAAAGGTTTCGAAATTTCGGGTTTTCTGAGCTTTGCCAAAGAGACGAGCTGAACCCAATTCCGAAAATAAGGATGAATTGTACAATGACGATTCCTCGAATCAATGCTCTTCGATTCACAAAAACCTCCGTTAAAAGGTTACCCGAAGTAAAAGGCCTTCTTCCAGGATCCCAGTTACATATGCTCCTGAAGTAGTATTCTGCGTTCTGATCAACTCTCCTATTCGACCATCTTTCAAAACTTCCACTTGCGCTCGGACAACTACCCCATCGATTTCGACTTGGGCCATGATGGTTTGCCCTTTGCGTACATCCCACGGAGGAATAAACATGTTGGTCGAAAGAACTACCCCAGATCGGATAAAACTCCGAGCAATAAACCCTTGCCGGAAATCTTCCTTTCGTATAGGATCTGTTCCTTCATAGTAGTTGAGCAAGCGGAATTCTACATGATCATTGGTAATCGATTGGCCATATGAGATATTGGTCTTAGATACTGCAATTTCTTGATACCAGACGGCTTGTGCTCTCGAATTGTATTGGAACACTACTTGATTTCCCTTCAACCCGCGGACAAATACCACGAATACTCCTCTTCCAGAACGCGAAACATTGATCTGAAGATCGTCCCACTCGATTTCTTCCGGTAGGGGTTTTTCAAAGGTGAGGTGAGTGTTCCGAAGTGCTAGAGCTACCAGTTCATCTTGATCAAAGACCAAAGGAATGATATGACCAAGTACCATTTCCTCCAATGATCCTTGAATATTGGTTTGCGAAAGGGTTTCTATAACTGATGGAGCAATAAGAAGAGATTGGGGTTTGGAAAAATCGATAAGGGCAGCAGTAAGGGATGGTTTTGCAATCGTAATTGTTGATAGGCCAGTAGGAACGACCGATAATTCTGGAAAGTGATGTTGGATCTTGGACACAACATAATTTGCTTCCACCTGATACGATCGACCAGAAAGAGGAGCAAAACCAAAAATCAGCTTCCCCATCTCAACCCAAACGATTTCGTCTAGAACATGAGGGTTTTCAATAAAGTCTTGGAAAAAAATCCGCGTGCTCTCAGGAAGAACTTCAACATGAGGCTTTAAGTAAACGAGCTCGGAACCGGTCTGAGGAAAAAGAAGAGCGGGAAACGAGAGCGCCAAGAGGAAGATCAACCATTGCCGCATAGTAATTATAGCTGCATTCGCATAATTTCCCGATACGAGTCGACGATCTTGTTCCGGATTTCTGTTGTGAGCCGTAAGGACATAGCCGCTTGTTCAGCCGAAATGATTACGTCGTGAATATTGCTGATTTTCCCCGCAGCAAAATCATCCGCTTTTTGTTCCGCAGTTTTTTGATGTTTATTAACTTCTTCTAGCGCTTGAGCAAGGATTTTCCCAAAGTCTGGCCCAACTCCTTTTGTTGCATTTGCTTTGGAAGGAGTGTCGGTTGGCGTAATTGGTTTTATTGGGGATATCGGGTTTAGATTCGAAATACCATCAATTTTGTCTATCATTCTTATCCACCACCTCTTATCTGAAGCGCAGCTGTTGCAAAGGCCTTTGTTGCGCTAACTACCGATGCGTTTGCTTCATACGATCTTTGTGCGTTGATGAGGTCGATCATCTCTTTTAAAACATTGACATTGGGCATCTGTACATACCCTGTTTCATCTGCATCTGGGTGAGAAGGATCAAACACCATTCGAAAAGGCCGCTGATCCTCTTCAATTCGAACAATTCGAACCCCCCCCAGATTCATGCCGGACTGTGCACTTTTTGGCGCTAAGAGCTCGTTCTTAATGATCTCCGAAAAAAGTACGGTTTTTCTTCGATATGGTTCGTTGTTGTGACCTCTTGTGGTTTCCGCATTGGCAATGTTGCTGGCGATGACGTCCAAACGCGCCCTCTGAGCAGTCATTCCTGATGCGCTAATGTTCATTGTCTCAAACAGATTCAGCATACTTAGGCGCCTCTCATTACAGTATAATATCGACCAATGTTTGCTTCCATTAATCGGGAGAGTGTTTGATACCGAATCGTGTTATAAGCCATCAAAGCCATCTCTCGGTCAAGGTCTACATTGTTCTCATCGTTTGTGATTGATGTTTCCAATACCCTGCTAACTTGGATTGAAACATGGTCCAAGCTTTGTGGCTGGTTAGAAATATGTTTTGGGTGTGGTGTTTTAAGGGATAAATCCTTTTTGTGCAAATGTTTTTGTAATTCGTCTTCAAATCGAACTTCCAAGCGTTTATAGTTGGGAGTTTCTGAATTGGCAATGTTTTGAGCGATAACTTGATGTCGGACCGAAGAGGCATCCATTGCCATTTTTAGTGTACTAAAGTTCGTGTTGAAAAACCCTTGCACAAAGATCCCTCCTTGTCCCATCTTTCTCTATCGAAGGGTTCATTCCTATTTTTTATTGCATAAGAACATGATGGCTTCTTTGCACTGTGCTCTCATGTGTACGATACCATGAACGAGGATAAATGAAAAAATTAATCGTATGAATCCCCAAAGGCTTGAAAAACTGATCCTCTTGATTTCGAACCACAACGACGGTTTCCCAGTTTTCTACTAATGATTGCACAGCGCTTGTCTTTGGAATGACAAATGTATGGGCTCTTGGCTGGGAATCAAATTTCCAAACCGCTCCCGTGTTCAGAAGAAAGGTCTGACGATCTTTACCCATAGGGAGATTTTGCGGGGCTTTCGGTATAGAGTACAACCGGCAGAAAAAACCGTGCCGGGTAACACGGTTCATCTCTTGCAAAGCTTTCAAGGGATCCGATACGTAAGGAAGGACACTTTCGGAAAACCCAACGTCGAATGCCTGATTGGGATACGAAAGTTGGGTGATATCGCCTAATTGAAACAAGACTTCCTGATTCTTTTGATGGGTTTCTTGTGCTTTGATGATTAATGATCGGCTTCGATCCATCCCTACATACCTCTTAAGAGAGTGATGCAATTGACTCCGGATCAATGACAACACCGAACCTGCTCCGCATCCGAACTCGATTATGGAGTGAGCGGGATTACAGACTAGATACTGAACAAAATCATGGGCGATCTCTGGTTGATAGGGATTGTTCTTTCTGCCAAACTGCTTTGTATACCGTAGATCAAACTGGATTGCCGTAGCTTGGGACTCATATTGCTCTGAATCGAGAAATGGATGGGTTAAGCGAAAAATCCGAAAAAGATCCCCAGCCCGATAGGGATGGATTTCGTTGACCAAGACCTTTCGGGAATAAAACCGATGAAGAGAGGAAAAGGGGACTTTTTCTTGAATCCAACGAATTTTGGGGGGTTGTTCATAAGGAAAAGGAAGAGGGAAATTTTTGGCTTTTTCTTGCAATTCCAGGAACTTCGAAGGCGATTTTGAAAAAAAAACGGTTAATATGACCGGATCCCGCTTCGTAAACCAGTAACAATAGTCCTGAATGACTTCTTTACTGGTTTGATCCCCTGCTATACTGACATCGAGAAAAAAGTGCATATCATGGCGCAGATTCTGATGGAATCGACATTCCGTTTAAAATAAACTGGACAATCGTATCCAAAGATAAGTCGCTTTCCATGGCGCCTAAGCCCATTCCATGAGCAATGATCCGAGCCGTCGCATGCGTCGAAATCGATTGAGGGATCGAATTCACGGTTTTCCCTTCTTCTATCAGGTCTTCGATGCGATGAATGAATGAAGAATACCGTTGCCGGATCTGAGGCCAGGGATTAAGTTCTTGACGGGTCTCCAAGACTTTATTCCGATTCATTTCAACTAACTTCATGATATCTTTGTGATGAAGAACAAATTCAATGTAGGAGCGAAGCAAGCGCTTGATTTTCCGTAAGAAAGAAAGCTCTCCTTCCATTTCAGCAAAGAGATAGTTTTCCAGTTCATCGATTCCTTCTTTCCACACCCCCAAAAAAAGATCTTCTTTGGAGGGGAAGTAATAGAAGATTAGTGCTTTCTTGATCCCTGCTTCTGAAGCAATTTCATCCATGGTTCCGCCATCATATCCCTTGTTGGCAAAAACAACCTTTGCAGCGTCTAAAATAAGCCTTCGAGTATCATTTTTCGGCCCCATTGGAAAACCTCCCTAGAGATTTTTGGCTCATTGAATTGTACCATGAAATTCATCCTTATGTTTGACCATTTGGTAAAATTCCAACGTGTTTCTCGTGTTATATATATGAATTTTCCTGAAAGGGTGCTACCCCCATTGATTCCTACGGGTTCATTGAAAACTCTCCATTAATACGCTTGACAAAAAAAGAATTCCATGGTATGATAACACCGTTAGCACTCTTATGATCTGAGTGCTAACAAAGGAAGGTTGATACGATGAATCGGCAGAATATCTTTCTGAACGAACGGGAAATCCGCGTTTTGTATAGCATCGTTCAAGAGTATACTCACTCTCGGAAACCGGTGAGTTCCCAGCGGATCCTGGATATTACCGATCTTGAATGCAGCAGCGCTACTATTCGAAATGTAATGAAGGAGCTAGAAGAAAAGGACCTAATCACTCAACCCCACACGTCTGCTGGAAGGGTTCCCACAGATCAGGGGTATCGGTTTTTTGTTCAATGCCTTGAAAAACTCCCTTTTGAAGCCCCCGAAGAAAGAGGCATTGCGTCTTTGTCTTCATTGAAAGTTGGGAATATCCAAAATCTTCTGTCAAACTTTTCCGGGTTTTTATCTCGTTGGTTGAAAGGATTGGCCATTGTTGAAAAACCATTTATCGAAAAGCTGAGGATAAAGAAGGTAACCATATACCCTGTGTTTCAGCAATACTGGGTTGTTGTATTCATAACCAATATGGGTCTTGCAGAGGATTTTGTTGTCTTTTTTGAAGAAGAGTTGCCTGCGAGAGAAATGGAAGATTTTTTAACGGAAAAGTTGAATGGGATCGCGCTCGGCGATGTAAAAGAACTCATGAGTTTCCTCAACTTGCCTGATTACTCATGGTACGATAGTCAACTCGAACATTTGTTTCTCTTTCTGCAGAGTGTATTGAAGCAATCCGTATCGCAAAGATTCTTCAAAAAGGGGTATGAAGAATTGCTCCAGGATGATATGGTAGATCATCAACAGCTCCAAAACATCGTTACGCTCGTTGAAGATGAAGCAAAACTCATGGAACTATTGGATCAACTTCCTTGGGATCAAAAAACGGGTGTTCAAATCGGTACAGAAACGGGCAGATCTGAGTTGAAAGAGATGACGCTTTTCTTTTCTCGGTACGAAGCAGGAGAAAGCCCCCTTGGTCGATTGGTTCTCATTACGCATAAGGCAAACGATTACCTGGGAAACCTAAGGGGAATGCAATATATAAGCAATAGAATCACTGAATATATGACTCGTATGAGCACCCTTTCCCAAAAGGAGGACTGATGGAACCCATGAAGAAACCAGAAGAAAAGATTCAAGAATACGAACAAATCACGCAAAAAATGGAGCAAGATATCCTTAAGCTCCAGGAATGGAAAGAACACGCCCAGAAGATATCGATCGATTTTGAAGAATACAAGCAAATTGCTGCAAAAGAGAATCAGCGAATTATCCAAAATGCAAATACTTCATTAATCGAAAAAATCATCCCCGTTGTTGAGAATTTTGAACGAGCATTGCAATATTTTCAGACCAACCAGATAAATTCAGAAATGAAGATGGTGGTAAAAGGGGTTGAAATGATCTATCAATCTTTTATTCAAGTTTTGGAATCAGAAGGGTTGAAACCGATTCCAGCAGAGGTGGGAACCCAATTCAATCCCTATGAACACGAAGTTGTCGAAAAAAAAGAAACTAATGAATTTGAAGAATATGCAATAATCGAAGTGGTCGAGAAGGGATATCTATTTCATAGCAAAATTCTCAAACCAGCTCGGGTGAAAATAGCGATTCCTGTTCAACAGGAACCAACGAAAACGACAGAAGAATAAAAGTAAGTATGAAACGCTTGTAGATAGCGGGTGATCGGATGGCAAAAAAAGAGTATTACGAAATCCTTGGTATTCCAAAAGATGCAACACAAGATGACATCAAGAAAGCCTATCGGAAAATGGCTAAGAAATGGCACCCTGATTTGCATCCTGAGAACCGATCGGAAGCCGAAAAAAACTTCAAGGAGGTTTCAGAAGCGTACGAAGCATTGAGCGACCCGCAAAAAAGAGCGATGTATGACCGCTACGGATATGTTGGAGACCAAATGCCACATCAGTATCGGACAGCCCAGGGCCAGGGAGGCGGAAGCGTCTTTAATGATTTCTTTGGTGGAGGATTTGGCGGAATCGGCGATATTTTTGACATGTTTTTTGGGCAATCTTCCGGGCAAACCCGTCAACAAAGATCCACTCCCCACGCAAAAAGAGGCGAAGACATTCTGTACTCCCTTTCCGTTGAACTAACCGATGTAGCAAAAGGAGTTGAAAAAGAGATTGAATATGAACGGTATTCCGAATGCGAATCGTGCAAAGGAACCGGTGCGAAAGATGGGTCTTCCTTTAGCTCTTGCATCCAGTGCTCCGGAAGAGGCGTCGTCGTTCAGGAATCCCACACGATTTTCGGTAGTATAAGCTCAACAACCACTTGTCCTCGATGTGGAGGTACAGGAAAAATCATCAATGAACGGTGTTCTGCTTGTGGGGGGAATGGAAAGAAACGAGAACGAAAAAAGATAATGGTTCGAGTGCCTGCTGGAGCCGAAGATGGATTGCGGTTACGCGTTGCTGGCGGAGGAAATGCTGGTTCTGAGGGAGGTCCATATGGAGATTTGTATGTGAAAGTACACGTTCATCCGCATGCATCCATCAAACGGCAGGGAAACGATCTGTACTCTGAAACTGAGATTAGCTATCTTGAAGCGATTTTGGGCACATCAGTAACGGTAGAGGGAGTGGATGGCTTATCAAAGATAAAAATCCAATCGGGTACCCAACCAGGAACGACGATTCGAATGAAAGGAAAAGGGATCCCAGACTTGCGAAGCGGCATAAAGGGAGATCATTTTTTGCGGGTTCGAGTAACGATTCCGAAGCGGGTTACCCGGAAAGAACGAAAATTGCTCGAACAACTGTCCTCAGCATCGAAGGAACCCATTCATGCTCAGGGCATGGAAACGGAAGAAAAAGTGTAAGCAAACGCTTTTTTTGACCATGGAGATGTTTACATGAAAGGGTATACATATGTATACCCTTTTTGTTTGATTTCTTAAGCAGCACTCATGGATTGTCTAGTTTAAAATAGGGAAATCTGGGCACTCTCTGCCATTCCATTTAGTGCATTCATAGTTCTCAAGACTTCCAGTGTCGATTCGGATAAACTTGTCCGGTTCCTTAAGTCTTCTACACTTGAAAAAGGCGTTTGGTCGCGGGCTTCCAAAATCGTTTGAGCAACTTTATCACCCAAACCATTGACGCGGTTTAGCGGAATCCGTAATCCATTTTCTTCCATAAGAAAACGAAAGCCATCCGATTGCTCAATATGCACAGGCAAGAAAGAAAAGCCTCGCAGGAGCATTTCCATCGCTAATTCGTTCACAACGCGTTCCGCGCTTATTTTTTGAACACTCTTTTCTGAATCTCTTTTTTCTGGGTTCTCCAACCAGCTCCGCAATGCAGATATACCTGAAGTGATCAAAGGAACATCAAAATTGGCTCCTTTGATGGAAAAGTACGTCGCATAGAATGCCAGGGGAAAATGGACCTTAAAAAAAGCAACTCGAAAGGCCATGGATACATAAGCCACAGCGTGTGCTTTGGGAAAGAGGTACTTGATCTTTTTACATGACTGCAGGAACCATTCGGGTAGTCCCGCTTTTTTCATCATTGTTACCTGGTCGAAGGTAATCCCTTTTCCTTTTCGAACGCTTTCCATAATTTTAAAGGCATCCAGA
Organism: uncultured Thermotogaceae bacterium; assembly: GCA_964580185.1. Taxonomy (GTDB): domain Bacteria; phylum Thermotogota; class Thermotogae; order MWEM01; family MWEM01; genus CAYWWY01. Next base: position 16,752 of record CAZOJQ010000031.1, read on the forward strand.
GGTTCCAGGCCTTTTTCTATAAGCATATTCATTATATCATCACGGCAAGCGATTAATTCCGAAAGGCGAACGAAGCGACCGATGATCAATTCCCGCGCATTTCCAAGCCAAACGTCCGTTCCATGAGACAGACCGGAAATCCGGACGAGATCCGCGAAGGATTTTGGATTTGTTTCCTTAAGCATCCCCCGTACGAATTGGGTTCCAAACTCAGGGATTCCCAGTGTACCCGTTTCTACTCCGGGAATATCATTCGGTTTTAACCCGATGCTTCTCGCGCTGGAGAATACCCGTAGTGTTTTGGGATCATCCATCGGCACATGCAAAGGGTCAAACCCTGTCAAGTCTTTCAGCATTTTCATAAAGGTTGGATCGTCATGGCCCAACGCATCAATTTTCACGAGGTCATCGTGAATGGATTGATAATCAAAATGGGTCGTTCGAATATCCGAGTGCGCGTCATTAGCTGGATGTTGAACGGGTGTAAAATCATACACTTCTTTATCACTCGGAACGATCATCAATCCTCCGGGGTGTTGACCAGTGGTCCGTTTGACTCCGGTGATTTTTTTCGCTGCTTTCTCCTTTTCCTGCTTTGTTAACCGAACGCCTGTTGCGTCCTCGTACCGCTGAACATATCCGAATGCAGTTTTCTCAGCCATTGTGCTAATCGTGCCAGCACGAAATACTTGAGACTTCCCAAACATCTCCTCGATCGTACGATGCGCGCGCGTTTGGTATTCACCAGAGAAATTGAGATCGATATCAGGAATCTTTTCGCCTGAGAAGCCCATGAATGTCTCGAAAGGAATGCTCTGGCCTAGCTTATCCAACTGTGTCCCACACTGAGGACAGCGTTTTCGAGGCAGATCGAACCCGGATGTGATCGCTGAATCCTGAGGAAATTCCGTGAAATGGCATGAAGGACACACATAGTGGGGTAGCATCGGATGGACTTCTGTTATGTCCAATAAAGTTGCGACGAGGGAAGAACCTACAGAGCCACGAGAACCTACGAGATACCCATCTTCAATTGACTTTTTCACGATTTGGTGGGCAATGTAGTACAACACGGCGAACCCATGCCCGATGATCGCGTCAAGTTCTCGATCCAGTCTTTCTTTAATGATCGGAGGGATTCGTTCTCCGTAGATTTCATGGGCCCGTTTCCAGCAATAATGCCGGATTTCTTCTTCAGAACCGGTAATTTTCGGCGGATGTAGTGTTCGAGTAATCGGTTCGATGACTTCAATGGAATCCGCTATTTGCAACGGATTGGCCAACACTGTTTCATAAGCTGCATGAGGGCTACCTAAGATTTGGGTTGCAATACTCGTCATTTCTTCCATAGAACGGAAACTAAGATTGACATTCCGATACCGCTCAGGGGAAAACTGAGTATTTTTCCTGCGGATAGAAGCGTCAGCAATTTTGAGTATGGACCATTCCTTCTTTTCGGAAGGATCAAGATAGTGAACATTTCCAGAAAAAACAACGGGGATGCCGATCATTTGTCCGATTTGGTATATCTTTTGAATGAACTCTTCGCGAAGTTTGGGAGGAGATTCCTGTTCCACATTCGTGTAAGCATCGGGAGGCATCACTTCAAGATAGTCGTAGAATTTCGCGATCTCAATTAACTCGTCATCTGTTGCGCCTCCAAAGAAGCTTTCCGCAATTTCACTTTCAAAGCTCCCACTTCCGATTAATAGACCGGATCGATTCGTTTCCAGAAGGCTTTTCGGGATCATCGGATAAGACCCATAATACTGAAGATGGCTTTCAGAAACGATCCGATATAGGTTTCGCAATCCTGTTCGATTTTTGACCAATATGGTAATGGTCTGTCCATGGAGGCTTTTTGGGTCTATCTCATCTTTGAGGCATTCGAGTTGGGCAAGAGTAGTCGCCCTTTTCTTTTTCGCGATCTGGATTAGTTTTAAAAAGGCTTTTGCCGTTATCTGGGCATCTTCAAGTGCCCTGTGATGCGTGAAATCACCCAAACCCAATTTTTTCGCAATTCGATCGAGCGAGTAGCTTTTCATTCGAAGCAAGGATCGAGAAAGGGCCAATGTATCCAGATAAGGGTATTCCAATGCTTCATGAAAGATCGTCAAGTAGTGATGCTTTAGAAAACCCATATCGAACCTTGCGTTGTGTGCAACTAATATGCTTCCTTTCATGAAATCCAAAAACCGAGGAAGAACATCCTTAAGATCCGGTTTTCCCTCAAGCATACTTGGCTTAATACCAGTTATTGACTGGATTTTTTCGGATAAAGGGTTACGAGAAGCGACGAGTTGAGAAAATGTATCGGCAAGTTCTCCATTCTGGATGCGCACCGCCCCAATCTCAATGATTTCTTCTTGTTGGGGATTGAGTCCTGTGGTTTCTAGGTCAAAAACAACAAACTCCAGTTCATTGATTGGTTTTTGCGCGATATGCGGATCTATCTGGAAAACGATGGAGGAAACATCCACAACATTTCCTTCCATTCCAAATATGGGTTTGATCCCTCTTTTTTTGCATTCTTCATAAAACTCAGGATACCCTTGAACCCCATGATGATCTGTAATGGCTACAGAGGGCAATCCCATCTGCGCTACTCGTTCGACAAGTTCATCCACTCCAACGATCGAATCCATATTGCTCATCTTCGTGTGAACATGGAGTTCTACTCTGCCTTGCTTGTCAATCGTTCGATCTGGATCTTTGACCTCTGGATCGTAGGTTTCTATCGGAACAGAATCATTCGAATCAGGGTTCACAACATCAGCTTCATTTCTTTCTTCTTCGTCTCTCGATCGTGCTTCTACTGGAAGGAGTTTCGAAAGATCAGGATCAACAAAAATCCGGATTTCTTTCGGGTTGCGCATTCTTTTTTGATAAGCATCGCGAATCATGCCTTTCCGTTCTTCCAAGCGGATGCGAAGAAATTCATTTGGAACGAAGATATCCAGAGAAGAGTCATCATTCCATTCCGCCTTTGTAGAATCGGTTATATATGGAAGGCTCCCATTTAGCTCGCAAAGAATTTCGTGCCAATGCGTTTGATTCGTTGCTTGTCCACCATCTGTCCTTGGACACTCGATAATCCGCACAGGAATACCGAAAAACCGAGTACACACCAACTCGAAATCGATCCGTTTTTCTGACCCGAATGAATCATTGTGTATATGAAGATGGAGTTGGAGTTCTTCACTTTTGAGCACTACTCGTTCAATCATTGGATGGGTTCCATTCCATTCCAAACCCAACCGATGAACCAACGAGCAAAACCCTTTAGAAGGTACCAAGAATTCCAGATGCATTATTGCGTGCCCCTCTGAATGTGGTTTAGGGAGTCTCTTGAGTTTGCGTGACAGATTGCAGTCGCCAATGCATCTGCAGCATCATCGGGAGTAGGATTTTTATCCATATGAAGAAGTGTTTTGACAATCCGTTGCACTTGCCCTTTTTCAGCCCGTCCATTACCGGATACAGCTTGTTTTACTTGGAACGGTGTATATTCATGGGATCGAACACTATGCTGAAATAGGGTAAGCTGGATCACCCCTCTTGCCTCGCTCACAGCAAGAGCTGTGGTTACATTCCGGAAGAAAAAGAGCGATTCTATAGCAGCTTCAGTTGGTCTATACTCCTCAACAACCCGGGTTATGGCATCATAGATCTCGCTTAATCGAAAGGGAAGGGGTTGATTTGAGGTAGTACGAATCGCTCCATGAGCCACATGTACGAAACGGTTTCCTTTAATCGCGATCAAACCATACCCTACAGTCCCATATCCGGGATCAATTCCTAAAATTATCGTTCCTTCGCTGTTTTTTGTCATTTGTGACTTCAATCAATCTCCTTATCCCTTTTCATTTGGTTCATACTATCGAAATCGCATTCATAGTCGACGAACTCGGAATACAAGGGAATCCGATGGTATTATACCGGATTTGATCAAACTATGGATGAAGGTTTGCTAAAAAAAGGGGGGGATTTCTCATCATTGGGGCAATCATAAGGATGGATGTTTGGACAGGCTCATTGCAAGCAGAAGATCAACGAAACTAACGACCCCGGACGGAAAGATTTATGATCCCTGATTCAATTGCAACGGATAAGTTGGTCCCATAGCCATTTTCCTGAATAGCTGTAAAAGAAGTGTTCGTAATCCCTCCTTGCACATCCGAATGAACCCTACTGTCTTTTGGGATAAAAAAACGCGCATTGGTAATCCCGCTAGAAACCCGTACAGACAAGGGGTGTTCCCATGACAGAAGGTTGACATTCAAGTTGCAAACGCCTGTTTCAATTTCAATCGAAGAAACAAGATTGGCACGAGATTCATATTCTAAATCAATGACCCCTCCAAAAAAATGCGCAGAATATTGATACGGATTGGGAAGATACAAAAGGAGCTCATCATTCCAAGCGGGGAAAAATCGTGAGGCTGACGACCGAAACAGGATCCGGTTATCAAACACTTCTACAATGAAATCTTGCGATCTGGATTGATAGGAGCCTTGAATCGAAGTTGATTCATTATCCTCAGTGGAAAATATCCGTACTTTCGCTGCTCTTAGGTCAAAATCTAAGTATACGATCGATTCAGTATCTTGGGGTAAATCTACTTGAATCGCAACCGGGTTTTTCATCTGACCCCAGATAATATGGGTAGGTGGTAAAAAAAGAATAGTCGCAAAGAACGCTAGGCTCAATGTAAAATGGATCCATCTAAGCCAACGAAGCCCTTTGACATTAGATAATACTGCAATACCGATTAGAATAATCAAAAAAGGCCATAAAGAGAGAAAGTTTTGAATGATCCGAAGAGGCAATTCCCACGTGAACCCTTGTATGATCAATAGGATCCCAAAAATTATGATAAATACGCCAAAGGCAATTTTCATCGTTTTCCTCTTCGAATCGACTTCATAACGACAAGAATGCCAATGGCCACCAAAATTCCCCCAAACAAAATCTCCCAAGAAACAGTAAGAAACCATCGTACTGGTTCAAATTGCCGAAGGAGGAAGAAAACACCAATGGCGATAAAAAAGACAGCGATAGCAATAATCGCTTTATTCCTAAGCTCTGGATCGACAATAGCGCTTTCTTTGTTCTCTTCCGGATCCTCTGAACGAACAGGATCCGAAGAGAACTTCGGTTCCTCGGGAATGACAAACATAGCAATGATATAAAGGATCACCCCTGCTCCACCCAGTAAAACGGTTGCAACCGCAACCAACCGAATTAATACTGGGTCGACGCTAAAGTACTTTGCCAATCCTCCGCATACTCCTGCGATTACTCGGTCTTTTCTGCTCCTGTAAACCCTTCGATTCATCTTTTCCTCCTAATGAAGAGGTGGTTCAGCCGGATCAATTATACCATTTTTGCCAACGGATATGGAAGGAAATACATCGGCTTGAAATGCGTCTTTTTGGATTGGCGCTATTTTGTGTATATAGATCCATCCCTTCCTCTTACCAAGAAACAAGGTATCGGGAACGATCGTAATACCACAACTCACAAATAAGAGAGAGTAACTGGGCGTTCGCCCGAGTTCGGATTCATAGATCCCTTCGTAAATCTTTCCTTTTAGCATCCAATAGATTAACAAGAACGAAACACGGATCGAACGAAACACCGAAAGAATGAAGAACCAAATGGCCGATTTATGGAACCCTTTCAGCGTGTCCGCTTTTAGGACACGATATAAACCATAAATAACCGGTAAGACAATGATCAAAACAGATAACCCTTGAATGCCATATTCATACGATAATAGGATCCAAATCAACGCAATCATGATGATCAACATCGAATTCCTCCTTAAAAAAAAGCCCTTTCGTTAAAAAAGGGCTATATATTGGCGGGGACGACGAGACTCGAACTCGCGGCCACCGGTGTGACAGACCGGCATGCTAACCAACTGCACCACGTCCCCTTCTGGCGGGGACGACGAGACTCGAACTCGCGGCCACCGGTGTGACAGACCGGCATGCTAACCAACTGCACCACGTCCCCGTACCAGAATGCGCCCATTACTCCTTGTCTGGTACCCCCGGTAGGAATCGAACCTACATCTGCGGATTAGGAATCCACCGTTCTATCCATTGAACTACGAGGGCTCCTGTGGAGCTTTGATCGCGGTCGAAATATACCATATTTTGGGCCCGTTGTCAAGTCCTGTTCCTGTTTCCCGTTTGATATTTTTCGGTTCGAAACGCCCATAAAGAAACCGAAAGAATCGGGGTTGACAAACTAGAATTATAGTGTATAATAAGAATGTAATGAGTTTATAGGGGATAAATTTAAGACTTATTGGATCATTTTGTCCCGTTATTCATACCATATCCACCCATAATCGCCTATAAAGAGCTAGAAATGACTTTGGGAATAGAATCAAATGATTCAAGGGGGGGGCGGTTGGTAATGGAATCTGGTTGGAACTTGATTGTTGGGTCCGTTCCAGTCCAACAAGATCAGCTTTCTTTCTACCGACAATGGGTCGATAAAGCCAAATGCCTGTTTTGTGCTGACGGAGGAGCGAAGCTCTTTCGTTCCCTGAATCACCCACCCGATTATCTTGTTGGCGACATGGATTCGATATCTTTCGATGATTTCCAATGGATGCTCAATCATAAAGTGCGCACTCTGGTCCTCCCCGTTTCAAAAGACTCTTTAGATTCCGAGTTATGCATTCATATAGCAAAAAAAAATAAGGCCTGGCGCATCGCGTTTCTTTGTCTTTGGGGGGATCGACCAGATCACTCGTTGGCAACGTTGAATTTAATCTCTTTAGCGCAAGATCTCGGAATCGAAGCTACTGTTCAAGATCCCCAATGGGAAATGGGGATTTTGAATGGGCCGATATCCAAAAGGTTCGTTACAAGTCCTGGGACCCGCTGGTCTTTGATTTCGATTTCCGATCAATGCAAAGAAGTAACCCTAAGGGGAATGAAATATCCCTTAGATTCTGAACTTTTGGATCGTCGCCATCCGCGAGGAGTGAGTAATCAGGCGGAAAAAAACGAAGTCCTGATTCGTTTTTCATCGGGTTCCATGGTTTATTTCCATTGGAGATCGCAAGAAAAGAAGGGAAATCTTAAGAAAGACAATGATTAAAGATGGATCCGTACAGGTTGTTAGGAGGTGGCACCTATGTTAGAACATGAGGAATTAACGGGTATGACAGTAGATCAATTGAAGAAATTGGGTAGAGAGCATCAAATCAAGGGTTATTACAAAATGCGAAAAGAAGAATTGCTCGAAGCCCTTACTGGGTTTTCGCAAAACCCGGTTACAGAAGGAACTCATCGTCAGATATGCGCACTATTGGAAGGAGAACCCAAAATCTATGAGTTACGGAAAATGGCGAAGCAATTGGGGCTAACTTTTCAGAGAAACATGAAAAAAACCGAGCTGATTGATCGGATCAAACGGGTACTGGTGAAACATCCTGCGGGAATACAAAACAGCAAAACCTTTTCTTCCCATGGCGTATCTCGGACCAAGCAGAAACGAACCCATCCCGAAACAGTCCAAGAGCTCAAAAGAAGCTACGGGAAAGACAAAATGGTTGGATTAGCTGTTAACCCCCATTGGATTCATTTTTATTGGGTATTTTCCCCTCAGACGGATCATCTCCTGAATGAACTGGCACACAGGGAAATCGCCATGTACCTAAGGGTGTATGATGTTTCGTTGATCCAATATGATGGAAGCAACGCACATCGAACGATCGAGTACCGTCTAGACCTTAATTCCACTCAGAAGTACTATGTACATGTACCTTCTGCAGATGCATCATTTTTGGGGGAGATCGGCTACTACAATGAGCAAGGACAGTTTATTCCCATTTTAAGAAGCAATTTGGTGCGAACGCCCGCAGATTCTTTTTCGATCAAACGAGAAGAAAAGTGGTTGGATTGTTCTTCGGGATTCCGGTTTTCTGAGCTTTCGAAAGGCATGTTCACCCCTGTCGTAATGAAAGGAATTGGTGGTTCTTCGGCCTCATTCGAAGAAATGGCCCAACAAAAATTCGTGTGGGTTTCGCGCCCCATACAAAGTGGGAGGGGTTAAAATGGCTCGGGGTTTTTTCTCATTAGTGTTACATGCGCATCTTCCCTACATCCGTCATCCGGAATTTGAGGAATTTATGGAAGAACGATGGTTGTTCGAAGCGATTACAGAAACGTATGTCCCTCTTTTGCGGACCTTCCAAAGATTGGAGCAGGATTCTGTTCCTTTCGCAATCACCATGTCAATAACACCCCCTTTGATGGAGATGCTCGATTCCAAAGATTTACAGGAAAAGTATATTCGGCATTTGGAAAAGCTCATTCAATTGAGCGAGCGAGAAATTGAACGCACAAAGAACGAAGCACCGGAAAAGCATAAGATGGCCCTATTTTATCATAACGATTTCAAGGAAACCTTGCAGATATTCCGTGATCAATATCATGGCTCCATTATCCGTGGATTTATCCATTTTCAGGAAAAAGGAAACCTTGAAATCATTACGTGTAATGCGACGCATGGGTTTCTGCCCCTAATGGATCGATACCCTCAAGCCATTCGCGCGCAAATCCATGTTGGTAAGAACACCTATCGGAAACATATTGGAAAAGATCCCATGGGTATATGGTTGGCTGAGTGCGGCTATTCGCCTGGGATCGATCAATACCTTTCAGAAGAATCCATCCGATATTTCTTCGTGGATTCTCATGGATTTTGGTATGCAGAAAACCAACCTCGCTATGGAGTTTATCGACCAATGGTGACCGAAAACGGAGTAATGGCTTTTTCGAGGGATCCAGAGTCTAGCGAACAAGTGTGGAGCGCGGAAACCGGATACCCTGGAGATTATCAATATCGGGAATTCTATCGCGACGTTGGGTTCGATCGAGAATTGGACTATATCCAGGATTTTATCGATAAAAGCGGTGTACGAGTGAATACCGGGATTAAATATCATAAAGTAACTGGTCACAAAATAGACCTCGGCGCAAAAGAATACTATGATTTCTATCAAGCCCTAGAGGTTGCCAAAGAACACGCCCGAGACTTTGCTTGGAAAAAGCATCACCAAGTGGAAAAGCTTTACGAGAGCTTTCAAGGAGTCCAACCGATCATCGTCGCCCCTTTTGACGCAGAACTGTTCGGCCATTGGTGGTTTGAGGGTCCGTTTTTCATTGAACATCTGTTTCGAGAAATGGCAAAAGGAATGTCTGTAGAGGCAATCACCCCTTCGCATTTTGTAGAAAACCACCTTACCACGCTCCAAATCAATACCCCAGCGGCTTCCACTTGGGGAGCAAATGGGTATAACGAAGTTTGGTTGAATGGCAGCAATGATTGGATATACCCCCATCTAGATGAAATGATAGAACGGATGATCGAACTGGCAAATTCCTTTAAAAATGAAAAGGACCCTTTGAGAATCAGAGCATTGAATCAAGCCGCTCGTGAACTCCTTCTTGCTCAATCCAGCGATTGGGCTTTCATCATGACAACCGGCACCACAGTCGAATATGCTTCCAATCGGACCAAGCAACATATTGAGCGATTTATGAAGGTTTTTCGTTGGTTGCAATGGGACGAAGTAAATGAAGGGGAACTGCAACACTTCGAGTGGATCGACTCGATCTTTGATGATATTGATTATAAAGTATACGCAACAGATTTTTAGGTCGTTCTCGTGAAAAGAGAGTAAATCCCATACACAATCCACCAGACAACGCCTAAGATAAAAAGAACCGGAGTCGCTGCAACGGTTACAATACCTGCAAGAATCCCTAAGATTGGGCTTGTGTCGTATGTGTTTAAAACCCATTCCCACATTTGCCCTATCGTTCGGAAAAAAATGTTGTCCGACTGATGCTCTTTCTGAGCAGATGCGAGGTTGCAACCAACGAGAAGGAAAACAACCATTACCAATACCAAAAGCACAAATAGACGGATGTTCATCTGGATCATCAATCCCCCTTTTTCTTGAACACGGAAGGCTTCTTTTTTTACTTGACGAAAAATGGATCCAAATTCACAGAATGGAATGTGAACATGAAAGCTATCATTTCGCTTTTCCTTGTTACAGCAATATGGGGTACTACCTTCCCCCTTCAAAAAATGGTGTTGGAGGGCGTGTCTCCTTTTATTTTCAACGCCCTTCGATTTGGGATCGCTTCGGTTGTCGTCTTTGCCTTAGGGGGCAAGCAACACTTCAAGTATGGTGTCATCCTCGGGCTTTTTATGGCGGTGGGTTATGTTACCCAAACTTGGGGACTCAGTCTGACGACCGCTTCTAAAAGCGGGTTTATTACCTCATTATACATCATTATTGTGCCGATTCTCACCTTTTTTTTCGATAGAGAACGCGTAAGTCGAATCCAACTGATCGGGTTTGTTTTGGCTTTCGTTGGATCATACTTCATTTCGGGGGGACTGGATGGGTTTTCGGCGGGAGACTTTCTTACCCTGATTTGCTCCGTTGCATTTGCATTTCATGTTGTATGGATTACTCGGATCTCTCGAAAAGTATCGGAAAAAGCGCTCCTGGGGTGGCAGTTTGCAGTTGTTGCTGTGATCAACTCTTTTATAGGGGCTACCTCTTCTTGGAGTGTGCCAATCCAAGCTTGGCTGGTTGCTCTGTATTGCGCAGTTTTGGCTTCGATTCTCGCAGTTTTTTGGCAACTGAAATATCAAAAAAGCATAGGAACCAACACCTCCGCGCTTATTTTTGTTGGGGAACCAATCTTTGCTGCGCTCTTTGCCTTTTTCATTCTAGGGGAAACATTGACCGGCTCCCAAAGCTTAGGTGCGGCCTTCTTGACGGTCGCTTTAATCTTAGTCTCATTTAAACCCCGATGGATATCAAAGAATTTGTGGTATACTTCCAATGCGAAAAGACCAAAAAGGAGGGTATAAATATGTATTTAGAAATTTATGATGTGCTCGCGCGTGAAGTGTTGGATTCTCGAGGAAACCCCACTGTTGAGGTCGAAGTTCATCTGGAAGATGGTACTTCTACTCATGCAATTGTACCTTCAGGTGCATCTACAGGCACTCATGAAGCGTTAGAAATGAGAGATGGAGACCATCGTTTTTTGGGAAAAGGAGTGCAAAAAGCGGTTGGCCATGTTAATGACACCATTGCTCCGAAGCTGATTGGGTTGAATGTTTATGATCAGGTTGGGATTGACCAGGTCATGCTTTCTCTTGACGGGACGGAGAATAAAAATCATTTAGGTGCCAACGCTATTTTGGGGGTATCTATGGCAGTAGCTCGGGCCGCTGCGATCTCTCTTTCTTTACCCCTGTACAAATATTTGGGTGGCGTAAATGCTAAGACTTTGCCCGTCCCGTTGATGAATGTCATTAACGGGGGAGAACACGCAGACAACAATTTGGACATTCAGGAATTCATGATTGTCCCTGCGGGGTTTTGTTGTTTTCGAGAAGCCTTACGCGCAGCGGCAGAAGTATTCCAACATCTGAAAAAGATCCTGCACGCTGGGAAATATGTCACCGCTGTTGGTGATGAAGGCGGATTTGCCCCAAATCTTTCTAGCAACGAAGAGGGACTTAGCTTCATTCTTCAGGCAATCAACAAAGCCGGTTACAAACCTGGCGAACAGTTCTTTTTTGCTTTGGATTGCGCAGCAAGCTCCTTCTATAACAAAGAGACCAACCGGTATTCCATGGATGGGAAAGAAATGACTACCGATCAATTGCTGGTATACTATAAGACCCTCGTAGAAAAATACCCGATCATTTCGATCGAAGATCCGTTTGATGAAGAGGATTGGGAAGGATTCTCCAAGATGAAATCACAATTGGGAAAGAATGTTCAAGTTGTGGGCGATGACATCTTTGTAACGAATATTCATCGTTTACAAAAGGGGATCGAGCTGGATTGTGCCAATTCGATCTTGATCAAGCTGAATCAGATTGGCTCAGTCACGGAAACACTGGATACCATACAACACGCCCGAGAAAACTCCATGACAAACGTTATCTCCCATCGCTCCGGAGAGACAGAAGATTCCTTTATTGCTGACCTTGCTGTTGCGGTAAACGCAGGGCAGATCAAGACAGGATCTTTGTCTCGTAGCGAACGGGTTTCGAAATACAATCGGCTCCTTCGGATCGAAGAAGAGTTAGGAGAATACGGGCAATACAAAGGAAAAGAAAGCTTTCATTCCATAAAACACTAAAGAGGTACGACCCATTACCCGGGAAATAGTCTTTCCCGGGTGTTTTCTTGCTGGAGGCCTGGTTATCGTATGAGAAGTATGGTTCTTCATTTCTTAGGCGAAGTGAAATATATCGTTCGGAATCCTATCTTTTTTGTTATTCTTACCTGTACTCCAATCCTGTTGCTAGCGATTTCGTTGCTGTTCATCCCAACCGAAAGGGTTTTGGAATCGATTCAGATTGGTATACTCGGAGAGGATCAAAGCTATATCGGTCAATATCTTTCCGATTTTATCTTGGGTTTTCTGAAACAGGAAAATGTAGTACTTGTTGAGAATCGCGAGGAAGCTTGGATTCTTCTTGAAGAAGGAAAAATCCATGGATTGATTATTATCCCCATGGGCTTTTCCGCTCGAATGATGCTGGGACAGCAAACAGAACTATCTTATGTGCCCAGTAGTGCCTCTCTAATTGAGAGTGTGACTATCTATAAGTTTTTTTCCACGGTGTTGTCTGAAATGCAATTTGGCGCGATCATCGAACTTCAACAAACGAGCTCCATGAACCCTGCGCCATTTATACCGGTTCCGCATATGAAGATCGAAGGCATCAACCAAAACCGACTTGATTACCCAGATGTGATGGCGCCGGGCATTCTCGCCTTTGTTATCTTATCCACTATGTTGATCGGCATTACCGGATCAGTGAGTCGAGAAAAAGACCGGGGTCTTTTGGAAGGCTTTCGGATTACTCCATCAAGCCGTGGAAGCTATGTTATGGGCAAATTTTTCGCGCATGCATGTTTGGGAATTGTCCAAACAATCGCTTTAATCATAGGGAGCCGCTATATTCTTCAGATAGGGTTTGAAGGCTCTATGGTCACAGTGGGCCTGTTTTTAGGGATTGGAATGCTCACCTATCTAGGGATGGGATTGCTAATATCGATCTTGTCTGCGAACAGCGATATTGCCATGGGGATTGCTGCAATGCTCGTTTTTTTGATGTTTTTGGGGGGAGGGGTTTTTTTCCCAATCTCTCAAATGCCGAAAGTAATGCAATCAGTAGCCCTTTTCTTGCCCATTACTCCTCTTGCTGAATCGCTAAGGAAAATCATGATTGCCGGGCGTATGATCTCTGATGTACAGAACGAATTGATCCTGGTTTTCGCTTATCTTGGGTTTACACTCATTACATCCTTACTCCTATTTTCAAAAGCCACGAAATGAACCAAACAAGCAACTGGACGGGATCATTTGATATCATCGTAGTTGGAGCGGGCCATGCGGGATGCGAAGCTGCGCTCATTTCTTCCCGAATGGGTATGAATACTCTTCTTCTTACAATGCATTTAGAAACCATTGCATTGCCCCCATGCAATCCCTCCATTGGAGGTCCAGCGAAGGGTGTAGTTGTCCGAGAAATTGACGCCCTGGGCGGAGAAATGGCAAAGAATACCGACGAAACAATGATCCATATTCGGATGCTGAATACGGGAAAAGGCTATGCAGTGCAAGCTATGCGCGCACAAGTCGATAAACGGCAATATTCCTTCCGTATGGCCCATGTGATCAAAAACCAACCTCGGTTGCATGTCCTGTGTGGTTTGGTCGAAAAACTTTTGTGGAAGGATGGGAAACCGGGTGGTGTAGAAACACATTTTGGTGATCGGTTTTATTCCAAAGCAGTCATTATTACGGGTGGAACCTTTTTGAGAGGGAAAATTTACATCGGTCCAGTCTCTCTTCCCTCAGGACGCATGGGAGAGCCCTCCTCCGAATTATTGGTAGCTTCTTTACATGATGCTGGGTTGGCTTTTTCCCGGTTTAAAACCGGAACACCTGCTCGTGTTTCAAGAAGATCAATTAATTTTTCGGGATTGTCGCTTCAATGCACATCAAACGATCCATTAGGATTCTCGTTCTTTTTTGAGCCGAGAGTTTGCGCTCCAGATAATCCGGTATATATGACCTATACGAATGAACAAACCCATCAGATTATTCGTGACCATTTACCGTTTTCACCTTTATATGGCGAAACAAAACTGATCCAAGGAACGGGCCCTCGATATTGCCCTTCCATTGAAGACAAAGTCCTCAAGTTCCCAGAACGGAACCGTCATCAAGTCTTTATTGAGCCTGAATGGTCTCAAAGCGAAGAGTTTTACCTTTCAGGGGTGAGTACCAGTCTTCCTCTTTCCGCTCAAGAAAAAATGATCCAATCTATGGAAGGGTTAGAACACGCAGAAATCGTTCGCCCTGCCTATGCAGTAGAATATGACTACCTTCTTCCAGAACAGTTGTTTCCAACTTTAGAATCAAAAGCGGTTGAAGGCTTGTATTTCGCTGGGCAGATGATCGGAAGCAGTGGGTATGAGGAAGCCGCAGCCCAAGGATTGATCGCAGGCATTAACGCGTGCCGGAAAATAGAAAGGCGACAACCCCTCACCCTAGGGCGGGACCAAGCATATATTGGAGTTTTAATTGATGATTTGGTAACAAAAGGAACGGATGAACCGTACCGATTGCTGACTTCACGAGCCGAGTATCGCCTAGTTTTACGAAGCGATAATGCCCACCTTCGATTACTCTCTATAGCGAAAGAAGTTGGGGTAGTCCCCGGATCCTTTATCGCAAAAACCGAAAAGATCATGGCTCAGATTCATGAGCAATTGAAGAGATTAGAGTTGATGAACGTCAGTACATCAGAAGCGCTCAATCATATGCTTGTTTCAAAAGGCACGCAACCCTTACAAAGCCCTTCCCGTTTTTTGCAGTTGTTGAAAAGACCCGGTATTACTTACAGCGATCTTGTCCCTTGGGATGAAGACCCAGTTCAGGATTCGACCGTACGGATGCAAATTGAGATCGAGGCAAAGTATCGGGGTTATATAGAGCGTACCATGAGGGAAATTCAGGAATTTCGCAAAATGGAGATGAAACGGATTCCTGATCCATTGGTATACGAAAGGGTACCCAATCTTTCTACAGAAGCGCGGCAAAAACTGAGTGTTATACGGCCTTTATCAATCGGTCAAGCGATGAGAATTCCCGGTATCACTCCTGCGGATATTGCCAATCTTTTGTACGCGATTCGGTCCAAGAAAACTGAACCTGATGAAAAGGAGTTATGAGGAATGCCCAAGTATCAAAAACTAGAAGAACTTGCTAATGAATCGAAAGAGTCGCTTGAGATCCCTGAAGAACTACCCGCAATCCCCGTTCGGACGAATATGTTGGTATACCCTGGATCGGTCATGCCCTTTTATGTGGGTAGAGAACGATCCCTAAAATCATTGGAAGAAGCAATTGAAAACAAAAACCGATTGGTGTTTCTCATTGCCCAAAAAGACCCAAATCATGAAGATCCAGGGACAGATGACTTCTATGAAATGGGAGTTGTTGCCCAAATCCTTCAAGTAATGAAGCTGCCGGACAACTCATTTAAGGTCTTGGTCGAAGGTCTTCTGAGAGCGAAGATTGTGGAATCCCTTCCCGAACGCCCTTTTTTATGCTTACGTATATCCTTTGCCATTCCCCGATATCGGATGACGAAATCCCTTGATGTCCTGATCCGTAAAGTCCGGGAGGATACCAAACGGTACTTTTCCATGACGAAGAAGATCCCTCCCGAAACCCTTCAAGCGCTTGACGAGGATTCTGATGCAGATCGCTTTGCGGATTTTGTGGCTTCGATCTTACCTCTTGATTTAAAGGAAAAACAGCGTTTGATGGAAACCATCCATCCCAAAGATCGATTGGAAATCCTTCTTCAAGTGCTCGCACGAGAATTGGAACTCCTCCAGATCGAGGAGAAGCTCGAACAAAAGGTTCGAGGAAAGATCGAACAGAATCAGAAGGAGTATTACCTTCGGGAGAAAATGAGGGCAATTCGAGAAGAACTGGATGGAGCAACCGATCCCGAAATCATGGATTGGCGGATAAAGATCCAACAAGGAGCCTACCCGGAATATGTACGGGAAAAAGCCATGACGGAATTGGACCGTCTGGAAAAATCTCCTGCATTTTCAGCAGAATCAACCGTGATTCGCACCTATCTTGATTGGTTATTGTCTATGCCCTGGAATTCAACAACGGAAGATCGGATCGATATTGCGTTGGGGAAAAAAATCCTCGATGGCGATCATTATGGATTAGAAGAAGTGAAACAGCGGATCCTTGAATTCCTGGCCGTCAGAGCCTTTTCTGAAAACCTTAAAGCTCCGATCCTATGCCTGGTTGGTCCCCCTGGTGTAGGGAAAACCTCCTTAGGGATGTCCCTTGCTCGTACGATGAATCGCAAATTTGTTCGAATGTCTTTGGGCGGAGTCCGCGATGAAGCAGAAATCCGGGGCCATCGAAGGACATATGTTGGTTCTTTGCCGGGGCGGGTCTTACAACTGATTCGAAATGCTGGATCTTCCAATCCATTGCTGTTGTTCGATGAAATCGATAAAATGGGCCAAAGTATGCACGGAGATCCTGCAGCCGCTTTGCTGGAGGTTCTCGATCCCGAGCAAAATCATGCGTTTGTGGACCACTTTCTCGAAGTCCCTTTCGACCTGTCCAAAGTAATCTTTGTAACGACAGCTAACGTACTGTTCTCCATTCCTCCCGCGCTAAAAGATCGAATGGAAGTAATCGAGATTCCTGGATATACTTACCGTGAGAAGATGGAAATCGCCAAAGGATTCCTTGTTCCAAAACTTCTGAACGAACATGGGATGAAAAAGAAAGCTGCATTTTCTGATGACGGAATTGAGACCATTATCGACCATTATACCCGAGAAGCCGGTGTGCGGAATCTTCAAAGGGAGTTGGCAAGCCTGATCCGAAAAAGCGCTCTTGATCTTTTGAACCGAAAGGGAACAAGGATCCGGATCAATAGAGCTAAGGTACAAAAGTATCTTGGCCCTCAGAAATATATGCGAGATGAAAAGCTCGAGAACCCAGAGATCGGCGTAAGTACTGGCCTTGCGTGGACTGCTATTGGTGGTTCTGTTTTACAGGTAGAAGCGCAAGTGTTTCGCGGAAAAGGAACCCTCATTCTAACTGGCCAACTGGGAGACGTGATGAAAGAATCGGCCAAAATTGCGCTTTCGATCAGTCGAAAATATTGCGATCCGAACTTATCCGCCACATTTTTCGATGAGCATGATATACACATTCATGTTCCAGAAGGGGCTGTTCCTAAAGATGGACCTTCTGCGGGAATCACCATGGTAACTGCCCTCATTTCTTCTTTGGCAAAGATTCCTGCGCGAAATGATATAGCGATGACTGGAGAAGTGACTTTAACCGGGAAAATCCTTCCAATTGGAGGCGTCCGGGAGAAAATCCTTGCTGCGCATCGAGTCGGAATCTATCAGATCATTCTTCCGGAAGACAATCGGAAAGACACAGCAAAGATCCCGGCTGAAATCGCCAAAAAAATCCAAATCCATTATGTAGATACAGTTCACGCAGTTCTAAAAACTGCGCTAACAAGACCCATCGAGAATCATGGACATCAAAAAGACTGAATTACAACAGACCGTGTTCAACAATTCCCCTTTTCCTGAACCCATTCAAGGGGAAATTGCCTTTGCGGGACGTTCAAACGTCGGAAAATCATCGTTACTCAATGCCTTGTTTCAAAGGAAAATCGCAAAAACAAGCAGCAAACCGGGGAAAACCGCATCCATCAATTTTTACCGAGTCAATGATCTTCATTTCTTTGTAGATCTTCCTGGGTATGGATTCGCCAAAGTTCCTTTCGCTGAGAAGAACCGGTGGGCCAAACTAGTAGACCGTTACTTTTCATCCCGTATTGAGTTGTCCATCACTATGATCCTTATGGATGCCCGCAACCCTTTATTGGAAAATGACTGGAAGTTGATTGAGTGGATTTCCAGCCATCAGATCCCCTATGGGTTTGTCTTGACAAAAGCGGACAAACTCAGCAAATCAGGAATCGCAAGACAGGTTGAATGGGTAAAGAAACAACTCCAAGAGCGGGGGGACTTTATGATATTCCCTGTTTCTGCTACCAAACGAACTGGATTGGGTCCTTTGCTGGACTTTCTGTTTGAGGTGATTGCATGAAACGATTTTCGTTCCGATTACAACGGCTGATGGACATTATTCTCCAGCAATTGGAGCAAAAACGTATGGAGATGGCAACCATCCAGTTGAAATTGGATCAGAAAATCCGAGAAGTTCATCAGCAGCAGAAAGAGATCAATACGCATGAACATACTTTATCCCTGAATATGCAAAACTCTTCTCTCTCTCCCACTGAGTTTGTGCTTTGGGAAAATTTTATCGACTTTCAGTATGTAGTACTCGGTGATCTATACAAAGCCCAAGCGCTTATTGAACAACAATTGCGGAAAGCAACCGATGAATTCGTAGAAATCGACCGAAATCGGAAGAAATTGGAAACTCTCAAAGAAAAGCAGTATCAGAGATACATTGAAGAATTCGAACGGATAGAACGGTCAATCATGGACGATATTGGCAATCGACAATTTATCGAAAAACAAAACGGAGGTGGAACACCATGGCTTACGGAAAGTGGAAAAACCTGACCGTTGTTGAACACCCGTTAATTATGCACAAATTAACCATGATGAGAAACAAGAACACCAATCCAAAGGAATTCCGAGAACTCCTTCATGAACTCACCTTCCTACTTGCATATGAAGCAACATCCAACCTGTCAACGATTCCCACGCAAATTGAAACACCCATCGGGCCGACTCAAGGCTTTTTGATCAATGACAAAGAGGTAGCAATTGTTCCGATTCTCCGTGCCGGATTGGGGATGCTCGATGGAGTGCTAACACTCATGCCAAATGCCTCC
>CAZOJQ010000032.1:0-35502 GCA_964580185.1 uncultured Thermotogaceae bacterium
TTGCTCAGCATACCGAAGAAATCTATCAACAGTTGGGCGGCTGTTCAATAGATGAAATCCAAGCCTTGCGCGCGCAAGGGATTATCTAGATTCTCATCTCACCCAATCAATAGGAATTCACAATGCGCCAAAACGCGTGGATTCCTTCATCGATGGCTTGGTCCGGGGGAAGATATCTGGGATGATGCAGACCATAAAAAGGCTTGTTTTCTTCCTGGGTCCCCACAAAGAGCATGAGAGAAGGGTACGCTCTGCAAAAATACCCGAAATCTTCTCCGCCCATCATCGGAGTTGCGGGTTGGATGGCCAATAGGGGTCTGAATCGTTCGAAAAGACGGGAATCATTGGTTACTTCAGGATAATGGGAATATTGAGTGATTCGAACCTCCACGCCCAGGTGGGTATCAATCGATTTCCCCAGGTCTTCCATCTGCTGGTATACGGACTCGATCATGCGGGATGAAAAGCTGCGCAGCGTTCCTCGGACGAATCCTTTGTCAGGGATGATGTTGTGTGAGGTTCCGGCGTGTACGATTCCAATTCCGCAAACAAAAGGCTGCGTAGGGTCGCGTGGGATTCGATCGACTCCATCCAAGAAGGCTCTAAGCGCAGATATGGCGCTTTTTCCTTGGTGAGGAAACGCGACGTGTGCTCCAAATCCGTGGAAAGAGGCTTCAAATTCCACAACATTGGCAAAAAGGGGTCCCGCGATACTTGAAATCGTACCGAGAGGATAGGAAGGATTAACGTGCAACGCGAACACAGCTTCCACTGAGAAAGAATCGAAAAATCCCGTTTTCAGAGCTCGTTCAGCCCCTCCGTCCTTTTCTTCTGCGGGTTGGAAGAAGAACAGAATGTTTTGATCCGGCCGCTCTCGAATGACTTTCTGGATGAATCCGTACAGCATAGCGGTATGAATATCGTGGCCACAGGCATGCATATACTCATTTTCCGAACGAAACTCCGCATCGGTGTCTTCCTTCAAAAGAAGCGCATCGATATCTGCGCGAAAAACCAGATGCGTTCCCTCGTTGACTGTATACTCTGCGACCAGTCCCGTTTCCAAAGGTCTATGGATCTTGATTTCTGGACATTTGGAGAGTTCTTGCACCAAAAGTTGGGTTGTTTGCGTTTCTTGGTTTGCAGGTTCAGGATTCCTATGAATCCTGTGCCGTAAATCTACAGCATTCATCATCGATATGCAATCTGACATCCGTCTACCTCCTCCTATCATCCGTTGGAATGGTTTTCTATTGGGTTGGGAATGATTGATCCCAAATCTCGATCAGATTCCCAATGGGTTCTCGGTTTTTCCGGAACCAATGGGGGGCGAGCCGAAGATAACCATCTTTGATCTCAAATTGTTCATTTTTCCGGATTCGTTCCCAAAACCGGTTCCATTCTGGAGCAGATAAGAAAGACCGCAATTTTGGGATCCAAACCCCTTGCGCTTTCCGAATGCCCATGAAAAGGGTTTCTCTCCCTTCTTCAGCTGGTTGATTCTCCCGTCCGTATTCAGCGGGTGGTAGTGAACCCATCGACAGCGATCGCAAGTAGGCTTCGAGGTTCGGTGTATTCTGATACCGTTTGTTCTTGATGTGTCCGCCCGCAGATAAACCAATGCCAATATAATCGTCGTTGTTCCAATAATGGAGATTGTGGAGGGATTCATACCCTGGGAGGCAAAAGTTGGATGTTTCGTATTGGATGTATCCTTCTTGTTTCAAAAATCCCATAATCTCGGATTCATTGGCTTCCGTGGATGTAGGGTCGGGCAAGCCTACCATTTCCTTCATCACTTGTTCGTAAAGTAGGGTATTCTCGGTCAGTTCCAGCTGATAGATCGAGATGTGATTGGGTCTGAGTTGACGCAAAGCAGCAATGGCAATGGACGCATAGCTATCTGGTTCATTGGGAAGCCCCATAATCAGGTCAATACTGATGGAAGAAAACGCCTTTGACACGATTTCGTACGCGCGATAAAAAGAATCGGTGGTATGCCGCCTTCGCACGACCTGTAGGGAAGGGTTCCAAAAGGATTGCGCGCCCAAACTGATCCGATTGACGCCGGAATCGCGAAGCATTTCCATCCATGAAACTGTAACCTGTTCTGGATTAAGCTCTACCGTGCATTCCAGAATGGTTCCCGCCGAAACCCGGTGTAGAGACTGTAGAAGGGTTTTTATTTCCTTGAGATCGATCGAGTTTGGAGTTCCTCCTCCGATATAGAGCGTATCAAATGATTGGATTGGCCATTCGTTCAAGCGGAGAGAGAGCTCACGGATGGTATGATCAAGGTACGCAGAAACAATCCGCTCATCCTGATCAACAAAGGAGCAAAAATCACAATACGAACAGCGGCTACGGCAGAAAGGAATATGGAGGTACAGACCGCATCCATTCATCGCCTATCGAGGAAACCCCAGGGGAATAATCACTCGTCCCCCCATATAGAGAGATTTCGAAGAAAGGGAAAAGATGAACGCGTTTTGGTTGGTTAAAGAAAGCTCTCCCCGAACATTCCAATATCCGCCACCATCAAATCCCAGCAAAATCGCCCCACTAATGGTCAAAGGGCCAAACTCGGTTTGAGGGGTGTCGTGAAAAGAAAAACCAAACCCTAAATGGGATTGGTCGGGCATCCAGCCGATCATAAATCTCGGTTCGTGACGGGAGGCTCTGCTTCCAATCGCGATGTTTCCAAATGCGCCCCATAGTTCTCCCAAAACGATTCCAAACGGTTCATATTCCATATACCGGATACCAACTTCTGTTAGGGATTCGAAGTGATGGAGGGAAGATTGGGTGAACGAATCCATTTGCACCCGCAACCCCCCCATGTTCAGGTCCAACATAGATTCGTTGATAAACCGCGGATTGCTGCCTTTGCCAAAAAACCGAGCATGATTCTGAAAGCGGGTCAATCCGATATATAAAGACTCCGTGCCCAATAACGCATTCACTAGATTGGAATAGTCAACCGCTTCAAAAAAGTAGTACTGCCAATCCACTTCGTAATACAGTTCGCTTCCAACACCCAAAAAAATCCGGATGCGACTTTGCTCCCTCAACTGATCCAGCAGAAGCATCCGTTCTTTGCGAGACCGCTCTCCAAAAAGGAATACTCCTACAACCGGACTCTGGTCGGAGATTCCAAAACCAAAGTCAAAGGGCGTTCCGAGAGTAAATGGAAATCGAATCAAGAAATATTCACCCGGATACCAATCGATGCGGGCGGGGATTTCTGGGATTTGATCGGGTGAATTTGGTAGAATATACTGAACAGAAAATAGCAAGATCAAGACGATAGCAAACCTTTTCTTCTTCATCGGGCACCTCATTGGGATCAGTACGGCCCAATAATTATACCATACTCCCTTGGGGATTCATATTGAGGGAGAACATTGAGAGGGAGATAGAGTTGGAACAAAACGACCGAACTCGAATCATTGCAAAGGCTTCATGGGCAGGGATTATCGGAAACGGGATCTTAGCCGCGATGAAAATTATCGCTGGTTTGATCAGCGGAAGCCTTGCCGTTGTTGGTGATGGGATCGATTCCAGTACAGACATCTTAACCTCTGTAATAACCTTGATTACCGCTCGAGTTTCTTCAAAACCTCCTGATAAGCACCATCCATACGGTCATGAACGAGCGGAGACGGTTGCCGCGAAAGTCCTTTCCTTTATCATTTTTTTCGCCGGAGGGCAACTGTGCGTCAGTTCTATCCAGACGATGATTTCGGGCGTTTCAAGAGAAATCCCTTCTATCCTAGCTTTATTTGCAACTTCCATATCCATTGTAGGGAAGATCGGATTGGCGATCTATAAATTTCGAGCTGGGCAAAAGACCAAAAGCAGCATGCTGATTGCCGACGCGAAAAATATGCGAAACGATGTCCTCATTTCTTCTTCCATTTTTACCGGTCTTCTGTTTACCATTGTGCTTAAGGTTCCTATTCTGGATCCGATTATCGCTTTAGGCGTTGGGATTTGGATCCTGAAGACAGCTTGGGGGATCTTCTGGGAAAGCAGCCGGGAGTTGATGGACGGTATGAGCGACTTAGAAATGTATCAAAAGCTATTTTCGATCATCCAACCGATCCACGGAGCAGCGCATCCGCACAAGGTCCGGATTCGGAAATTTGGATTCAAGTATGTTGTCGACCTGGATCTGGAAGTGGATGGATCCCTAACCGTTCGCCAGGCTCATGAGATATCGAAAAATGTGGAACAAGCGTTGATTCAGCAAATGGAACGGGTATCCGAAGTGATGGTTCACATCGAACCGCTTGGGAATGTGGAAGATGAACCGTATGGGATTTCTTCCAGGGATTAACCCGCTTCTCATGAATCCCTAAAGAAAACCCAAGACACGGAGTGATATACCGGTTTTTTATCTTTATCGGAGATTTGCCGATATAGAAACAACCAGGGATTTGATCCCGTGCTGTAGAAATAATCCATTGCGGGGAGCATAATCCAGGTCCCTTTTCCGTCCTTGTTGGTAAGCGCCTGATTCACTATTGACGGGAAAGGGTTCTCAGGGAGTTGGGTGCATTGGAGAAAAGCAAACACCATTCATCGGTTCGAATAAGCGGCCGTTTAGTAGGGTTCATCCTCTTGATCGGATTGTCCGCAGTGTTTTCTACCTCTTGTTTGATGATGATGAATCCGATGTCCGGAAGCACTGGATCTGGTTCAGATATTTATGGTTTGTTCCGGTTTTTTTCGGAGGAAGGAACACAGGTTTCCGGTCCACTTACCCCCCCTGCAACCTTTATTGTTGATTTCCAATATCGGGGCCGATTGCCCGTTCGCTCTCTGGAGATTTCCGCGATCCGGAGTTCGAACGAACACGAATGGTTCCATCAGATCCGAGGAGCCACACGACACGCAACCACGCTTTTCGACTCAGGGATGAATGCGGACACATTCATCTTCTACGCGACAGTAACAACGATCGGTCAGCAGATAAGAGTCTATGAAGACGCAATGAGAATCATCGATACGACACCCCCTACGATCGTCCAAATCGACTTTTACCTCACAGATCATAATACATTGGTTCCGAATACGACCAATGACGTATATATATGGATTCACCTGCATGACCCCGAGACTTTGCTCTTTGCGCCCGACATACGGAATACCATGGAACGACATACGCGGTTGTTTGTCAACGGGAGATTGGTACAATCCTTTTTCAACCCGGACGATATCTTTGTAACGGGCTCCGCAAACCGGATGATTGCTATCATCCGTACCGCTCTGGATGATCTGAAACCCGGGAATAATTCCATTCACCTGATCATGGGCGGATTTGGCCTTCATGAAGAGCAGTTTACCGAATTTCAAACGGAAAAAACCGCAGAATATCCCGATCATACCCCCCCGGTTATTCTTTTTTGGGAAGCGGTGGATACCGATCCAGGAGATCACATTGTCGATTTCGTGGCGTTCGATTCCTTTATCTTTCGGGTTCGAGCGCGAGACCTTCCCGATCATCCGACATTCCCCCCTGCTGGCTTGAAGGAGATCCGGTGGCGGATTGAGGGAGGACCTTCCGCGTATCAGGGAGTCGTTGATGCGGGAGGGTTTGTGGAAGCGGAGTTCTCCATATTCATGGATCCTCGAACCGCTGGTTTTGCCGATGGGGTGTATTCTCTCCGTTTGGAGGTCTGGGACAAAAACGATAATATTCATTACGAGCCACCCATCTTTTTCCGACTGGGGATTACTCAATCAAAAACCGTGGATCTATTGGTGGAAAAGATTCGAGGCAACCTATTGATCCCAGAGTTCCGAGTTGGGGACACATTACGGTTTATGCCCGATACGGATTGGTCTTTGACCAACCCCCGCTGGGGAGCGATTCCCAGTTCAATACAATTAAAGGATCATGGTGTATATGCTTTGCTGGAAGAAGCGCCCATGGGAAACTACACGATTACCCTTCAAGCCCATCATCAAGGCATACCTGTTTTCGGACGGACTCAGATTACCGTTTTGGCGACACCCGTTTCTGAAGACGCTGTACCTCCGGTAATCGAGTTTCGGAATGTGAGCTTGAATGATCCGGGACAGCCGTTTCAAATTATCGTCCGTGACGAAACGATGCTCGAAGAGGACTGGAGAGACACCTTTGTTCGTCCCCCGTCTGCCATCATGTGGCCAGCCGGAACGGTGGACGAGCCAGCGACTCCCTATCCGTTGTTGGTTCTCTTCCATCCTGCTGCAGATCACAACGCGAGTCGGTTTACGCAGATGTTCGAGATCGTCCTAAATGATATGACTATGGGCGGAATCCCTCCTGTTCTCGGACCGGGAGATCGAATCGTATTTACCGTGGAAGTGAAGGACAAACGAGGAAATACAGCAGAAAAGGGGATTACGTTCATCCCATAATGATTTTTCGTTTCATGGACTCAGGTCTACCATAAAGGGGGGTTCCGATAAGGAGATGAACCATATGCGTCGATCGAACAAATACTTGTGGGTGCTCTTGGCTCTATTTGTTTTATCCCTCTTCACGCTCCATTCCTGTATCCTTGAAGATTGGATGAATCCAACAAGGGGAGGTGTGCCACGCCCGAATGTGACCATGACACCCGATCAACCCGCGTACATTGGGCAGAACGTTCGGGTTTTGGTCACGATGAATCCCGCTCGAAAAGTGGACTTCATTCGTTTGGTGGTGGTGAATGGGTTCACAGGAGAGCGGAGGGTTATCGCAGAGCAACGGAATGTGGCAAGAGCCGAGTTTTCCTACACCATTGATCGCGCGTATTTTGCCATTGTGGTGGAAACCCCTTTGCATACGGAAGCAACGGAACGAGCTATATGGAAACCGGCCAAAAACGCCTTTTATGAGTTAAGAGACGCAACACCGCCATCTGTATCGGTATCCGTCGCTCGGGTGCACGCAGCATCCAACCAACACCTCGTTTCCTTGGATATCTATGAACCCCATTCAAAAGTGATTGCCCAATGGATCATGGTGAATGGACAACGAGTAGAAATGCCGGAGTCGCAAATTCAGATTCCTCTTGATCCCGGAGATTACACGATTGTGGGATATGCCCGGAATTCGAGCAATGTGGAAGGACGATCCGCGTCTCTATCTATGCGAGTCACTCCTCCCACAAGCAGCGCGCCCCCTCGATTCGACCTAAAGACCCCGACCTACATCGAGGCATTTAAGAATGAAACCATTTTTTTGATGGCGGATATAGAAGATCCAACCTCTTTTTTGCGGAGCATTGAAATCATTCATTCGGGTGGAGGACGGAGGATGGTTTATTTTGATCCGTTGGAACCGAAGCATTCGTTCCGATACTCGTTCAAAGCCGTCCGAAGCGAGTCCGTTGAAGTGATCATCACGAACGGCAACGGAGTTACCGCCATCATCCGATATACCATCGTTGTTAAAGACCATCAGGCGCCAACCGTAATCCTATCGACCTCCCAGTCCGGACGGGTTCCTTCTGGATCGGAACTTGTAGCGCAGATTCATTCAACAGCCCATAATGGGGAACGGATTCAAGAAGTCCATCTTTTGGTGAACAACTATACGCAACGCAGTTTCTTTCCGGATCAACCGACATTCGCCCGAAACGATCTTCCGTACACCGTAGAACGGGGATTGCAGACCTTGCGGGCCGTTGTGATCGATAGCAGAGGAGCCAGAGGGTATAGCGATGAAATCGAAATCATCGGTACCATTGTGGATATTACTCCTCCCTCAATCCAATTGTTCACGCCTGCTGTCGCTTATCTGAACATTCCTGTGAACATCTCTTTTCTTGTTTGGGATCGAGATTCCTCGATCGATGGATCGCCTACCCTCCGTGTTGAAGAAGACAATACCCAGCTCGTGCCATCTACCTTTGACGGGTCCTTCTTTACCGCTTCCTGGACACCGAGCTCTTTGGGTGTGAAAACAGTACGCGCGACAGCGCAGGATACTGCGGGAAATACGGGATTTGCTGTAGGGACGGTTCAGGTGAAGGATCCCACCGGGATCGTGCAACCTGCTGTGGGTGTTTTGGGTGTCGAGCCAAATCCTGTGTATTTGGGGAACCCGGTTCAGCTTACGATTTCCGTCACTCCCCCCAATAACTATCCCGGGGAAAAACCCCAATCCGTAACCTTCTTTGTTACCCCACCCAATGCCCAAGGCTCTCATTCCATAAGCCCAGAGGTTCCCCAAAGTGGTCAAAGCCTCTATCGATCCACCTATGTGCCGACCCATACAGGCGTTCATATTGCGCAAGCGGAAATTTGGTGGAAAGGCAACAAGTTTACAACCGATGCAGTTCCGTTCACTGTAGACTCTCCCCAACCATTCCTCCAGTTTTCAGTTACACCAACAGAGACCTATGTGGGGAACGAGATTATCCTTCGGGTGGTAGCCACTCCTAGCAACCCCAACGCGCAAATCGTTTCCGCGGAGATTGTTGTGGATGGGACCATCATTTACCCCATCGCTACCGATGAGCGGGGTCAACAAAAAATATACGAAGTGACAACCTCCACCTTGAATTTCGGCGCGGGTTTAAAGATAGCCACAGCGAAAGTCACCGACTCTTTCGGAATCACCCAAGAGAAATCCGTTTCCTTCCGGTTGGTGAACCCCTTGCTCCGAATTGATGGTTGGAACATCAACCCCCATTCTGGCGGGGCGGTATCTGTCATGGATCCTGTTGCCTTTGAGGCATTTATCGCTGACTTGATCCCTCCAGCAGTGAAAGTCTTTGGCCATGTTCATATCCAGCCTCCTGAAGGGCCAGATGTCATGGTGCATATGATTCAGCAACCACCCCCCATTCACTATGAGTTCCGTTCCAAAGAACTTTGGGTTCCCAAAATGGATGGGACGCATACTCTGACGCTAACGATGGACGCATTGATCGGTACGGCAACCCAAACAGACACTATGGTCCGAGAAGTGGTTGTCAGCAAATCGCCTCTTGACTTGAAAGTTACGGCGGCTGATCCGGGGACGACCAATCTGTTGGATATTGATCGAATCTACGTCGGAATGCTTTTCGATTTCATTTTCGAAGTTTCGGGGGTTCCAGAAAACGATTGGATCCAAGACCTCGTTTTCTCCATCACAGAAAATGGAACGGTATACCTCCCTGAATCCAAACCCGTTCGAGATAACGCAAGTCCACGCTACCGATACAGCATGTCTCCCTTCTCCCAAAGCGGGCTGTATACGGTCCATGCGACTGTCACGACTCTTGTCTCGGAAAAAGGAATTCAACGACCC
Source organism: uncultured Thermotogaceae bacterium (assembly GCA_964580185.1). Classification (GTDB taxonomy): domain Bacteria; phylum Thermotogota; class Thermotogae; order MWEM01; family MWEM01; genus CAYWWY01. The sequence goes on from CAZOJQ010000032.1 coordinate 9,278, forward strand.
ATTCATGTCTTGGATTCTCAGATCCGAAAACGAACCTTTTCATTGATTGGCGATCCAAACAGCTTGGTCCTTGGACAGCCCATGGATTTCCGGCTTGAACTGGATAACCCTGCGAATACGCCGTTATCGGTCAATTTCTTCCTCGTGGATGAGAACCGGCAGAAGCTTCCGCCAATCAGTCCCATTATTGCTGATCCAAATGATCCTTCGAATACGGTGTACCAAAATATCCGGAGTTTCTCGCTCACCCAGGCTGGAACCTTTACCGTGGCAGCAACCGTTACAATGGCTTCTTCTCCCCCCATCGAGCTGCCGACTATGTTTGGGGATTCCTTCTATTTCATGCCTGAACCCAATATCAACATCCTTGTGGACGATTCAAAAGAGTATCTCTTGAATTACGATGGTCTTGTGGACATTACGGTCACAATTCCGAAAGGCATGGAAATCCAACCCCCAACAGTCGATGTCATTGGGGGCGCTGCAAATGTCAATCCGATTCCTTATCATGCCGATACCTCGTCGGATTCTGTGCATTACTACTCCTATCGGATCAAACCAACACAGGCCGCTTCAGTTGTATTGGATGTGCGTGTGTTTGAAACAAAAGATTTTGGCCGGGTCAATCCTGTGAGCACAAAAGTCGCCACTTTAACGGTTGTGCCTTTCCAACCGCAGGTGATTATACAAGGAAAAACCACAGGAAGCGCGCGATTTGTCCAAGCGAAACCGGCAGAGATCGAGATGACAATCTCTCAAGTGCCCGAATTTTTCGAGGGGAGTTTCATATTTGAACCCACGCTCAATGCCTTCAATTCAACGGTCTTTCCTGTGACGAGTCCGTCTCACACGGCAAGCGCAATATTCGATCCTCAGACTCTATTCAATCTTTTGGGACCTGATGCTGCTACTGTGAATGTTACTGCGCGGTCAGTTGGCAACGAAACATTCATCGCCCAAGGAACCCAGCAATTTGATGTGGATCTACCCAGGATCAGCAATGTCCGATTCCCGTCCGAGGTCATCAATGCGGACTACATCGTATACGATCAATCCGAACTACGGGTATTGTTCAACAATCATGATCTGGTGACCAATGCCAACTTAATTGAAGTGGAACTGTTGATCTTTGACGGTGTTTCCACGAAGACATACAAGACGCATCCGCATTTAGAACCCGCGTCTCCAGAGGCGTACGCCCTTTTCTCCAGTGTAGAATTCACAAAATCCGGGACGCATACAGCCATGGCAAAAGTATTCTGTCTGAATACCAATCCCAAAACTTTGTTGGAATCATCGGTTGTGGAAACCCTCCATGTGTGGGATGCCGGAACCTTTATCGATGTGACGTATCCCAAGATGTCCGATACCATATTTGTCGGGCAAAAAGTCAGGCCGATCGCCCGACTGACCAATATACCCAATGTGATCAGCGTTCGGATCGATATTGTAGATGAAACGACATCAGCAACTATTGTATCCAATGGGCGGACAGTCGAAGCAACACCCAGTTATTGGGTCCTCATTTCAGAAGACGCGCGGGAAATTCCGATAAAAGGAGACTATCGCGCAAGAGCGACTGTTCAGTCCTCGTTGCTGGGTACCCTATACAGCGATTTCGAACCGTTCTCGGCAATCGATGGGACATTGAGTCTGGTAAAAATCGAGAGAACCGCGGAGAGTGGTGGTTTGCTGGAAGTGGGAGAAGAGCTTCGCTTCAATATGGAATATACCTTCAACAATCCCTACCGCAAACCGGAAACCAATGCGACGATCACATTGGATGCAGCCAACATCGATGTAGTCCGTCAAGGAGAGCCAACTGTGGAACCCTTTGGAGAAACCTTCCTATATAAGGAAATATGGGCAGCCACACCGGGTAACCAGGGCGAACACAAGCTCGAGTTTAGCGGGCGCCAAGGGTCGGAATCCTTTACCGGAGAGATGAAATTCATGGTTGTCCCATCCATCGAGAAACCCCATGCGATCTTGGCGAATACCGAAGTCGTAGTGGGACAGAAGATCAGTGGATCGATTACGTTCTCAATCACCAATTTTCTTTATGAGTATGCGGTTGACAAAGGGATCAATCTTTGGGATTATTTAGATGGGCGGATCGAATTCCCGAATACCGAGGGGACAGCAAGGATTTTCCAAATTGTGGATACAGGAGGAAATTGGGACTATATCATTGATATAAGCGCAACCGCTCGAGAGCATAGCGGAGGTCCAGGCGGGAGCCAAACGTTCACGGCCACGTTCAGTTATCGGATTGACAATACTCAGGACACCAATTACAAGCAAATCCAATACAGGATCATCAACCCACCTGAACCATAAACGGTTCAGAAACCAACCATCTTTGCATTTGCGCGAGGGGGAAGGTTTCCGGTCCATCGGGTCAGATGATCGGTAGGGAGTTGATGCGATCAACCGCGTTGATAAAAAACTCGATCAAGAAACGGGAATTGCGCTGCTACATAAGATGATCTATGGGTATCTGTCCTTGATTGATTTGAAAGGAACCCCCTATGGGGTTCCTTTGAACTATGTGTTCGATGAGGGAAAGAATGCCATAATCATTCATTGCGCGCTTTCCGGACGCAAACTGGACGGTCTGAAGAATACCCCCGAAGTCAGTTTTTGCGTCGTAGGGCAAACATCCGTTGTTCCCGATCAGCTAACCTGCCTGTACCAAAGCGTTATTGTCCAAGGAAAGGCTTCCATCATCGAGGACTCTGAGGAAAAATCGGATTTGGCCCATCTTTTGTGCGCCAAGTATGCCCCGGGTAGGCCAATCCCCGATTTGAAAGGTGGATTGGCTCGCTCTTGTTGGATTCGGATTCAGATCGAATCTATGAGTGTTAAAGGAGATCCAGCCCATGAATTCGCGCCATAGATCGACCGGACAAAGGTTCAAGCGAAGGCTGGGTGAGATCACTCCTTATCTTGTCCACCATCAAGCGTCTTTGGATTTATGGGCATTTTCCTTGGAGACGGATCGAAATAGTTCGCCGGAAAGAATGGTAAGTAGGGGTTTTAAATGGGATCCATGCCAATGGCCCGTTTGGTTTGCGCGAGAATGTGTTCTTCCTTCTCTACAAGCGGATGAATGTCTTTGGTTTCGGAGCTGGTTTGGCGGCGAAAGCGGCATCTTCATCGATGGAAGGCCTATAGGGGCCATCAACCCATACCATCAAGAGACAGATATCTCCCCATTTGCAGATGGTGCCCCCCATCTGATCGAAGTCCAAACGGTTCCATTCGGGTTGTTTGGTTCTCCTCAAAAGGAGTGTTGCTTTTCAGAATCCCGGCTGGTATGGAAGCGCCATTCCGTTATCGAGGTCTACACAATCTTTCAAGCTGCCATCGAGCTATTCGAGTATACTTCTGAAGATCATCTTGCGCAAGCGATTCGAGAGTGCTTGGAAAAAGCCTTCTCGATGGTATCCATTCCCAGATCGACTCTACCCTATTTTCATTCCGTTCGCAACAACCCTACCTTAGTCGGCGAAGCAACTTCCGTATGGAACGCGCCGGATTACCCAGAAGGAGCCATTCTGAACGATTGGCCGCAGGTACAAACCGGTCTCAGGAGCGGAGCGCGGTTTCTGAGGGAACGGATGGATCAACTTGCCAGCATCCATACCCATCCGGGATCGATCTGGGCCGTAGGCCATGCCCACATCGACTATGCCTGGCTTTGGCCGGAATCGGAAACCCACCGTAAAATCATTCGGACCTTCTCCAACGCGATCGGGCTTATGCGCAAATACCCCGAGTTTGTTTTTGCCCAATCGTCTGCCCAGATGTATCAGGATCTCATGGACATGCGTCCGGATCTGTTCGAGTCGATCCAACAAGAAGCCCGCCAGGGTCAATGGGAAGTTGTGGGGGGTATGTGGGTTGAAAGCGACTGTATCCTTCCTTCGGCCGAATCGCTGATTCGGCAATTCATCTATGGCCAATCTTTCTTTTCCCACCATTTCGAAAAGAAAGCCATCATTGGCTGGCTACCCGATGCCTTCGGGTTTTCCTGGATTTTACCGCAAATTCTCCAACAAGCCGGTATCCGCCTATTGCTCACTACAAAAATGAACTGGAACGATACCAACCGCTTTCCCTACGACCTGTGCCGATGGCGCGGGATTGACGGAAGCGAGGTCATCTACCATAGCTTCAACAATCCAACGAAAGGATACAACGGTCATATGGACATATATGGCCTCGGAAAAACATGGGATCATTACCGACAAAAGGGTGTGTTTCCTCATACCCTATACACATATGGATATGGAGACGGGGGGGGCGGTCCAACGGAGGAGATGATCCAAACCCATCGGCAGCTTGCGCGCGCTCCGGGGATTCCCAAAATCCAACTGGGCAGCGCTGAAGGGTATCTGGAGGCTTTGATGAAGGAAGGACCAATCCAAAAACTACCCGTCTGGGATGGGGAGCTATATCTGGAGATTCATCGAGGCACCCGTACATCCCAAGCGCAAACCAAACGGCTGCACAAACAGGCTGAACAAGCGCTGGTTCTGTGGGAGACAATAGCGCTGCACAACCCGACAAGCCCATATCCCACCCAAGAGATCGATTGGGCATGGAAGTGTCTGCTGAAACATGAGTTTCACGACATACTTCCAGGATCTTCCATCCATGAAGTATATCTACAGACCAATCAAGAGCTTCAAAGGATTGTTGATCAGGCCGCTCAAGGGTGTCAGGCGATCTTCGAAGAGGATTTCCAAGAGACCCATTCGGCTAGCGTGATCAATCCTTCCCCCTGGAGCCAAAACCCCTTTTTTCATTGGAAGGGAGATCCAGTTGTCCTCAAAAACCAGCAAGGCGTCTCCTTGAAGATGCAAGTTTTGGACGACGCAACGGTTCTGTACTGGGGCGAAGAAAAGATCCCAGCCTTTCACACGGACTCTTTTTCTGTAGAACCATCGGATCAGCCATTCGGAAAGAGGTTTGAGGAAGGAGAAAAAACCGAAGCCTTTCTCATGAAAAACGATTCATTGGAGGTTGCGGTTTTGGATGACGGGTCGATCCAGATGAGATTCCTTCCCCTGAACCGGACTGTATTCCAAGAGTCTGGCAATCTACTGATGATGTACTCAGATATACCCTGCTCCGGAGACGCATGGAATATCCATCGAGCTCATCTCAAGCACGGACAGAGGATTCGTCCGAGGGCCATTCGATGGATCGATACCGGCCCAATCCAATGGTTGATTCGCGTCGAGTACCAAATCGATCAAACTACAATCATTCAAGATTATGTCCTGCGAGATGGATCGGATCGGCTGGATGTCCATACCCAAATCGATTGGCGCCATCGAAGGACATTGCTCCGGGCTCTGTTCCCAACCACAGTCCTATCCCGCATAGCCCGATTTGATTTATCGGCGGGATTTATCGAACGACCGACCCGCCAAAACACTTCGTGGGAGAAAGCCCAATACGAAGTTGCCGCCCACCGTTGGTGTGATCTTTCCCAACGGGATTTCGGAGTGGCGATCCTGAATGATGGGTTATACGGTCACAGCGCGCAAAGAAACGAACTGGGATTGACATTGGTCAAGTCTGGGGTGTATCCGGATTTTTTTGCCGATGAAGGGAACCACCAATTCATGTATTCGATCTTTCCCCATAAAGGGGAGGATCTGATGCCTGTGATGCTTGAAGCCTATGCCCTGAATCATCCGCTTCATTTACTTCCCGGAACTGCGAGGGTTCATTGGGGCATCCGGAGGATATCCGACCCGAATCTAGCAATCCTGGCATGGAAAAAAGGGAACCGAGGCGGGACAGTATTGCGGATGGTTGAAACGCTTGGCGCGCGAGGAATTGCGACCATTGATTTTGCGTCTCGGTGGCAGAGCATTTCGAAAACCACGATTCTGGAAGAACAAGCGCGGGTCTTGGCGAATCATACCGATACTTTGCGTTTGGAATATCGGCCCTTCGAAATCATAACACTGGTCATGCAAGATCAAGATTGCCGAGAATGATCCCCTTATCTCACTCTCATGAAGGAGTCAGCATCTATGGAGCAATGGATCTTTCTTCCTCTGAGTTTTCTCAGTGGATCAGTCATGTACTCTTATCTGGTCGGTCGCGTTTTGATCGGCGCGGATATACGAACCTACGGTGATGGCAACCCAGGACCTGCCAATGTCTTTCGAAGCGGGCATCTTGTATTGGGAATTCTTTCCATGCTGTTGGATTTTGGCAAAGGATTCCTGCCCGTGTTGGTTTTCCGTTCGGTTTTTCCCGAAGAACCAGTTTGGTTGGTATTGGTATCCATTTCGCCAGTATTGGGCCACGCGTTCTCGCCTTGGTTGAAGGGAAAAGGGGGGAAAGCGGTCGCTGTCACGTTCGGAATTTGGTCCGGGTTAACTCTGTGGCAGGTGCCCTGTCTTTTAGGGGGATGCTTTCTTCTATTTACGAAAGTCATCATATTTGAACCCGATGGATGGAAAGTGATCATGGGGATGCTGGTTGTTCTGGTCTTCCTTTTGCTCGCGCTTCCTTCGGTTCCTTTTCTTGTCATTTGGGGAGCCAATTTTTCCGTCTTGGTTTACAAACATCGGGCTGATATCAAACAGGGATTCCGTGTCCGTTTCAGCCTCTCCCTGTGGAGCAGACGATAGGTTCCGTCTCGATCTATAGAAGACATAACGGCAAAGGAGGGATGGGTATGGAACGAGAATTTTTAAAAGATCGAATATGGGCAGTGGTTGGAGTAACGCCAGATCCGAAAAAATTCGGGAATCGGATTTTTTCCAAACTGAAAGACCATAACTATACTGTCTATCCTGTGAATCCCAAATACCCCGAAGTGAACGGTGAGAAAACCTATCCGAACCTGAGCGCATTGCCTCAGAAACCTCTGGTCGTCGATTTTGTGGTGAATCCAACAATTGGAATCCAAGTATTGGAAGAATGCATCCAATTGGGAATCAAACGGATATGGCTCCAACCGGGGACGGAGAGCGAAGCAATCCTACGAATGGCGAAAGAAGCGAATATCCAAGTGGTTCAAAATTGCGTGCTAGCAGTTCATTTTTAGGATCTTGGGATGAAAAACCCACTCGCGTCGGCATAGCAGGCCTTGGCCCCGTTTTTCGCCCAGATTTCCTTCAAGGAACCATCGGTTGATTCGTGAAAGAGGAGTATCATTGCTTCTTTTCACGGATCATTCGATCGATGACAGCGAGCAATTCGGATCTTGTGGGAACGACGCTTTCATAAAGCATTTGCCCATCGATCAATAGAGAGGGCACAGAACGCACCCCAAATGTTTTCATTATCGATAGGGTTTTGGGTTCCGATAGGCGATGCTCGGTATACCGCAGAGGAAGATCAGGCCATTCTTCCATCAGAGACCGGACCGATTCTACCATGTATTGGCATGCGGCGCAGCTCTCCGAGTTCAGCGTAATAATGTCAGCCGTCAGACCTTCTTGTTTTGCGTAATCGGGGGGGTTGTAGGGCGGGATCTCCACTTTCGGAAGCTGGGTTGTGAGCTGCGCAATCAATGAACCCATCTGCTCATAGGGAACAGAATGGATCAATGACGCGATGGCAACCAGGTTTTCTGGAGGAGTTTGATAGAGCAAATCACAGCCGGGCGCGAGAATAAAACCGACTTGCTCCGATTCGTAGACGCATTGGGCGGCAGCGAGTTTGCAGAGTTCAGGCGATCCGGAAAGAAGAACGCTTGCCAAGGGAATGTTCCCCCCAAAGGCGATGTTATGCTTTTTCGCGCAGTCTCTGAGCATTGCCAGAGGCACATTTTCATCGACAAAAAGGGAATCGGGATGGGTTTTCCCGATTTCATCAAGATTCTTTCTCGCATCCCCGCAGACAAATGAGGCTGAAAGGCATCCCAGCGAACGGATATGGGAAAAGATGGATTGGTACGGCTGGGGCAAGAACTTCTGAAAGGTTTTGGGCGCAATTTGAGACAGCATGGGATCCACAACGGCGATCCCATGGGCGCCATTGCCCGCGTAGTACTCGGACATCGCGCAGGCTACATCCGTACAAAAGGCCAAAAGCCCCTCTACAGTATCCGGGTCCAATATCATTTTCATCAGAAGGTCGGTACCCATCAGGTGGGTGGCGAGTGTCAGTGGTCCCGTGATCAACCCGAACAATCCCACATCGGGATGGTTACCCTTCAAGCGGCGCAACGCTTTCATAATTGCCGGGATCCGACCCTGATCGACGGAAGGGACGACCCTTGCCCTGTCCGGATCATCCAGAAAGGGATGAGAGCAGACACTGGGGGGGCAATCTTTGGCCCATCTCATCTGGCATCCCAGTATCTCGGCTTCGATTTGCAGATCGAAAACCACAGGAATCGCATCGGGGCTATATCGGACAATCGCTTCGTGAACGCCTTCATATAAGGCGTCGGCCGATTGCAGGTACGGTTTGGCTTCCGTTCCGATGATATACCCCCCATGCACACCGACAAAAGGCATCCACGGGATCCGATCTGGCGTTTTTCTTTGAAAGGCGTTTTGGAGTGCTTCGTTCATTTCGTCCCCCTTTGTGGATCCCATTCCATTGCCGCCCGCAACAGCGCCCGATAATGATCGTCTGGAATGAAGTCCGGAATCGAGTTCCCGCTGCCCAGGGCGTATCCTCCTCGGTCTTTTGCCCGGTCCAACATCTGTATCGATCGAAGGTAGATTTCTTCGGGCCGAGAGCGGACCATAAAGTCCACGTCGATGCCTCCGAGGATGGCAATCTTTCCTTGAAGGGCTTCATAGGCTTTTTCCACCGGAAGGATGTTGTCTTCATACGAATGGCGGCCGTCGAAGCCCATATCTTCGATGATATCATCCAGGATTGCGTCAAACTTCCCACATGAATGCAGTATGGCATACTTCCCCTTTTTGTGAGCCATCTCGACAATCTTCTTGTACCAAGGAAAGACGTAGGTCCGGAGAGATTTAGGGGAGATCATCGTCTGGGTGTTGAATCCCCAATCGTCATTGAGAAGAATCGCGCCAATCTCCTTGGATTCGAGAGCCTTTTCGTAATAGGACAAAATCCGTTTCCCCACCTGCGCAAAGATTTCCCGCGCCAAAGGCTCGTCTTCATACAGCATCAAACACAGTTGCTCGTATCCGACAATCCCAATGGTGTTCTCCAAAATACCGTCATGGGAAAAAATGACGAACTTAGCGTCGGGGTGCAAATACGACGCGGCGCGAGTCAGAACGGAAAAATCGCATCGATCGATTTCTGGCCACGAATAGGTTTCAAACGAAGCCTGATCGATGATTACGCTTCCTTCATTGAGGGATTTGGTCTGCGCGCTTCTTTCCAAAGGGACTTTTCGTTCAAACTCCAGACCTCGAACGATGATTGGAGCAAAATCATATCCTCCGGAATCAAAGGCTCGGATGGTTGTCACAATGCGGTCAAACTCTGTCTCAGCGCGATAGCTTTCGCCAACAAGCATTCGTTCTTTGTTCTCTCCGATAATGAAATCGAACAACACAGCTCGTGGGGGGGTTTTTTTCTGAAGAACGCATTCCAGATTGGAAAACTTGGGTTCTCGATCCTTGTCTCGAAACATCTGCACGCTCCTTTTGCCAATAAGCGGTCGCGGACCCATCCGCGACCGCTCCGCAACCGGGAATCAATCCACTTTGATCACTGTCGTCTTGTGGTCGGACGCATTGTAGGTAAAACGGTATAGGGTCTCTTGGGCCGGTTTCAGGTAACTCGCTTGGCCAAAACCCGCAAGCGTTCCATCGAACCTATACTGAGTTTCCACGCCCCATCGTTTGCCCCATTGATCGTCATAAAACCGCTTGGAAAGCGCAACGATCATCATATACCCGTCTCCATCGCCTGTGTACGCCGGTAGTGTTATCGATCCTTCATAGATATGTGCGTTTTGCGTGGGTTGAAGAACAAAAGCCTGAGAGCCGAAAACGATCCATCCATTGAAATCCCCATAAATCGTAGGGCTAGGGAGATTTTTCACTTCCCCATCGCGGACAGGAATCACAGTGGTTTTTTTGGTTTCTGGATCAAAGACGAATTCGTATGTTGTTTCTTCCTTGGGTCTCAGAGAACTGACTTGACCCATTCCAGCGGGTGAACCGTCAAATTTGTACTGTTCTTTGGCGCCGAAATAGTACCAGGTTGGATCAAATTGCGTGGAGAGTACAGTTACCATCATATACCCGTCGCCATCTCCTTCGTAAGCTGGAAGCGTATAGAATCCCCGGTAGATTTTCTCTCCATACAGGTCTGTCAAGGTCAATGCTTCGTTATCCCACATGCTCCAATCACTGCCTCGCCCCATGGCAGTGTTAAAGTCTCCATAGATTCGGGGCGTCGGGAAGGTCTGGACAGAATCATCGTAAATGGTCTTGGTATTGGAATCGAACACAATCGTACGCGTGCCATTGTCTCGGATGTAAATCGAACCGAGACCCGCCACGTCTCCTGCAGGAGTCACATACACCGGAGCGGGTTGGAACGCGTAGCTCTCGGTACCCCATGATCCTTTCGCATCCCACGTGCCGTCTGTCACTTTGTAATAATGACCGTCGTACATCGGATCCCGGTTGTCTTCGGTGAAATCGATGGTGATCCGATACCACCCGTCTCGTCCTTCAATTGGTTTGAGTTCATATCCTCCGTCCCGGGGAACCATATATCCATTGGCGCTGGTTCCCAGAAAGAATTGGGGCCCGGAAGCAAAAAGAAGTGCCGTTGTCAAGATCAGACAAATCGCGATCAGTTTCACTCGGTTTCGATGTGCCATAGCGTTTGTACCTCCCTTTATGATAGTAGTCCCTTCACGTACTGGACGGTTCGTTCAACAATGCGAAAGAGCAGCCTTCCAATCGAACCTCTTTCCCCTCTATGCGTGCCGCCCCAAACAATAGGGATACCTCGGCGTCAAACCGAATAGGGGATGTGGGTTGATGATCAAAATTCGCAATCGCGATCAATCGTTGATCCCCCAATATCCGACTGAAAGCGAGGACCCGAGGACCAGCATCATGGATCTCCATATCCCCCTTTTTTAAGAGTTCCGATTGACTGCGGATGCGTCCCATTTCCGCGATCCTGCTCCGAAGCGCTTCGTTCTGTCCCCATTGCATGGCTCTGCGATTGTCAGGGTCTTCTCCCCCATCCATGGCGATTTCGTCGCCATAATAAATCAAGGGCATTCCTGGCATGCTAAGGGTCACAAGCAGCATCAGCTCATGAATTCGCTCGTCTTTGACATATCTGCGGTTGCGGATGGTATCATGGCTTCCCACGAGATTTACGAGATAGGTGTGGACAGGCGTTTTATACAGCATGCGGTTTGCATCCATTTGCTCCCAAAAGCGCTCTGCGTCGATATCACCAGTCGCGAAATCCCGAAGCGCGTTCATATACTTATAGTTGGTGATGGTATCCATCTCGTCGCCCAGCAACCATCTTCCTGCCTGATTCCATATTTCTCCAATGATCAGCAAATCCGGGGTTGCCTTTCGAAGGCGTTTTCGGAACTCCCGCCATAACTCATGGGAGACTTCGTCCGCCACATCCAAACGCCACCCGTCCAGGTTCAGTTTCGTGGTCCAATGAAGAGCGATTCCGACAAGGTAATCGATCACCTCGGGATGATCGGTATTGAATCGGGGCATAGAAGGAATCAAGCCAGCAAAAGAATCATAATCAGCAAGAGGATCTTCAATAGGAAACGAGCGGATGGTAAACCATTTCGCGTACCGAGACCGTTCCTGGTGTTTTCGCACATCTTGGAAAAAGGGGTGCTGGTCGCTGCAATGGTTGAACACAGCATCCAAAATAACTTTCATCCCTTTTCCATGGGCCGCGTTCACCAGGGTTTGCAACCCTTCTTCCCCTCCATAGATCTCTTCGACTTTGGTGTAGTCAACCACATCATATTTATGGTAGGTGTTCGATCGGAAGAGGGGACTCAAATATAGGGCCTTGACGCCCAATTCGCTCAATGAATCGAGTTTCATGATCAAACCCTCAAAGTCTCCTCCGTAGTAGGTGTTTCGGTCGGGTATGGCGTCCCAAGGTTTGGTCCCTTCAGGGTTGTTTCCGGGGTTGCCGTCAAAGAATCGATCAATCCAGACTTGGTAAATTATCTCTCCTTCTGCCCATTTCGGGAGCAATACCCTGTCCGATTCGTTGATATAGGGGTAGAAAAAGAATTGGGGTTCTTTGGGCTCAGAGACAAACCCGTCTGCGGTATAGAAAATCGGTTCAAGACCATTGTGCAACTCAAAGCAATATTTGAATCGTTTTCCGGGTAGAGAAACGACCACTTCAAACCAATCGTGTTCGCACGTGCGCGCAACACGGTTCATCGTTTTTCGAGCTGGAGGAGATGTGTGGTCATAGATATTCTTGTACAAGACCGTGACTTTTTGGAGGTCCCCTTTTCCCGCTCTCAACCGAACGCATAACGAATCCGAGTCGATGGGCCAGGCAAACGTATATTCCGATAGATGCATTACAGCGCTCCGATTCACGTTTTCACACTTCCTTCCGTCAATCCACCCAGAAATGCCTTCTGAAGGCTATAGAAGATCACGAGCATGGGAACGCTCCCCAATACTGCTCCTGCGCAATAGAGACTCCAATTGGTGCCATATTGGCCCATGATCATGCTTTGCAAACCCACGGCCAAAGGCATCCGGTCCAATCCCCTTGTCATAACGGTGCTCGCAATGACATACTCGTTATATGCGATGACAAAACTTTGGATGGCGATGATCGAGATCATGGGTTTGGCCAGAGGCAGGTTGATTTTTAACAGAATCAGAAACCGGGAAGCGCCATCGATCTTTGCGGCTTCATCGATATCGATCGGGATTGTGTCAAAATATCCTTTGGCAACCAGGATCAACCCCGCCGAAGCCAGAACCGAGTTCACAATGATCAATCCGGGCATCTGGTTCAGCAATCCCATAGCCGCGAAAATCCGAAAGATCGAAACCATAGATAGGGTCAGAGGAAAGACCTGAATGAGCAGAATGGACTGAAACACTTTTTGGCGGCCATAGAATCGCAATCGAGAAAGAGCGTAGACCGACAAGGATACCAATACAACCGCGACCGCTACGGTGGCTATCGCGATCACAAAAGAATTGATCATCCATCGGGTGAAATGGGTTTCGGAAAGCAAGAGGCGAAAGTTTTCCAACGAAAATTGCTCCGGAATCAAGATCGTGGTCCCGATCACGTCTTTTCCAAAGGCAATCAGGACGACAAAAATAAAGGGCAAAAGCGTGATCAGGACAAGAGAGATCAACAGGGCATGGATGATGATTCGTTTTCCCATAGATCGGGTCTTCATGCTTGCTCACCCGCTGTCTTTTTTTTACCCAATGCCATCGCCCCCAAAGCGAAGGATCCCACGAAAAGAAAGATGATCACAGCATACGCAGCTGCCAAAGAATACCGTTTTGTGTTGAAGGCGGTGTTGAACACATAGGTAATCAAGAGATCTGTCGCCCCGGGCGCGCCCAACTGGGATCCGAACGGGCCTCCTTGGGTCAAGAGATAGACCCCGAACTGATTCATTTGCATGATGAACCCCATAATGAGCATAGGGAGCATAGCTCGAAAGACCCAAGGAAGCGTGATCTTGCGGAAGATTTGGAAGCCGTTGGCTCCTTCGATCCAGGCAACATCGAAAAAGCTCTTGGGTATCGTCTTCAGGAGCCCCAAAACGAGGACCATGTAATAGGGAAAGGAAAAAGCGGTCATGACAAGCACCACGCTTACGCGGGCCCATATTGGATGAGAAAGCCAAGGTACGCCAGGAAGCCCGATCAAGCCCAACAATTGATTGACCATACCGCCTTCCGTTTCCAAAAGCCCCTGCCACATGAGTAGGGTTATAAATGCGGGCACCACCCAAGGCAGGATAAAGATCACGCGATAAATGCGCGCGAGAGAAAAGGAAATGCGGTCCAACAGAGTGGCCAGAAAGGTTCCGAGCAGGAATGAAATCCCGACCACCAAGGCGGCAAACGCGATGGTCCATACGGTCAGTTGAGCCAATCCGCGAATTTGGGTCGTAAAAATCTGATGGAAATTGGCTGTTCCGATCAGACCGTAATCTCGGAGATTGATTCCGCTGTAGTCTGTAAGCGATAGATAGAAGTTATGAACGATCGGGTATACGTAAAAAATGCCCAACATCAAAAGCAGCGGGAGAAGAATGATCCAGGCAAAGGCAGTTTCTTTCATACTCAAACGGTCTTGAATCCTTTTTCCCCTTCTCCTCCTGAGAACAAAGAAACCCACCAATCCCACTCCACCGATCAGAAGGATCGGAAGAACGAAGTCCTGCGCGTTGACCGCAATATGTTCCGGGGTCTGGTTCATCAACGCGACATCGGATCGGATTCGATCCGTCAACATCTGCAAATGGGTTTGAGCGTCGACTGGTTGTCCATGCTGGTCCCTGAAAAAAATGGTTCGGAAGGCTGTTGGCGTATAGTTGTACCAAATCGTCCCTTCGGGAATGTTCGGAAAGGGTTGACTGGATTGCCCGATCCGGGTCAAAGACTGCAAGATCTCGTCAGTCTGAACATAGGGGCTTTCAATGACCGCTTTGTTGCTCGGGTTCCGCTCGCCGGTCTTCTGATCCCCTCGATTTCCCGCTTCGATCAACACCTGTTGATGTTCATCTTCAAGGATAAAGGCGAGAAACGCGATGGCCGCTTCTTCATTGTTCGTGAATCGATTGACGACAAAGCCTTGAATGGTTGAAAATGGCCGTGATTCAGAACCATCATGGTGGCGCGGAAGCATCGCGATTCCATAATCGACCCCCATGTTTTGGTAAATCTGGGCATTCCACAGCCCATACAGGATCATTCCCACCCTTCCACGGGCGAAATCCATTGATATGTGACTTTCTGTGTGATTGGGGTTGGTAATGGTCATATGATGAGCCATGGCGTCTTTCATCCGCTCGACATACAGCATCATTCCCTCGGTGTCCAACCCGATATCGTAGGCATTGTAGGTTCCATCCGGCAGGGTACCATAATAATACCCCCCATACTCCTGAATGATCGGGTACAGAAACCACATATCCTTGGGATTGAGTCTCGTTCCATATTGGATCAACTGGCCTTGGTCATCCATCGTTGTCAACGATTGGGCCAAGGAAAAGAAGTCGTCCCAGGTTTTTGGGAGATCGGAGGGATCAATCAACGCTTTGTTATAGAGAAGGCCGGACGTATCGATGGAGTATCCGATTCCATAGGTTGTTTGGGAAATGGTAAAGGCATCAAAAGCGACATCAACAAAGCGTTCCCGTAAATCCCGATCAATGCTGAGGGGCAACAGATACCCCGAGGCAACCAGCCCGCCAATATCCGGGGCTTGCATCAGGATAACATCCGGTCGATCGGGCAACTCCGCGTTGTTCACAAGATCCGCTGGCGCGTCGAATATGGCCCTTCGGCTGATGATTTCCACAGAAATGCCGGTGGTTTCTGTAAAGGCTTTCGCGATAGAACGCATCGCTTCGTTTTCTGCCTCGATGTGCGAAAACCAGACACGAACCGGTTCAATCCCGAACCCTATCGATTGACAAAACACGAAGGAAGCGCAGAGAACCACGAGGACACATGTCCATGCATACCGTATGGTTGTTTTGGTCCGCAGAGCGCGATCGATTGACAGTAGGGTTCCAAACACCTTCCCATTCACCCTTTCATTTGCTTCAACACCCACGCCTTTTTTGGAGCTTCACAAAGATCATGGGGTCAGGGGGATCATAAGGACTGAAACCGGTTGCTCAGGCTAATGGCTTCTTGGACATCAGACACAGGCAAGCAGAGGGAAAAATTCCCTTTTTTCAGGATGCGCATGTTTTCTTCGATCTCCGAAAATTGATCGCAATCGATCGCCAAACAAACACCTTGCGCATCCTCTACCAATTGATCCAGATGATCGATCGGACGCGGTTGATTGGGATCGGTTGCAAGCCAAAGGTTGACCACACCCCGCAACGCGCAGATCTCTTTGACCAAGTACATGGCGCGGGAGTGGCTGTGCATATACCCCCGTCCAAAATGATCGATAACAGTTTGAGTGTGGGGCGCGCAGAAGGTGCGATACAGCTTGCCCGATATCATGCAGGCTATGTCCTCGGACATATTGATATTCCCATCCAGATACCACAACCCGTATTCCGTGTCTCCCAGTTCCTGTTGAACAAGAGCATAGATATCCTCGGCAAACTGAATTGTCGCAGTGGCGCAATAGTCAAGGAACGCGTGGACTCCATCCGGGTCTTCGTAAAAGTCAATATAGATTGAATCCCCACGGAGCGCCGCGGCTAGATCCAAAGGAGAAAAGAATCCCCGCGTGTATGGAATGCCCCCTTCCCGTAGATGGCGAAGCAAGGCTTGGGTAATCGCCAAAAACCGTCCATACCAAATGCTGCTGCCCAAAGGGGGAAGGTCTTTGAAAGCCCAAAGGGAGGGTAAAACGGGTTGAGACCAGCTCGTATCTTTTTTAAAGAAAATATCCCCGGCTACAAAAGCCGAGTAATCGCCGATTCCCAGCACCGGAGTCACAGAAGGAATCATATTGTCATCCACTTCGGTTCGGGCGTCGAAGGAGGTCTTGAACATGTGGCACAATACACGAGCATAGTCTTCAATGTCCGAATCATAGTGGAAGGAAGTCAGGTCGAGATCGGTGTATAACGCGACATCGGACGGAGGAAGGGCTCGAAAGGTTACATTGCCTCCTCTCCGATGGAATGCGTCATCATAGGTATGGTTCATTTCTTGAATCGTCTTTTTCAGATTTGGTTTGTAGTGGGAAAGAGGCAGAAACATGCTCATCCTCCTTTTCGGTTATTGATCCAGACGTTTGGGAATCTCCTCATACATGTGAATCTCTTCAAAAAATCGTTGCACCCCTTTGTTGTAGTGATCCACATCGGAGGCTCCTTGAAGGTATCCATAATGATGAAGGGCGCGATGAAGGATCAGATCCATCAGCATCTGATCGATGGCCATCTCCATCAGCATGGGGTTTTCTGTGGAAATTCCGATCTCCTCGATCTTCTCATTGCCTTCGCCCATTATGAGCAGTTTCCGGTCAAAGACCCCAGTCAAACGGCGATTCGGAAACTTTCGATGAGGATTTTCCAAGTTGTAGGTATATTGGATTCCAAACGAAAAGGGAAGGGCGCAAAAAGAAAAGGCATAGATCTGTACGCCCTGTTCATGGGCTTGTTGCAGTTCATCGGCGATCAAGAGGGCTTCCTGTGACCAAGCGGAAAGGTAGATTTCCGTCTGGCTTTCGAGGATCGCTTTCTTGAACGCCTCGATCATCTGAGCCTTTCCGGATAGGTTGAAGACATAATTCTCGCGATCCGATATCCGAGTCATCGATTCCAGCTGCTTCTCCAAAGCGTCGAGTTTTTCTTCATAATCATTGCGGGTTGTGTGAACGAAGTCTTTGTAATTCACCGCCGAATACATCTTGGGATTCCCTTCGATGGCTTTCACGCACTCTTTTCTTTCAAGTCGTTTGAGGACGTCATACACCATCGTCCGGGTGATTCCAGCTGTTTTGGCCACCTCGTACCCAGTCATCGGACTCTTCATGGTCAAAGCGATGAAACACTTCGCTTCATTCTGAGAAAACCCCATTTCCTCCAACAGCCCTGTATCGATCATCCTTATCACCCAACCTTCGGTAATAGTAGTCATACCTATTACTACTATAAGTATAACACAAACCAAAGCGCAGAGTCAAGGGATAAAACGGCGCATTTCTTCTATTTATTGAACAACCTACGCTCATTTGTATGAGTATTGGTCGGGTGTTTGAGGAATCCTACGAACTTTGCCAATGGTTCAGGGATCTGAACTAGATTTTCATAGAGTTGACTTTCTCTTGGCATTTGTGTTAGAATACCGAAAATTCACTGTAGGGAGTATGCATTGTGATTTGTAGAAGAACCGCATTCGAACTGGGAAATCGCGCATATTTTTATTTTAGCCGGCAAGTGCCCTTTAGGAGGTTCTTGTCTGTTTTGTCATAGATAAACGACAAGAAACAAGTAAGAGGGCATCCAACGATTGGGTGCCCTTTTTTTTTCCCCATATTATACGAGGAGGTAGGGATCATGAAAAAGGCGTTGGTACTTATTCTTTTGGCGGTATGTGTAATGACGGTAGGTCTGTCGATGAAACGCATCGGTATCACGGCCATTGTGGAGCATCCAGCCTTGGAAGCAGTACGGCAGGGTATTATGGACCAATTGGCCAACAATGGAATGATCAAGGGAGAAGATTTCGAAGAGCTCTATCAGACGGCTCAAGGGGATATGAATACGGCCATTTCCATCGCGCAGCAGTTTTCAAGCAGCAATCTGAGCCTTGTGGTAGGGATTTCAACTCCTTCGGCCCAATCCCTTGCCAATGCAGTACGAGGTCTTCCGGTTGTTTTTTCTGCCGTAACCGATCCCGTTGGTGCTTCTTTGATCGCCAATCTGGGAAAAAACCAAGGCAATGTGGTGGGGATCAGCGATATGACTCCAGTCCGATCCCAAATCCGCTTGATGAAATTGATTCTGCCCCAATCAAAGCGCGTCGGCATTGTGTATAATTCGGGAGAAGCCAATTCAGTATCGATCACAAGGGCTGCCAGAGCTGCCTGCGAAGAATTGGGTCTATTGCTGATTGAGATCATCGGCAGCACCACATCGGAAATGATCACGGCTTTGAATGCTGTGGTGAACGACCTTGATTTCATCTATATCGGGACGGATAATACCGCGGCCTCGAGCATTGCGGCAATCGGGCGAATCGCGAAAACAGCCAAGGTTCCCATTATGGCAGGCGATATCGATATTGCCAGAGGGGGCGGGATTGTTGGATTTGGTTTTGATTATTACAAGATCGGCCTGGAAACCGGAGAGATCGTTTATCAGATCTTGCAGGGAGTTTCCCCAAGCGATCTGGAATCACGATTGATTAGCGCGGATTCCTTGATTCTGTATATCAACCTTGATTTGGCGCAGGAATTGGGCATCGAAATCCCCGAAAATGTAATGGCCCGAGCGGACCGAATTGTCCAAAATGCCCATGAGCAAGAGGCCGGGAATTGATTGCGATTATCGAACAGGGCATCATTGTTGGCATTACGGGCATTGGTGTCTTTTTAACATTCCGAATCCTGAATATGCCGGATCTGACAGTGGAAGGCTCTTTTGGTTTGGGCGGAGCGGTTACGGTTGCTTTGATCGTGTTGGGAATGAACCCGTATTTGGCGTTGATGATCGCCATGGTTCTGGGGGGGGTGGCGGGTTCGGTCACAGGGCTGATCTTCAGAAAACTGAAAGTGCATGTCCTTCTAGCGGGGATATTGGTGATGACTATGTTGTATTCGATCAATATCCGCGTGATGAACGGTCCGAACCTTCCCATCCCAACGACCCGGCAGCGGATTAGTCTGACCATTTATGAGGAAATCAGCGGCGTGGATCCTCTGGCGGAGTTGTTCGGGGACTTTGATGCGCTCTTGGCTGACAAACCATCGGTGATTCATACCACCCCGGAGACGGAGTATTATGAAGCCGGGGCTCTGAATATCTTCAATCATCAAGGGAATGGAACCGATCTGCTTCTGATTTCAGCCATTGTCGCTATGGTCATTTTTGGGTTGTTTCTGTTCCTAAAGACCGATTTGGGGACTGTGTTGAGAGGGTTTGGAAGCAATCCGGACGGAGTGGTGGCCTTTGGGTTATCCCGGGATTTGATCAGTATTCTGGGATTATCTCTGGCCAATGGATTTGTCGCATTATCGGGAGGAATGTTTTCCATGTATGGGGGTTTTTCCGATGTGACCATGGGGCAAGGGATGATTATCACCGGATTGGCCATGGTGATGGTGGGTGAGATCATTTTCGACAAGTTCAAACCCCTGTATGGTTTGGTTGCGCCCGTTGTCGGAGGGATTGTGTATCAGATCATTTTGGCCTTGGTTATGAGATACGGATACAGAATCGGCTTTCGCGCCAGTGATATGAAATTTTTGACCGCGGTTTTTATCATCAGTGTGATCGGGTTTAGCCTGATCAAAAACCCCAAGGCAAGAAAATCGATAAAAGGCAGGGTGAAATCATTATGCTCAGGCTCGAAAACGTAACGGTCGTGTACAACCTCGGCAAAGAAAACGAAAAAAAAGCATTGAAAGAAGTGAGTCTAGAAGCCCATAAACGAGATTTTCTGGTGATTGTCGGATCGAACGGCGCAGGGAAATCCACCCTTTTGAATGTGGTTTTGGGCAAGTTGCAACCGAATGACGGGCGGTACTATTTGAAAGGCAAGGAGATCAAAAAACCCTCTCAGGCGAAAATGGCCCACTTGATCGGAAGAGTCTATCAGGATCCGAATTCTGGCGTATTTTCGAATCTGAGCATACGAGACAATCTGAAAATTGCGTCCAGAAAAGGGAACAGAGGACTGAAGTTCAGCAAGATTCATCCCAAAGCCATTGAATTGCTCACACATCTCAATATGGGTTTGGAAGAACGGATGAACACAGTCGTCGAAGAACTGTCTGGAGGTCAAAAGCAAGCGTTGGCTATGGTTATGGCGATTATTACCGGTCCAGAAGTCTTGCTTTTGGACGAGCATACCGCATCGCTCGACCCGACGAGCGCCAGAAGGGTAATGGATCTGACCCGGATGATCAATGAAGATTTGGATGTGACAGTTATGATGATCACCCACAACATGAAGTTTGCCGAAGAATATGGAAATCGAAAGGTGGAAATCAGAGAGGGAGAACTAAGGGAAATGCGTTGGGTTTCTCTCGGCCGCGACGATCGGGGCGCAGAGGATCGAGTCGGTTGCCCAAAACCGGATTAAGCGAATGTTGCGAGGTTGACCTTCAGCCATATCAAAGTCGTGCCAGCCAGAATGCCTCTTGTTTTTCTTGATTCGAATCTGGTATGATAAATGATGGTAGATCATTTCCCGATCAAGGGAAAAAGGAGGGATCATTATGAAACGATGGCTGATCGGACTCTTGGTAGCATGTTTCGCGCTCAGTATGTTTGGTTCGGGCCAACTGGAAATTTTCAGTTGGTGGACTGGAGGCGGAGAAGAAGAGGGTTTGCTGGCGCTCATTGAGCTCTTCAACGAACAATATCCCGATGTGCGCGTCATCAACGCGACTGTAGCGGGTGGGGCTGGAGTCAACGCAAAAGCGGTCCTGAAAACCCGAATGCTGGGTAACAATCCCCCGGATTCTTTCCAAGTGCACGCAGGCGAGGAGCTTACCGACACGTATGTCATAACGGGCTACATGGAACCCATAACGCAGTATCTCAAAGATTGGGGGGTGTACGACAAGTTTCCTCCATCCATTATGGAAATCTGTTCCTACAAAGGCGAAGTATATTCGATCCCTGTCAATGTGCATAGAGGAAATGTGGTATTCTACAACATGGCAATCGCCAAAGAGATTGGAATGACATCAGCTCCTCGGAGTATGGATGAGTTCCGGTATTATCTCCAAAAAGCCAAAGATAAGGGATATGTCGGACTGTCTCTTGGGGACAAAGACAAATGGGAAGCGGGACATTTGTTTGAAACACTTCTTTTGTCTACCTTCGGCCCAGATCGATATAATAAGCTTTGGGATGGAAGCCAAAGCTTCGACCATTACGCGTTGAAAAAAGCCTTCGAGCGGTTGGCTTCTCTTGTCCCCTTCTTTAACAGCGATCATGCGGCCCTTACCTGGCAGGACGCTTCTCGCATGGTTTATGAGAAACGAGCCTTTGCGAATATTATGGGAGACTGGGCGGAAGGATACTTCAAAACAATGGGGTGGGAACCGGGAGTAGATTTTGGATGGTTTGCGGTTCCTGAGACCCATGATACTTTTATGGTTGTATCCGATACATTTGGCCTGCCCAAAAATGCGCCGAACCGTGCGAATGCCCTTCGATGGCTTCAGTTCATCGCAAGTGTTGAAGCGCAAGACACATTCAATCCCATAAAAGGTTCGATTCCCGCGCGAATGGACGCAGACTACTCCAAGTATGACGTGTATCTCCAATGGTGTCTGAACGATTTCGCGACCCTTTCTTTATCCCCTTCGATCGCCCATGGATCTGCTGCGCCCGAAGGATTTGCGACAGCGATGAACGATGTTGTGAATCGGTTCATCACCACGCTGAATGTGGATCAAGCCATTCAAGGAATCTTCTTCGCTGCAGAAGACGAAGATTATACAATCAACTAAACAGTTCAAGGAAAGGGGCTTTCTCAAAGGAAAGCCCCTTTCTATTTGATGGAGTCAACGCAGGAGGGCTTCATGCGAAAAAGAAAGAACAAATTGTTTGGGTTTCTCGTAGTCGCGCCAACGATTGTTGCCATAGGAATTTTTGTCTATGGATTCATTTCTTGGACCATTCGGGCTTCTACTGCGAATTGGAATACTTTTGCGCGATTAGCGAGCGGAGTTTACGAATCAGTCGGCTTTCGGAATTATGAACGGTTGTTCCAGGACCCAAGGTTTCAGACGGATCTTTGGAATACCCTTTTTTTTACCCTCTTTTTTCTGACGGGATGTCTGGTCATGGGAATCCTTTTGGCCTTATTGCTGGATCAAAAACTCAAAGGTTCACGGATCTTTCAAAACATCTTTCTTTTTCCTATGGCGCTTTCGTTCGTTGTCACAGGAACTGTATGGAACTGGGTATTTATGCCGGGAATTTTGCCCGGAAATCCAGCCGGTATCAATATGTTCTTTGAACTCTTCGGACTGCAATCCCTCCAATGGAGATGGTTTACGTCAACCGATTCGATTGGGAATTTCAATCTTGCGCTCATTCCGGTTATCATTGCAGCTGTATGGCAACTGTCGGGGTATACAATGGCAATGTACCTGGCCGGTTTGCGATCGATCCCTGACACATTGACCGAAGCAGCGCGCGTGGATGGCGCGAGCGCGATGCAAACCTTTTGGAAGATAAAATTCCCGATGTTGAAGCCAATTACGCTCAGCGCAATGATCATTCTGGGGCACATTTCACTGAAGATATTTGACCTTGTCTATGCGATGACCGGGAGCGGTCCGAACAATGTGACCGATGTACCAGCGATTTACATGTTTGAACTAACCTTCCGCTCGAATCGCTACTCTTTGGGAGCCGCTATCTCTGTGATTATGTTATTGATGGTGGCAGT
This sequence comes from uncultured Thermotogaceae bacterium, assembly GCA_964580185.1. Classification (GTDB taxonomy): domain Bacteria; phylum Thermotogota; class Thermotogae; order MWEM01; family MWEM01; genus CAYWWY01. Next base: position 32,545 of record CAZOJQ010000032.1, read on the forward strand.
TGTAATTGTGCCGTATCTTCTTTCCACAATGCGGAAGGAGGCGTGATCATGCCACGGAGAAGGAATTGGAGCCGCATCGTGCTTTATACAATCCTCATCATCATCTCGGCGTCCTACCTGCTTCCGATCTATATGCTCTTGGCGACCAGTCTGAAACCTCTTCGGGATATTGGTGTGTCAACGATGTGGCACCTGCCTCAGGAAGTGTCGTGGGAAGGGTTTCAGGCAGCATTCCAACGCCTGGGGCCGAACTTGATGAACAGCATTCTTTTGGTTATCCCGGCAACCCTAATCTCCACATTTCTGGGCTCCATCAACGGATACATCTTTTCCAAGATCAAGTTCCCGGGGGCCAACATTGTCTTCATCATTATCCTGTTTGGAATGTTTATTCCCTATCAATCCATTCTCTTTCCATTAATCCAATTTCTTCAGAATATCCGTCTTTATGGATCTTTGGGTGGACTAATCCTAACTCATGTGATCTATGGGTTACCGATTACCACCTTGATTTTCCGCAATTACTACATGGATGTTCCCGACGAGATGCTCGAAGCAGCATCGATCGACGGGTCCAACATGTTTAGCACCTATTTCCGAATTTTGATTCCTTTATCGATTCCTGCGGTGGTCGTGGTCGTTATCTGGCAGTTCACAAACATTTGGAACGAATTTCTCTTTGCGGTCACGATTACCAGCGAACCGACCAAGCAACCCATCACTGTGGCTTTGGTCAATTTGGCTGGAAGCCAAGTGATTCAATGGAATATGCAGATGGCTGGGGCCCTTGTTGCAGCAATCCCCACTCTTTTGGTTTACATTCTTTTGGGCAAGTACTTCATCCGCGGGCTTCTGGCAGGGTCGGTGAAAGGGTAGCCGATCTCTCAATCCTTGTTGCGCGCGTTGCGCTTCCATCCGATGCCCCAATCCGCTCGCTATCGGTTCTTTCGGGTCAGCAATAGGTGCTGATGGCTTTTTCCATGGCATGGAGAAAGGTTCTCCAGTACGTTTCGTAGGTAGAATGATTCATCAAATACGGCGTTAACACACACGATCGAAGGACTGTCACGCTCCCATATCGATTCCACTCAGCCGGATCAATACCAAACCGTTCAACAAACCTTCCCGGAACATCTCCATATTCTTCCCTTGTCAACGCTGTTTTGGAGGTAATGAACTCATTGGAGTATAGCGGTCCCGATTTGTAGGAACATTGTTCATAAATGTACAGGTTGAGTTCGTTCATCTTTGCTAGGTCATTGGTTCCCACTTCATGAAAGGCATAGTCGATGACGTTGATATCGGGTTGAGTCAACGGCAATACGCGGTATCGCCGCCCTTTGATTTCTAAGGGGGGATGGGTTTGCAAAGAGTGATAGAATCGATATGCCCCTTCGATGCTGGCGCTGATAATCTGACCGTACCCAGATCGGTTCAGGGGAACAACCTTATGCGCCATCCATACAGCGGAAACGGCCGCTCCGGATTTCGATCCTTCCATGATATAGCTTCCCAGCAACATGGGATTGTCTTCATTTTTGTCAAATACATAGGCCGCAAAATAGGAGATGACATCGATTATCCTCCGATCAGCGGCTACGATCGCGCCAGCAGCGTAAGGAGTGTAGCCGAGTTTGTGGGGGTCAACGGTAATGGAATCGGCATCCGCCATCGCCCGGAAGGCTTCATAGACATCCCGACTCAACCATCCCGGTTCGCTATGGTTTGGTTGGGGGTTTCGAGAAGCGAGTTCTTCGTAATCGACAAACCGATTGGTTTCATCCAGAAACAGCGCGCGGGCATACCCCCCGTACGCGGCATCGATATGCAAATAGAACGAAATCCCCTGTTTGGCGTAGTTGTCGCGGAGTCGAACGATTTCGTGAACCTCATCCACCGCGCCCTCTTCGGTTGAGCCGACAACGGCGATTACCGCAAGAATGGGTTTTTTTTCCGCAATCAACGAATCCATCTGTCTCTGAAGTTCTTGGACATCCATCCGATAGTTTTCTTTGACCGGAATTGCATACAAGTTATCTTGGCCAATTCCAAAGATATCGGCGGCTTTGGTCCAAGAATAGTGCTTTGATTGGGGTACGATTACTGCTCCCGGAATGGAATGATGCATCCCTTTTCCGCGTACCGTGTGTCGTTTGACTTCTTCAAAACAGCCTTCTTCCTTTGTTCGATCCATTAGGTCGAGAATCTGTTTTGTAGACAGGTTCAAAAGCTGCCATTCATCGAATCCATCAACGAGGTCCGGACGGCAAGCTTGGACTGCCAATGGAAAGGATGCAAGGTTTCGGGCCAACCATATCGCTTCGTAATTGGCAACTGTTCCCCCCGATGTGATGTGGCCCCAAGATTGATTCGGATCATACCCCATCAGTATGGCAAGCTGTCGTCCGACTTCGATTTCCAAAGCCGTGGTCGCTGGAGATCCTTCGTACGCGCAGTTATTGGGATTGTACAAGATGGTTACCATATACCCCAAATTGGCTGCCATTAGGGTATCGGTGTTCATATGGCCCAAGTAGCGGGGCGAAAACCATGGGGTAGAGCTATCCTGTAACTGCCCAGCAAGATCGACAAGAGCCTCACGGGTTTTTTGGAGGGTATGACGAAACCCTTCTTGGTTTTTTTCATGATCGCTGACAATGAGTGAATCATCGGGATGGAAAAACCGACGCCAGTCGGCGTGATCATCCATAAGGAACAAGAGCATCTTCTGAAAAAAATCGTAGTTTTCTGACTTTGGCCCCATGAACAGAGCGTTAGCGTTGATTGGTTCATCCATGCGTTCCACTTCCTTTCTTTCAATCATTGGGGTTTCTGTCTTTCCACCGATAGGTGGGGGTATCTGGGCATGTCAATCCAAGCCCGTCACTCTTCTCGGGGATTAGAAAAGCCCCCGGAACGGGGGCTTTTCGGATACCCATAAAGGGTCTCTATTTCACT
>CAZOJQ010000033.1:0-34143 GCA_964580185.1 uncultured Thermotogaceae bacterium
TGTTTATTCTAGGATAAGAATCGTAATAGGATTACAAGATGTATCGATCGTAGGTAAGATCCGGGTCTTCTTCGAACTGCTGTAATGTGGCTACAAAAGGGTTCCAATCCATTTCCAATGGAGTAAGGGGCGTGAAGTGAAAGGCGACACATCGCCCGAGATCAATGATGACCTCTTTCCGATCTGTCATTTCAAATTGCGGAAAGCTTTGCCTGAACGATTCTACCGACATATTCTGAACGAAACTCATCCCTTGTTGTTCTTCCGCAATTTCGATATCCTGTGCAAGTGGCTCGCCCTTGTTCCACTGCCCGAAGTATTCCAAATGACCATCATTATCGTACAGTTTGCCTTCACCATGGCGTAAGCCATCCTTCCAATTTCCCTGGTACGCTAGGCCCCCTTCTTCATAGTACGCCTTTCCTGATCCATGCGATTGACCATCTTCAAAACTGCCTTCATACCAGATCAAACCGTTTGAATGGTATTTGATTCCCTGACCATGGGGTTTCCCTTCCTTCCATTGCCCCTGGTAGGCCAATCCACCTTCAGGGTGGTACTGCCTTCCCTCTCCTTCTTCTCTCCCTACGGAAAAAGACCCTTCATATATCCAATGCCCCTGAGAGTCATACAACTTCCCTAAACCGTGGAATCGATTTGCTTTCCATTCTCCCTCATACAGGATATTTCCTTTTTCATCATACTGCTTCCCTTCTCCATTCCGTTCACCATCTTTCCATTCCCCCTCATACCACAGGCTTCCACTCGGGTGAAAGGCTTTTCCCCAGCCATGAGGGCGATTGTCTGCCCATTGACCCTGGTAGTGCAAGGTTTCCGTGCGCATATACCATAACTGGCCTTCGCCATTTAAACTACCCGACACCATGTCGCCTTCATAAGCCTTTTTTTGATCAGGGAATAGGATTTGCACCCGTTCTTTCATTGCTGTTCACCTCTTCGATTTTCAACCATGCCTAATTATCGGAATCGTTAGCGATGGCTTGAATTACCGGTTTCCTTGTTCGTGGGATTCCATTGCATTATAGCATAATTCGCTGAAAAAAAGACCCCCCAAAAGGGGGGTCAATGCTGTCTTGCAGTAAAAAAGGAAACAAACCTTATCTCAGGAGCTGAAGGACATTCTGAGGAAGCTGATTGGCTTGAGCCAGCATGGCGTTGGCAGACTGAAGCAGGATCTGCTGCTTGGTGAAATTCATGATCTCCCATGCCATATCAGCGTCACGGATTCGGGATTCAGCTGCGGTCAGGTTCTCCATGGTCACACCCAGGTTGTTGATGGTGTGTTCCAATCGGTTCTGCAAAGCTCCAAGCTTGGAGCGTTCACTAGAAACCATACCGATCGCATTGTCTAATCTACCGATCGCTTGGTTGGCCAAGGGGTTACTGGTTACCTGTAAACCAGAGATTCCCAAAGCCCGGCTGCTCATGTTACCGATACCCATTCCGATGTCCTGTTTCTGATTGGCCCCAATGTGATAGACATTCGTGCGATCTGCAAGGTGAACGAAGGTTGTGCTCATGTTGGCAGCGCCCCCTTCGAAGATAAAGTTTTTCGTTTCTTCATTCCAAGAAACTCGAACTCCTTCACTTGAAGCGAACTGAACATCCACATTCTGGTGAACAACACCAATCAGTTTGTTTTCGGAAAGCTGTACGTTCTCAGCAACGACTTTATCGTTATGGACTTCGCGAACAGTTACCGTGTAGTAGTTGTTTCGGGCGTTCTGGATGGTGGTGAGACTGAGGGCGTTGATGGTGGCGTCATCGCCGACAAAAGTGATCTTTCCTTCGTTTCCGGCAATGGCGCTTCGGATGACAAAGGTACCCTTCAAGGCTTCCAACCCAGTATCTCCGTCTTGGTAATTGTCATACACATACGATACAAACTTATCAGCGTGGTCGTCTTTATTGAGCTCATGCACATTGAGCTGGCCCAACCCAACACCAATCGCGTGATTGAGTTTCTGAGCGACATCATCGATCGTATCGGCTTCCGATAAGGTAAAGGTTGCCCGTTTTCCATCCCCTTGTACCAAAGTGATGGTCTGAGGGGTTTCCAAGATGAAATTCCCGCTGGCATCCCAGAATCGGTCGATGTCGTAGAGGCGGGTATTTCCATGCGCGATGTCACCGAGAGCACCCGTGGGATTCTGCAAAAGCCGTCCATCGATCTCAAGCAGATTCTGTTTCATGTAACCCATGTCATCGATAAATTCTACATCCCAGTTTCCTGCCGATCCGCTTACCCTTACATTCCCTGCTCCAATCGTGCTTAGCGCTTCCAAAGCCGCTTGGACATCAGCAGTGGTGGCGTCGTAGGCAATGGCATCAGTGGTTGCAGTGCCATAACTCTGCACCGTTTGAACGGAAAGAGTATGGTCAGCAGTCATGTACATAATGATGTTGGAGTCTTCTACAGAGGCATCAAACCGAATTCGGAATTGGCCTGTTTGGGTTTCTTCCACCTCGACCATACCCGCGCCATACAAACCCTCCAACTCAGCAAGGAGAGTAGCGGTTGTCATCGCGGAAGCTTCGATTCCTGTGGTCGGGGCTCCGGTTCCAATTCTGAAAAGGATATTGCTGCTTCCTGCAGACACATTGGACACATCCAACACTTTCACTTCAGAGACAGTATGGGTCAGGGTAAAGGTTCCGCCTGTGGCTCCTTCGATTTTTACGTTTTGGATCGCGTTGGCAAAATCTGCAAGAACCGCTCTGTTTTGTAGATCGCTTGTTGTAAATAGCGCGGAACCTGTGGTACCCGCAGCAGACAGATTGCTCAATTGCACTGCTGCGCTATAGACACCGATCGTTGCTGCAGCACTATCCAGTTTATTTTGAATCAGAGCTTGTAAGTCAGTGGCAGTGATTCCTGCGGTTCCGATCGTTACATACAGGGTCTGGGTTCCAGTATCGACATACGAAGCCGCAGCAGTCCCAGAAATGAGACGAACGTTTAAATCATTGCTTCCAGAAATGTTTCCGATCCTGATCGCATCAATACCTTGAGGCACTCCATATGCCATTACTTCTCCGGATATGGTACCGAGCACTGTAAACACTTGTGCGCCTTCAGTTGCGGAAACTACAAAACTTCCCGCAGCCGTAAACAAGGATTCCAGAGCGCTTTGAATGAGGGTTGCTGCCTCGGCTGTAGTTGATGCAGTAGTAACATACACAAGGATTTCATTTGCTTCAGCATTGTACGAGGTTGAAGCGCTTGTTTCTCCAACGAGAATAGAAACCTTAATGTTTGACATAACATTCTCGTTTTGAGTATAGACTGTAATAAAGGCTGATCCAGCTCCGCCGCCTGTCACAATGGTAGGAGCGGATTCTCCTATCGTCAGATAGGCAATCCCTCCGAACTGGCCTTCCTGGGTTTCTGCTACTTCCGCAGTGGAGCCAACGTGTTTGATCTTAAAGATGTCTGTCTTTTGGACTTCGTTCAGACCGGGTGAGGATTCGATTTCGAGCTTGTAGTTTCCACCGCCCGGCGCTTTCTGTCCGAATTGGTCAAGCACCCGCAACCCGTCACGCATGAAGATTTGGGTGGTGAGCTTGTCGGAAGAAACCAGGGCCGATGTGGACCCGTCCAGAAGTTTCTTGTTGTTGAATTCTGTGGTGGCGCTGATCCGGTCAATCTCTTCCACCAACTGGTTGATTTCCTTTTGGATCTCCATTCGATCTTGAGAGGTGTACGTGTCGTTGGCCGCTTGGACCGCCAATTCCCTCATCCTCTGCAAAATCGCGTGGGTTTCGTTCAAGCCCCCTTCTGCTGTTTGAACCATTGAAATCCCGTCTTGCGCGTTCCGAATCGCTTGGTTCAATCCTCGTACCTGAGCCCGCATCTTTTCACTGATTGCCAGCCCTGCCGCGTCGTCTGCAGCGCGGTTGATCCGCAATCCTGTGGACAGTTTTTCCAACGATTTAGCCATCTGTCCGCTGATCAAGGTGCTGTTTCTCCACGCATTCAATGCCGGAATGTTGTGATAAATCCGCATAGCTTTCTACCTCCTTGTTTTGATGATTCCCACCGTCCGTTGGTGGGCGTTTTTTCCTCTGGCCAGAGAGGTTCTTATCCCAAATATCGGCAGACCTTAAGGAAACTTGAATTTCTCCCGCCTTTAGGAAAATCAGTTATGATGAGGGATAACTATGGTATAATCGATCGCGGCCGATCCATAATCGGGGTATCCTTCTTTTTGGGGAAGGACTGGATGGCTTGCGTTACCGGATTCATTCATTTGGGCCAAACGATTCCCGATCCCTTGGAAGAGGTTGATGATCAAATCGAAGGCCAGACGAACTGACAGTATCTCAATACAATCGTCTAAATAAAGGCCTATTTAGAAAGGGTGATGAAATGCTTCTGGATGAAGGCATGTTCGTGCAGATTCATTCTTTGGAAAAGGACAAGAGCGAGATCGACAAGAAACGGATAATCAATATGTTCCAATCGCCATTCTTGAAAGAAATCCTTGTCGTAACCGCAAAAGACAACCTCGAAACTGCCCGTACGGGAACCATGTCCGATCCTGAGATCAAAAAACAGAACGAAGGCGCTTTGACCGACGCGGCCACAGAGTATATCGATCTGGTGGTAAAACATGTGATCCAACCTACCTTTTTGAGGTATATCAATCCGAAGGAATAAGCGATAAGACTCGGTGTACCAAAAAGAAAACAAGTAAAAAAAGCCGATACTCCAACTTTTTCGCAGGATATCCCGACAGTGGAATTCTTCTGCTATAAAGAAGTTTCTTCTTCCGATGATTTACCTACTGCTGCTTCGAGATCTTTTACCTAAGAAGATAGGAGTGAAAACGATCAGCTAAAGCAACAATCCATTCCGACCGATACTACCGCCGAGGGAAAGTTTCTTGGAGGTGGTTCTCGATGATCATCAGTCACAATGCAGCGGCTTTTGTTGCATGGCGACAGGTGGCCAGAAACGCGAATAAAATGCCGGTTCATCTTGAGCGAATCACTACTGGGCTTCGGATCAATCGGAGTGCTGATGATGCAGCAGGGTTGGCAATCAGTGAAAAGATGCGGGCTCAGGTTCGAGGATTGAACCAAGCGATACGCAACGCCCAAGACGGGATTTCTATGATTCAGACGGCTGAAGGGGCGCTCCAAGAATCGCATGAGGTACTCAAGCGGATGAGGGAACTGCTGGTTCAAGCTGCAGACGACACCTATACAATGGAAGACCGGATGAAGATCAACGACGAGATTCAAAACCTGAAAAAGAATCTGGATGAGATCGCCCAACACACGGAGTTCAACACGATGAAGCTTCTGGACGGCTCTGCCTCTTTGAGGGTTTCCAGCAGCTCGAATTTGGTCGAGTTTGTGTCGGGGCAGAACCATTTGGTGATGAATGCGGCTGATAGTTTGCTTACCCAGTCTTCTGGTGCCCTTCGATTGGATATGGAGATCAGCGGAGGCGCCAGCCAAGTGCAGAACTCCCACATCTACAACCAGATCAACGGTACGGTTTCCGATGGGGTTCAAAAGTCTCCGGAAAGCGGGAAGTATTCCGGACTGGTAGCCTTCAAAGCTACCGGTCTGAAAGAAGAATCCTATTTGATTGAAAGCCGAGAGGTTCCCTTCGGAGGGATCTATTATCTGGACGGGTTTGGAAACGAGACTTCAACTCCCGATACTGTCTTGGGAATCACTTCGATGGATGTGACCCCTACCCCCAATATCGTGGCATTTGGCGACTACGAGATCACCCCTGCCAAGGAAGTACCCTTCATGGCGATTTTTGATGATTACCCCAATTCCATGAATGACCTGATCCGTGGGGTGGGTTCCACAGGAAGGGACAACATCGATGTACGGATGGATGTGGTTTCTTCCCAGGGAGTCGTGAATGCGCAGACTGAAGTGGCTTGGGTAGACATAGGCGGATCCGGAGGGGGGACGATCGTGGATGTTGATCCTGCCGGGTTTGTGTTTCCCGAAGATGTGGCTTTCCAAACCGATGTGGCTTTCAACACCAACGTATTCACACACTTTCGGGTAAATGCCCTGGATCCTCGAGATCTTCTGGCTTCTGATATCCAAGCGATATCGTCTTATGTTTCTGCAATCGGATCGGAAGTAGATATGGAGTTGACCTATAAGTCCGAAGCAGGGGCTCAGGTGAATATGGCATTGGATTATCGCACTTCTACGGCCTCCCAAGTGGAAATGGAGCTCACCTATCAGACTGCATCCGTCAGCCGGGTCGGAGTAGAAGCCACCTACCAAGCCAAACCATCTGAGACCCTTTCGTTCGATACAACCTACGTCCTTCCACCCACCTATAACGTGACCATCGTAAAAGCAGGTTCCGGTGATTCCCTTGGAACTGTCAATATTGGAGGACTGGATATCGCTAACGCACGATTGGCGCTTCAAAATTATCACAACGTATTCAACCCGAATAATATCGATTTTGTCATAGAATCGGTAGGTGGAAGATACCGTATTCGGGTGGATAACAATCATGGAGAAGCCATCCGGATATCCGATGACCAATCCAATCAACTGGGAATAAGCTCAGTTGATAACCTCGCGCAAGGAGCCTCTCGGACTGGAGCGCTTCAAGACTATTATACCCGAACAACAGTAGATGTAAGCGGGCAAACCATTGCAGAAATTGCTGCTACCTTGAATGGTTCTTTTGGGGGAAAAGGTTTGGTTTTCGACGTTGTTGGTCCCGCAGATGGAACAAGACTCAGGATTGATAACACAGGTTCGCATAATGCCCTGATCGTTGGGGATGGCGCAGGAGATTCTGTGGAAACGGAACTGGGTCTGAATGGGTATAATCGCACAGCGGGGAGCGGACTTTGGGATGATGGGCAATCTGTCTTCCACAATCACACCTTTGAAATCGACATCAGCAATCAGTTTTTGCAGACCGGGGTCGGTGGTTTTTTGGATATCGTTCAAGATGCCATCAATGCGCAGGCTGTGGCTGATTTACCCATATCTGGACTTACGGCCACGACAGGGGGCGGAACGCTTCGGGGGTTTACCGTGAACAATGGATCGCCATATCGGCTTACCTTTTCCGATGTGGTCGGTGGAGACTGGGATCTTCTGAACATGACCAATTCGATCAGCAGAAGCGGGAACCGGTCTTCGAATGCGGTTTATCATAACCATACCTTCTCTGCAAATGTCAGCAACCAGAGTTTGTCCCAAATTCGCCTGTCTCTTCGAAATGCCTTATCGACTGTTTTAACCAATGACGGGATCTCGAATCCGGTCACCGAAGACAGTGTCTTCCAACTAGAAAACGGGTCTGGAAACTTGGATCGAATCCTCATTCAAAATAGCGGCGTGGCGGATACTCGGTATCAGCTTAAGATCAACAGCCATACGGGCGCGATTTCCAACGAACTGAATCTGGTTTCGACGATCGAACGGGGAGCCAGTTATGCGGGCGGGCATTTGGTTCATCACAATAATGTCCTTTTGATCAATGATATCGGAGACCGTGATCTCGATGAAATCGCAACGACTCTGCAAGATCGGCTGGTTTCAATGTTGGATCAGGACGAGTTGGCCAATCCGGGTGGTTCTACATTTATCCGCGCCGTCCATCCTTCTTTGGGTAACTTAAACCGGATCGAGATCCGAAATACTGCCGGTGCGAACACAAGTTATGCGATCTCCCTGTTGGACGCGGTTGGGGGTATGGCCAATCAACTGAACCTTCACAATACCGTGACAAACAGAAACACCACAACGGTTTCTCACGGGGTGTATTATCGGCATATCCGCCGAATTGGTGTTGGGGATAGAGATTTGGAGGAGGTTCGTACACTTCTGCAAGCCAATCTCCAAACTCTAGTCAACAACGATCAGATTGTGAACACCAACACCCAAAATACCTTCCTCCGAATCGAAGACCCTCCGGGAAGCGGCCGACATCGAATTGAGATGGACAATACCGGGAATCGAAATACCAGTTATCAGATCCGTTTTTCTGATCATGCAGGAGGGCAAGTGGCCCAGCAATTGGGGATCGATACCACGGTGAATCGCGCCGCTTCACATGCTGGTCTTTTGCGCGACTACGAGTATGATTGGGGTGTTGTTGCCACCAACAGCACAAACATCGAGCAGTTGATGGCGGAGTTGGAAAGTCACGTTCTCTTCTCTACAGCTTGGATCGCACAACCGAACTATACGGATCAATACTATGGCCGGTTCAACATTACCAATGTGGGCAACCCCGATGCAGCAGATGAAAAACGGAGGGTAACGCTGCGCAGCGCCGTGGGAACGGGAGCGAATCAACTGCTGGGAGGGGAGATGATCCTAAGACTGAATGACACGCAACAAACAGAGCTTTGGCAAGCGCGGGATCGGATCCAGGTGCAGACGGACTACAACGGCATCACCAATACTGGCAGCGATGTGTCTGGTTCTCGTACCGACTGGTGGTGGGAGGGTGTGGATGGGGATCGCAATCCGTTGATTGCAGATCCAAATCTGGGCTTTTCTTCGCTCAAGATTCACGACAACACGATCAACGCATCGGAACTATCGGTGGGAGATGCCTGGAGCCTATTCACCATCGCCCAGGGGCATGCCAACCATGACCGGTTGGACTTTCACCTTGAGGATGGCGCCTCTTCCTACAGTTATGGGAGCCAGCACGGAGTGGCAAGCGATCACGGAGGAGGGTCGTATCGGTTCAACAATGGGGTTTTGGAAAACCGTTCCATGAGAATCCCCCAAAGCGTGCGGATGGGAGTCGGAATTCAGGAGAGCTTCGCCCATCGGATTCAGTTCGGGAATACCATCACTTCATCGGATGATGCCGTTATCTACAAAGAGCGGTACCAGGCACCGGCCTTTAATCACTATGCCCACGCCTACTATGGGGATGATACCACGTACTTCTTCGAAAATAAAGGCGACTGGAGCGACTACATTCAAAATGTAGAAATATGGCGTCAGGAAGAGACAAACATGTCGATGCTGTTCACCGCCTTGAGCAACGGGAACCTTCAGGTGGAAGGAAAGGGGTACCATCGCGATGGTACAGTGGCCGACTTCGACCCTGTAGAGATCGCCCTTCCCACAGGCGGGCCGATCGAAATTGGGTCTGTGTGGTTCGATGATCTGGTAATCGGAGGACCCTTGACCACTGGAGACAAGTTCGTGATCAACATCTCTGCCCGAGCGGGTCATATAGATTCTGCGGGTTCGCATGGAGATCTGGTGTATACCGACGCAAATGTGGCTGTCAGCGGCTCTCCATTCCGGATTATGGGCAGCGAGATGCAATATCGTTTCGACGAAGGGGTTGTTGATGGCCGGGAATTGAACCTTCTGGGGTATTTCGTTCATCCGATCATGGGTGGTTTAGAGAGTGGATACTACACAGGTACGATCAATATGGGAGTCTTTGGCGCTGGCTTTACCGATGGCACTCGTGTAGATGGACAGCAAAGGGCGCTGTTGGAAGTCAATTACTTTGGACGGTTCGACCATCTGGCTGGCGCTCTGATTAACGACTTCAGTTTTTCCAAACTGGAACCAACCGCACCGACAAACCTGGTGATCGAAAGTGTGGAGTATGACCAGCAATCGAAATGGAACGGCTCTGTGGTCTTTGAGGTGATGGAGGTAGATGAGAGTAGTGTGCTTCTTCGAGGTCAAGCCCATCTGTATGACGTGGATATGCACTACAGGTATGAGGAAGACGATTATATCCTTCTGGATAAAACCAATTCTCAATTGACCCTTTTCCAAAAAATGGGGTTTGAGGGGCTTACCTTTACAGAATTTTGTTTTTGCGATTTGAACAAGTTGAGTGTGGAAGATGTCTTCACGCTGACCTTGAGTGCCAACGCAGAGCTTGCGGGAGAGAACTTCGATGAGCTTTTTCTCTTTACAGAGCAGTATCCTGGTTCGATGTATCCCATGGGGTGGCGATTCCGTGATGGGTTGTTGGATGGCAATACTGCCACGCTCAAAACCTTCCAGATTGGCCCTTGGAATGATCCTATGACCGGCGAACAGGTGGAGGGATGGGTGCACGAAGGCCAGATTACTCTGGGGTTTCACGATTTCCATGGGGGATCGGTGGAAGGGATCTTGAGCAGCAAGACCACACCAAGGATTATCGAGGATACAGTCCGGTTTGATTCTGTCTACAGGCAGGGTTTTGATGCTGGAACAGCCAATCGATATACGCGATTGGTCGATATAGCCGAATTGTACGATGCTACGGGCGCTTTTCTTCTGGAAGAGCCTCAGTTTCTCCAAATCCTTTTCGACGGGAGCGAACACAAGGTATGGCTGAGAGCGGATGACCGACTTATCGATGTGATGGATCGGATCAATCATACGATGTATGATGTGTTTGGGCAGAAAGATTGGATCCGTGAGGACCAGCAGTATAAGTTTGCTTACTTCACCGACCAACGGATGGAGAAAAGCCCGATGGCACGACCGGAAGGAACATTCATGATCCAGTCAGGCTTGGCAGGCAAGCAAGGAGAAGTGATTCTCAGCGGAAATTCTGATCTGGTGCGCATATTGGGTATGGAGGTTATCCGAGAGGCAAGTGAAAGAGAGGTGAAGATGACCCTGTCCGACGCTGTGCGGGGGACGGTGCTTCAGAAGGATATAAAGGCCAACACAAATCAAACAGTCATGCTAGGAGAGGATCCCCGTGCTCAAATCAAGGTATCTTCGAAGTTTGGAAACCCAGCAGTGGATTACAACGAGATCCTCAAGGAGTTTACGCAGGGCATCCAACAGGCCAATTCCCTCTTTTTCCACCTGATCGATCAAACCAGGCTTCTTCATATCGGAGCGAATCAAAAGCAAGACACCTTGTTCCAGATTGATCGTATGGATGCCCAGGCCTTGGGGCTCAAAGGATTAAGCGTACTGACCCGAGAAAAAGCCAATGAAGGAATCGGAAAGGTAGACCGGGCAAGCGGAAAAGTTTCCAACCAAAGATCGATGCTGGGTGCCTTACAGAATCGATTGGAACACACCATTACCAACCTGGGCGTGACTGAAGAGAACATTTCCCAATCCGAAAGCCGGATCCGAGATGCGGATATGGCATGGGAAGTAATGATGCTGACCAAACAGCAGATCCTTCTGCATACCGCCCAAGCGATGCTGTCCCAGGCCAACACCTTCCCCAGGCAGATCGTCGATTTGCTTAAGCGGATGTGAGGTTTTCAAACCGTGATATCTGAGATAAAGGAGGTTGATGGGCAACATGGAAGATGTACCGATCCCCTATGCTCAACATTGGATTACCCCGGAAGACCTCCGGGCTGTTGCTGATGTACTTGAGGGAGGATGGCTCACGCAAGGTCCAATGGTGGAGGCTTTTGAGCAGAGTGTAGCACAGTTTGTTGGGACCAAATACGCAGTCGCCTTCAATTCAGGAACTTCCGCTCTTCATGGGGCGATGTTCGCAGCGGGTGTGGGTCCGGGAGATACTGTGGTTTCTTCTCCGATTACTTTTGTTGCTTCAACCAACGCCGCGCTGTACATGGGTGCCAAGGCGGCTTTTGTGGATATGGATCCTGCCACGTGGTGCATCGACATCGAAAGGCTCAAGAAGCTTCCGTTTTCCCCGAAAGTAGTAGTTCCTGTTGATTATGCAGGGTTTCCGGTGGATGCGCGAGCCATCAACCATTGGGCCAAAAGCCTGGACTGCATTGTGATCGAGGACGCAGCCCATGCCCTTGGAGCAAAGCGGAACAAAACTTGGGTTGGTCACGGTGCCGATATGACTATGTTCAGTTTCCATCCGGCAAAGCACGCGACTACAGGGGAAGGCGGAGTGATTGCCACCGATTGCCCAGAAATGGATCATCGGTTGCGGTTGTTTCGATCTCACGGAATCACCAAAGATCCCAACCAGATGACCCGGTCCGATGGCCCGTGGTACTATGAAATGCATACGCTCGGATACAACTACCGGATTACCGATTTTCAGTGCGCGTTGGGCCTCTCCCAAATGAAACGAATCGAATCGAACCTTCTACGCCGCAGGGAGATTGCAAGAGCATATGATCAGGCATTCGAGAGTTTCTCCTGGATACAAACCCCTCCGAAACCACGAGAGCCGGACACGACTCATGCGTATCACTTGTACCCCATCCTGCTCGATCCTTCTGTGGATCGAAAACAGGTATATATGAAGCTGCGCCAAAAACAGATTCTTACGCAGATTCACTACATTCCTGTGCATCTTCAACCCTATTACCGCGCGCGGTTCGGGTTTCAGGAAGGAGATTTTCCCATTGCCGAAGACTTTTATCGCCGAGAGATTAGCCTTCCGATGTATCCCAAGATGACCGATGCTCAGGTTCAACGTGTGATTCACGAGGTATCGAATGCAGTTTCGTAAGGGGCATCGATCCATTGGCATCGGAAGGGGGATGGGGGCATCGTGATCCGGTTTTTGTTCCGCACCCACGGAGGGGGAACGATTGGTATGGGCCACATGATGCGCTGTTTATCTTTGGCCAAAGCGCTTGCTGCCTGGACAAGGTGCCCCAATCACGAGATCATTTTTCACACCAATGCTTTATGCAACCCATTTGTGGAAGCGTGGGGATTTTCTTCAGTCGTGCGCGAAGGCTTCGATCATGAGGCAACGAAAAGGGGATCGGATCCGATCGCTCGGATCATCATCTTTGACGCCTATGGCGCTGGGAACAAGTATTTGGCGTTCCTAAAGTCCCAGTGCGAGGTTCTGTGGATCTTTGATGATAACAACGACCAATACCGAAGCGGCGATGTGGATGGGGTGATCAACGGAAATCTTCACGCCCTGTCCTTGGATTACCGATCTCACTTTCCAAACGCCAGACTCTTGGTAGGTCCGCGGTATTTGGTGATGAAACCGGAATACTGGGACCTTCCAACCCTTCCCATCCCTCCACAAGAAAAGCGAATCATGATCACCTCAGGCGCAGCCGATCCTCATGATCTTGTCCCACGATGTCTTGAGGCTTTGCGGACCATCTCCCTACCCAAGACCATCATCATCGGACCTTCCTTTACCCCTCAGCAGATTGAGAGGATTCAGAGTTTGGCAACGGATGACGACCAACCGGTCTTTGCCCCGAAAAGCCTGATGAAGTACATCCAAGTCGCTTCGCTGGTGGTCACGGCGGGGGGATCCACGGTGTACGAGGTTTTGCGGATGGGCAGGGTTCCTTTTGCCATCGGTACCGCAGAAAACCAGCGTGCAATCGTTCAGGCATTGGAACAAGAAGGGTTGCCCTGCTTGCTGGATCAAACCAGCGCGACCTTGTCAGAGATTCGGAAAAAAACCCTGGTCACGCTTGAACAACCTTCCTCCTACACCCAAATCGTCCAATCGCTTTGCGCCCAACTGGATGGCCGCGGGGCAATGAGAGTGGCCGAGGCCTTTCGATAGTCCTCAGTACTCGGATCCCAAGGGGCTGTCTTTCGTTGCGTCTAGGGTTCCTTCCTTTTCTCGTTGAATGGCCTCTTCCATAATCCGCGCGGTCGCGGTGGCTCCAAATCGAGCAACTCCGATTCTTCGGACAGCAATCGCGGCACCAAGTGTGCGCACTCCGCCAGCCGCCTTGACTTGAACCTTTGAACTGCATGTCTTTCTCATCAGAAGCAGATCTTCCATTGTCGCGCCCCCCGGACCGAAGGCCGTGGATGTTTTGACAAAATCCGCCCCGGCCCGTTCGCAGATCTGACATGCCTTAACTTTCAACTCTTCACTCAGGTAGCAGTTTTCAAGAATGACTTTCACCAGCGCGTTCTTCTCATGAGCAGCTTCAACCACTTCCCGAATGTCATTTTCTACATAGTCAAAATCTTCAGACAAAAGGCGCCCGATGTTCAAGACCATGTCCAGTTCAACCGCGCCTTCGCTAATGGCTTTTTTTGCTTCGAAGACTTTGGTATCCGTGGTCGATGAACCATGAGGAAACCCTACTATGGAACCAACCTTCACCCCGCTGCCTTGAAGCTCTTCAACAGCGATTTTCACATCGGATGGGCGTACACTGACTGTGATCGTTCCGTACTTTTTCGCAATTCGGCACCCTTCGCGAATTTGGTCGGTGGTAAGCTCAGGGCGGACCATTGAATGGTCGATCATTAGGGCAATATCGCTGGCACGTAGCATAGAATGATTCCTCCTTATTTTGGCTTTCATCATCCATTGGATCCATTATACCATAAAAGGAAACGTACCTTCTTTGACCATCCGGGGGAGAAGATCATCAAGGCCCCAAAATCCCAATTGAAGGAATGGGGATTGGCCAATGGATTTGCCCCAAATGAATCCGTGATAGACGGTGAGCCTAACGAAGGCGTATCGGTCGGGATTGGGTTTTTCTGTTGTCACGAATAGGAAGGATGAATGCTTGACAAAGATGGGGGGTTATGATACAATATGAATGAATATAAAAATATTCATTCACCGCGAAGATTTTCATATCTTGTGTTTAAGAGGTAATCCGTATGGAAAAGAAAGAAAAAATCTTAAAAGCCGGGCGAAGCCTTTTCATGGAGAAGGGATATAAAGATACAAATGTGTCCGAGATCACAAGAAAGGCCACTATGGCTACAGGAACTTTTTACAACTATTTCTCTTCAAAGGATCATCTATTTATGGAACTCTTTCTTGAAGAAAACAGAAAGCTGAAACAGAGGATCATGAAAAGGATCGATCCCGATCAGGACCCGATGAGCATCGTTGAAGAACTGATGATTTTGAACACGGTAGGGATGCAAAAAAATACAATCCTTAGAGAATGGTATAACCGAGAAGCCTTTGAGCGGATCGAACATGCCTATCGTGAAGCGAAGGGAATCGAGTACGTTGGGTTCATGTACGATGGGTTTTTCGATTTCGTCAAACAATGGCAACAAAAGGGGATCATGAGAGAGGATATTCCCCCTGAAATGGTCATGGCGATATTTCATGCCATCATAACCATCGATACGCACAAGAAGGAAATCGGAATCCAGTACTTTCCCAAACTAATGGACCATCTGGTGCGTTTTGTTATGGAAGGTTTGAAAAAAGAAACGGAACCATAAAAGAAACTCGAATGAATCAGATAGAGGAGGAATAAGGCGTGATGAACCGAAAAGAAAAAAGACGAAAGGGGAAAAGGAAGATGACCGGATGGATCATTGCAGCAGTGATCATCGCGAGCATTGGAATTGGTGGGGCCATTGGATGGTCTGAATTATCGAAAGAACACAATGAAATCCGCAATTTGCCTCTCGACAAGGTTGATTTCGGAGCATTGAAGGATGGCGTTTATACAGGTACATTCGATGGGGGTTTGCATCGGTGGCGGATGAACACCATTCGTGTTACCGTCGAATCTGGGGCTGTTGTTACGATTGAAGTGCTCGAACATAAAGAGAATCGAGCAAAACAGTTTACAGATCAACTCTTCAATCAAGTGATTGAAAAACGAACCCTTCAAGTTGACGTCGTTTCTGGGGCAACGATTAGCTCAAAAGCTTATCTTCAGGGTGTCGAAAACGCTTTGATTCAATCGAGCCAATGAGGCATTACCCTTTTTCAGCTCCGCTGACCAGTCCGCTCGTAAAGAAACGCAAAAGGAAAGGATATAAAAGCAAAATCGGAACAACAGTAATGATGATGATGGCTGATTGAAGACCCCGAAAGGGTAAGGCAGTTGCGCCTTGAGAATAGAGGATCGATTGGAGTGGGCCAAAAAGCGAAGCTTTGTCCGCGTCAACGATGAACTGTCTCAGCAATACTTGAAGGGGCCATTTTCCTGGGTCGGTAAGGTAAATCATGGGCCGAAAGTAGTCATTCCATCGAGAAATCGCATAGAACAGCGTAATGGTAACCACTCCCGGTTTGGCTAAAGGTATGGCTATTTTCCAGATCATCTTCAGGTGTCCGGCACCATCGATCTGAGCGGCTTCGAATAGGCTGTTTGGAACGCCGATAAAGACGTTCCTAAGAAGCATCGTATAGTACACATTGATTGATCCAGAAAGGATCACGGACCAATAAGAGTCGATCAACCCAAGGTTGCGGATTAGCATGTAGTTGGGAATAACCCCCGGATTGAATAGCATTGGGATGATCAGGAAGAGGGTGAATACCCTTTTTCCCCAAAAGTCGCCTCGGGCCAATGCATATGCCGTGAGAATGGTTAAAGCCATGTTGATGAAAGTACCCACACCCGTAATCATGACACTATTCAGAAAGGCTTTTTGAACAAATGGCGCTTGTAATAGAACCCGATAATATTCCCAAGTTGGATCGCGAGGAATGATTTCCATACCCGACATGAAGGAGATCTGCTTGATTCCGGTTAAAGAGATGGCTAAAAGATTCAAAAATGGGTAAAGGGTTGTAATCGTAACAAAAAGCAAAAGGATCGCATTAACAGTGCCATAGATGGTATATTTCTTGTACTCCATAATCCCGCCCCTCACCACAAGCTGCCGCTTTCGAGTTTTCGCGCAATTTTGTTGGTCACAAGAATAAGAATCAATCCGATCATTCCTTGGAACAAACCGATCGCTGTGGCATAGCTGAAATTCATTTGAATCAATCCGATTCGATAGGCGTAGGTATCGATAATATCAGCCACACTGATCACGGAATCGTTCATCATATTGAAAACCTGATCGAATCCGGCATTCATGAAAAAACCGATGTTCAGGATGAAAACCGTTACCATTGTCCGCATGAGTTCCGGAATCGTGATCCGGAGGGTTTGTTGCCACCTCGAAGCCCCATCGATTCTTGCCGCTTCGTACAGTTGTGGATTGATGTTCATCAAAGCGGCGGTATAAAGGATGGAATCCCATCCCGCGCTTCTCCATATTTCTGAACCCACCAAAACCCCTCGAAAGTGATCACTTGAAGTCATGAACGCGATGGGTTGACCTCCAAAGGTTTTGACAATTTCATTCACCAAGCCATTGACAGGAGAAAGAATGGTGACAAAGATCCCAGTAATGACAACCCACGACAGAAAATGGGGGAGATAGATTACGGAACGGACATAGCGTTTGTACCGTTTCGAGCGAACTTCGTTCATCATGACAGCTAGGATGACAGGAACCGGAAAGAAGAAGAGGACCTTCATTCCGCTTATGATCAGCGTGTTGCTCAAAGCTCGGTAAAAAGCGGGCGCTCTGAACAATTCTTCAAAGTATTGCAAACCCACCCATTGATTTCCGCCAAAGATCCGATAGCGTTGAAATGCCAAGGAAACGCCCCAGATCGGTACATAATGAAAGATGACAAAGTAGATCAGAGCCGGAATGAGCAGAAAGTAATATGCCCGGCTTCGGTAGATCTCTTTCCGGATTCTTGCCCATTTCATGCTTGTCCTCCCCATCTTCCTTCAACAAAAATAGATGGTCCGATTTCCGAGGGTTTTTGAGGTTTTCCAACGAGTTGGATTGCTTTATGGTAGAGTTCTTCCATGGAGTATACCGGTACTCCCTTTTTTTTCAGTCGGTGGGACCAAAACGAATCATCATTCTTCAAACAAACGCCCCAATCATTGATCCAAACATCCACATGATCTCCTCGGGTTACGAGGGTATGCACATTTTCGACAAGAATGGGGATTCGTTTTCGGATCAATGGAGCAACGACGATCGTGATCTTCGCTCCTTCTGCCACATCCTGGTGCCCCCCGATCGCACCCATCAACCGGCCGTCTGAGCCAGTGAGAACATTCACATTCCAATCCAGGTCGATTTCTAAGGCGCTAAGAATACCAATATCCAATGAGTTGACAAGATTGGATTCGTTAAGGGGGTTTGCATAGGTGTTTGCGTCTACTTCATGATGATTCTTGTTCCGAAAGATCGAAACCGCACAAGCTGCGTCAAAACTCTGAACATCCATCAATGAGTGTACTTGTTTCCCTTCGAGCATATCGACCCAATCTTGGGTGATTCCACCAATTGCGAATTTCAGTTTCCATTGGTTTTTTTGAAGGATGGTCCTTACGTACCGGGTCACCTGAAGTGAAATCCCTCCGCTGCCCATCTGTATAGAGGTCTGATCAAGAACGATACCGGAATGAAGCAAGAATTGGACAACATGATGGGCGATCTGTTTTGAAAGCGAGTCAACCCGCGGAGCAAGAGAACCGGATTGAATCATTTCCGGAGATCCAATGGATTCGATAAGGGCAATCGAATCGGTATCCGATTGAGGGACCGATATATGAGATAGGATCTGATGAGATAGAGTATCGGAAACGATCACTCGGTGCTTGGCATGTCTTGCTTCCCACATTCCGTATCCCATTGACCCAAAAGCGCTTTTGCCCTCGACTCCATTGGCATTTCCCCATGCATCAACGCATGAAGCCGCAATAAACGCAACATCCACTTGAAGCGCACCGGTTGATAAAGCCCTGGCACGTCCGCCATGGGAGCGAATGATTACCGGGTCTTTCAATACTCCCGAACCCACATGCTCACCCAGCTGGCCGCGTAAACCCGAAGTTTGCAGAGCCCGGATCGTCCCGTCTTGCAAATACTCCACAAGAAAATCATGATTGCGCATGAGCGAGGTAGCCGCCAAGGTCAAATCCCCGATTTTCAACTCCTTGATGGTTTGAAGAATAAGCTCCAAAACACGGTCTCCTTCTCGAAGATGGTGGTGAACGGAGATGGTCATTCCGTTTTTCAATCCCGAGCATTCTACCGCTTCGAAAAGAGATGAGCGGATCTTATTCATAGCCCTCCTCCCATCTTTGAAGAATCATCCGTGCGCGTTGGAGGATGGGTTCATCGACCATACTCCCTTTGTATGAAAAGGCATTGCCTTTGTTCTCTCGAGATTGTTGAACGATATCTTTCGCCCATTCGATTTGATGGGTAGAGGGGGAGAAGACTTGATGAAGAATGGGAATTTGGTCGGGGTGAATGGCAGATTTCCCGTCCATTCCAGTAGAATGCGCCTGTTGCGCTTCTTTTCTTAGACCTTCTGGATTCTGATAGTCGGGAAAGACACTATCCAAAGCCATCAGGTCAAAAGCGCGTGCAATCATCACCAATTGGAGGCGCAGAACGGTAAGATGATCACGCTGAATCATTGTTTCTGTAAGCAAATCTTCGCTACCCAATCCCACGCCCACAATCCGAGAAGAGCTCGCGCACAAGGCCGGCAAATGAAGAAAGGCTTTTGCCGTTTCGATCGTCAAGACCAGTTTCACCTGCCCGTACGGGAGATGATAATGTTCTTCCAACCTTTCCAGGGCGCGGTCGAGGGTATGGATGGAATCTGGAAACTCGACTTTGGGAATCTTTATCGCGACCGGTTGATGAGGTACTGCCATTTCGAGGTCTTCTGCCCAATATGGGGTGTGCAATCCATTGATTCGGATCAATAGATTGGTTTTTCCCGTTGAACAATCCCACATGGGTTGCCTTAACGCGTGGTCGACCAAGATCCTCGTATCCTCTTTCTCTTCGGGTGAAACCGAATCTTCAAGATCGATGATCACTGCGTCGGCACCATATCGCATGCACTTTTGGAGCATGGGGGGGTGGTTTCCGGGCACGTATAACATAGAACGCCATTGAAAGGGATGAATCCTCATATCGTTCGAACCCATTTTCGGCAACAAGCTTCAAATCGAGCCTGAAAAACATAATCCCAAGCCCCATTATCTTCTGCAATGATAGAAACGCCTTCTAAGCCATTCTCCTGAACCAAGCGCATGATCATTGAACGCAAGTGTGGACCAAAAATCCGTTCATAGGGAGTCGTAAGGTGCAAAGAGCAGGGACCTTCGGCTGTTTGGAAAACAAGGAGCACATCGCCTTGCCGATTGCTGCCTGCTTTTACGATGCGTCCGGCAACTTCTCTCTTCTCGTCCCGCGACCGATCACGATTCTTCATCGGGATCCTCTTTTAGCTCGAAGGTTTCGATGAGAATCCGGCTGCCCTTTTCGATGCGATATCCCACCATGCCATGGTCAAAGGAATCGTCTTCAAGTGTAAAAAGGGTCTGGTCGTCAATGGCCATAACCATCTGTTTTCCTTGGATGCGGACTTGCAAGGTATAGGGATGGTTGGATTTCCACGGAAAGGGAGCGAAGGCAAGGGAACGAATCGGTTCTTTTGAAGAGAAGGAACGATTGATGCATTGGACATCAACCCCTCCTGGAGCAAAGCCAAAGGCGTAGGATCGGAGATTCCCTTGCGCCCGAAACAAGATTTTTGCATCCGTTCCATGGGCAACGCGAATGCGGGATTGGAAGGAGTAATTCTTCCAATAAAGGTGCCCGGTATAGAGATTGGCTTCATCTGCGCAGATCCCCTGAATCTGATGGTCTGTGAGGCTCCAATGGCCTTTGTGATACGTGAACGGAGTCACGGTACCAAATTCGATCTTCTGTTTTCTGGGATCGATCGAATAATGACATGGCCCTTGAATCATGAAATGATCCATTTGAATGGAACCAAAAAAGGATTCTCGCCCTGAGTTTGTAATGAGCAGTCCAACTTCTTCGATCATGGCTCCATCAAGAGGAGAAGGAATGGAATATCGAATGTCCAACCAACGACCATTGGTCAGGCAGAAAACGTGCTTTCCCACCCATTTTTGGCCGATTGTGTCCTGAACATATCCTTGTACAAATAGATCCTGGTTTTGCTGAAGACTATCCGTATACAGCGATGTGGTCAATACCTGACCCGGATAGACGACAGGGGAAAAATTGGGGACATACCGCTCGTCATCGAAGTCTTTTCGAGACCAAAATGGTTTGAAAAAGAAGCGAAATTCTGTGTTTCTGCGGGCAAAATTTACACGGAAGGTTAGTTGGCCAGCTCCTTCTGATTCTTTGGATTCCGAAGGGATCAATGTGACCAAGTGATTGGGATACCCATGTAGGGAATGAGTCGCGCCGGGAAGAACAAAATCGAATCGAATGTCGGTGGATTTCGGCAGACCCAAGCGGGTGTTCTTCCATTCGATAGGGTCTTCCGGTGATTGAGAATCGATCTTCTCCATCGCCAATCCCAAGGCGTTTATGTAATGGGCCATCGTAGGCAGATCGACGATATTCAAAGATCCGACAACGCTGGATGCTGCGACGAAATCGGCGATGGGCTGTCTCCAAGATCGATCAATCCCTTCGATTCCTTTCAATACACCCAGGATTGTTCCAACGTTCCCAGCATTACAGTCTGTGTCCAGTCCGCACATGGTTGCGATACAGATGCTTCGGGAAAAATCCCCATGGCTATGGAGAAGAGACAATACGACAATGGCTCCATTGGGAATGATGTGAACAATGCCTGGGTGTTTTTGTTGACTGTAAGCCTCCCGAACATATTGCCAGGTTTTTTTCCAGTCGTCAGGATGTTGCTGAAACTCCCGTTGAACATCTCGAGCCATGAGGGCATATTCACAATCGTGAGGAAGAAGACGAATAGCCCGATCGACGATCTGTTCAATCCTTTCTTCCACAAAAGCCATACTGATACATGCTGCTACAAATCCCCCTCCAAAAAGAGCATTTCGATCGTGAGCGACCGATGCGGCCATCATGGCCAGTTCCATAGCTTTTTTCGGGTTGCCCGGGCAAATAAGGCCCCAGCAATCGATGAAAATCTGCCCTCCGATTTGTTCTGCGATCTCAGGCCCATTTTTTTGGGCGTTACCTGACAGGGGGGGAGAAATTCCTTTTTGCATATTTTCATATGCGGTATGTTCGGTCGATATCCCGTACCCGCCCCACCAAAACATGCCATGGCCTTCAGCAGTGTAATTGAGCCATGCGTCGCCGATGTCTTCCGGGGTTAACCGTCCTCTTTTCAGAAAAGCGTCTTCAATCGCCCGAACGAAGATGATTGGACCGTTGATATCATCATCCGCCGCGAAATGTGTGTAGTCTTTGATATACCCCGTTATTTCGCCATATACTTGCTCGATCCGTCGATCATCCCAAAATGTCGGCTCAACGGGAGCTCCCAAGCGCACTCCGATTACTTTCCCCAAAAGGCCTGCATAGGTTTTTTCGATTCTTGTTTTCGCGTCGATCATAGACATTCTCCGGACTGACCCTGTTGTTCCAGAGAGAACCTGGCTTTCGAAACACATTTCCACCGCATCGAATCTTGTTTATGGAGGTGAATGACTGCATTTGCAAACTGGTCGGCAATATCAATCAGATCATATCCGTTGGCTTGGCGCAATTGCTGGATGTACTCAGGATTGATCGCATCAACCCCATGCCACGCCCCAAGAATCGCGCCGATCATACACCCAATCGAATCGGTGTCTCGGCCTGAATTCACGCCCCCCTTGAGCGATTCCATAAAGTCTCCCTTGTGGAGAAGGATGTAACCGAGCGCCACGGGAAGTTCTTCAATGGATTTTAGGCGGGATGGGGTATAGTTTTCCGTAGGCTGTCCGATCTTGTCGGGGCTGCGCTTCAAATCATCACCCATCGGGCTAAATGGCCGCAATGTTTGATGCAGTACGCTAGCAGGATCTTGAGCTTGACGCATCTTCGGTACGATATCGACAACCGCGGCAATCGCCAACTTCGTGCCATCTTTTGCCAAATCCAGAGCGTTTTGTACGATTTGCTCCAGGCTGATCCCTTCAATCATTGCTGCAGCAACGCAAGCTGCGAAAACTCCGGCCGCTTCCAAACCATAACTTGTTTGGTGCGCAGAAGCAAACGAGATAGCTTCTTGATACGCCCCCAAAGGGTCAGCGGCATTGGCAAGACCAACAGGAGCCATATACATAGCCGCCCCACAGTTCACCATATTTCCTACCCCTCCAGAACGGGGATCTCGGGAAGCGAGAAAATTGCTTAAAAACAGGTACTTTTCCGGATAGAACAACCGTTCGATCAAAGGCATCTTTTTTTGGTACTCGGGCACCCAAATTTCTTCGAAATAGATCTTGCGGATCAATGGAAAGACGCTGTAGGCGTCAAGATGAGAACCCAATTCTTGATACACTTGACACAAGAGGATATTCATCAAGGTGTCGTCTGTGAATCTACCAAACCCTTTTCCATGCGTACGGGAGGGGTACCGGTAGTGTTCCACATCGAGAGAATCAATGTTTCCATATTGTTGGCGAATCTCTTCGGGGCTCAATTTCTCGACAGGCGCTCCCCAAGCATCCCCTAAAGCCGCGCCAATCAGACAACCACGGATTCTGCTTCTCAATAGCATTCTTTCCCCTCTTTCCGCTGAATCAATCGATAGTCTGGAACAAAGCCAACCATAAGGGCAGATCCACAGAATGATCGTTCGATCGGCCCTTATGGAGGATTTCCCTACGAACCGCGCTCGTTCTTGAACAATGAGAGACTATTTGGCTTTCGAAAAATAGTCGTTTGCCAATCGAGTGAACAGATCTCCACCCGCGCGTCTCCATAGCTGGACCATTTCGTCGAATCTTTCAATAGGCCATTGATTGGTAACAATCTTGATCGCGTATTCCTTGTAGATGGTATTCATCTCGTCGCGCATCGTTGCGTATTGTTGGGGCATCACGTAGTAGTTATCGGCTTCAAAAATAGAGTGAGCAATAGCAAGGGAAGCTTGCGCAACCGTTCCATACAATTCGATGGGGGCTTCCCAGGATGGCACTTCAAAGAAACGAGGCCACCACCCTTTTCCCCGCTCAGTCAGAACGATCTCTCCATTAACGATATTATACTCCCGTCCTTCTAGTCCTAAGCGATCCAGAAATTGTCCGTAGTCTGAAGCCATGAATTCAAGGAATTGGAACGCAATATCGGGATCTTTGCAGGTGGTTGTGATCGAAAAACCGCGGCCTTCTTTGTTGAGATTGAGCGCAGTGAACCCAGCTTTCCCCGAAGGGCCCAAGGGAGGAAGAAGCGGAACCAGTTCTGTCTCTACCCCGCGATCCCAGAAGCGTTGCTGATACAGGTCTAGGACTATACCCGCTGTCGCAACGAGCATCCCGACTTCTCCGGTGTAGAATTTGTCCTCCATCCCTTGCCATCCGGTTGTTACAAACTCCGGATCCAGCAATCCATCCCGATAGAGTTTCGCATAAAAAGCCAGCTTCTCCTTTTCTCCTTGAGAGACTTTGCCAAATTCCCAAGTGCCGTCTTCCTTCTGAATCCACATCTGGTTCACACCAAAAGCAGCATCAAAAATCCAATCCAAGCGGCTTAAATCTCCGGTAATGGTGATTCCATATCTTGAGTGATTGTCTGCAAAAAACTTCAACAGGTCATGGTAATCATCCACGGTAACCGGTACCCTTCCAAATTCATCGAGCCATTCTTTCCGGGTTACAGCCAGTCGAGTTTGCAATGGGCTGATCCAAAGAATATAGGGAAAGTTCTCAAGACGGGCTTTGTTCCATTCAGGCATCACTTTATCGAAAACCTGAGATTGGAAAACCATCGAGGAGAGATCTTTCAACAGCCCTTGATCAACGAAAGGAAGTTCAGCGTCGTCCCGCCACCAGATAATATCCGGATATGTCCCCCCTGCGAGCAGCAAAGCCACTCTTTCTGCGTAGTTTCCCGCGGGAATTGGAACCAGATTCAGCTTTAGCTGATGTCCTGTAGCTTTGTTAAATTCCCGCACGTACATTTCGAATAGTTCCACATCTTCTTGGTTGTAGGGGGAGATATCCTGCTGTAAGAGACTCAACGTTACTGTTCTTGCAGAAACAATGGTCATGATCATTACCATACCAACCAAAAACAGACTCCAGAGTTTTTTCTTGTTCATTCCATTCCCTCCTGTATCGATTAAAGTGGTAGTGCAGTTAATGGGAACGTTCCCATTACTCATAAAAAAAAGATCCCCGTTGGTTCCATCAATAGGGTTTCGTTGTTCCTCGTATGATCAATTGGGGGGAAAAAGAGATGG
Source organism: uncultured Thermotogaceae bacterium (assembly GCA_964580185.1). Classification (GTDB taxonomy): domain Bacteria; phylum Thermotogota; class Thermotogae; order MWEM01; family MWEM01; genus CAYWWY01. The sequence goes on from CAZOJQ010000033.1 coordinate 24,932, forward strand.
TTTTCGGTTGTTTCGAGGTTTGTCCATCGATTCGATCAATCAGCATCCTCGCTGCTTCCCACCCTTCTTCATATTTGAACTTTGCGATGGTTGTCAATGGAGGTGTGGTTACGGATGATGGATAGATATCATCCATCCCGATAAGAGAGAGGTCTAGCGGAACCTGGACCCCGTATGCATGCAAAGCTTGCAGCGCGCCGATGGCAAGAATATCGTTGGATGCAAAAATGGCGGTTGGTGGGTGATTTTGGCTGATCAACCTTTTTGCAGCGTCGTATCCATGTTGCTGGCCGTAGGGGCAATGGACGATATCGGTCTCCTCTATGATCAGGTTTTGCTCACTTAAGAAGGAAAGATACTGTTTCAGACGAGCAGAGCGGCCTCTAGAGGAATATTGCCCGCTAATGAAACCGATTTTCCGATGACCAAGATCATACAAATGTTGCATAGCCATTCGCACGCCGGCCAAGGTATCATTGCCAACGGAATCAAAACTAGGGAAATCCTCATGCAAACCCAAGATGACTGTTGGAATACCGATCTGCAGCAACTGCGGATCGGTCACTCGCGCGGGGTTGATTAAAATCCCGTCAAAACAATGCGTCCGCGCCCGATGCAAGAAATCAGTTTCGATAGCCTCATCCCAATCGCTATTGGCCAAAACGACCGCATATCCCTCTTTTCTCAATGCGTCTTGAACACCACGAGCAACCTCTGGCCAAAACGGGTTCACGATATCGGGGATCATTAATAGAACCGTATGCGTTCGTTTGGTCCGTAATCCACTAGCCAAGGCATTTTGCTTATACCCTGTTTTTCGTATCGCTTCCTGAACCCGTTTCCGTGTATCTTCTCGAACGGAGCCACTGCCCCCACGGATGACTCGGGAAACCGTAGATTTGGATACGCCCGCCTCTTTTGCTACATCGATGATTGTGGTTTTGTTCAAGACGATCTCCTTTTTATTAATGGGAACGTTCCCATTTGATATAAGTATACCGGATCGATCCATCAGGAATCAACGTTGATTATTGGCGAAAAATCATCGGATCTCGTTGTTAAGAGGTCTGACCGTCATTAATCCCGCAAACGGTCACGAAAGCTCCGATTTCCTGTGGTCCTATAGGGGTTCGGATCATCGGATCAGCAAGAAGATTCCCAATCCGAACATCAAAATGCCGCTCATAAGTTTGAGGACCTTGGCATGTTTCTCTTGGATTTTTTTTCCACCCATGGTGATAGTGAAGAGGAGAACGATGATGAGAAGGGGTACAACGTACACGACGTTGTACAGGACCAGATGGCCCCATTTCTGGAACTCAGGGATCTGACGGTCTGCCAGGGTTTTGGTGAAGATCGCTGGCAGGCCGATGGTGCATGCCAGTTCAATGAGGTTGACAAAGAAAGCCAGACCAACGGTAAACATGATGGCCAACAAGGTGTTTCGCTCTTGGACCACCCTTCGCATTTTCTGAAAGAGCTTGTCCTTCTGTTTTTCCGGGATCATCAAAGAAGGACCTTTTTTAAACAGGAAGACTTCTTTGATGTTGATTGCTCCCATTATCATAACTACTGCGGCCAAGACGATTGTGATGATCCGACTCAACCCCAATAGAACAAAGAGATTGAACCATGCGGCCATGAAGCCGAAATAGACCACACCTGAGGTGACTACGAAGATCAACCCGATCGTTAGCATTTTGCGTCTTGATCGCGCATGGATCAATAGGCCCAATAGGAACATCAGAACCCACATGGCGCAAGGATTGAAGCCGTCCAACAGACCGATGATCACAGTGAATGCGAGTAGGGGAAATTGCGTGGGATCGACGGCGCCAAATAAAGGAAGGGTGATGGTTTCGTCGGATCGATCATAAGCGCCAGTTAATTTGGCTACCGCTTCCTGAATTCGGGTTTCGGTGTATCCTTTTTGAAACCCATGGATGGTTTTTTTGCCGATAAAAAGGATCGGAACCCCCATTAGTTGTTCTTCGTAAGTCTGTAGAAAAGCCTGGAGCCGTTGTTGGTTCTCTTGGCTCTCGGAAATCTCGTAAAACTGAAGCACCCATTCCTGATCGGTTATCCCGTCTTTCCACTGACGAAGATAATCCATCGCCTCGTGACAGCGAGGGCAATCATGGGTATAGAAAAGAGTGATATAGCCCTTCCCATCGCTAAGGCCTTTTGGGATCTTTTCATCCAGCGGCAATATGGCGATCGGATCGTCCCATCCAGGAACAACACAACCTTCGCCATTTTCATCGCATAGGGGCAAAGAAGAAAAAACCAGCGAGGCAGACAGGATCCAAAAGAAAAGTAAGAGGGAACCCAACCGTATGGATTTGGTCCATAAGGGAGGTCTTTCAAAGAAATGATTCCGAGAATATCTCATCGTTATACCCTTCCATTCACAGCATTCCTCATGGTTTTCTGCTGCTTGAGATCATTGCGTTGGTTTTCTGAGCTTTATCATACCGAATTCATCCGAGAAAAGTCAACCATTTTTCCAAATCTTACTAAGGGATATGGACCAAAACGCTGAGGCCTTGATTGTGTACCCCCATAGATTTCAGGATATAAGGGCCAATAACCGGGCTTTTTTTTCTTCTATGAGTATTCGGAAAGATACCCTTTCATCATTTTCGAACGCAAAGGGAGTAACAAAGCGATTGAGATCGAAGCGGATAATAGCGATCCAGCCGAAAAGAGCCCCCATTGGCTGTAGGAAAGGGACAGGTTGCCCGCAAAATCGTATAATCGGAGCGAAGTGGGGAAAACCCTCGGATCGGTCAGAAAGACCAAAGGAGAAATGAAAGAGGTCCAACCGTTGATGAACCCATGGATGAAGACGACAATAGCCCCTGGGAGGATCAAGGGGAAAAGGATCTTCCGAAACAGGGTCCAGGGACCGGCTCCGTCAATGAGCGCGGATTCTCTCAGCGTCGTGGGAATCGATCTCAGTTCTTCATACAGAATAAAAAACCCCAGAGGGAGGGTCCGAAGTCCAGCAGTAAGGATCAAAGGAATCAAAGAGTTCAATACTCCCCAGTTCCGAAAGAGGATATAGAGGGGGGATAAGGTGTTCATACCGGTCAAGACCAACGAGGCAGAGATCATGAAAAAAACGAGCGTGCGTATATGCTTGTTTTGTGCCGCGGCAGCAGCGACCAAAGGAATGATCCATAAGGAGAGCAACCCTGTTCCGATGGCAATCCATACACTGTTGAGCAGATTCGTATCGAAGCCTCGTTGAAACAACCGCTGAAAATGAATAAACGAAGGTTGGGACAGATCCCGCCACTCGGGGAGATATAGCGCATCGGTGAATGCGGTTGCGCTAAGGAGGGATAGCGTGACGAGGGCGCTCAAAACGATCCCAACCAAAGAGAGAGTCCCTAAAGGTTTGATCCCCCATGATCCCCAAGGAGAAAAGAGCCAACGCAAGGCCAAGAGAAACCCGAGGAGATAGAGAACGGGAGATGACGACAAAAAGCTTATAGAAGCAAGAACAACTCCCATTCCCGACCAAACGAGTCGATCTCCTCGAAACGGTTTGATCTGGAGGAGGATTCCAGTCACCCACAACCCAAGGAGGATAATCGCTTCCCCGCCAGATCCCATTCTCCAGAGCCATTCAAAGGCAATCAGCGATATGATTGCCCAGATCCAGGAACGTTTATGGATCCAAAACACCCAGAAGGAAGCCAGCAGGATCAGACTGACACCAATCGCGGATGTATGGATCCATATATCCGGCGCCATAGATTTCATGGTATTTCGCAAAAGAATTCCGTATGTTGTGGTTGCGCCAGCGATCCCCATCGGTGTGAAGCCTTCTGCCATCATCGGACGCCCTTCGGTCAACATCAAAGGGAGCGTGAGGTCGCGCAATCCGTTCAATAGAAGTAAAATAGAGAGCGCCTGAAAACTGGGAGCGAGCATATGCCGATACACTGCCCTCATACGCATCGTCGCCCCTGCGCCATCGAGGATGAGGCTGTCGCGGATGGCGGTAGAAACCTTTTGCAAACACGCGATGCCCACAAGGACACATAGGGGTAGGTCGCACCAGATTCGAGACAGGGTAATGGTCATCCACGCCGGAATAGAGGATGAGATCGGGTTAAACCCGATATAGGCAAATCCGATGCGGAACGTTGGTAGACTCACGTATAGAGGGATGGCCCATAAGAGGAGAATGAAGAAAAAAGCGGGTTTGACCCATCTCTTCATCTCAAAAAGGGCATACGCGATCCACATACCCATAGTAATTGACAAAAGGGTTGAAACCCACCCGTACTGAAAGGAAACACGGGTGGCCAGGAGCGTTGAGCCATCCAGGAACCACCGAAGGAGTTCAGGTCCGGATAGAGATGCTGGGAAGAGAAAGAATCCCAGCACCAACGGAATAAATGTGAGAAAGATCACCAACAGCAGAAAGGGAATGGAGAAGATCCAGTTCATGGAGCATCGATGAATTCTTGCGCTTTACTCAACGCTTGTTGGGGGGAGAGGTCTCCCAAAAAAACCAGTTCCAGAGCGGTTCGAATGGCGGGGATATATCTCTGCGCATATTGAGGCTCATGGGGTTGAACGATGCTCCCTTCCATGATCTTCGGAAAATCGGGGATACTCTGGAGCGAAAATCCTTCCGTAGCGACGGCGGGGACCTTGACCCATTGAAGCGCAAAATCTTCGCTCTGCAGAAGCAAATGTTCCAAGAACGCCGTAGCCTGGGGGTGATCCGAAAACTGAACAAACCCTTTAACATCTACCATGGATTTCCAGGGGGTAGGGAAAGGGAGGGCATAGTAGGCAAACCCTCGTGATTCAAAGGTCGAGATCATAAAGCTTCCTTGGGGAATCATGGCAATCTGTCCTCGCAAAAAATCCTGGATCAACTGAGGGCGCTGCGGTCGGTCAACTAGCCATCCGCGATCCGCCCAGTCTTTCAACCGTTGAACCAGCTGCACGTTTTCCTGCGTATCCACCTGAAAATGACCGACTTGATCGAAAACAGGAGACCCCAATCCAGCCTGAAGTCCAGTAAAGATGTAGGAAGAATTCAACCCCCAAGAGATGGGTATGACTCCCGATTCGCGGAGCTTATGCAGCAACGGCTCTAAATCTTCCACGGTCCACGAAGGCTCCGGAAGCGCAATCTTTAGCCGATCGAAAACCTCGCAGTTGATGTAAAGCAGCTGCACATCTGCGTAGAAAGGAATGGCGAACTGTTGGTTTTGATAAAAGAAGGCGCGGGTCATGATCGGGTCTGGATCAAACCGGTTCATCAGGGATCGATCGGCTTCTTTCGCGCGAGAGGTAGGAATGATCTCAGCGAGTTGGTCGTTCTTGATCAAGCACAGATCCGGCAACGCCCCCCCGGCTTTTAATGCCATACCTATCGAATCGGCCATTGATGGGAGATATGTGATCTGAACATCTACACCCGTCTTCTGAAGGAACGATCGGCCCATCTGATGAAACCAATCTTCTCCTTCCCAGGAGACCCATACCACAAGGGGTTGCGCAAGCAATAAACCAACAAACAAAGACAAGACAATCATTATGACTATGCGATATCGAAATGCGTGCATTCTCCTCCTCCTTTTTTGGAATATTGTACCATATCACGGGCATATGAGAATTCTCCGCCACCAAAGACAATCCGCGCAGGATGGTGTATTGGACCAGCAGTCGTATTCGTTGCTGTCCACAAAACTGCATATGGCTCTCTGGGCGCAATCGGGGCAAGAGGGAAAGAACTGATTCCCCACGCGGTAACGAAACCAAAGGTATTGCGGATCTTTCCAGATTGTCAAGAGGGGCTTTTCGAGGATCGAACCAAAATGCTTGGGTTGGATCTGCTTTTTTCGCCCCATCACATAGGGTTTCATCGAATGCAGAAAGTAATAACAAGGACTGACTTTCCCGTCCCAACGGATTACAGCCGCTCTTTTTTCCATAAACGGACAGGTCCGGTCGGTCCGAATCACCGATTCCGGAGCGATGATTTCCGGACGGTTTGGATCAGGAATGGTGTAGGGACGATCATCAAACGGGTCGTCTAGAGAAGGGTACAGTACCCATGGAACGTGTTGGCGTTGAAAGGGCAAGAGATGGGAAAAGATCAATCGAGTGATGGTTCTCTGCCCAGATTGGTTTGTGGTAAACGAACGGATAAACGAAGGGATTTCACCAATATTCTGTTGATGAACAACGCTCACGACATCCAACTGGGGCAAATTGCTGTTCTTTTGGTTTTGAGCTGATTTGAGCATAGCCAAGGTTTTTTGGAGGTGATCATGGTGGGGGTGGCCCAACCCTCCCGGTTCAGATGAAAGCGCAATGCGGTCGGTGCCAGATTGGACCAAAAAACGAGCCATAGACGCATCAATCAGCGAACCATTGGTAGAAATCTCCAATCGGTGCCCTCGCGCTTTGATCAGTTTAACAAAATCGGAGAAATGGGGATGGGTCATCGGTTCACCCAATCCCCCAAGCATCATCGTGGTACGGATCTTCCGGCTGTCGAGTTCGTCAAGAACCCGAACAAAGGCATCGATGGGAAGCAACCCTGGATCGGGTTGAACGTCGAACGTTTTTCGAAAGCACATGGGGCAGTCGAAATTGCATCGGCCGGAAATCTCCCAATAGATGAAATCCAGGTCTTCTTTGGGTTGCAGGTGAATCGTTCCTCCGCGCCAAGAAAAGGCTGTTGGAGTTGGGAAATCAGGAGATGGGAAAGTCATAAAAGGCTCGTTCTGAAAGGGGGTTTGTTCCCATATCGAATGTCTGTCCCAAAGCAAGGACAGTACCCAGTTCTGGTGGAAGCCTGAGTTGCGCGATTTTTTCACAGACCATAACAACAGGATAAGGGACTCTGACGAATTCATACGTGTAACTACCGAGATGAATATCAAGAATCAAATAACAAGCACGGGGATCTCCATCTTTTGGCCGACCGACAGAACCACAGTTGAACAGGCCAATGCCATTTACGAATCGGGCCATTGGTAGATGAGTATGACCATTGATCATTACATCTCCTTGGACTGTTTCGGAAATCTCCTTGTATCTCTGGATGGGCGTGTCAGGGCGAAGGTATTCCAGAAGGGGGTTTGTTGGGCTTCCATGAACAAGATGGATCTGAACCCCCTGGATATCGATGATCTGGGTTTTGGGCATTGTTTTCAAGAACTCTTGGGAAGTGTCGGATGTATTCCGGATGCTCCAGTTCAGAGTGATTTCTCCAACCTCAGTTTCGCGTCCCGGTTGATAACTGCATCCACAGCTCCCTTTCCCGAAACCTACGGCATCATCGAAATTTCCCATTACGCAAGGGATGTTCAGAGCTTTGACCCGTTCCACAACCATATTCGGATCGGGACCATATCCTACCAAATCGCCCAGACAGTATACTTCAGAGATTTTTCGTTGCTGAAAATCGTCCAATACCGCTTCCAACGCTTCGATATTGCTATGGATGTCCGAAAGAAACGCTACCTTCATAACCGCTCCTTTCCAAAAAGGATTCTCATTTTGGGGTGGCAATCAGGGGTTGTTGATCTGGAATACTTGAAGGATCGCTCGATCCATGGAAACAACAAGCAACCGGGTATCATGGATCTCCATAGCGATGGGATAATCCCCCGTGCTGTGCTCTTCTTTGAGTTGAAACCCGTCATGATACACTTGAAGAAGATTATGGAAATTGGATAGCGCGAACAGATATCGATCTTCATAGTTTGCCAAAGCAAGGATCCCGGTCGCGGAAGGCACAGAATCAACCGATCCGTTCGATACGCGAACCAACTGCAGGCGATTATTGCTCATCGAAGGAACCACGATCGTGTCACCGAAAAGGCACATATCCATGATGTGGGTATGACCGGTCCACTGGGCCAAAGCCTCTACACTTTGATTACCCCAACGAGCAATCCAAATCCCTTGGTCCAGATACCCACTGAGGGCATACACACCAGTATCGATCGGAAGAATGTGCAGCGGTTTCTTCGAGACACCGTCGATGTTCCACCTGTGAAGGGTAGTGAGGTTCATGAGATGAATGGAATGCTCGAGTTCGAAATCGCGGGACCAGGTATGATAATTGTCGTAATAAGGGAGAATGGCCAATGACTCGAAAATGGAAAACTTAGGAACCCTCCCGATCAAGGGGAACGATTGAGCAACCTTCTGCGCATCTGGATCGATAACGATCAGCTGATGCTCCAATTGCGTGGTTACATAAAGAAGTCCTTTGTGATAAACGGAGTACCCAGGGCCACGAGGAGTGGGCACAGAGAAGTCCAGTAGACTGGTTCCGCGGATATAAAAATCCACTTTATGGCCCCAAAAATCGGAAACCATGACGTAATCCTCAGAAAAAGACACAAACACCGGATAATTCGACTGTGTGAGAGAAAAGGCCAAATCCAAAGAGCGTAGATCCACTACCCGGACCACTCGTTTGTCATAGTCAGTGATATACGCGTAATCTTGAGCATGATCGATCTGCATTTGAACCGGTTTTCCTTGAAGTTCAATTTGCGCGATTTCGGTTAAAAGCGATCCTTCGAATCCCCCCTCTGGTTCGATTCCAAAAAGAGAAATGGGAACCCCAAAAAGCGGGTATAGGAAGAGGACGATCCAAATTGGGACAACCCGAATCATGGCGTTCTCATCTGCAAAAGCCCTTTGTATTGCTCCAAGATTTCCAGCTCCCACTGGTTGAACAGCATCCATAATTGGTTTAAACTTGGGTCTCGATACTGAGAATCCAAAAAAGCACGGGCTTGTTGGGTAAGGTTTTCTGTCCGAGAATCATAGGGCTGGAGCATGCTGATGTAGTATCGAAAGTGATCGGGTTCGGAAGCGGTTCGAAACCGCTCAAGCATGGCAGCATAACTTTGATGAAACTGCATCACCACTTTAACAGGAGGACGCGCAGTGAACAAGGCCAATCCAAGGCAAAAGGCGACAATTGCAATTATGACCCATTGGACGATTTTCCAGAATCGAATCTGCTGGATCGATCGTAAGGGATAGGGTTTGAGAAGCATTCCAAGCAAAAATCCGGTGGCCAATCCGCCCAAGTGAGCGGCATTGTTGATCCCTGGGACCGTAAACCCAAAGACGAGGTTGATCACGATCATCGGGAGCAGGGCTGTACCCGTTACGGAGGTTAGGTATCGGGGATGGTCTTTTCGGAG
>CAZOJQ010000034.1:0-32700 GCA_964580185.1 uncultured Thermotogaceae bacterium
TCGTGAGTCGGCTTACGACCGTTTCATCGCCTCTCTCTTTTTCTCCGGAGGCATCCTTATTCTCTTTAGTCTCAAAGGATTTCAAATCCTCCCGAAACCCGCTTCGATCGTCAAAGCAGAGGAAAAAAGGTTTGCGTTTACGAGGAGTTTGACTTTCTGGATGATTACAGTCGGAGTCGCAATGTATGTGTCTTCGGAAATTGGTACGAGTTCGTGGACAGCGATTTATTCCAGCGATTTCTTGGCAGAAAGCCCAGAACGAAGCAGTCTTCTTCCTTCGCTTTTCTGGGTTGGATTGTTTGTTGGAAGAGTTGTTTTTTCTTCGCTTGTAGATCGATTCGGCCCGAGCAAATGGTTGGCTATGATCTCCATTATCGGGATTCCGGTGGTCTTTTTTACCCTCAATCCTTTTTGTGGTTGGATAGGGTTGGCGGGCTTTGTCGTTTTATCCGGATTAATCCATGCAACAATGTATCCTACCATGCAATCGTTAATCGTTCAACGGATTCGGAAAGGAATCGGTTATGCGTTGGCAGTTTTTGCTGCGATCGGATCGGTCGGAAGTTCATTGAGCGCGTTGGCCATTGGCCTAATAAGCGGAACTTCAGGTGTTCAGACAGGGTATCAGTCCATTTTCATCTATTACTTAGCCACCATGGTACTTTTAGTGAGCCTTTTTGGATACTTTTGGAGGAAACAACGAACATGATTTTAAAAACAATTGATTTGGACATCGGATTTGGAGTTGAAGAACTCATTCAAGGAGCCAACTTCCAAATAGATGAAGGGAATAAGATTGCGCTCATTGGTCCGAACGGAAGCGGGAAAACAACATTGCTCAAAGTGATCCTGGGGCAACAAATCCCAACCAATGGGCAGTTGACAGTCCGAAATCGGCTTCAGATCGGATATCAACGGCAGTTTCGGACGGAAAATCCCCTTCGGAGTCTTTGGTCCGAATATGAACGGGAATTCGACGATATTCACCACCAGATATCAGTCGATGGTCAGGAGGACGCATCAAAGATCTGGTCCCACGCTGCGGAAATCGATCATGAAATGCTTTCCTATGAAAAGCGCATCCGTTCCATCCTGAAAGGTCTGGGTTTTGATGAACACGACTGGGATCGGCCTCTGAAGACCTTTAGTGGCGGAGAGCTCACTCGAATCTCTCTCGGAAAAGTGTTCTTGAGAGAATACGATTTTCTGATTCTGGATGAACCGACCAATCACCTCGATATTCCTTCGGTCATTTGGTTGGAAGGCATATTAAGCAACTATAACGGCTCGATTCTGATGGTGAGTCACGATCGAGATCTTGTGGACCGAGTTGCAAACCGTGTATTCGAAATCAATCAAAGGCAAGTATTTATATTTAATACTGGCTACCAGGATTATCTTCTTCAAAGAGAACGGATGAATGAAACCTTGGCTCGTCGTCAGAAAAACTTGAGCAAAGAAATCGATCGGCAGCAGCGATTGGTGGAACAGTTCAAAACATGGGGCCACAGAAATGAGAAATTCATCAAGCAAGCCCGAAGTAGAGAGAAAGTAGTCGACCGTTTGATCGAAGAAGCAGATCAGATCCAAATTATGGATGAAGAGACGTCCCGATTGGGGCGAATTCCTTCGGTAGATCGTTCCGATTATCTGTTGATTCACGCAGAAGAATTAGGAAAACGGTATGGGTGCGATAAAGTTTTTGAGCATGTTTGCTTTGATTTGCATCGGGATGAAAAGGCAGTATTGCTCGGGAAAAACGGGATCGGGAAATCAACCCTACTCAAAATCATAACCGGTCAAGAGCTTCCGGACACCGGTCATATTACTCTGGGCCCGAAAACCCGAGTAGGGTATCTGTCTCAAAACTTGGAGGAGCTAGATGAATCGAAAGACGTTTTAGAACAAGTATGGTCTCTTCGAAGGGATTGGCCCGATTATGAAATCCGAAAGTATGCCGGAAGATTCGGATTTATCGGCGAAGAAGTGTTTAAACCCATATCTGTTCTCAGCGGCGGTGAGAAGCTTAAGCTATCTTTGGCCACTCTCTTTTTGAAGTCCTTTAATCTTCTTGTTTTGGATGAACCAACCAACCATCTGGATCTTCCATCGATCGACAGGCTTCAGTCCGTGCTTGAAGATTATCAAGGGGCACTTTTAATGGTAACTCATGACCGAAGATTGCTAAGAAAGGTATCGAATCGGCTTTTCCTTCTTCGCCGGAATGGGATAGAGGAAATTTCATCATTGGATCGGTATCTCGAGCGGATGAGCAATGGTTTCCGGTTCAAAGAGGGGTCAAGGAAAAAGAGCAGAAATCAAGTGACATTCCGGCAGCAAAAGAATCTGAAGAATCGATTGAAAGCAATTCATCAGGAGATTGAACGGATCGAAATCGAATTTTCGGAATACGAGCGAAAACAAAAGGAGATTACGGATTTTTTGTATGCAACGACCGATTATCAAAAGGCGCAAGAGTTGCAACGCGCCCTTCAAGGAGTCGATCAAGAGATGAATGCACTTTTGATCCGGATGGAGCAACTGGAATCGGATCAAATCCTTCTGCAAGGAATGGAAGAAGACGATTTTGGAAAGGAGGAAGAGAGATGATCGAAATCGACGGACATTCATTGACCCTAGAGGCAGTTATAAAGGTTGCAAAGGATCATGAACAAGTTAAGATCGCTGATTCCTGTATTCCGAAAATGGAACGGAGTTATCGCACTGTAGAAGGGTTTGTGAATCGGGGGGAATCCGTTTATGGAGTCACCACGGGATTTGGCGCACTTTCCCATATCCATATTCCCTCTGATCAAACGCTTGAGCTGCAAAAGAACTTAATCCTTAGCCATGCCGCAGGCGTAGGCGACCCACTGGATGAACGGATTGTGCGATCCATGATTCTCATTCGCGCAAACTCATTGGTCCAAGGATTTTCGGGGGTTCGTGTTGATTTGGTCCGCCAGCTGCTGAGGTTGCTCAATCATCGGATCACACCGATCGTTCCCAGTCAAGGTTCTGTTGGAGCTAGTGGAGATTTGGCCCCTTTGGCCCATATCGCTATGGTTTTAATGGGGGAAGGAGAGGTATATCATAAGGGAGTCAGAACAACCGCTCAATCGGCAATGAATCAAGAAGCGATCGCACAGTTTCATCCGTGCCAAAAAGAAGGGCTTGCGTTGCTTAACGGAACCCAACTGATCACTTCTCTTTTGCTGGATACCCTTTGGAACGCATATCGGCTTTTCGAATGGGCTTTGGTATCGGCCTCCATGAGTTCTGACGCGCTTCGATGTTCTACCGACCCTTTTGAACCAATTTTGCACGAGATTCGACCTCATCCTGGGCAAGCAGAAGTTGCGCGTGTTATGCTTAGGTACCTTCAAGACAGTGAAATTCGGGGATCTCATGTGCATTGCGAAAAAGTTCAGGACGCCTATAGCATCCGGGCTTGCCCTCAAGTATTGGGAGCAGTTAAGGATACCTTCGATTATATTCATTCAGTTGCCATTCGAGAAGCCAATTCTGTCACGGACAATCCGATTATTGCTGGAGAGAAAGCCTATTCGGGGGGGAACTTTCACGGGGAACCGGTTGCCATGGTCGCCGACTTTATGAGCATAGCCCTGAGCGAGTTAGGCAGCATAACCGAACGAAGGATCGACCGTCTTGTGAACCCCTTAGTCTCGCTTCTCCCTCCTTTTCTCGCCAAAGGGGCTGAAGGGATAAATTCTGGGTATATGATCTGGCAATATACTGCGGCAGCACTTGCATCCGAAAATAAATCCCTCAGTTTTCCCGGGAGCGTGGATTCGATTCCTACATCAGGATTACAGGAAGATCATGTTTCAATGGGGCCTGTGGCTGCCCACAAGGCAGGAAAAATCTTGGATAACTGCAAAAAGATCGTCGCAATCGAGCTTATGCTTGCAACGCGTGCGCTCCAAACTTTGGCCCCTATGAAAACGGGTTTATTGCTACAACCATTCTTTACTCAGCTGGAGCAACTAATGGACCCATACGATCATGACCGATTCTTCGGGAATGACTATCAGCGAGTTTTCGATTGGATGGGTTCCAATCCTGTCGAACATATTTTCCGGAGGGGAGGCGCATCATGAAGAAAATCCAATCGGAAGACTTGGATCTTTTTCGGGGTTTTTCTTTTCAAGATACCGATTGTGTGGATTCGCTAGAGGGATTGATCGGTCAGGAAAGGGCTTTTACCGCCCTTCAAACAGCCTTTGACATTCCGCGCAGAGAGTACAATGTCTTTGTCGTTGGAGAGACGGGAACCGGTAGAAGAACTTTTACCAAACGAGTGGTACAAGAAGAGGCGAAAAAAGCGCCTCCATCTGATGATTGGGTATATGTCCATCACTTTGAAGACCGTTTATCTCCCAAAGCCCTGAACCTCCCTTCCGGTACGGGTCGAGAGTTCTGCAAAGAAATGGATGGATTGATTGAAGATGTGTTTAAGGCGTTAGAAGGGCTTTTCGAAAGCAATGATTACCAAAACTCTCTCCAAAAAACCAAAGAGGGGTTTGAAAGAAAACGGAAAGCCCTTTGGGATGAAATGAATCAGAAAGCGCAATCCTTATCGTATATGGTTAAATATGCGCAAACGGGGATTATGACAGTCCCCATAAAAGAAGATAAGCCCTTGACTCAAGAGCAAATTCTGGGTCTTTCCGAAGAGAAAAAAAAGGAATATGAGGAGAATTCTGTTTCGGTAAAGCATCTTATCGAAGGGTTTTTGCATCAATTGCGGATGTTAGAGAAAGACCATTCCAAAGAAGTGGATCAGCTCAATCGGGAAAGCTGTGAATTTGCAATTGGCCCTAGCTTTACGGAATTATTGGAACGATATAGGCCCTATGACCAAGTAATCTATCATATTCAAAGATTGAAAGAGGACATTCTAGAGAATCTGGGAATTATTACCGGTGAGGGAGACCAGAGACAGGAGGTGATTGCTCGGTATCGGGCGAATCTTTTTGTCGACAACAGCGGTGCTCAAGGCGCTCCGGTCGTTTTCGAAGTGAACCCTACATATCCGAACCTCTTTGGAAAAATCGAGTACTTATCCCGGAGTGGGTATCTGTACACGGATTTCTCCTTGATACGGGCAGGGGCGATTCATAAAGCAAATGGGGGGTTTCTGATCCTTGATGCCCGAGATTTATTAACACACCCCTATGTATGGGAAACCTTGAAGAAAATCCTATATGAGCAAAAAATTGTCCCAGAAAACATGGAAACTCGGTATGGGTTTTCTGTTTTGGCCAGCATCAGACCCCAACCGATTCCGATCCGACTTAAGGTGATTTTGATTGGAGAACCCGAACTCTACCATCTTTTGTATCAATTGGATCCGGATTTTGTCAAATTATTCCGGATCAAAGCGGAGTTTGATACCGAGTTTCCCGTCAATAAAAAAAACTTAGGGCTGTTTTGTCAATATCTATGCGCGATTGTGTCCGAAGAAAACCTTTTTCCTTTGGACGCTTCCGCAGTCAAAGAGGTGGCCGTATTTGGGATGCGGTTGGTTTCATCCCAACGGAAGATATCCTCAGAATTGACGCGCATTTCAGACCTGCTTGTCGAAGCGGATCAGATTGCTCGGAAAGAAGGGCAAACAAGGATCACCCAAGATACAATCCATAAAGCGCGAAATGCAAAAGAAAACCGGATTCGCCTATGGATCGAAAAGACCGATGAGCGATTTCTCCATAAAGAGTATCTGGTTGAGGTGGAAGGAAGAATCATCGGCCAAGTCAATGGATTGTCGGTTTTGGACACTGGTGAATTTGATTTTGGAATACCCGTTCGGATTACAGCCAATGCATCCATAGGCAATTCAGGAATTACAGATATTCAACGAGAAGTGGATCTTAGCGGAAAGATCTTTAAAAAAGCAGTAATGACGCTAGAGAGCTTTTTCGAAGAACGATTCGCGCAAGATCGACCCCTTGCGCTAAAAGCAACCCTATCTTTTGAACAAACCTACGGTCCGATTGAGGGAGATAGTGCCACGATGGCGGAGACAATCGCGTTATTTTCGAAACTTGCGCAAATCCCTGTGCGACAGGATGTTGCAATTACAGGTTCGATGGGACTTGATGGTCAAGCTCAACCAGTTGGAGGCGTTTCAGCCAAGATCGAAGGGTTTTTTCGGGTGTGCCAATTGCGTGGCCTTTCTGGATCTCAGGGTGTGATTATTCCGATTCAGAATATTCAATCTCTTGTCTTGCGAACCGAGGTTGCGGAAGCGGTCCAGAAAAACCAATTTCATATTTGGGCGGTAGAAACGGTGGATCAGGCTTTGGAACTTATGTTGGAACATCGCATCGGGCAAAAGTTTCATAGAGGGTATCAAAAAGACTCAATCAATGCTCGGATCGATCAGACTTTGAAACAGTACCGAGATAGGGCGAATGTGGAGGGTTCATTACAGAAAGGGAAAAAAAGAAGTCTACCAAAAAAATGATCGTTTCTTTATAGCAAATCCCATGAGATAAACAAAGGGCGGATTGATCCGCCCTTTGCTTCGGAGAGGTGGAACCTAAAACTTACGCCATTATTTGCGCAACGTCTTCCGCCACAGTCCCAATCGGACGGATCTCGAAATTTGAAACAAGCACATCTAGAATAGCCGGAGAGACAAATGCAGGTAAAACAGGACCCAAACGGATTCCTTTTACCCCAAGAGAAAGAAGAGCCAGAAGAACAGCTACGGCTTTTTGCTCGTACCAAGCAATATCATAAGCAATCGGCAAATCGTTAATACTTTCCACTCCGAAAGCTTCTTTGAGTTTCAGGGCTGTACGAACGAGCGAATAGGAATCATTGCACTGACCGGCATCGATCAATCGGGGAATCCCACCAACAGTCCCCAAATCAAGCATATTGTATCGGTACTTGGCGCACCCAGCGGTTAAGATTACGGCTGATTCAGGTAACGATTTCGCAACTTCTGTATAGTAGTTTCGTTCCTTTGCATGTCCATCACACCCTGCCATCACGACGAACTTCGTAATCAACCCATCTTTGATCGCTTTTACTACCGCGCCAGCCACTTGATCCACCTGATTATGGGCCAAACCAATCGTGAGCTTCTTCCCGGTTTGATTTTGCATTTTGGGTGTTGATAAAGCCTTTTCGATTAGCGGTGTAAAGTCTTTTGGTTGTCCCTTTCTTCGATTGGGTATGTGGTGTACAGATGGCCAACCTACCAATCCTGTTGTAAAAATCCTGTCTCGATAGGATTCAGTCGGTTTTTGAATACAATTGGTTGTCATTAGGATCGCTCCCGGGAACGAAGCGAACTCCTTCTGCTGGTTATACCAAGAGGTACCATAATTTCCAGCAAGATGACTATATCGTTTTAGCTTGGGGTAGGCATTGGCAGGCAACATTTCGCCATGGGTATATACTTGGATTCCTTTTCCCTCGGTCTGTTGAAGGAGTTCTTCCAGATCTAAGAGGTCATGGCCACTTATCAATATCCCATACCCCTCTCGAGTTCCCGTATCGACTTCTGTTAATTCGGGATGTCCAAATCGGGAAGTATTGGCCTGATCCAATAGCGCCATCGCTTGTACAGCAAAGGATCCAGTTTTCATAACCCAATTGGTCAACTCATCTGTAGGAACTCCTTCCTCGAGAGTCACCTTAAGGGCTTGATGCATGAAGTCATAAATCTCTTGAGATTCTTTTCCTAAGATCATTGCGTGGTCCGTATAGGCTGCGATTCCTTTGAGCCCATAGATCATCAGCTCTTTTAACGAACGAATGTCTCTATCTTCGATGGAAAGAACACCCACTCTTTTCGCTTTTTCTAGATACCGATCCAATGAGGAATCTGAGGTCCACGTGGCGGCTTCAGGAATTTGCGATTTCTCTGGACAGCTTTCCCTTCGTTCACACGCCATTTTTACCTTTTGTTCTAACGAATTTTTCCTTTCTAAACCAAGGGAAATCCGATCCATAATGTCTGCTGAATTGAAGTTCACATTTGTAATGGTCATAAAGAGGCTTTCGCAAACAAAATGGTCGGCAGCAGAATCCTTTATCCCCAAAGCGTGTGCTTTCGTTGCCCAAAAAGAGATTCCTTTGCAGATCCAGATCAACAAATCAAACAGGTTGGATACTTCTTCATCTTTTCCGCATATTCCTTGGATCTCACATCCTTTTCCTTTCGCTGTTTCTGAACACTGATAACAAAACATGCTCATGATGATCCCTCCTTATAATCCTTTCAATATCCTTTGCGGATCTGTGTTTCAGTAAGCGATCTTCTTCCCGCATAGACGTTACGGTCTAGGAGTTTTCCCAACCAAAATCCTTAGGACACCTGGGCCAATATTCCGGATTGCATGGGCGGTTTTTTTCGGGCTATAAATGATGCTATCTTTTTTTGCCACGGTTTGTTCTGCTCCAATTGCAATTTCTGCATCTCCTTCCAGAATGTAGAAGAAAACGTCAACAGGGGTCTCATGTTTTGGCAAGGACGCATTCGGCTCAAAGGCAATATGAACAACCTGAGCATCGTGTTGATCGTAGATTCGCTTTCCAACCACTCCGTTTTGGTTTAAGATTGGGTCTACTTCGGACACGTTGATCATCTGAACCATTGATGGATCACCCCTTCATTTTTTTGGATACTCCATTATACACCAAAAAAGAAGGACCGATCGGTACCATTTGGTACAACCAGGAAGAATCAGTGCATTAGAAGGTTGGATGGCGGAATGATCGTTCAGGAATCAAAAAAAGAGGAATGCGATTGCCCTGTTTGAAAAGGATTTGAAAAGACAAGCATAAAATGAAGCCTATGAAGGCGGAATTGTATGGAGTTTCTCTTTCGTTGTTTCAGTCTATTGGTTTTGATTCTGCATTGCGATGATCCCTACAACAAGACCCGCTGCACCCAATAGCGCGCCACCGATCGCTACCCAGGTCATTAAAGTTATCTGGCCCTGCATTCCTTTTATTTCTTGAATCTGATCGGAATGGCTTTGGCTGAGTAAGTTCAATGCGTAGATATCTCTACGTGCAATGGCAATATCACTGATCAGGTCTTGCTCTTCGATGGAACGGACAGAATCTGCAAGCTTTTGAATATCGAAATTCTGGGTAAGGATTTTGTTCTGTATGGATTCAATTTCGGTAAACATTGCAGTTTGCTGGGATTCCATCTGAAGTTGTTTGGCCGAAACTGAAGCCACAACTCGATCCAGAGACGCAACTCGTTGCTGAAGATTCTCAACATTCCCTGACAACCGCGAAATGTCAGGCGTTCCTTGGATATTCATTTGGTCAAACCTGCGAGTAATTTGCTCGTATTGCTGGCCTATCCGTTCCGTTGTTATTGCAACGGACTGCACAAGGTACCGCAACTCCTCTATCTCCTGAGCAACTCCGTGGCTGATTCCCGGCTGGATGGAGATCGGTGTTCCTCCCTGCAGGTATTGGATCGTTCGATATAGGGCAAAAGCCATCTGATAGCGTGTTGTATTTGCATTTCCCTGGTAGGTACCGTCCGGCATTCCACCCAAGATGTTTGCTTCAATCAAAAACCGTACCGCATCGTACGCCCAATGTGAAGTAGGAACGTCGTTCATCCCTGTTTGCGTAAATAGGCTTGCAGTCATCACGCAAGTGACCAAAACGACGATCAGAATCCGAATTTTCTTTTGATTGCTCACTCCGACACCCCCCAATTCCTATAATAATCGATGGTAGAATTATAGCACACTCATAATGCGATATGAGAGAGACGGGGGCTTTTTGTGATATAATTGCCCAAGTATTGAAGAAAAGGGAGGGGTAGAGTTGAAACTATTCATTTCTCTAGATATGGAAGGGATCGGAGGAACTTTTAATTGGAATCAGGAGGGCACTTCCGATCGTGCGCTTGTGCGAAAATGGATGGATCTTCAAATTCGTTGGGTTATTGAGGGAGTGCAGAGCAGTCATCTTAACTCAAAGATCGACGAAATTCTGATTGCAGACTCTCACAATTTCGGAGACAATCTTTCCTATGATATCACGGCGATGGATCAGCGATTCCACTTGATATCGGGTTCCCCACGAACAAACTACATGATGGCGGGTTTGGATAGCACCTATGATATGGTTTTCCTCATTGGATACCATGCTGGAGTAGGCAAAATGTATGGAAACATGGATCATACGTACTCGAATTCACGTTTTCATGGGATATGGATTAACGGAAAGCCTGTCAATGAAGCGTTGGTCAATTCTGCCTATGCTTCCTACTTTTCTGTTCCGGTTGGTCTAGTGATTGGAGATGCCGCTTTGAAAGAGGAACTCCATCAATCCGACGCAATGCCTTGGGTTCGGTTTGTAACAACAAAGTACGCTGTTGCACGATACGCCGTGAAGAACCGACCGATTGAAGTTGTAAAAGGGGAGACGATACAAGCCGTCAAGGAAACCTTGGCCAAAGAGCCTTTTCCGATTCCTATGTATGCGTTTTCCTCTCCGATTACTCTTCGGGTGGAATTCCAGAATACCGCCATGTGTGATGTCGCATCACTAATGCCATATACCAAGCGGATCGACGGACGTTGCATCGAGTTCGAGCATGAGGATTACCGCGTTGTATTCAACGCAATCTTAGCTCTAAGCGCTCTTGCGTACAGTGTTCAATGAAAGGAACGATTCGATGATGGAACCCTTATCAAAAACGTATGATCCAAAGGAGATCGACCAAAAGTGGTATCCTTTTTGGGAAAACCAAGGTCTTTTTAAACCCAAAGGAAATAAAGGAGATCCCTTTGTTATTGTGATCCCGCCCCCGAACATCACAGGTGCGATCCATATTGGCCACGGGTTTAATTTAACCCTCCAGGATATTGCAATCCGGTTCCGTCGGATGAGGGGACAAGAAACCCTTTGGTTACCGGGAGAAGACCATGCGGGAATTGCCACCCAAAACGTAGTGGAAAAGACGCTGATCGATCAAGGTACTAGTCGAGAAGAAATCGGAAGAGAATCTTTTTTGAAGATCACGTGGGAATGGGCGCACAAGTACCGAAAAACCATTACCGAACAGATCCGAGCGATCGGTTGTTCCGTAGATTGGGATCGGGACCGATTCACTTTGGATGATGGGCTGAATCGAGCGGTTAGAAAGGTCTTTGTCCAACTCTATCACAGAGGGTTGATCTACCGAGGCAAGTACATTGTCAACTGGTGTTCGCGGTGTCAAACAGCTCTGTCCGATGAAGAAGTCGAGTATGTGGAAGAAAAAACCCATCTTTGGGTGATTCGATATCCTTTGATCCATGGAGAGGGTTTTTTGGATATTGCGACCACAAGACCAGAAACGATGCTTGGGGATACCGCTGTCGCTGTTTATCCATCCGACAATCGGTACATCGAGTGGATCGGAAAAAAACTCCGATTGCCTTTGATGAATCGAGAAATCCCCGTTATTGCCGATCGCTTTGTGGATATGGATTTCGGAACTGGTGCGGTAAAGGTTACGCCGGCTCATGATCCCAATGATTACCAAATCGGATTGCGTCACCAACTGGAAATGATCAGTATTTTGGATGAAAAAGGGATCACCAATGAAAACGCGGGTCCGTACCAATCAATGACTGTTCTCGAAGCAAGAAAGGCTGTAGTAAAGGACTTAGAATCCCAAGGTTTTCTTGTAGAAACCCGGAGACATGATCATTCCGTTGGGCAATGCCACCGGTGTAACGCAACCATTGAACCTCGATTATCAGACCAATGGTTTGTCAAGATGAAACCGTTAACCCAGAAGGCAGTTTCCGTGGTACAAAAAGGAGAAATCCAATTCTTCCCGGAGAGATGGAAGAAAACATATTTTCAATGGATGGATGAAATCCGAGACTGGTGTATCTCACGACAGCTATGGTGGGGTCATCGGATTCCTGTATGGTATTGTGATCAATGTGGGTGGATCAATGTACGAGAAGAAGATGTAGAGGTATGTGAACAGTGTGGATCCAATCATCTCACTCAGGATGAAGATGTCCTCGATACTTGGTTCAGTTCAGCCCTTTGGCCTTTTTCAACCTTGGGATGGCCAGAAGAGACAGTTGATCTGAGCAAATACTATCCAACCAGTTTGCTTAGTACGGGTTTTGATATCATTTTTTTCTGGGTAGCCCGTATGATCGTCATGGGAATGGAGTTTAAAGGCCAGATTCCTTTTCGAGAAGTATACATCCATCAACTCATTCGGGACAAAAAAGGGCGAAAGATGAGCAAATCCCTAGGGAATGGGATTGATCCGCTTGAAGTCATTGATCAATATGGTGCGGATGCCATGCGGTTTACTATGACGAGCCTTGCGGTTCAAGGTCGTGATATAAAGCTGGATGTGAGGACATTTGAGCATTCCAAACACTTTGCAAACAAAATCTGGAACGCCGCACGCTTTTGTCTTATGCACCTTGGGGCCCTTCCTCCGCAAGAATACCCACAGAATTGGTTTGAACAGGAAGAATTGACCATTGCGGATCAGTGGATTCTCATGCGGATGGACCAGGCCATAAAGGAGATCGATCAGCGTTTATTGACACACGAATACAACCAGGCTTCTAAAGTATTATATGAATTTTTCTGGAATGATTTCTGTGATTGGTACATTGAATGTGTGAAACCGATATTAAACGAACCTAAGGCAGCGAATTCCATCAATCAGAACCAACAAAGCACTCGGAAGGTTTTGCTTTATGTGCTAGATCGTTCTCTTCGGTTGCTCCACCCGTTCATGCCCTTTGTAACCGAGGAGATCTGGCAGAAGCTTCCTCGATCCAGGAAACCCATTTCCATAATGGTGGATCAGTGGCCAGAACCCGGCGATTACTGTTTCGATGAGTCTTTAAATGGATTTGAACGGTTGGTTGCCATTGTTCGAGGGGTTCGCAATGTTCGTCTGGATTTTGAAATTCCAGCACGGAAAAAAATGAAAGCTTTTGTCCACTTTTTTCCTTGCGCTCAATCAGGGGAGAAAAAAATCTTTGATCAAAGCGCCATGTATCTCATGAACTTAGCTCACTTGGATCAGGTTCTTTCCGTGGATGAAAAACCCATGAAATCCGCGCGCGTATATACGGATGGTTCGGTAGAAGTCTATCTTGAAATCGGCGAAGAGATCGATTGGGAGTCAGAACGGCAACGGCTTCAAAAAGAAATTCAGAAAACCCATGAAGATATTCTGCACTTGCAAAAGAAAATGGATAACCCAAAGTTTTTGGAACGCGCAGCAGAAGATGTGGTAGAAGAGACCAAAGAAAAATGGGATGCAGCTCAAAATCGGTTTGCGCACTTGACGGGACTTCTTCAGGATCTCGAGTAGTTCGTTATATGAAAAAAGCAAACAGGCATTACGATCTTCTGCTTTTCGATTTAGACAATACAATCTTGGATTTCACCCAGTGTGAAGTAGACGTGCTTCTCCATACATTCCAGAATTTTGGATGGAACCTGACAGATGAACAAGTCCATCGATACTTGGAAATTAACGAACGCAACTGGAGAGATTTCGAACAAGGGAAAAAGACGCAAGACGAGACAGTTGTCGATCGGTTTGATGAGTTCTGTGAATATCTCGGTGTTGAAATCCCCGCCTGGCAAGTCAATAGAGATTATCTATCCTCTCTGGGAACGTGCGCTGTATTTGAACCGTATGCGGAAGAAGTACTCCGGACCTTACGTATGTGGGGGTACCGAATGTCGGTTTTGACCAATGGTTTACGAGTGGTTCAACAAGATCGGTTCGATCTTGCGCGTTTGGATCGGTATTTTGACCGTATGATCACCATTGATGAAGCAGGCGTTGCCAAACCAAATCGAGAGATTTTTGACTACGCGTTGCGTCTATACCAGATCCCTGCAAATCGGGCTGTATATATTGGTGATCATTGGGACATTGACATGGTTGGAGCTACCAATGCCGATCTAGATGGGATTCATTATATCCGGCATACACCCCATCAAGCTCATCAAGAGGCAGAATGTGTAACTCAGATTTCCTCTTTGATCCAACTGCTTGATATTCTGTAAATGAGTTAAAGCCGAGATTACTCCAAAAAGTGGCCCATTCCGCGCATCCGCTTTTTGGATGGGTGATTTGCGCGTAGGTTTTACCCCTCTTTCAGAGATTCTCTTCCTTCTTGACCCAAATGCTCGATTTTCCCTATGGTATCTTCGTATTTCGTTTGTTCAAAAGCGTCTTGTTGGAGAAAACGATTGATTGGGTTGATCATTTTCCGGGCAAGATCGATTTTTGCGTCAGTGCCGTCTTTATATGCGCCGATATCAATCAGGTCTTTTGCGTTGTTGTAGGTGGAAATCAGATCCCTGAGAAAACGCGAAGCTCCAAGGTGTTCGGAGCTTGTAACTTCAGGCATTAATCTTGATATACTAGCCAACACATCGACAGCGGGAAAGTGATTGGATTCTGCCAATTGCCGAGAAAGAATAATGTGACCGTCTAGGATCCCGCGGACCGTATCACTGATGGGTTCATTGAAATCGTCCCCTTCGACTAGTACTGTATAGATCCCGGTAATGCTTCCTTTCGCGGAGTTTCCTGCTCGTTCCAGCACTTTGGGAAGCATAGCAAACACGCTCGGTGGGTAGCCTCGAGTTGTCGGTGGTTCGCCAATTGCGAGCCCCAACTCCCTTTGCGCCATTGACCATCGAGTTAACGAATCGACCATTAGCATTACGTCTTTCCCTTGATCCCGGAAGTACTCTGCGACAGCTGTTGCGGTTAACAAGACTTTAACGCGCATTAGCGCGGGTTGATCTGAAGTCGAAACAAAAACAACGCTGCGCTTGAGCCCTTCTTTTCCCAAATCTCGTTCAATGAACTCGCGGACCTCTCTTCCCCGTTCTCCAATCAGGGCAATGACATTAATTTGTGCGCGAGTATTCCGAGCAACCATTCCAAGAATGGTCGATTTTCCCACTCCGCTTCCGGCGAAAACACCAATTCGTTGTCCTTTTCCCATTGTGAGGAAACCATCGATCGATCGAACTCCTATGGGAATGGGGACTTGGATTCGTTGGCGGACTAATGGGTTGGGAGGCGTATTATGCAAAGGGATCCGAGAGGAAGGCAAGAGCACTTTTCCATCAATAGGTCTTCCGATTCCATCAAAAACTCGAGAAAGCATATCCGAAGATACACCCACATCCAAAATCCTTTGTGTGCCCAGGACTTCGTTGCCGAGAGAAACACCGGAAAATTCTTCCAATGGCATTAAGATGATATGGTTATCTTTGAATCCGACCACTTCGCAGACAATCCGGTTCTGTTGATGGGTTCGGATGTAGCACATCTCTCCCAAAAAAACCTCGGGACCCGCAGATTCAATCGTCAGACCGATTATTTTCTCGACCTTTCCCGCTAAACCAATAAAGTCGGTTTCACGGATCCGATCCCTTAGGTAACGCAATCGTTCGATTGATGGGTAGTTCAATCGGAATCTCCGGTTCCGACAATTTCTGAGACCAATTCGTCTAGAATATCTAATTGGCTGTCGATCGAACTGTCCAAAGTTCCATAATCGGTGTCGATTACGACAGAACCTTTTGAAAGACTGGAATCAAGCCGGAATTCCACATGGTTCAAAGAAGACCGAACCTTTTCGACCTCTTCTTTGGGGAATTTCTCGAAATCATCCGGGTGGAATCGGAAAACGGTTTTGCGGAAATTGGAGATCCTTTGCATTACTTGCTTGATTTTCCAAAGGATGATTTCTTGTTCATTGCCTGAGATTTCGTGGGAAAGAATTTTGTGGCATACCACGGAGACAATTTGAGCCAGTTCTTGCGCAGCCATTTCCACGTACTGATTCTGATCGGTTTCCAACGCGCGAATCGCGTTTTCCATGGCTTTAAAAGAAGTTTCCATCGCCTTTTCCATTTGAGTCTGTACGTCTTGCTTGTGTTTCTTGATTTCGTCTTGCGATTGATGGATCATTTCGTCGGCTTTTGTTTGAGCATCCGAAAAAAGGACATGGGCTTCTGTACGAATTTTATCTGCCTCTTCCCGTGCTTGCTGCAGAATCGATCGGGCCTTTTCCTTTGCTAAGTTGACTTCGGGAGGAAGAGTTTCTGCTTCCGGTATAGGATCGGTAGATTCTTCGATGGTAGGGCTGGAGTGAGCCTTCTCACGGGCGAAGGGATACTTCTCTTTTTCATCGATCGTGACCAATGCTCGCTTTATTAGGTTATACAATCATTTCCTCTCCTCCGCCGCGTGCAATGATAATCTCTCCACTTTCTTCTAGCCTGCGAATGATATTAACAACCTTTTGTTGTGCTTCCTCCACATCTTTGATTCGTACAGGACCCATAAACTCCATTTCCTCCAAAAGAAGCTGTCCAGCGCGCTTGGAAAGATTCCGGATAATCTTGTCTGTGATCTCTTCGTCGGCTCCTTTCAACGCGAGAGATACCTCTTTCGTATCCGTTTCTCTCAAAACCATCTGTACAGAACGATCATCCAGCTTGATAATGTCTTCAAATACGAACATATGTCTCCGAATCTCTTCAGCCAGCTCTGGATCAGTTTCCGACAGTTTGTCAAGGATATCTTTTTCTGTGGTTCGATCCAAAGAGTTCATCATTTCTACAACAGTGTCCAAACCGCCCACTTGAGCAAAATCCTGAGTCACAAAGGTTGACACTTTTCGCTCCATAACTCGTTCCACCTCTCGGATCACTTCCGGATTGGCTTTATCCAGCATAGCGATTCGCTTGACAACTTCCGGTTTGAGATCATCGGGTAATGCGCTGACGACAAGGGATGCTAAGGTGGGATGCAAATAGCAAAGGATTAAAGAAATCGTTTGCGGGTGTTCGTTTTGAAGGACATTGACCAGTTGGGAAGCATCTGTTTTTTTTAGAAAATCAAAGGGTTTGACCTGAAGCGTTGTTGTCAGTTTTTCCAAAATCGCCAACGCTTTTTCGGGACCAAGGGCTTTTTCTAAGATATCGCGCGCGTAATCGACTCCACCTGTGCTTATATATTCGCGCGCGCGAAAGGTGTTTGAAAACTCACCCAACACAACACGTTTTTCCGCATCAGGCACTTTATCGATTTTTGCCAGTTCTAGTGTGAGCTTCTCGATTTCCTCATCCGACATGTGCTTGAGGATGCCTGCTGCTTTTTCTGGCCCCAGGGTCACAAGAAGCACTGCAGCCTTTTTGGGTCCGATTATCGATTTTTCAGCCAAAAGGGACACCTCACTATTCTATCTTTATTATACTACAAATTTGCTAAAGTTTGCCACTTATTTTGAATGATTCTATTGTGCTTTTTTCTATCTGTTCGTGGTATACTATATACAGATAAACAGGAGGATTACGATGACAAAGAGTGAGTTTTTACGTGAAGCGATAAAAATCATTGCGCCAGGAACGGAGTTTCGTCAGGGCATTGAAAATATCCTAAATGCTAGAACAGGTGCTTTGTTGGTGTTAATGAACGAAGAAGATTGTCAAGAATGGTCTCCTGTAATCCAACCCGGATTTCATGTCGATTGCGAGTATTCACCTCAACGGTTGTATGAACTGGTAAAAATGGATGGCGCAGTAATTCTGAACAAAGAAATATCCAAAATCCTCTATGCAAATGTTCAACTAGCCCCTGATCCAACCATTGCGACATCGGAAACAGGAATGCGACATAGAGCCGCAGAACGGCTTTCTAAGCAAATCGAACGAATGGTTGTAGCCATTTCCCGAAGGCGTTCTTTGGTAACCATTTTCTGGGGTTCCTTTCGTTATGTGCTCAATGAACTAAACTTGTTAATTATCAAAGTAAACCAAGCCTTGAATGCTATTGAAAAATACCGATATAGTTACAATCGATGGGTTTTGGATCTAGATGTGATGGAAATTACCAAACGGGTGACCTTGGTAGATTTGCTTAGGGCTTTGGAAAAGGCAATACGGGCCCTGAAAATGGGCAAAGAAATGGAACCCTATCTATGGGAGCTGGGAGTGGATGGGAGGCTGGCCAAAATGCAGTTGGAAGAGCTTCTGGAAAGTCTCCAAGAAGACGCTGAGATGTTGATCATGGATTACTTCAATGACGAGCAACCGATTCAGGAACAGGAATGCAAGGAAGTACTCGATCGGATGATGCAACTTACCGAGAAAGACTTGCGAGACTACGGAAAGATCGTGACTTGTCTTGGTTATCCAAACGATGGAACCATTTTTGAACAGCGGGTCATTCCCAAAGGGTTTCGCGTATTGAGGAATACGCCGAAAATCCCTATGAGTATCGCATATAACGTTGTCCGCACATATCGCAATCTCAATGAACTAGCAACATCAACTTCAAGGGAATTGCAAGAAGTAGAAGGAATTGGAGAGAAGCGGGCAAAAGCGATTGTCGAAGGGTTAGAAAGCCTTCGCTTGAAAGCGAATATCCAAAAGTATCTTCCAAGTGGAGAACCTGAACAATCAATCGAGAAGGGGTGATCGATATGTTTCAAGATCTCAGCCTAATAGAGTTTTCGGAACAACTCGCTTCAGCGACACCCACTCCTGGAGGGGGAAGCGCTGCAGCTGTTGCCGGTGTAATGGCAGCCTCTTTGGTTCAAATGGTCGCTGCGCTCACAAAAGGGAAAAAAGGGTATGAAGAATGGGAAGCATTAATGGAAGAGACCACTTGTCGGATGGCTGAAAAAAGACAAAAATTACTCCAACAGATTACCAAAGACGCAAAAGCCTTTGAAGGAGTTATGCAAGCAATCCAAATGCCGAAAGGAACGGCGGAGGAAAAACAAGAACGGAAAGGGACCCTTCAAAAAGCCTTAATGAACGCAACAGAGGTCCCTTTGGAGACTGCGCGAAAAGCATTGCGAATTGCTCTCAGCGCTTTGGATATGGCGAAATGGGGGAACAAGAACGCTATTTCAGATGCATTTAGCGCTTTAGAACTAGCAAGAGCCTGCTTTTTCATGTCTTTGGAGAATGTTGAGATCAACATCGCAATGATCAAGGATGAGTCCTTTAAGACGCGAATTCAGGAAGAATCCGAAGAACTGACCAACCAAATGGAAAGCGTGATCCAACAGGCATTGGAGTTGAAAAGTTCTTGAAACCAACCTTCGAGCTTTTTCGACAAGATGATTCAATGGGCGCGCGATGCGGGAGAGTGATCACGGAACACAATGCATTTGATACTCCTGTATTTATGCCTGTAGGAACAGCAGGCGCGGTAAAGGGAGTCCTTCCGATCCAACTAAAAGAAATGGGATGTCATGTGATTTTGGGTAATACTTTTCATTTATACCTCAGACCAGGCCATGAGTTGGTCAATCGGATGGGCGGATTACGGGAATTTATGTCTTGGAATGGATCGATTCTAACGGATAGCGGAGGGTTTCAGGTATTCAGTTTGTCGGCAATGAACCGGATCACGGATGAAGGAGTCGAGTTTCGTTCCCCATTGGATGGAAGCCGGCACTTTTTTACTCCTGAACGGGTTGCGACCATCCAAGAACACCTAGGATCCTCGATCGCAATGGTTTTTGACGAATGTGTTACTTGGCAGGCAGATCCTGCTTATCTTCGGTCCTCGGTTCTCCGAACAACAAATTGGGCCAAACGATTCTATGCAGCACATAAACTTCAAGAGCAAAGGGTTTTCGGCATTGTTCAAGGAGGGATGGATCTTGGTTTGCGAAAAGAAAGCGTAGATCAGATTACTTCGATTCCCTTTGACGGTTTTGCGATTGGCGGACTGAGTGTGGGTGAACCAGCTGAATTGACACGCCGTGTTTTGGAAGCAACTGCGCCATTGCTTCCCAAAGATAAACCTCGGTATTTAATGGGGGTCGGATCTCCTGAACTCATTTTTGAGGGCGTAGCTCAAGGAATCGATATGTTTGATTGTGTTTTACCGACGCGGAGTGGAAGACATGGCACGGTATTTACTCGATCAGGGAAAATCAATATCAAAGCAGCCCGGTACAAGGAATCTCAAGAACCGATTGATCCATTCTGTATGTGCTCAGTATGCCAAACCTTTACAAAGGGGTACATTCGGCACCTCTTTGCAGCAGGAGAAATCACGGCGATGGTTTTGGCAACCATCCATAATCTTTGGTTTCTATTGCAATTGATGAGAGATATTCGTCAAGCGATTATGGAAGGTTCATTCGCGGAGATGAGAAAAGCCTTTTTCGATCAATACGAAATGATTCCAGTATCCGAATAAAAGGAGGCGATCTCGTGGGTTGGAGCCAAAAAGCCCCAAGAGGAACAGAACTACAATGCCGGTCTTGGCAAACTGAAGCCGCTTTGCGAATGCTGATGAACAATCTAGACCCTGAAGTAGCAAGGGATCCCGATCATTTGGTCGTCTATGGTGGTTCGGGGAAGGCAGCCCGCAATTGGGAATCCTACGAAGCCATTATCCGTGAATTGAGAGATTTGGAGAAAGACCAAACGTTGTTGATCCAGTCTGGAAAACCCGTTGCTACTTTCCGAACCCACGAGTGGGCCCCGCGCGTTTTGATCGCCAATTCCCATTTGGTACCAAAATGGGCGGATTGGGATACATTTCGTTACTTGGAATCTCAGGGGTTGACGATGTATGGCCAAATGACTGCCGGGAGCTGGATTTATATTGGTACCCAAGGAATCCTTCAAGGAACCTACGAAACCTTTTATGCCGTTGCTCAAAAGTACTTCGGGGGTTCATTACGAGGAAAGTGGGTTCTCACAGCTGGATTGGGAGAAATGGGAGGTGCGCAACCCTTAGCGGTTACGATGAATGATGGGGTCATCCTGGCGGTTGAGGCAGATCGAAGAGCAATCGATCGAAGGCTATCCAAAAACCAGGTTGATCGCTGGACAGATTCTTTGGACCAGTCTTTGGAATGGATTCAGGAAGCAGTTCGAGAAAAAAGGGCTATGTCCGTCGCTCTATTGGGCAATGCAGCGGAGATCTATCCAATTCTATTGAAAAAAGGCGTGTTGCCGGATATTATTACAGATCAAACAGCGGCTCACGATCCTTTAACTGGCTATATACCCTGTCAGGTTTCATATACCGAAGCGATCGAATTGCGAGAAAACGATCCTAACGAGTATCTCCAACTTGTTTATTCGAGTGTTATCCGACATGTCGAGAGTATACTGGCATACCAAGAAGCCGGGGTGAAAGTTTTCGAGTATGGAAACAATCTTCGGAGACTTGCAAAAGACCATGGAGTAGATGACGCTTTCCGGATTCCTGGGTATATGCCCGAGTACATTCGGGATCTTTTTTGTGAAGGCAGTGGTCCGTTTCGTTGGGTTGCTCTTTCAGGCAATCCTGAAGATATTTATAAAACGGATGAGAAGGTGCTTGAGCTTTTTCCTTATGATACCCACTTAAGAAAATGGATCCATATGGCCCGACAACAAGTGCGGTTTCAGGGACTGCCTTCGCGGATTTGCTGGCTTCGATATGGCGAAAGGGAACGAATGGGTTTGGCTTTGAATGATATGGTGAAGCGGGGAGAGTTGGAAGCACCTATTGTCATTGGACGCGATCATCACGATACAGGGTCCGTAGCCTCCCCCTATCGAGAAACAGAAGCGATGAAAGATGGATCGGATGCGATCGCGGATTGGCCGATCCTCAATGCCCTTCTTTCTGCAAGCGGAGGCGCTACTTGGGTGTCTTTGCATCATGGGGGCGGGGTAGGAATCGGATACTCAATTCATTCTGGAATTGTTGTAGTTGCGGACGGTACAGAATTGGCCGAGCAAAAAATCTCGCGTTGTTTGAACAATGATCCGGGTCTGGGAGTGATTCGACATGCAGACGCCGGTTACAGTATTGCCCAAAGAACAGCAAAAGAAAAAGGATTGCATATTCCAATGCAGAAATAACCCGGTGGGGGTGGATGTGTATGAAGAGGGGACTTCTTTCTGTTCTATGCTTTGTTATCGTTTTTTCTTTTCATTATGGTGTTTCGATTCCTTTTTGGGAAATTCAGTGGAAAGAAGGAATCGGACCAACGAGTATGGGCGCGGGGTCAATTTGGGGAAATCCTTCGTTGCTCGTACATACCGACAAATGGACTGTAGGGGGAGTAACGCTAAGCTCCTTTGAGGGAGAAGACGAAGGGTACGTCCTCTTTGGGGTGCACGTCATTCAACCGTATCAGTATGGATTTGCCGGTAGTATGGATCTTTCGTACGGAAAACTGTTGGATTGGGACGGGAACAATGATTTTGCTAGCTTTGGGTATTCAGTTGCCGGAAAGCATGAATCGTTGGCATGGGGCGTTCGATTGAGCACAGGGTTCTTTTATGATGCAAATGATCCTGCAACAAATGCTTTCTACGGATCTGCAAATTTTGGGATTTCCTATTCTGTATTGCCGTACACACATTTTGTCCTCAATTTCAATGCACCACAGGTGGTGACAACCGTTCCCCAGATCTATGCCGTCAACGCTCCAGAGAGTTTTTGGGTAGGGGGCGGCATCATCAATCGGACAAGCTTGGGAAGAGCCTATATTGGTGCGGCTTCCTATTCTCGGAACGAAAACCTATTCATGTCTTTCCACTTCGGGGGGGGATTCAAGGTAGGCTTCCTTGAGTGGGATGCTGCCATAATCCTTAAGGATCTCTACCAAAACATCCCGATGGAAACAATCCCTTGTTCTATAAAGGTGTCGGGTTCATTGGATTTTGAAACCTTCTCTTTAGGGGTCGGCACTGAGATTCCTTTCTTCCAGGAGCAGACCAGTACGCGTTGGCAATTATTTGTTCAACTCCGCTGGTAGTTGATTTTCTATTTTTGGGGGTGTGTCATGCGACGATTCATTGTCTTCATTTGTGCGATTCTGATCGTATTGGGGATGGTTTCTTGTTTGGGGCCGGGACTCATTACCAATGTTGGACCCAAGATCCATCCCGATCCCGATCCTGATCCCGATCCTGATCCACCCGTTTCATGGTATATCAGAACGTACCTTCCTGGTATCTGGAATTATGTCTTTTCCGATTCGGATGGCAATCCGGTTCAAATGTACTGGGTCGACCAAAAAGTTGATTCGATGGGTAATGTAACGATTCTTTTCTATACACACAAACAACTAGGCACGCCGGTTTTCCGATCAGAAGGAGTGATTGATATGGTTACAGGGGCGTTCCAATTGCAAACCTCCTTCGGTACGATCGGGCCAAACCAAGGATTCATTATGTACGAAGGTTCGTTTAATCCAATTTCACTCAAATTGGTTGGTTACCGTTGTGTGTTGAGGCAAATATCAATCGTTGACCATGAAGTTCAGATTGATTTTCTTCCCTTTTCCATTGAAGCAATTCGAAGCGGGTATTCGGCTGCCAATTGATGACCGCTCTGGTTTTGGCGGGGGGTAAAGGAACGAGAATGGGTTCTGCCCAGAAACCATTCATGTGTCTAGGAAGCAAACCGATTATTGAATACTCTTTGGAATGCTTTCAAAAGTCCGAAGCGATTGATCGCATCGTTGTGGTCGTTCCTTCAAACAGGATCAATGAGGCAAAAGAGGTTTGCTCTGTCTACTCGAAAGCCGATCCACCCATTATCGGAGGAAAAACGCGTCAGGAGTCCGCATTCAAAGGATTGTCCTATCTTCAGGGGATTTCCCCCGAATGGGTTCTGATCCATGATGCCGCTCGACCGTTCTTTTCTTCTTCTTTATCCCAGATATTGATCTTAGTCCAGAAGGGGAAAATTGATGGAGTCATTCCAGTTTTCCCGGTTATCGATACGATATATAAGAAAGAACCCTCAGGGCGAATTTGCTTGGTTATCCGGGATCAACTGCTTTCTGCGCAAACTCCGCAAGCTTTCCTATACTCCAAGATTTGGAGGGCTCATCAATGGGCGTATCAGAGCAATCATAGATTCTTCAGCGATGATTGCTCTTTGTTTTTGACCTTCGACCCCGATACGCGACTTGCCTTAGCAGAAGGGGATCGGTTCAACATCAAGATCACCTTTCCGGAAGATCTGGAGATAGCAGAAGCATATTTGAGAATTTTACAGAGGAGGAGGGGTATTCGTGGTTAAAAACTACATCCTTGACACCAACGTACTGCTACATGACCCTTATGCTTTGGAATCATTCGAAGATAATCGGGTAATCATCCCTTTGCCTGTCGTGGAAGAACTGGATCAATTCAAAAGAAATACAGGGCAAATCGGTGCGAATTGCCGCCAAGTAATCCGTAGGTTGGATGAACTGATTTCTCAGGGACAGATCCAAGTTGGGTTACCCATCCGAAATCATCACAAAATCATTATCCAAGTGTTTGAGACCTTTTCTTTCAAAGTATCTTCCTTCATTTCCCAAAAGCGCAATGATACCATCATTCTTTCTTATGTCCATGAGATTCAAAAAACCGATCCAATAACCCCTGCAATATTGGTAACGAAGGATATCCATCTTCGAGTTAAGGCGAATGCGCTTGGAGTGCAGTCTCAAGACTTTTTAAGCGATAAGGCTTCCAGTTTGGAACAGGATCATGGATATCTTTCGCTATCTATTGCGGACAAAGATAGAGAGTTGCTCTTTTCGAAGGGATGGTTGGAACTGTCAGCGCTCGACGAGGAAAAAGATCAATTGATCCCCAATCTCTTTTTGGACTTGGGAGAGGATCAGTTGGCCAAAGTTTCTCCCTCAGGAGATCGAATCGTCGCCCTGCGTTCTCGAAATCCGTCGGAGACATGGGGGATCACAGCAAGGAATCGGGAACAGCACTTTGCCATAGAAGCCCTCATGGATCCGCAGATTCCTCTTGTAACCCTTTTTGGGCCTGCGGGAACCGGAAAAACCCTGTTGGCCGTTGCGATTGGTTTGGTACAGGTACTGGACGAACGGAAGTTTAAAAAAATGACGGTGACCAAACCAGTTATTCCCATGGGTAAGGATATTGGGTATTTGCCAGGAAGTATGGAAGAAAAGATCAGACCTTGGGTTCAACCCATTTATGATAATCTTGATTTTTTGTTCGGGAGTAAGGGGATCAACGCCGAAGAGTATCTAGCGAAAAGACACTTGCTTGAAGTTCAGGTTCTAAGTCATATCCGCGGCCGCTCTATCCCTGAACAATACATGATCATTGATGAAGCCCAAAACCTTACTCCCCATGAAATAAAGACGATTCTGACCAGAGTGGGAGAGAAAACAAAAATTATCCTTACTGGTGATCCTCATCAAATTGATCATCCCTATTTAGATACGATGAGTAATGGCCTAATGTATGCGAAATCTAGATTTTATGGCGACTCACTTGCTGCTCATATTCATCTGGTTCAAGGAGAACGATCTGCTTTATCATCACGAGCTGCTCAGTTGTTGTAGGTTCTTTTTTACTCGATTCTTCCCTTGCTATGGTATAATACATCACGTCCGAAATAAATAAATCGCGGAGGTGGTCTGGTGAGTAGCGAATATGAGCAATATCTCAGCACCTTCATTGATGAAGCAAAGGAATATATGGCCATTCTCAATGAAAAGATGCTCTTGCTTGAGAAAGAAACGGACAATATGGATGCGATCAATGAAATCTTTCGTGCCATCCATACCCTCAAAGGAATGTCTGGAACAATGGGGTTTGAAAACATTGGAAAACTGAGCCACCTCATGGAAAGTATTTTCGAATTAGCCCGAAATCGGAAGATGGTAATTCATTCGGGATTAATGGATTCCCTCTTTGACGGAGTCGATTCCATTGGAAAGATGCTGGAAGAAGTTTCTTCGTCAGGGACCGATTCGGCGACAGATTGCACGCAACTGATCAATCGCTACGAAGATATCCTTCAGGGAAAAACAGATGCTTCTCCTGTTTCGAAAGGAAAAGAGGAACAGGTTAAAGTCGCAAAAGAATCGGAGAATGAACAGAATCTCCTTCTCGGTCAGAAGGAACTGAACTTTAGCGAAATCCCGTTTCCTATTCCTGAAGAAATACAACACGCATTGAGTTCAGCAGCGTCTCAGGGGTTTTCACCCTATTATATGCAAATCCAATTGGATAAAGGAACGGTCCTGAAAAGCGCTCGGATGTACATGGTGTTTCACCGTCTAGAAGAGCTTGGCTCTGAAGTGCTTTTCACTGTTCCGAGTGTTGAAGATATTGAAGACGAGAAGTTTGACTTTGATGTAGACGTTCTCTTTCCGTCTCAATTGCCAGACGAAAAATTGGTGAAGGAAATCCAATCAATTGCAGAAGTTGAAAACGTTCGCATCATTAAGCTAGCAGTTGATCATCGGCAGAAAGAAACAAGCCTAGAAGCAGCTATTGGTGGAATGATGGATCGCGGTTTAGAAGAATCAACCAAGCAAAGCGTTCAAGGGAAAAACGGACAAACCTTTGCTCCTACAAACATCACGCAAACCATTCGAGTTGATATTGAAAAACTCGATACGCTCATGAATCTGATGGCAGAATTGGTGATTTCGAGAAGCAGGATCAATGAAACGTTAAAGCAACACTCGATAAAGCAAGTGGATGAGAGCTTAGCTCAATTGAGCCGGATTACTCTTGATCTTCAGAATATTGTGATGAAAATCCGAATGGTTCCTGTTTCCTACGTATTTAACCGGTTTCCCCGAATGGTTCGAGACCTTGCCCGCAATTCTTCTAAAGAAATTCATCTACTCATTACCGGGAAAGAGACTGAACTTGATCGAACCGTTGTGGAGGAGGTGGGCGAACCTTTGGTCCATCTATTACGGAATTCAGTCGATCACGGAATCGAGAGTCGGGATGAACGGCTGAAGAAAGGCAAAGCGCCAGTAGGAACGATTCACCTTAATGCCAAACATGAAGGAAACAATGTAGTGATCGAGATTAGCGATGATGGAAAAGGGTTGGATCGCAACTCGATTCTTTCGAAAGCCATTGAAAAAGGATTGATTGACGAGATATCAGCGGTCTCTCTCTCTGATGAAGAAGTGTATCAGTTCATTTTCCTTCCAGGGTTTTCTACCAAAAACGAAGTGAGCACTCTTTCTGGACGAGGAGTTGGCATGGATGTTGTGAAAACCGGAATTGAGAACCTAAATGGGAATGTGACCATAGAGAGCGAATCCGGAAAAGGGAGTAAAGTAACGATCCGTCTTCCCTTAACATTAGCCATAATTCAAGCCTTGCTAATAAAAGTATCTGGTTTTGTCTTTGCAATACCGATTGCCTCCATAGATAGTACGCTCACATTGCCTACCACGGAAATCCAAGTCGTGCAATCTAGAGAAGTGATTGTGATCCGCGGGGAGATCATACCGATTATTTGGTTAAAAGAACTATTCCGTCTCTCCAACGAAAAAAAGTATTCTCAGATCCATGTTGTAATTGTGAAGGTTGGGGCAAAAAAACACGGTTTTGTTGTTGATACACTTCTTGGTCAAGATGACATCGTTATCAAATCAATGGGAAAACTAATGAAAGACGTCCGTGAGTTTAGCGGGGCAGCCATTTTGGGTGATGGAAGCATCGCCCTGATTCTTGAAGTGGGCGCAATCTGCTACCAAGACAGATCATAAACATGGACAGGTTTTGCAGAAAGACTACCAAAAGTCAAGTACGAGGGGGGATGGAGAAACATGGGAAGAAGAGTTCTAATTGTTGATGATGCTGCATTCATGCGGATGATTTTAAAAGACATCGTTTCAAAGAATGGGTTTGAAGTCGCAGGAGAAGCGGGAAACGGGATTGAAGCAGTAGAAAAGTATCGCGAAAGCAAACCGGACGTTGTGACGATGGATATTACGATGCCTGAAATGAATGGGATTGAGGCAATCAAAAAAATCCGTGAACACGATAGCAACGCTAAAGTGATAGTATGTAGTGCGATGGGTCAGCAAGCAATGGTGATCGAAGCCATACAAGCTGGAGCAAAAGACTTTATCGTAAAGCCTTTTCAGCATTCCAGAGTCGTTGAAGCGCTAAACAAAGTATTGGGTTAATGGCTACTGAGACAATCGCTGAAACATCAACGAAAGCAGGAATGGATTTGGTGGGGACATTCCTGCCTTTTCTCATAGCGACACTCCTTTTATTTGGGATTCTGTTTCTTGTCTATTGGTTGCTTAAGAAGAGCAACCTAACTAGGAATAAAGGAGATTTCTTTCATGTTCTCGCTTCCCAACCACTAGACCGTCTTTCAAGCATTCACCTGGTTCGTTTTACTAAGGAGTTCTTTGTGGTTGGAACAGCAAACGGGCATATTTCTGTCATCCATCGATTTACGGATCCTGAAGACAAAGAGATGCTCAACCTTCAGTTCCAGAAAAGGAAAATTTCTCCTTTTATGGCAACACTGAATCGAAAAGTGTTTGATGAGCAGGTCAAAAAATTAGATGCTATGGATGAGTGAGGAGACCCTCAATGATTCTGTCGCCTGTGCATCGATCTTCTCTATCGGAACGTCCATTTAGAACTAGGATTCGATTGAAACAGAAAGTATTGATTCTCCTTTTTCTTGCTTTTGTTTCTCTTTCCCTTTTCCCCCAGGAAACAGCAGTCCCTCTTCCAAGCCTTCAATTTGGCATCGGTATGAGTGAAGATCCGAATGATCTGGTCGTAACGATTGAAATTCTCCTCTTGATCACCATTTTGGTCCTTGCCCCCGCCATTATCATGATGGTTACATCGTTTACTCGGATTGTGGTTGTCTTCTCCATGCTTCGGAATGCTTTAGGAACTCGAACCGCTCCTCCTAACCAAGTTGTTGTAGCGCTTTCTCTTTTCCTTACTTTTTTCATCATGGAACCTCAAATCACAGAGATTTGGAATCAGGGAATGGTGCCGTATATGAACCAGGAAATCGGATATGAGGAGATGTTCGATCGGATCGGTACTACAATGAAGCGGTTCATGGTTCAACAACTCAAAATCCACCGGAATGAAGACAATGTCGATATGCTGCTGGCAAACACAGGTAGAGCTCCTGTTACAGAAATCGATGAAGCGGATTTAGCCATCATTATACCAGCGTTTATTATTGGAGAGTTGGAAATTGCATTTAAGATGGGGATCCTTCTATTTGTACCGTTTATCTTGATTGATATGTTGACTGCAAGCATTCTATTAGCGATGGGTATGATCATGATCCCACCTGTCCTAATCTCGATGCCATTCAAACTTCTTCTTTTTGTTATGATTAACGGGTGGGATATTCTCGTTGGTGGGCTTCTGCGAAGTTTTTAAGCATTAGGAAAAGGAGCGGGTTTCATGCAAGCAAACAGTGTCATTGCAGTTGATATTGGTGGAACAAAGATTCTGGGCGCAAAATTTGATCAACAAGGGACAATCGGGGCACGCGAAAAAAAAGGAACTAAGACGAGAAAGGGAGATGAAGCTGCTTTCCATCAATTGACCCGAGTGATTGATCGACTATGGGCCGAAGAGAACGCGCCGGTTCAAGCGATTAGTATCGGTGTGCCGGGTGTTGTTCGGGACGGGGTCGTGGTTTTTGCTCCCAACATGCCTTGGAAAGAGTATCCGCTCCAGAAAAAAATCCAGGAACATTATGGAGTGCGTTGTTTTGTTGGCAATGATGCCAATCTTAGTATGTTGGGAGAATGGAGGTATGGAGCAGGAAAAGGGTGTCAGAATCTCGTCGGCGTTTTTGTTGGGACAGGCGTAGGGGGCGGGATTGTCCTTAATAATCAAGTTTATGAGGGGAATACCGGAGGCGCTGGGGAAGTGGGCCATATTATTGTCTCGAATGATGGGCCTTATTGCGGGTGTGGGGCTCGGGGTTGTCTCGAAAGTTTAACCTCAAAAAATGCAATCCAAAAGGAGATTATTGCCCAAACAAAAAGAGGACGTAAGAGCGTGTTTACCAGTTTGATTGAAACCGATCAATTCATCCTGAAAAGCTCAATGCTGAAACGAGCTTTAGAAGAGAAAGATATGCTTACTATGGATATTATGGAACGCGTTTCTCAATACCTTGGGATCGGAACTGCCTCAATCGTGAATCTTTTAGATCCAGAAATCGTGATTTTCGGAGGAGGTGTAATGGAGGCTGTAGGACCATATCTCCTTCCGAAAATTATCGCCCATGCCCAAAGTTATGCGATCTTGCGGATTATGGAAAAGGTGAAAATCGAATTAAGCACACTAAAAGATGATGCATGCTTATATGGGGCTTATGCATTGGCACTCATGAGCGAACCTTAGAAAATGGAAAAGTCAAATTCCATATCTTTCGGATTAAACTTGACAAACTTTTCTGGAAACGCTTTTATATGAAATGAAGTTGATATCTTATCCAGTTCCAACCCCCCATCCACTTGTTTGAATGAGATGGAGGTTTCATTCACCCAACAGTGAAGATCCCATTTCATACCCAATGAAAGTGTGAGGAATTCCGAAGTTTTGGTGTTGAACGTTGCTCCGATATCCAAGTCCAAGCCGGAAAATGCCCCGGTAAATGCCAAAGTTAACCGAGGTTCCCGAAAGGTTGTTCTCAACCCTAGTGTGAAATCTTCAAATCGAGCGGAAAGTCGATTGCTTATAAAGGGAAAACTCTGGTCTTTCGGGACAAAATGAAACTCTGAATCCGATGTTAAGCTCTTCAACTTACCATAACTCCCCAAAGAGAAGCTCAGTTTGTTTACGATTTTGTCGACTGGTTGATCCAAATGGTACCGCGCAAGAAAATCTACTGAGTACCGAAAATCTTGACTCCGAATCCCAAAACTATAATTTGTGCTATCGATTCGTTCGTTCCGAAGATCCCAAGTGCTATCTGTATTTGCGGATAGATCATACGAAAACAATTTCCAGTTTGAGCGAGTCGTGATCACAGGGTTGGCAAGCTGATCTTCTTTTTTAATAAAGTCGTAGGAAGTTGAAACGCCTAGTTGGGTTCCGACAAAAGGAATAGATATTGAGCTTGAAAGCTTCAGCACATTCGTTTCACGATTATGTGAAAATGGTGCAAGGTTTTCTCCTTTTACAAAAAGGAAGTTGTGCGTAAATTTGGTTTTCCATAGTCCGAAGTTTAGGTCAAGGGTTGTGTCAACCGCTTCTGAGTATCTCCATCCCACCTCGTCTTGGATTGATCTTAGATACCCGACCCTCATGGTGTATCCAGTCTGAAATACGATCTCATTGGTTCCGATCCGGTAGTCGAATTTCCGAAAGGGCAGTGTGTTGTCGATTTTGAATTCATTGGAAAAGTCATCGTCTTTGTGCTCGAAACGCATGTCAATAACAGACCAGAACGGTGCGAGAATCTGATTCCCACCCAAAGCAATTTCCGGCATATCGAAACGCCATCCTGTACGGAGCATATAATCGAGGTCTTGAACCACTTCATCCATAGTGGCGGTTGCAGGAGTTGTAGTTTCAGCGGTGAAGATGAACCGGTCCATTCGCAATTTAACGGGATAGAAATCAGGGCCGACTGAAT
Source organism: uncultured Thermotogaceae bacterium (assembly GCA_964580185.1). GTDB lineage: Bacteria > Thermotogota > Thermotogae > MWEM01 > MWEM01 > CAYWWY01. The sequence continues at coordinate 31,454 of CAZOJQ010000034.1, forward strand.
AGGTATGACTGGACAAAGTGAAAGAAGGCAAACGATATGTGTTGGTTCCAATAGTCGGCGTGCGGAGTTCTTTCCGAAATGCTTCTAATGTAAATCTTTGTTCGAAAAAGGGACCGGTGATCCGGAGCCCTGTTTCGGTATTGCGGTTTTTGAGCTGCCAATCTTCCAAAACATTATTGGTATTATAGTAAAACATGAACTGAAACGGATCGATTGCTTTCGTGAGAATATTGAACTTGATTTCTCCATGCTGATCAGCCAGGGACTCACTGGCTTTTTGCCTCATAGAAAGTGAGACAACAGTATCGCCGGGCAGTTGGAAGGTATTGTCTATTCCAATTCGCGTTCCGCTGTTCCGACCTTTCTCAACGGATTCGATGAATATGGATCCTACTTCGTTTTTCGTTGCAAGATAGTTAAACCGCAAATATGCTTTCCATCCTTCTTCAGCTCCATACGAAAAGGTGTTTTCAATAGGTTGCACCGTTCGATCCAGAGCCATGAAAAAGATTGGATATGGCAACACAGGTACATCGAAGATGTAGAGGATTAAATCATAGGCGATCATGTCCATTCCTGATTTGATGACGATGTAGTCTGCTTGGAATCGATAGTGGGGTTTTTCATCATAATCACAGGTAGTAATATACCCACCATGAATTTCCATGATTTCTTCTCCGAACAAGGTTTTTCCTCGGCTTTGTTCGCCAAAAATGAAGATGTCTTGATCGCGGCCTGCTTTATTCTTTGATGTTGTCTTTCCTCTCAGGCTATAGAGAAAGGTTGCATTGTTCTCAACATACATTTTAATCGAGTTCGCTGTGTATACGTCTTTTTCCCGGATCAACTGAACCTTTTCTTCAACAGAACTCTCCGCAACCAGGTAATCCACCAATCCGGACTCGTCAAGATATAGCCATACCCATGGGGCGCGAAGCACGAATTCCTCGAAGGCGATTCGGACATCGCCTTCCAAAATGATCAAGCCTTTCTTACCATCCATTTTGATTTGGTCGGCTTCCACTTTGGCATCAAACGCTTGTGCTGGAGTAAGGGATGCTGGATTTGGAATCGGTACGGGGAGCCAGGACGAGATTCAAAAGGCGTATCGCGCCTTGGCGAAAAAATTTCACCCGGACATCAACAAGGAAGCCGGAGCCGAAGAGCGATTCAAGAAAATCAACGAAGCCAACGATGTGTTGAAAGACCCGGAGAAACGCAAGCTTTACGATAGCTTGGGCGCGAAC
>CAZOJQ010000035.1:0-30524 GCA_964580185.1 uncultured Thermotogaceae bacterium
TTCGAATCCTACCTACTCGCTAGAGAACATCAAGCGTTCCGAGGGGGAATGGAAACCTAAAGGGGTGGGGTACAAATCTCAACTACCCTTCCCTTCCGAAGCCTACCTACTCACTAGAGATTAGTGAGCGTTCCGAGGGGGAATGAAAGCTATTATTCCTCGATCATCATCTGTCTCGATCGGTTGTTTTGATCCTCGTAACGCTGCAAAATTACAAAGAGAGGCTACATCCACCATAGCCTCAAAGGAGAAGGCGTTCTTGCTTAACCGGCAGAGCGCCTTTTTCTTTGCACTCAAGTCCGAAGCCTGCCTATCCGCAAAGGATCAGCCAATATTCCTGGAGCTGAATCCCTCTTTCTGGTTACTCTGTTCATGACCAACTCTCTAAAAAACTGACTTAAATCATAAGTGTGAGATATTATCTGGAGCTTATGTAAAGACAGCTGGAAATGACGAAATCCTCTTCTTCCCAAGACATATTTTTAGGAGGTTACCAGTTCCTTTTCATGGTGGAATCTCAAATGGAGGTGGTGGTAAAGGTGAAAAAGGAAATTGTGCTGCTGGGGAAATCCTGGAAAAATGGCGGATATTGCGTTGGGGGTATAGATGTTCATTCTGGTAAATGGATCCGTATTGTTACGGCCTCTGAGCCAGGGAGTCCTGGGATTACGGATAATCAAATGATGTGTGGAGATGGCCATTTACCGAAAGCGTTGGATCGCGTTCGGGTTCCCCTTGCGCATCACGCGCCTTTTGGGTTCCATTACGAGAATTGGTTGATGGATTCAGGAACTTGGGAATACATCGGTACCGAACCCAAAGAAGAGTTTCTGGCTCAGATTGAGTCTACCACGCATTCTCCGATTTTTTACACTCGTGAATCTACGGTGGATCCTGAGATTGTGAAGGGAGTTCCACCTAGTGAAAGATATTCGATCGCTCTTGTCCGTCCCGATGAAATCCGAATACGCTCTGAACCCAATGGCTTACGAAAAAAATACAAAGCCTCTTTTACGATGGACCGGATCAATTACTTGAATTTGTGTATAACAGATCCCGATATTCACCAATGGATGGGCCAAAAGGACTCGTTCATCCTTTCCAAACCTACGCTGTTAATGAGTTTGAGCGAACCTTTCTTACCAAAAGGCGGTTTGGCCCTTTTGCAATACAAACTGGTTGCACGGGTCTTTTAAGATCCCATATGGTACAATGGGAGAAATCATGAAAGAGGGGGGCGCATTATGGAAGGGTTGATCTTTACCGTAGGGCATTCCAATCATTTGCTTGAGGCTTTTCTCACGTTGCTTACCATGCATCATATCCAGATTGTTGTGGATGTCCGATCCCATCCCTTCTCCCGCTACCTTCCTCATTTCAACCAACAAGTGCTTCAACAAGCACTGAAAACCGTTGGGATCGAATATGATTCGATGAAGCATCAATTGGGAGGATTGCCAGTCTTTCCGAATCAGGCGAAATTCGATTATGAAAAAATGGCTCAAGCATCGAGCTTTATCGATGGAATCCAGGAGATCCAGAAAAAAAGAGACACTGGAACCACTCTTTGCCTTATGTGCGCGGAAAAAGATCCCATTGATTGCCATCGGGGTTTGTTGGTTTCCAGAGCTCTTTTTGAAAGGGGAAGCGAGGTATTTCACATTCACTTTGACGGCACCATCGAAAGCCATACTCAGATGGAAACCCGGTTGGTTCTTCGATACTTTCCTGCAAACCAAGTGAGTCTTTTCGATGTACCGTTTCTTGAGAAAAAGGGTCTCGCGTATAGGAAACAAGCAAATAAGAACACAAAGTCGCATGATGAGGAAGGTGGATAATGAAACTGTATACCATTGGGTTCGCGAAAAAAAGCGCATCAACCTTCTTTGGTTTGCTGTATGCTCATGAAATCCGGTTGATCATTGATATCCGTCTTCGTCCGGATTCTCAACTTTCCGGGTTTGCTCGCAAACGCGATCTTCCTTTTTTCCTTTCCGCCCTTGTCAAGGCCAAATACATGCACATGCTCTCGTTGGCTCCGTCCGAAGAACTGTTTCAATCCTATCGCAAAGGGGACATTTCTTTGGAACTGTATCGAAAGGAACTGATGCAACACATCAAAGGGACAAACGGTTTGCAAGAGGGTTTTTGTCAGGTTGAAAAAGAAAGCCCCGTTTGTCTTCTTTGTAGCGAAGCGTCTCATCATGAATGTCACCGAAGCTGGGTTGCAGAGGCTTTGGCAGCTATGGACACTTCCCGATCGCTTACAATCGATCATCTTTAACCGGCCCATTATACCTTTCGCAGGCTAACTTTCTGATTCAAATCCATTAAAACAAACCCAAGCGGGATAATCCGTTGGGGTTTCTCTATCAAAACCACTATGAAGGAGTGATTGCGGATGATTTTGGTCGGCAAAGCGCTTTCTTTTTTGTTCGGAATCATTGTCGATTTGAATGTTGGGAAATACTATCGGCTCTCGAAAAGAATCCGAAGAAAAGGGAAATCTGCCCCGGAAGACATGATGAGAAAGCTGATGAACATAGCTTTTCATCTGGTTGTTTGGGATCGGAGCTTCATTCAGGAGCACCATCCGGAAATCTTTCACATCTACTTGAACGCCGTCAGCGAAGGGGGAAGCATATATGCGATACTGACAAACGGTTTTACCAGAGAGAAATATGATTCAAGGACTTTTCTTGAGGGGAGAGAAATCAACACAAAAAGGATCCTGGATATTACCAAAGATCTTGTTGAAAACGGAGAAAAGAATGTACTCTACTTTGTTTTCTATCCAGAGATCAATGAGTTTATCTCCTTTCGGACGGAGTATGCAAAAGTGGCCAAAGCCCTTTCCAACATGGCCGATTGCAGAGAAGAGATTCAACATATTCTGATCTATGCGGGTTTCCGAGTGCCTGAACTTGAATCATTGCTTATGCAATAGGAATCCACAGAAAAGTTTCCTGAATCCGATTTTTGAAACAAACCGTTCCAACAGGGAATCCAAAGAAATATTATGGTATAATCATTTCAAATTGGAATAAAAACGGTAACACTATGTGTTTGCAAAGACTAAGATCTAGTTCATTCATGATTCCTTGAAGGGAGGAACGTATGAATATCGAGAACGAGAGAAAATACATCATCGATTCTGCGGTGTTTCAAAAAATCAAAGACCTTTACCCTGACCGCCAAGAGCATGGGATTATCCAGTGGTACTTAAATAAGCCTGGGGAAGATGTCAGACGGCTGCGTTTGGAGATTATTCGGGAGAAGGATGCGTTTCGCCATGTCTGGACATTTACAAAGAAGAAGAAACGAAATCCCCTAAGCGCAAAGGAAAGGGAAGAGGAAGAGTATACGTTGGATTTCCACAACCTCAATACCGATCATGAAGAAGATTTGGGAAAGATCTCAAGAGATTTATCCATTCTCAACCAGTTCCCATATACGATGAAAATCCGTACCCTTTTTCCCAATATTACTGAAACTGCGGTTGTGATCGATCAATTTGTGACCCAGGGACACCAATTTGAGATGAGTCCCAGCCAGCGGATCATGGAAATAGAATTGAATCGTGAAAACCCGACAGAAGAAAGGCGTTTCGATGAAACCTTGAAAAAGTTGAATGTGTTTGGAGCGGTAGAGGATGTCACTGACAGACCTGAATTCGAAAACGAAAACATGGCAAGGAGCAGAGATACGAAAGATTCTACAGATGCTCACACTTTGATTGGTTATCTCCAGAATTGGTTGAAAGGGCCAACCGTTATGGTTTCTTCCCAAGGGCTTTCACTTGAGAATAATCTTAACGGTCAATTAAAAGACAAAGGGTGGTCTCTTCCTAAGTATGAAGAAATTCACCGGTTTTTACAGGATCATGGAGACATTCTCTATGTACCAAAGGGCAAAGACAATAAAAAACCACTAAATACTACCTTACGCGATATTCTTGACCCCAATCAAAAGGGCTTCTTACCTCCGGAAATCGCCCAAAAGCTTTGCACCGAACTCAATACCATTCATATGGTGCATACACAAGGGTATCAAGTGGAAGAGGTGATCTTTCTAGTCTTTCCTGACAAAGAAGGCAACTATACAGATGGAGACGCGCCAATTGTTTATCGGTACTTGAAAGCCCTTGTACAGAGGTGCTTCCCAAAGATTGCGGTAAGCAAGGTTCAGATCAACTTCACCCCGAATATGGAGGAATCCAATTTTCGGAGTTTAGAAACAATTTGGACTGAGATGGAAACCATCCTGAATGGCAATAAGAAGCGAGAAATGGTAATCGACCCCACTGGAGGGCATAAGATCTTTGCAGTCATCGCAGCGTTGTTTGCACAACTGCACCATAAACCCTTTTATTATGTCCAGGAAGGGAGTCCCGTGTTGTATGAATTTCCTGCCGCTCCAATCCAATGGGACTTTGCTCGCATCGATGATGACCAGCCGTTTTTCAACGAATGTGATCGAACCATCTCCTATGCGAAGTACACCCAACTTCCCCAAACAGTGAAAGACCTGTATACTTTTCTTCCGAAGGCTTTAGACGGAGGAGACCATATCGTTTCGATTCTTCCTGTCAAAAAAATCATGGACGCGTACAAACAAGCGCGTGAGATGCCTTTCGGATATGGGGCGAAATTTTTGGAACTGATAGAGGAAGATTGTTGGCGCCAGTGGATACAAGAAAAAACTTTCACCACGTGGTCGCTTCAATGGATTGGAGATCAAATCCCTGAAACGGTCGAGCATTCGCAGAGGCATAGCAAACGCCTTATGGAGTTCACCGTCAATCTGATCCATACGATCGGATTTCGAAATTTTCTCGGGGAAGGGTTTCCGAATAAGAAGGAGATGGAGCAAGAATTCTTATTCATGCTTGGTGTAGCAATGAACATCCATGATTTGGGCCATACGAACAATGTGTTTTCTTTGAAAAACGGGAAAACCCTTTACTTAGACGGGTTGCCGGGAGTGGTACGTGATTTACACAATGAGCTTACGGTCCAGATGCTGACCGATCCCGAGGGAGAAAAACGCTACAGATTGTTGGATGGGTTGGAGGAGGTTTTGGGTAAAGAGAGATCCGAACGGATGAAAAAAGCCATTACACTGATCTGCCAGTATCACAGGGGTCATATGCCAATCGATCGTGAGAAAGCCGGATCGAACAAAACAGACTCGCAAAACCGGAAACCGTTCATCAGTCATTTCGAACTGGATACAGCGCCCCTGGTAGATCGCATCACGCAAATGTTTGGAGATGGAGATTATGATCAAAACTACCCATTATGGGCTGATTTGGTGATTCGCGCCACCCGTTGGCTAAAGTTCATCGACAGTACGGATATTCAAGCGGATCGCACACTCATTCCAAAGTACTCGGAGATCCGATGTCAGCGAACCAAAGACGAATCGATCGAGCTGATCAACGAGTATCTGTATACAGTCTCCCAGAACCACGCTTCGATTAAAGGAAAGCTTAAGGAGATTCAATATCTTTTGGGCCAGATTACTCCTGATCGGTTGGACCTTTCCCTTTCTAAACAACTGGAAGATGCGGGGGAAACGATCGAAGAATGGATCTATCATGCATTAGCGGACGCGATTTATGCCCCAAACAGTTCTTTGAGAGTGATTGTTCCGCATGAACTGCGAATGCTTGCCCGAATCGCCTTTAAAGTCCTTCAGTTCACTCATTTTCTAAAGCATCGATCGATCCAGAGCGTTTATCCAAGGGTTTTCATGGATAAAGCCAAACCCGGAGGAACAAACAAAACCCTCCATTTGGTGTACAAAATAAACCGATCGGAGTATCCCCAAGAAGGAAAGGGAAAGGGGTTGTTCCCATCGATTCAGGAAGAGGTGGAAGCGGAATTCAATCAAGCAGGGATTGCTCGGATGGGATCCATAGAGAAGTTAAAAATCGAACATCAGTTTGTATGACTCTGAAACCAACCTTATGGAGGTGAAGAAGAATATGAAAACCTATTCTACTCTTATCATCACTGCAGGGGCGAGTATGGAGAGTAATCTGAAAGATAACGATGAAGCAGGACCGCTCTACGAAAAAGGGAGTTACGAGCTAATTGGGAAGAAAATGGCTCAGGAAAAATGGGGTGACCCTGAATCTGCACGGTTTTACGGCTCGGAGATTAATTCCACAGTGAGCCTAGTCCGGAATTTTGAGAGAATCGAATCGGGCCGATTAGTTCGCGCTAACCTTTTTATCCTCGTTTCGGATACTGATGTCGGTCGAAACATCGGGAGTATCGTCAAGCCTTTTTTTATGGAACATCCAACTTTATCATTCGACAATGTCCAAGTTGTAGTGATTGAGGATTTGAAAGATAACGATGAACAGGCTTTTGCGAAAAATGGTCTGAGGAATCTGGTACGAAAGTTTGCGGAGATTGCCCGCAAGTATCGGGATAATGTATTGGTAAATCCTACTGGGGGATATAAAGCACAAATCGCTTTTGCCCTTGCTTTGGGACAAGCGATGAAGTTTCCTATCTACTATCGTTTTGAGAGGTTTAACAAGGTCATTCGTATTCCACCTTTACCAGTATCTTTGGATTGGGAGCTTTATCTCTTGCACCACAAGCTCTTGGAAACTTTGGAAGTAGATATGATCCTAGAAAACGCGCTTGCAGAAAAAACCGGATATGCAAACTATGCAGAGATCCCAGAATCGGTGAAAACCTTCATCGACCGCGAAAAGATCGACAAAGAGCAGTATCTTGCCTTGAGCGCTATGGGCCAGGTTTTTTTGGAATCAGCCAGAGAAAGGATTAAGCTGGACATTCATTTGAGTTCGTCAAAAAAAAAGCCTGAAGAAAAAATCAAGATCAAAAATCATGAAGAAAACGCCCGTCAGTTCAACGCTCGGCATCGGGTTTTGGAACGATTGGCTGAGATCCCATTCGTGGATCTGGTTCGTCAGACTGGTTACGGGGAGAATTTTGACAAAAACCAGATCAAAGCGAAATTGGGTCAAAACCCAAAAGAAGTTCAAATTAGTTATGGTGCTAAGGGTGGGATCCTTCATGTTGTCGTTGAAACCACAGCATCCAATGAACGAGAAGGGTATTCTGCTTTATTGAGAATCAAAGAGATTCTTGCGTAAAAAAGGTTTCAGGCTTGCTTTTATATCCCCATTTTGAAAGGAGGAGATGTTTTGAATGTTCTGAATTTGAAGCTGCGTTTTTCTACTCCAGTTTTTTCAAGAGGTGCTGATCCCAAGAAGTTCGAGATCACTCCCCAAAGTATCAAAGGATTGATGCGTTTTTGGTACAGGGCATTGCTTCCCAATGTCATCCAAATCCACAAACTTGACGGGAAAGAGTCGGATTATGCGGGTATGAAGTTTGCAGAGGAACTTTTGTTTGGAAGTACGAACAAAAGGAGTGCCTTTGATGTGATCACTAAACCTCACGGGCAAAAGAAGGTTTACCAGATACCCAGCCCAGGTTTTGAAAAGTATTCAGGAACGGTGTATGCCTCGTATGGAATGGAGACCAATATCACTTCCTATCTCCCTCCCAATTCAGAAGTAGAGCTAGAATTTGTGTTTAAGAAAACAGCGCTTACTCCAGAAATACAGGCTTTTATCCTGTCTTTATGGGAGTTGATCAGTACTGTTGGGGGTATCGGCGCAAAAAGCCGAAAGGGATATGGGAGTTTTGAGATTGTGAGTTGTACGTGTTTTCACTTGGATTCCAGTCAGACAGAAAAAGTTGATACTTCTCCATTCAAATTCCACGAAGGCACGTTTAATCCTGGTTTTATTGATCATTTATCTGACAAACTTTTGCGTATGCTTAAGAAATTGGATCCAAAAGGAATTTTGGACTACACGAAAACCAGTTTTACTGAGAATCCCCCACCTTTTCCTGTTCTTTCGCATCAGTGTTGGTATAAAAAGAAGGAGATTCGTGCATTGAGCTGGCATGAAGTAATGAATGCCTTCTTTGGAGGACAAGGAAGTAAAGATTTCCCAAGTACTCAAGCCAATTGGAAACCATACAGAAAAGTGAAAATCTCCAAGATGAGATTGCTGAACAATAAGGATTGTGTTCAACCTGTCAGGGCGATTGCATATGACCGATATCGGCATATCACCTCTTGTCTAGATTCCCAGATTGGCCCGTCGATCTTTGGGTTACCTCTTCTCTATCAGAATCTAGGAGAGAAACCGAACAATACAGGGAGCAAGATTGTTACAATTACAAACTCAACTGGAAGAAAAGCCTCTCCCGTCTTTATAAACATTAGGAAAATTGGTAATCATAAATACTTGCTATCTGTTTTGGTAGTACCATCACAGATATCAATAGAACGGGATAATAACAATCCGATCCTTTATGCATTACCCGATAAAGAGACAAAAATTCAAATACTCGGAAATGAAAATTACAATCAATTGAAGAGAATGCTTAGAGATGAATTAGAGAATATGTAATGAAAGGAGGATGCTCTTGAACAATCAAACCTATTGGAAACAGAAAATCATTGCCTTGTTCCATGATCCCGTTTTCAAAGCAACACGAATAAAAACGCATAAGCAGCTTTCAGCGAGTCATCTTGAATGCCTTAACTTGAAATCGGATTGGGAAGTGAAAAGCGCAGATCATATTGCCAGTGGAATGGATCGCGTTTCTCTCCCTTTTGAGATCAACAATAACCAAAACCGCGCATTTGTTGAGTTTGAAGAATTGAACCATTTCCTGCATCCTTTATCTGGACATAAATTAACTGCGATGGAGTATGTGAAATCCTTTTACCTTAAGAACTTCCATGAAGAAAACCAACAGTTTGAAAGATGGTTGCGCGAGCTGCGTGAAACGTATGGAGATGATTGGGAGAGGACCTTTCATCATTTATGGTGGTCTCTGCCATCACGAGTGCGGATGGGAGGATTTCTTCCTGCCGATACGAGGGTGCCCTATCATTCGATCATTGATCATCTCGATATGACGGCAACCATGGAAGGATGTCGTGACCACGGTCATATACGTCCAGCTTTCTTACAGATTGCCAGCGGACCAGTACAGAAGTTCATTGCTGCAGCCCGCAAGACGAAGGATCTGTGGATCGGAAGCTACCTCCTTTCGATGATTACCTTCCAAGCCATCCGACATATCGGGCAAGAATTTGGCTTTGATCATATTCTCTTTCCCAATATGCGCCACCAGACCTTGCTGAAAGACTTCCTTCGATCTCAAGAAGTTTTTGTAGAAGACGAAGACTTTGATCTTCCAAAAGAGATTGCCTCTCTACCCAATCGGTTCCTTGCCCTTGTGCCCGCTTCTCAGGCCCAGCGTATCGCCCAGGAAGCGGAAAGAGCTGTAAGGAGTTATTGGAAAGACCTTTCCGATCGCGCTAAAGCCACATTTAACCTGGATACTGAGCAATCGAGATATTGGGATCTTCAAATCGATACCTTTCCCGAGTTCTACTATGCGATTCAAGAATCGGTAGAGCCGAAGGAGCTCTCTGAATTATATAGAACGTATTTCGAAGATGATATGGAAACCCAAGAATATGTAGCGCAGCTCCAAATCATCGAAAAAAATGACGGATACACCCCCAACTCAGGGAGCATCTACGCGTATCTGTTTGAGCTTGCCCGGCGGAAACTGGAAGCAGTTAAGTCTACAACAGCCTTTCGAGGGTATGTGGATCCACGAATGATGGATGGAGATGATCTGAGCGGTGAGATGAAGGCGATCGTTTCTGATTACCGGGAGGGGCAAAGCGAACGAACCGAACGCTTGAATGCTATCAGTTTGATCAAACGGAAGGTAGAAGCAATTGAAAAATCGGTTCCTTCCCGGAAGGTGCTTTCGACATCCCATATTGCGATCCGTAATTTACCGAAAGACGAGTGGGAAGAGTGGGATCAAAAGGTAGAAAAGCAAGATCTTCCGGGGAATGTAGATAAAAGGCTTCTTGACAACCTACCCAATTCCTATTATGCCATCCTAATGATGGATGGGGATAAGATGGGAAAGTGGGTTTCCGGAGAAAACGCGCCAGAATTGAAAGATCGTTTTCATGCGAAGACCATTGAAGCCATTGAAAAGCTGCAAAAGAAAGAAAAGGACTTCCACATTGAAGCGCTCAAGAAAAGCGCCATTACCCCAAGCTACCATCGAGCTGTCTCCCGGACCCTGGATGCCTTTTCCTCCTTTATGAAGCCTGTTGTGGAAGGGACCTTTAATGGGATGCTGATTTATGCGGGTGGAGACGATGTGCTTGCTTTCGTACCCGCTGTTCATGCCTTAGCCTGCGTCAATTTGATTCGCAAGGTCTATTCAGGTATTGGTGGAGTGGAGGTATTACGTAAAGGAAAGACCTATCGTTTCGAGGAAGAAACCTGCTGGTTTGTGGATAATGGAGAAAAGATTCCACAATGCACGATGATGGGTATCAAAGCGACAATGAGCGCTGGGATCGTCATTTTGAACCACAAATTTCCCCTCTCTGACGGACTGGATTTGGCCCGCGCTGCGGAGAAATCCGCTAAAGAAAAAGGACGAAATGGGTTTTGCATCACAACCGTTCGTCACTCCGGTCAGCAAACTCAAACCCATTGCAAGTGGGAGGTCGGGGAACAAGAGATTCTTTGTAAGGCTGAAAAGGCATGGAAAATCTTCGAAGAAACAAAGGCAAGCCGCAAACTGATTTATGCCTTCCAGGAGTATGGGAGGAACGGGTCCAGGGATCGATTGGATTTGACTTCGGAAGAATGGCATGATCGATTGATTCCCTATTTAGTTGATAAGCGGGGCGAAGTGAACGATAAAGGAAAAGAACGTTTGATCTGCCATTTTCAAGAGGCGTGGAAGCAGCTCGGAGAAGAGGGGTTTCAAACATATCTTGAGATCCTTCTTTCCTATGAATTCACCTCCAGAAAGGGGGACAAACAATGAGCCAGCACGCAATCGCCTTATTCCGAGCAGAAGGACCCTTGCTTTTTCGTGATGCAAGGTGCTTCGATGCCTCCGACAATGCCCGAACCACTCTTCCTAGTATCGAATCGATCTATGGAGCGATTCGAACCGCCTATCTCAGGAAACACAAAATCGATCTTCGGGATTCAACGCAGATCCAGAAACACTATAGTGTGATTGGAGATGCGGAAGACCCTGGACAGCTAAAGCTTGTCGGTCCCTTTCTCTTTCTGCATGAGGAAGGAAAAAGGAGATATTTCTTTCCTACACCTCGTCATTTGACCCTTTGGAAAGACGATCAAAACGAATGGAGCCGATGCGGTTTTTTGAAACCACACCAGAAAGATACCTTTTCATTCAACGGGTGTTCTCTTCACACACTTTGGGATGGATCGATAAGGCAGGGGGAGTCTTTGGCTTCAGAGTATCCTTGGATTGATCTAGATGGTCTGATGAACCTAAAGCTGGGAAATCCCATTGAGAAGAAGCACTTCCAGAAAACTGATGCTTTCTTCAGGTTTGAATCCAGGTTGGGAATTGGGTTAAGAGAAGATCAGAAGAACGCAGATGAGAAGATGATTTTTCGAATTCGTTCGTTACGTTTCCGAGACAATGCGGGTTTCTTTGTTTTTGTGAGTCATGGTCAGGAAGTTTTGGATGGAATAACCACCCTTTTCCTAGGAGGGAAGCAAGGGATTGTTACGGTTGCGCATGATATACTGGAAACGGGTCTGTTTGCTCCCATCGAAGATTCCGAGAAGCTTTTGATGTTGATCACTCCCGCTATTTTCGAAAAAGGCTTTCTTCCAAACTTGGACAATGGGAAGCTTTCAGGAATCAGCTTGGAAGCCGTTTGCTGTGGAAAACCAGTGCCCGTAGGCGGTTGGGATATGCGCATTCAAAAACCAAAGCCTTTGATGCATGCGATGGCCCCAGGTTCCGTTTTCTTTGTGCGTGGAACGCCCAAGAAAAAGGAACTGACCGAGTTCCGCAAAGCATTCGGTTTTGGAAACTATATCGAACTGAAAAGGGGATGGAGGGAAACCCATGGATAATCAAATTATTGGACTTTATGCAGAAAGCCAGATACATGCAGGGAAGGGAACTGATGTCGGGATCATTGACCTACCAATTCAACGGGAACGGACAACAGACCTACCGATCATCCAAGGCGTTAAAGGATGCCTGCGCGCCAGTAGATGCGTTCCTCAGGAAATTGATACGAAAGTATTCGGAAAGAAACCCTCATCGGAAGGTGCAGATCAAGCAGGGTCAGTAGTATTCTCTGAAGCGAAAACATTGGCTTTTCCTGTACGCAGCCCTCAATCGATTTTTCTTTGGGTGACTTGCCCGCTCATTCTGTCCCGTTTCAGTCGGATCGCTTTTGGAGAGGAGCGGCATATTCCCAAACTCCATGGGATGCATCAGGTGTGTGATTCACAGATGCTGAAAGATGGTAAACTGGGGATTGAAGAGATGTCTTTTACCGCGCAGGCGGGTGAAGAGGCAAAATACTGGTCTGGAGTCATGCGGCAGTTCCCGGAGGGAAAGACGATGCAGGAGCACATGCAAAAGAACCTGGCCATCCTTGATGATCAGACTATGGTCGAACTGGTAAAGTCGACTACTGAGGTTATCCCACGTATTCGTATCGATGTAGATACTGGCACGGTGAAAAAAGGGGCCTTGTGGTATGAGGAATACCTACCCCAGGATACCCTGATGTATTTCATCATTCGTAATGCTTCAATCACAGGGGAATCCTTATTGGGCAAAGTAGCTCAAGCCTTGGATGGAACCCTCATTATCATTGGTGGCAATGAAACGGTCGGAAAAGGTCTGGCTTGGCTGAAAGTCATGAAGGAGGTGTGATCATTATGGCACATCCCATCTCGTTATCCCAATGGGCAAAAGAGAGGGTTCTTCTTCACTTGAACCTCAAATCTGAATACAAGAATCTCGTAAAAGGTCTTGGAGCGATGATCATCCAGAATGGGCTTTTGGGTACGATGATCTTCCTGGAAACGAAGGCCGGTGAAAAGAAGCACTTTGATGCCGTATTGAAAGACCTTCAAGAATGCTTGAAGAAAGAAGGAATGAATAATCCTGAGAAGATGGAGTTTGAAGAGGCTACCTACCTACAGCTTACAACCAAAGTCCTGGATATGATCAAATGGCTCCGGAGATATGCGGACATTTTGATTGAAAGCGAGAAGTGATTCTATGGCGATTACAAAACAAACCCTTGAAAACTGTGAAAAAAAGAATCTATCTCTGTTTTTTAACCGGCTTTCTTATGGAGCCATACAAGAGGACAAAACAAAATTTTTATTAACTCTTCTGGAAAGAATGAATGGCATCCAAACACCGAGGCATTGGATCGATCAGCTTCAAGAACGAAGAACCAAAGTAGTGGATCAATTAGAGCAGAGAAAAGCGTTTTCAGTCATCAATTTTCATGCGAAAGCTCAGAGCCGTTTTTTAATAGGCACGGGAAATCCATCCCCTTATGAAGTGGGGTTCTTTTTCAGCCGGAACTATGGGCTTCCCGTTATTCCTGGAACTTCACTGAAAGGAGCTTTTCATCATTTCCTAGTTGAAGAGGGAATGGATCAGGCTAAGATCGACCTTTGGATGGGAACAGGAACAGAAGGAGAAGAAGGCAGTAAAGGGAACTTGATCTTTTTGGATGCATTACCAATGGAGGCTGTGACACTGGAAATGGATCTGATCAATAACCATTTCCCTGAGTACTACGGGGATAAAAAAGGCCCTCCAAACGATGTCTACGATCCAATTCCAGTGTTTTATCTTGTTGTAGCTCCTCGCACAAGAGTTCGGTTTACGATTCTGGTCCGACAAAAGATCGGGAAGGATGAGATTCAAACTCTTTTTGAGCAAATGCTAATGTATAAGGGAATTGGAGCAAAGACCGCCTATGGATATGGGCGATTTCATGGAAAACCGCCGGATCAGAAAAATAAGGAATCCAATTGAGAGTCAAACCATACCGTTTGAGAAGATAAGATCAGAATTCTGTAAGGAGGGATGCAATGCTCGGAGTGGATCATGAGGGTATGTTCCGGGGAATGTCGAGACTCCTATCGGATTATCTACCGGGTGTTTTTTCGCTCGGTTCTTTGCAGCTTCAGAACACCAAGAAAAGGGGATTCTTTCACGAAGCTTGGGTTCAGTTGGAAACAAATAACGGCTCAAAGCGAAGCGATCTGAGGGTTCTGATTCCCGGCGTGGATAAGCGGGGTTTTTTCGTATTTCGTAACCAGGAGTATTCTACCCCTTTGGTGTTAATCGAAAAACGGAACCGGTTTGTCCGGGACAAAACCACTGGTAGCAGCAAAGCAATGGATTTAGCTGACTTTTTCGTTATCCCTGGATTCTTTTTGATTGGCGCTCTGGAGTTTTCGAAATGGATGGTTCAAGAATGTGTCGAAACCGATTCACTCTTTTCGGATGAAAAGGAGCGTGCCCAAAAGCTCAGCCAAGTCCTTTCGCATTTGTGGATCGGGAGTTGGAGAAAACGGGTATTTCTGACTCATTCAAGAGAAAACCATCCGTCTTTAATCCCGTTTCGAGTGATCCAAGTTCCGGGATTGCAACCCTTCGAGCCAATCAATCAGTTGCATCAGATGAGCGAGTTGCATAAAGTAGTGTACCATGGCAGAAAGGTGTCCGATTCCCTTCGAAAACCCCATCCCTCCCATCTGGGTTCTTTGGATATGCTGGAAACTCCCGAATCGGAAGAAATCGGATTGACGCTTTTTTTGTGCAAAGGAGCCCGATACAATCCCAAAGAGCTTATGATTGAACCCGATCGATCCTCAGAACCGATGGGTACGTTATCCTTATCTTCTGCGTGCGTGCCTTTCATGAACTTTTCCGACGGAACCCGTGTTTCTATGGGTGGTAAGAACTTAAAACAGGCTGTGCGGGTGAACGGTGCAGAAGCGCCCCTCGTCAAAACCGGTGTCGAAGATGAAGCAGGTATGGATTTGGGGGTCAATGCGCGGGTGTTCTATCAGCTTTTCGGTGGGTTGACTTTTGAGGACGGCATTGTGGTGAGTCGATCTTTTGCCGAGAAGATGACTGTGCGAAGAGAACGAGAGATAAGCGCTGAGATTTCCATTCCGTGGGAAGCGTTCTGCAAGCGAAATGAACAAAGAGGTGTTCGCTCGAAATCCATACAAATCGAAGAGAAAGGCGTAACCCAAGGCGGTATTAAAAAAAAGAGAGTTACTTGGGATTTGAGGAAAGGAACAGTCAAAAAAGGGCAATGGTTGATTCGATCGATTCATGAAATTGCGCGATGTATCAAACCCGGAGAAAAAGGGCGGGGAAAAGTTGCTGAATTCGATGAATACCGAACCGAGTCACGGAAAAACCTGCTTTGGTATGAGGAAGGATATCCGGGTCGGGTTTTGGGTTGGGAAACCCAACTCCTGTCGCTTCGGTGCGTAAGGGAAGGATCGCGCTATGTAACGGAAGCCCGCATCAGACTGCGGGTGAAGGTGGAGCAGAGCTGTCCTCTTGAGATTGGCGACAAGATAACCGGTCGGCACGGAAATAAAGGGACAGTTTCAGCGATTTTGCCTGACGAAAAAATGCCAAGGGCTTTGGTGGATGGGAAGGACTTTGCAGCAGAAGTGCTTATTAGTCCAATGAGTGTGGTTTCTCGATTGAACCTTGGTCAACTGCTTGAAACTCATCATGCCCTGGCATATGGAGAATCTACCATACCATCCTTTGATGCGTATCATCCCGAAGAAATGCTTCGCGAATTGCAGAGGAAAGGCGCAGACTCACTCGGATACTTCCCAGTAGAAGACAAACCGATTGCTTTGGGAATCCAATATTTCGTCCGATTAAACCACTTCGCCCGTGATAAGATGCATGTGGTGGATGAAGCGCGTGTGTGTCTTTTGCATGATCAGCCGTTAAAAGGCAAACAGAATCATGGGGGACAAAGAATTGGAGAGATGGAGTTTTGGAGTTTGCTCAGTCACAGTGCGGTTGCATGCGCGCAATCCTTTGCGCAAACGAATGATCTTTCCTTTCAACAGGATCGGCAGTATTTGAAGACCCTTCAGTTCTTTCTTTCAAGTCATATCAGTGCCAAATCAAAACGAAAGGGACGATATGAAATCCGAGTTCTCGATCAAGATCACGTAAAAGGGTTCCAAACGCAATTTTCGCGCGTGGAGGATGATTCAGAACTTGAAATCGAACCTGAGATTCGAAAAACCCTGAACCAAATCGCGGCAAATCAGGGCGGAAAACCATTAATGGGTAAGAAAGGGTTCTTCCGCAAACATATGTTGGGTAGGAGGATTCATCGATCCGGAAGAGCAGTGATTACTCCGGTTACGGATATTGACGTCGACCATGTCTACCTACCCATTGACTTTGCTCTATCATGGTTCGTGGGCAGAGATCAAACCTATGATAGCACACAAGTCATGAAGGCTTTGCAGGGGGATTTGGAGGCTCGAAAATCGATTGCTCTGATCGTTAATGAACGGACTGCTTCTTCCGAATGGATGGTGGTTTTGAACCGTCAGCCTTCATTGCATCGTCACAGTATGCAATCGTTTCATTTCGTTTTTTGGGAGCACTATACCATTGGTCTTCCAATATTGGTTTGTGACGCAATGGGCGCAGATTTTGACGGTGATACGATGGCAGTGTATTTTCCCTACCTTCAGATCGAAGGAACAACACAACAAAAAGATACGATCCGCAATGAATTAGCGCTGATGACCCCGTCCCAAAATCCGTTTCGTTTGGGAAATCGAAAGACAGCATGGAGCCTTTCTCAGGATCTGCTTTATGCACGATACATCGAAGGCGTTGGAGATAGCGGGAAGAAAGCATCATCCTTTCTTTTGGAGGAAGTCGAGGAGGCTGTGGACCAAAACGAAGCTGCGCGCAAGGTTTTCAGCATCCAGCGAAGATTATTGGAGACCGCGAAAACTCATCCTTTGAGTATTTCCTTTTTTGATATGGCGGCACCGATCGAAGAAGGATTATACATGCCTCATTTCATCGCTTCAGAAGCGCGTGGGAAAAGGGAGCAGCTTGAGCAAATCAGAAAGAACATCCAAATCAACAATCTTGGACAGGAGCATAATCGGTTGCTCACTTCCGCCTTTACCACAGGGGTTCCCTTTCGAGAATACTTTTTTGACAAAGAGCTTGCTGGGATCGCCAACCGATCACGAACGGGGCTAATGGATAAGAAACTGAAAGTAGCCACGGCTGGGTACCTGACCCGAAAGTTAGTGGAGTTCCTATACCCGTTTCGCATCGGCCGTAAAGACTGTGGGTCCAAAGAAGGGCTGCCCTTATCGGAACCGATGATGAAGGAGCTGGAGGAGAAAGGAATGGGATTGGAACGGATCGTTCAAGGCCGGATGGTCAGCATCGAGGGATCCAAAGAACGGATCGCGCAAGGGGAATGGATATCAGAGTTGAAAAAGGCGATGGAAGGGAAGAAACACGTCCAAATGAGAAGCCCT
The DNA here is from genome assembly GCA_964580185.1 of uncultured Thermotogaceae bacterium. Taxonomy (GTDB): domain Bacteria; phylum Thermotogota; class Thermotogae; order MWEM01; family MWEM01; genus CAYWWY01. Next base: position 17,501 of record CAZOJQ010000035.1, read on the forward strand.
GTCACGTGTAAAGCGATTCAGGATGGAGTCGTCTGCGCTTGTTGCTACGGGGTAGACCTTGCGAAACCGGTTCTTTCTGAACGGTTTTTGGGGCGGGTTGGCGATTTTGTGGGCTTGAGCGCAGGTCATGTGATCGGGGAGTGCAGCACGCAACTGGCAATGAAAACTTTCCAGACCGGCAAGGAGTTTTCCGTGCAAGCTCTTTCGGCAAGACTCTTCGCTTTGAGAGGCGGACATCACAGCTACTGGGCCGCGCTTAATGAAATCCTTTCCGAAGAAGCCATCCGAGGTTCCATCCTTGTCCATTCGATTCATTTTGAAATCCTTTTTGCATGGTTAAATCGCCAGGAGATTGATTCGGAAGCTGATATGCAGAAGATGATGGCCGATGTCGATCGTGTTGGGCTCTTTACGGCTTTATCGTTTGAAAAAACAACCCAGCTTCTCGATACGCTTTCTCATCTCGAAAAAGGAGCAGTTCGGCAAACTGCAGAATGGTCACCAAAAGCGGTGATCGCATTGGCGCCGGATCGTGTGGAGGAGGTATTGCGATGGTGAACCGAGTTCGGAGCATGACTCAAAGTCCGTCTCAACGGAAAACGAGAAATCAAAAAACGAAAATGTATATTCCAAGTGAACTTGAAAGAGATTCAGAAGATCCGATCGAGTATACTGAGGACGAAACTACTATTGAAGAAGAATCCGGTGACGAGTTCGAAGATATGGGAGAAGAAGAAATACCGGAACCCTCTTCTCATGAAGGCGAACGCGTTTTTGATCTGGATTTTTTCGAAATGGGTCTTTTGCCCCGTTTCTCTCTTACACTTTCGCGGCTTCAATTTATTCTGATTGGAAATACGGTAGATGGATTTTCTGCTTATCCTTGCGGATGGGCCGCTCTACCGCAAAAAAGAAAAGATGGAATCACCCATCGCGATCGACTGTTTCGGTTTGAAGTGCTCCAACAAACGATGGAATTCCTGTGTGATTGGGTCAATGGATTTTTTCCGGGTGAGCCATTATGCTGGCAGGATTTGCAAGGGATTATCACTTCTGAGGATTTATCTGCGCGTGACCCAGAAAAAGCCCGGCGGGTTATTCGAACGGCTTCTTTTCTGATTGAAATCGATGGAGATCTCTCCCCCCTTTTGGGAGTGAATTTCCTTACCCCATTGGGAAAACCAAATAGAAAACAGCAGATTCTGAACCAAATCCGCGTCAAGATGGGCCAAGATTCAAAGACGAAAGACCGGATGAAGAAGATGCTGATCGCATCAAATGAATATGATGATTTGCAGACATGGAGAGACGAACCCAGTGTATTGGCGTTCATGGAGCGGAATATGCAGGTTGATTCCGATTCTTGGCGCTCTTTCTTTGGGGATGGCAAGTGGATTAACGAATGGAGATCCCGCGTAGTAAATGGAGAGGAAGAGTGACCATGGATATGGGACAGATGGTTGTGGGAATCGACTCGAAACTCGATAAGTTACCTCTGATTCAGAATGTATTTGAAAACCTGATCCATACGAAATTTGAGATGTGGATCACCTTTGAAAAACGGGTTGTACACCCATCAAAAAATACATTCCCAAATGAGCGAGAGGGTTGTTCGATCCTCTTGTTGCGGTATGAGGAAATGGGCCCGAAGCTGGAGCAGATGAAACCATGCGTAGTCTTCCACGACGGTCAGTTGGACTCTGAATTGATCAACCATTCCTGTCAGCATGCTGGACTTCCTTTGGGGTTTTTCTCTATTGATAAATTCCGAATGGGGGAGGAAGAGTTTTCAGAAATTGCACGATTCGAGAAGGTGATCAAGGACTTCATTCGAAGGCAATTGGCGAAAGAGGTGAAGGAGGAATCTCTTTCGAAACCGATTGGCTGGAAAGTCAAAATGTCCGATGCGTACCATAGTCAGGTTACCCTTTTGTCCGATCGAAACATGCGCCATTTAATGGGGATGATCCAAAAAACCATCCGAAAGCTGGAACCATTTGCAGCATCCATGAAGCAGTATAGGAAAGACCGAAAGATCGACCAAGTTGTGACGCAGTTGAGTGGGATCGAACACTCAAGTTCCAGTCAGGATGTGCCCAAATACCAGGGATTACTGGCCAAACATTTTCAAGATCCTTTCCCGATGATCCATCGAATCCCAACAGTGTTGATCGAAGGTCCCACTGGGACAGGAAAAACCTTGGTTGCAGAGATGATTCACAAAGAACTTTCTGAACTTCCGTTTGTTAAGATTCCCTTGGTCAATATTTCGCAAGAGATTGTGGATAGCGAACTGTTCGGAGTGATTCCGGGGCATTATACCGATGCCCAATTGAGGATGGGAAAAATCCTCCATCATGCGGGAGGAATCATTTTCCTTGACGAGATTGGTGAAATCCCTTTGCCGATTCAGACCAAGCTCTTGACATATTTGGATGATATGACCATCCAGATTTTGGGTTGGTCGAGTCCCAATCCCATTCGGGTTCCGACGATGATCATCGCCGCAACAAACCGGAATTTACGGCAAGAGGTGTCTCTGGGGCGATTCCGACTAGACCTTTATCATCGGTTTTCTTATCGAATTCGCGTGCCTTCGCTCAAGGAGCGGTTCGATGATTTTCGTTTTTTAATCAGCTTTGCGCTTCAGAAGCAAAAAGCAATTGAAGGTGCGGCAGTCGAACAAATCAGCATTAAGGCAATTGAAAAGCTGGAAACCTACGATTTCCCGGGGAACTTTAGAGAGTTGGAGTCGATCCTGTCTTTGGCAATGGCTTATGCGGAACAAGAGGAACGAACCACCATTCTCGCAGAAGATATCAAATTTACCTGATGGGGTTCGTTAGGAAAATCAATAAAAAGAGGTGTTGGATGATGAGATTTCGTATCACAGCACGTCCGAAATCGCGCGTTGCGCGGATACCAACGCATTATAACGATTTGGTGCAAGGATATCTTTACCGGATTTTCGAGCAACCTTGCCCTGAGGTACATGATCATGGCTATAAACATGGAACCCGTTCCTTTCGCCATTTCACATTTTCTCGTTTGATCCTCAAACCCTTCAAACGGGATCAAAACCATCTGTTGGTTTCCGAAACTCTGGAATTTCACGCTTCCTTTCTTATGGATCCACAACTCAATGCGGTCGTGCGCCATTTGATCCACGATCAGTCAATGCGGTTGGGCAATGAAGAGTTCGATATCGTTGATGTAGCTGTCCAGACGGATCCTTTACCCTTTACGGATGAAAACCAGTGGGAACTGAAGATTCAAGCGCTTTCACCAATTGTCGCCTATCGGACAGAGGACCATTCGGGAAAGCGTTTTACCCGATACTATAACCCTACCGAGGTGGAATTTGCCACTTTGGTCAGAGATAATGCGTTTCGTAAGTATGCGTCTCTCCATTCGGATAGGATGCCTGTTGGAGATGCTTTCTCCTTTTCTCCGATCAGAATTGACTTGGAACGAGACTTTTCTCTAGTGAAGTTCAAAGGGCATATTATTAAAGGGTATATGGGCACATATCGGATCCGGGCTTCTTCCTCCTTGTTAGGAATCCTGTACCATTCCGGGATCGGATCAAAAAACCCCCAAGGATTCGGTATGTTCCATGTGATCGACGCAAAACCGCTTTGACCGGCGCCTGAAATCCTTCCAAATTGGTTTCCGTCGTCTTGGAAGGCGCATCTCTTCGAGAAAAAACAAAATCCTCGATGCCCACAAATTTGCCTCCAACTACCCAACTGAGAATCGAATGATCTATGGTATAATTCTTAACGGCTCAGTTTGATCCACTTTCTTCATATTCAAGCGGAGTGGCAGCGCTTTATTCGTAGATTGGGGGTTGGGGGATTATGCAATGTGAATACCGGTTTCCGAATATCCCGGAATTAGAACATTTGCGTGTGTACGTTTGGAATCAAGGAAAACGGTTGAAGACTCGGATCAAGGGGAAATGCCCGCCTAAGCTTCGGATTCTGATTAAGTGGTATTTCGAAGCCTACAGCTGGATTCATCCGATTGTTCGGAACGCGTCGGGAAACTTTTATTCTCTGTACCTTCCCCCCATACCAAGCCCCGCCCATGTGCGGATGTTTTCGTCCACCATCTCTTCGCTCTACTTTAAAAGGCCCCTTCCTTTGGCAGTTACGATTGGGGTTACAACTGCCTGTCAATATCGGTGTATTCATTGCAGCGCAACGGGAAGACCAAGTACGAAAGCTGTAATGACGCTCCAGCAAATCCAGAAGCTGGTACAGGAGTGCCTTGATCTCGGGTTGTCGAACATCACATTTACAGGGGGAGAACCCTTGCTGAGATCGGATTTGGAGGAATGCGTCGCATCCGTTCCTCAAGGAATGGCGACCTCCCAGGTCTTTACCAATGCCTTGGAGCTGACTGAGGCAAGAGCAAAATCCCTAAAGGCGGCAGGGTTGCATGGGGTACAGATTAGTCTGGATCACTTCTCTCCCGAAAAACACGACAAGATGCGCGGGTATTCGGGCGCATTTCGCGCGGTCCGAGACGGTGTGAAGAACGCGCTCCAAGTCGGACTGTATGTAGGTCTGTCTACCTATTCGACCAAGCAATCGGCGATGGACCATTCTTTGCGAAACATGGCCGACCTTTCCGCCGAATGGGGGGTTCATGAGTTGACGGTTTTCGATGCAATTCCAACCGGGCGGCTTCGCAACGAGCACGATCAGTTGCTGGATGCGCCTGCGAGAAAAGCTTTGGCCATCGACAGCAAAGCCATGAATCGGAAATACCGGGGGAAGATGAGGATTGTTACCCAAAGCTGGACGAACTGCGGACGGGGTTTCGCCAAAATTATCGGATGTCTGGCCGCTCATATGCAGTTTCATGTCACAGCGCAGGGAGATTTGACTCCCTGTGACTTTACCCCCCTTTCCATCGGAGATGTCACGCAACAATCTGTTCAGGAGATATGGAATGCGTTGCTCCACCATCCCGGTTACTGTTATCGGAGCGCAAAATGCAGGATGCAAGATCCGGATTTTCGAGACCGGTATATCCATACCATTCCGGAAGGGTCCGACCTTCCGTATCCGATCCAACGCCTGCCAGCCGATCCATAGTCTTTTTTTCATGTTGGGGTCAAAAAAATCCCCCTTCGGATCCGTCTTCATTTGGAAAGAGAATCTTTCTTTGTCTTTCTAAGTTCCCTTCGTTGTTTCACCCGTAAACTGTCCTGGTCTTGTTTCCATGGGATGTTGAGTTTATTGATTGTTGCCTCCCTGGGGAAATTGGGCCAATACGTACAAAAATTGTCGATTGGGTATCGTATAGGCAGATAATCGGGATCTTGTCGTGATTTTCGACCTTCTGGGCATTTTACATTTTCTATTAAATCCATTATTATCATTACCAGAAATGTTCCCGGAAACATTACCGGTATTCTGGTATTATACCCAGAGGAGAATCTATGAGCGATGAAAGGCTGCTAACCGTTCAGAACCTTAAGGTATCCTTCTATACGGATCTCGGAGAAGTGAAAGCGGTCGATGGCATTAATTTCGATATTGCTCGCAATGAAACGGTCGGGGTTGTCGGGGAAAGCGGGTGCGGAAAATCGATAACTTCGTTGGCGATCATGAATATGGTACCCAAATCGGGAGGAGCCACCATCCAAGGTTCGATCTGCTATTATCCTCCTGATCGAAAACCCGTGATAACAACTTCGCTAAAGCCCAACAGCAAAGAGATGCGAAAGATCCGTGGCGCAGAGATATCGATGATTTTCCAAGAACCGATGGCTTCCCTAACGCCTGTTTACACGATCGGGCATCAGATTGTGGAGTCTTTGACTCTTGAACCGGACATGAACAAACGAACCGCCACAGAAAAGGCATACCAGTTGTTGGAGCTTGTGGGAATCACTCCTCCTCAACAGCGGTTCCGAGAGTACCCTCATCAACTCAGTGGAGGGATGCGGCAGAGAGCAATGATCGCCATGGCCATATGTCGCGACCCCAATCTTTTGATTGCGGATGAACCAACAACTGCCTTGGACGTAACGATCGAAGCTCAGATTTTGGACCTTTTGCGAGAGATGCGAAGCCGGTTCGGAATGTCTTTGATGATCATTACGCATGATTTGGGTGTGATCGGTGAAATGGCGGATCGAGTGATTGTCATGTATATGGGGAAGGTGGTTGAAAGCGCATCATGTAAGGCGTTATTTTCTTCTCCCTTCCATCCCTATACACAGGGATTGATGCATTCGATCCCCGTAATCGGAAAGAAAGAACGGCTTTCGACCATCAAAGGATCGGTTCCGAGTCCCTATAACCTACCGAAAGGCTGTTCATTCTCGCCCCGTTGTCCCCAGGCATTGGAACGATGTTTTTCCGAAGATCCATACGAGGTTATGAAAGAACCTGGGCATGCGGTAACATGCTGGCTGTATGCAGATCGCTCCGTGGATCGCCTTTCCGAGGTGAAAGTATGAGCGCTATTTTATCTGTGCGGTCTCTTGTCAAATACTTTCCGATCCGCGGGGGTGTATTTCATGGAGTCCGGGGCTATGTCCGCGCGGTCGATGGAGTGGATTTGGATATTGCTTCGGGCGAAACGGTGGGATTGGTCGGAGAGAGCGGATGCGGAAAAACTACGTTGGGCCGATGCATCATACGGCTTCACGCCCCCAGCAAGGGGAGCATCCTTTTTTCCCTTGGCGGAAAAACGCAGGATCTGGCAAAAATGAAACCCAGAGAATTGCACCCGATTCGGTCGAGAATCCAATATGTGTTTCAAGATCCCTTTTCATCACTGAACTCAAGGATGACCATCGGGGATGTTGTTACGGAACCATTGAAGATCCAAAAGATTGGCACAAACAAAAGCCGGCTTCAGCGAGCGAGAGAACTTCTGATTCGAGTCGGTCTCAGTGAGGATATGCTGAACCGATATCCACACGAGTTTTCTGGTGGACAGAGACAGAGGATCGTTGTTGCGCGATCTCTGATTCTGAATCCCGATTTGTTGATTTGCGATGAACCCGTTTCTGCCTTGGATGTATCTGTCCAATCCCAAGTGCTGAATCTGTTGAAAGATCTTCAAAGTGAGATGGGACTTACGTATCTTTTTATTGCTCATGATCTGAGTGTTGTCAACTATGTGAGTGATCGAGTCATGGTGATGTACTTAGGAAAGATCGTGGAGATTGCTCGGTCTGAAGAATTGTATACCGATCCCAAACATCCCTACACGGAAGCCTTACTCTCTTCTATCCCCGTGGCAGACCTCTTTAGCGAAACAAAACGGATCCCATTGAAAGGAACTGTTCCCAGCGCCGCCAATCCGCCTTCGGGTTGCCGATTTCATACCCGATGCGCCTACGCCCAAGATCGATGCTCGGAAACAGAACCAACCCTCATGGAATACCCTACTGGTTCTGATCATTTTGCAGCTTGTTTGCGTCTGGAAGAACTCCATCTGAAAGGGTTTGAAGAACTGCGGAAACGAGGCTCATAGAGCCTTTCATACCAAAAAAGAAAAGGAGGAAAGAATGATGAAGGGCAAATGGTGGTTGTGTGTTTTGTGTTTGGTGATTTTGACATCGACGATGATTGCGGCGCCCTATTCGGAAGCTCCTGTTTTGGCAGCGCTTGTAGCGCGAGGCGAGTTGCCACCCGTGGAACAGCGTCTACCGGAAAATCCTTTGGTGATCCAAGTGTACGAGATGATTGGGCAGTATGGAGGTGAGATTCATGTAGCGGCTCTGAACCCTAGAGGATTTGGAACGGATCTTCATGTAACGGGTTTTGAGCCACCCTTGGCGTTCAATCTCGACGCGACCGTTGGACCGAATGTGATTGAACGGTGGGAGTACAACGCAGATATGACCAGTGTGACTCTGCATTTGAGAAAAGGGATGAAATGGTCTGATGGGGTTCCATTCACTGCGGATGACATGCTTTTTTGGTGGAACGATGAGGTTCACAACACTGAGCTGGTAGCAGCGGTATACATTCCCGAGTTCGAGTTTTCAAAACTTGTCAAGATCGACGATTATACCGTTCGCATGACCTTTGACAAGCCGTATCCTGATTTTGACCAAACATTGGCCAAGCAATGGGGGTATTTGGGTTTTTGGTTCCGTCCAGCTCACTTTCTGAAGGATTTCCATCCGAGCTATACCGACAAGGCTGTTCTTCTGGCCCGAGCGCAAGCGGAAGGATACAATACCGTTCGCGATTACTACTATTCCCGCGCGGGTTGGTCCGCCAAGCCAATCCACCTGGATACGCCAACCCTGATTGCTTATAAGCTCATTGAAGCTCGACCGGAATACTGGGTATGGGAACGAAATCCCTATTACTTCAAAGTAGATGAAGCCGGAAATCAGCTTCCCTATATCGATCGAATCGTCGTGCGTAGAGTGGAGAGCAATGAAACCATCCAAGGGATGATCCTCAGCGGGCAAGTTGATGTGGAAGTCTGGGCGACCACTTTGGACAATTACCCACTGTACCGGCAGAACGAGGTTGCCGGAGGATATCGAACCCTCCTTTGGCAGACGGATCGAGGTTCGGAAGTGATGTACATGCTGAATCAGAATGTGCAGGACCTTGCTTTGAGAGCCCTCTTTAACGATGTCCGGTTCCGAAGAGCCCTTTCTGTCGCCATCAACCGTGAAGAAATCAATGACTTACTGTACTTTGGCCGGGCAAACATCCGGCAGATGACCATGCTGCCCGATAGCAAGTTTTTCTTGCCTGAATGGGAAACAGCTTGGGTTCAGTATGATCCGGTATTGGCCAATCGACTGTTGGATGAGATGGGTCTGACAAGGAAAGACTCCGAAGGTTTTCGGTTGCGCCCTGATGGAAAAAGGGTTGCGGTAACGATTGAATACTGGCCCGAAGAACCGGCGACCAAAAGCCCGATGAGCGAACTCATCAAAGACTATTGGGAAGCCGTAGGGGTACAGGTTGCCCTCCGACCTCAGGATCGATCGCTCAACGCGCAGCGGGCCGAAGCCAATGAAATCGAAGTGAATGTGTGGCATGGAGGAGGTACAACAGACGCAGCATGGCCATTCGCAATTGGTCTAGTGCCAGGACTTCCGCACAAAGGGATTTCTTGGGGGCCTGAATGGGGTCTTTGGAAGACAAGCGGAGGAGAAGAAGGAATCGAACCTCCAGCAGAAGTAAAGAAGTTGTTTGATCTGGGCGACCAATTCTTGGCAGCAAAGACCGAAGAAGAAAAGATCGCGCTGGGACAGCAGATATGGCAATCACAAGCCGATAACGTATGGATGATTGGGACTGTGGGTATGGCTCCGTATCCTGTCATTGTCAAGTCCAACCTCAGGAATATCCCTGAACAAGGGCTTTTCAGCGGAGATCTGCTTTGGTTGCACGGTTATCATCCTGAACAGTTCTTCTTGCACCAATAATCGCATCTGGGGCAGGGACCGCTCCCTGCCCCTTTTTTCAGCAAAGGGGCGATCACCATGAACCACCCGTTTCTGATCTACTTGATCCGAAGATTGCTCATCATGATCCCTACGTTGCTCGTGATTTCGGTTCTGGTATTTATTGTCATCGAGCTTCCACCAGGCGACTATGTGACAAGTTATGTTCAAGCGCTTCGCGCCCGGGGGTTTGAAATCGGGCGAGAACAGCTCGAAGCTTTACGCGTGCGTTACGGCTTGGATGAGCCTTTCTTTTCGCGTTATCTGAAATGGATGTCCGGTTTGATTCGGGGGGACTTGGGTATGTCCTTTACTTACGCAGAACCGGTTACCAAACTCATTGGAGAACGCATCCCTTTGACGATCATGATCAGCTTGATCACGATTCTTTTCACCTGGCTTATGGCCATTCCCATCGGGATCATCAGCGCAGTCAAGAAATACTCCCTATGGGATTACCTGTTGACCTTTATTGGATTTATTGGTTTGTCGATCCCGAATTTTTTCCTTGCGATTATTCTTATGTACTTGGGGTTCCGGTACTTCGGAGTAAGCATTGGTGGCCTCTTTTCTCGTGAGTTTCTCTTTGCGCCATGGAGTTGGGCGAAATTCGTCGATATGCTTTCTCACCTATGGGTTCCTGTTGTCGTGATCGGAACAGCAGGAACAGCCGGTATGATCCGCGTCCTCCGAGCTACCTTGCTGGATGAGTTGAGCAAAGATTATGTGCGTACTGCACGCTCGAAAGGCCTTTCTGAGTTTCGCGTGATTGTGGTTCATCCCTTACGGGTTGCCATTAACCCCTTGATTAGCACGGTCGGGTGGTTATTGCCCACCGTTATTTCCGGAGAGGTGATCACCTCACAGGTGCTTTCGATACCGACTACAGGGCCGTTATTGCTTGGCGCTTTGTTGAATCAAGATATGTACCTTGCGGGTAGTTTTCTTATGGTCTTGAGTGTTCTTACGGTTGTCGGAACGCTTTTATCGGATATTCTTCTGGCTTGGTTGGATCCTCGGATCACATACAGTTGAGGCGGCGGTTATGAGAGAAGAGAAAATCCCTCGAGTGCAATACGGTTTGTCCCAATGGCAGCTAATGCGACGGCGATTTTTCCGTCACCGGTTGGCGATCATTGCCATCGTGGTTTTGGGCATCTTCTACCTTGGCGCATTATTCGCTCCTATGATCAGTCCGTATAACCCCAATAAGAGATTTACGACTCATGTATATGCTCCTCCAACGCAACTTCAGTTTTTTGATGAAAACGGGTTCCGGTTTCTCCCGTTTATTTATGGGAGAAAGATGGTTCTCGATCCAGACACCTGGCAGAGAGTATACCAAGAGGATACCAGTAAGCGGTATGACATTCGATGGTTCGTGCGGGGAGATCCTTATAAGTTTCTGGGCTTGTTCGAAATGGATATCCACCTGTTTGGAATCGATGGTCCCGAGCCGCTCTTTCTGTTTGGAACGGACGGGATGGGCCGAGACCTATTTTCTCGGATTTTCCATGGCAGTACCATTTCCCTGACCATTGGCCTTGTAGGTGTTTTCCTCAGCTTGGTGATTGGGCTGATCTTAGGAAGCATTTCGGGTTTGCTCGGGGGGATTGTGGATACGATTATTCAGAGAATCATCGAGATTTTGATGTCTATTCCTCAAATCCCTCTGTGGATGGCGCTTAGCGCAGCGCTCCCCCCTCATTGGCCGATGATTCAGGTATATTTCGGAATCACGATCATTCTTTCGATTCTTGGGTGGACCGGAGTGGCGCGCGTTGTTCGCGGAAAGTTCCTTGCGCTTCGTGAAGAAGAATTCGTTCTTGCGGCAAAAACCTTTGGAGCTTCTCAGCGGTGGATCATAACGAAGCATCTAATCCCTTCGTTTTTGAGCTATGTGATTGTACAGGTGACTCTTTCCATCCCTGGGATGATCCTGGGAGAAACCGCGTTAAGTTTTCTTGGTCTTGGGTTGAGATCGCCCGCAATCAGCTGGGGGGTTCTTCTCCAAGAAGCGCAAAACATCCGTTCGGTTGCTCTTCATCCTTGGCTGATGATTCCCGGGTTTTTTGTGATTGTTGTAGTTCTTTCATTCAACTTCATTGGGGATGGTCTACGGGATGCTGCGGATCCGTATTCTAAAACATGATAATGGACAAGATCCGCAATTTCCCGTAGAGGAGCATCCTTTTTCGAATGAGGAGGAAAAAGATGCGCGTGTGGTTCAGCTTTGGCAATCATATGCACTGGAATGATATGGAATGGATGTGGGGGCCAGGAACCTTGGCCAATTCCCTTGAAGACATGTTTCGGTTTATCGACCGAACTGGCTCCAAAGGGGCGATTAATTTTGACGCGTTGGGGTATCGATATTTGGCAGCGAGCCGACCTGATCTTGTGGATGCTTTGGGTGAAAGAATCGGTAAAGGGGAGATTGAGATCGCTTCAGGGTCTCATTCGCAACCCTATGGCCATCTATGCGGAGAGGAAGCCAATTTCCAGCAATTCCTGACAGGGATCGAGATTTGCAGGCAAACCCTCGGACAGAAGCCTTCATTCTGGTGGGAAGAGGAGTTCATGTTTTTCCCCCAGCTCCCCCAAATCCTTCAGTCTTTTGGTTATACCGGCGCTTGCCTTTTTTTTCAGGAAACATGGCATACGCCGGTAATCCCGATCGAATCCGTTCCCGCGGTCTTATGGGAAGGGATCGACGGTACGATCATCCCTACATTGGCTTTTACAGAAAATTGCATTCATCAATGGCCAGAGCATTTGGAAGCCCTTTTCGAGAGGGATTCATCCAATCGGGTATTTTTGCAGTGGCTTGAACTGATGGATTCACCCAAATGGATGTGTAGGAGCGAGCTGATTGCCCCTGTGATTGAAAAATGGCGATCCCGTGGGATCGAACTGGATTATCAGCTCCCATCAACCCTTCTGGAGGAGCTAAAACCTACGGAAAAAAGAAAATATCGAATGGCGGAGCTGTTCCAAGGGATTTCATTAGGGAAAAATGGGGATCAAATCCGTCGCGATTCTCGTGACGCTGAAACCCTCCTCTTAGATGGCCAGATTATGGCATTGTGTCAGATGGTTGTGGGTTCCAATTATCCTCAGTGGTCTTTTTATCCGGAATGGGAGTTTCAACAGGGTTGGGATGATCTGATGGTAGCCCAAGCCCATGATATGGATGAGTGTGAAGGGTTTTGTGGGGATATCGGGAAACAGTATCTCCATAAATCCCGTTCTTTGGGATTGAGTATCGTGGATCGGTATATGAGCGCTTTTGCCCGGGAGATGGGCAATGAAGGGGATTGGGTCGTTTTCAACCCGTTGCATCATGAGCGGTTGGAACACATCCTTCTCCCCAATGGGAAATGGGGAGGGTTTCGGATCCCAGAAGGACCGGGCATGGTGATCCCACAGATGATCGACCCCCCCCGCATCCATCTGGAACCCATGGATGATGGCTTTCGAATTGTGGACCAATTCGACCATTCGTATCGGATTGATGCCGATGGCACCATCAAAACGGGAACCCATACCCTACACCAGCTTGTCAGTAATGGACAC
>CAZOJQ010000036.1:0-29355 GCA_964580185.1 uncultured Thermotogaceae bacterium
CCCTTACTCCATTAGAAATGGATTGGAACCCTTTTGTAGCCAGATTACAGCAGTTCGAAGAAGACCCAGATCTTAACTACGATCGATCCATCTTGAAATCCTATTACGATGCCTAGCCAAGACAAAACAAGCAACAGGCATTTATGTTTCCCACCGAAAGCCCTTTTCCTCCGCTTTGGGATCTGAAAGCACGCGCTGCTTTCCCCATGCCCTGGACCCGGCCGGAACGGTACGCACGATTCTATTTAAGTACTGGGGTTGTCCAGTATGATGGGATCGCTCCCAAAATCTCCGAGAAAAATATTTCTGAAATTGTACGCATGGTCTTCGATTTCAGCCGTTCCCAACCTTTTTCTCAGTGGGTGCCCGAGGATAAACCCGCTTCAGCTCGTCCGATCATTCGGCCTGGCTTAACCGAGTTTGGTCCTGTCGAGAAGGAGGAAGGAGAAGCGATCTTTCAGAAATTGCTCGATACCTATATCAGTATTCGCACGATCGGATACCTTCCCGCTTTGTTCCAAAGCAGCACCGTTTCGGGAACACTCTTGCTTCGAAATGGAGATTACCGGTTTGTTGTAGGTTCTGGGATGTTCCTTGTCGCATCGCTGGCCGCATGTGGCCATAAAACCATTTCTGCGGTCCTTTCTCAAGACACCTTCGGATTGATCCAATTGAATGACTTAGACCAACTCCCCTATGTGAAGCAGGAAGTGTATCCCTTAAAAACAGCACAAACGCTTTTTCAGCAGGCGTTTGTTTCTTTCAAAGATAAGGGAAAAGAGATCTCCATAGAAGAAGGCGGGAAGGATGAGCAATAAAAAGAGAAAAAAGAAATCAAAAATCCCTGAGCCACCAGGTACTGTGACAACAAAACCATCCTCAACCCTCTACGCAAAAAACTTAGCTTATCTTCAAACTTTCGCACCACAGATTGCAGCGCGAGTTGAAAACCTTCCATCGATGCGAAAGTACCAGATCCAACAAACCGGACCAAAAAACCAGTGGAACCTCACTCTACCTGATGGGAATGGTTTTTTCTATGATTTCAACGATCCGATCGGTCAAACCCAAGAAGAGCTGAAGAAACTAGATTTAAAAAACGCGAAGTGCGCGCTTTTTTTAGGTTGTGGCTTGGGTTACGAGATCGATTGCTTTCTCTGGAATCACGCACAAACAGCTCTCACAACCCATTTGGTGATTGTGGAAAAAGAGTTGGAGGTTTTTGCTGCCTCCTTGCAGATTCATGACTATGTTACTATGGGAAACCGATTTTCTTTGCATCTGGTTGTGGGAGAACCACAGGAGGATTTGTTTGTTAAAATGCAAGATCAGTTCTCGATAGGGTATAAGCTTGTAGTATTGGTAAAAGCTATGAAACCCATTTTCCTTATGCAAACGTTTCAGAGAGACAAAGAATATTATCTCCAAGCCCTTAAAGCTTTTCGTGAAGCCGGAGTATACCGGCTAAACAATTTCGGCAATTCCATCGAAGACTCTTTGATCGGGGTACGGAATATGCTGGAGAATATCAATGAGATCATCTACAACCCTGGAATCAACCTGCTGTTCGATCAATTCGCGGGAAAACCCGCAATCGTAGCTTCTACAGGTCCTTCTCTCAACAAAACAAAACAGTTGTTGAAAGGGCTTGAGGAAAAAGCGTTGATTATTGCGCCTGAAGCTTCTTTACGGCCACTTCTCACAGTCGGGGTAAAACCCCATATGATCGTTTCGATTGAACGCACTCCAGAGGTTGTGCCCTTAATGGAAGGGTTCCAAAAAGAAGATGTGTGCGATGTATACTACGCTGCAACTCCAGTGATCTTGAACAAAGCCTATCAAGTCTATCCAGGGCCCAGAATCATCGTGTACCGGAATTTCGACCATTTCAAATGGCTTCAGATCGATCGTGGCATTTTGAATATCTCCCATTCGACAGGAAACATGTCCTTTGAAATCGCAGCCGCAATGGGATGCGATCCCATCATTTTGATCGGTCAAGACCTCGCTTATGGTCGGGAGGGAGTTACTCACGCATCGGGTGTATTTCATGATGACAAGCAGAAATTCAAGCAAGAAAGCCGGATACAAGTGACGGGCAATGATGGTGAACCCGTTTATACCAATCAATTATGGCAACTTTTCCGAACCTCTTATGAATTAGCTTTGTCAAAATACTCTGGAACCTGTGTTAACTGCTCAGAAGGCGGAGCATATATAAAAGGCACAACATTTATGCGTTTTGAAGAAGCCATCCCCAAATATTTCAAACAACCCTTTTTTCCTCTTGACAAGATCAAATCGCGGCTTAAGCTCTTCTCTTTAGAACGGGCTGAAGAGGATAGGAAGCGAGTATTGCTATTGGTTGAAGGCGCAATCGATGTTATGGAGGGAATGTACCAATCCTGCGTAGAAGCAATTCGAACTTTGAAAGATTATGATGGGGAATTGACAACCATATCGAACCAAAAAGATTATCGGAAAGAGAATGAAGAACGCATCAAATATATTCAATCACACATCGATGGGTTCAAACTTCAAGTACAAAAAAACAAAGAAACTTTTCAGCTGTTATTTATGCACATTATTCAATCCTTTTATTTAAATTTTGAAATAGAAATGAATGCTATACCAAATAAACATGATGATCCGAGAACAATTTCCATCGAAGTGATTCTTTCTCAAAAAAAATGGTTTGCTGTCATCGGAGATACCGCAAAACTTTGCATTGGATTGCTCGAAAAAGCAAAAGAAGATATCCTTCATCCCCATAAGTAAGCCTTCGAGTGTTCCAGAAGAACCGTTTACCGATCCTCCAATTGCTCCAAAAACCTAGTTCAACCGTTGAAAACCACTATGACAGATCGGCCCTTTGAGGGCTTTCTTTTCTTGATTTTGGGCTACCAAGGTCTTGATTTCCGAAAAGCTCTCTAGTACTGCTTGTTCATATTTGGCGATCGTTTCATCCTCATGAGCAAAAGAGGCATAAAAAGCAGTAGAAGCGAGAAACCCTCTTTCAAGCATGAGTTGGGTAAAGAGGGTTTTCAAGATCAACGGTTCTGGGCCATCGAATCCAAAATGGCTCAATGGGTCGATTCCGGAGACGTGGATCGGAAGGTTTACCTTTTCTGCGGTCTGGGTCCAAATCTGTTTGATGGTTTTTCCCGCCAGGATCATCTTTTCTTGCGCCTTGGTACGCTGCATCTTTCGTATGGTGGCAAGGGCTGCGCTGGGGCCGATACGGTCGGTCCAGTAGGTGCTGCTGATGAAGGAGTCCTGGGCCTTTTGCATGATCTCTTTCTTTCCGATGATGGCGGCCATTGGAAAGCCGTTGCTGATGCCTTTGGCGAAGATGGCGATGTCGGGTTGGTATCCGTAGAGCAGATGAGCGCCGCCCAAGCATAGGCGAAATCCTGCGGTAATCTCGTCGATGACCAAGGGGATCTGGTTGTCTTGTGCGGTCTGGTGGATGGCTTGTAGAAAGTCTGTTTTAGGGTCGGTATTCCGTAGGGGTTCCATGACGATAGCTCCTATTTTGCCCTGGTATGCGCTCCATAGGTTGAGGAATTCCCGGGTGTCGTTGAAGTGAAAGGGAATGGCCGTTCCTGTCAATCCCCTGGGTACTCCAAGGGGTTGAAGGCCTGGAAGCAAGTGACCATCCAAGGCCGCTTGGTCGGAAAGGTTGGAGGCCAAGTACCAATCGCTCCATCCATGATACCCGCAAAAGAGAATGGTATCATTGCCCGAGAAGGCGCGAGCCAAGCGGATCGCAATCGCCATGGCTTCTCCTCCGCTACGAGCATACCGAACCATCTGAGCCCAAGGATGGAGATCGATCAGAAGCTCGGCCAGTTCAACTTCTTCGGGTGGGTTTAGGGTGTTCATGTTCCCCCTTCCCACTGCTTCTATAACGGCTGTGTTGACCTCCTGGTCAGAGTATCCGAGCGGACAAGCTCCAATACCCATATAACTGAAGTCATAGTAATGATTTTCATCCAGGTCCCATACTTCGCATCCTTTGGAACGGGTGTAGTAAACAGGCCATAAGTCTGGAAGAAACATTTCTGGCCGCTTTGAGAGGAGCTGGGTTCCCCCGGGTATGATGGTTTTGGCTTTTCGGTACAGGTCTTGCCCTTTGCCCATGTTGACGTACCTCCTTAGATGGTTCTCTCTGCTTTCAACGATTTTTCCAATCCTTCGTTAATAGGAATATGGGCATTGCGCTCAGCTTCTTGAGGATGTGACCTGATCCACTGTAAAATTTCATCCATCCCAAAATGCCTTCCTTCCTTTCCTACGTCTTGGAAAATCTTCTGAACGAAATCGAAATCCTCCTGCTGGTCTACGGTCCATCGCAGGTGACTGTAGTTGGCTTGATCCAGGGCTACGTTAATCTTGCGCAAATGCTTTCTCATGTATGGTGTGACATGCTCCCGATCAGACTTCAAGGTGGCTTTCTGATTGGCTTGCTCCAAAGCTTGTATACTAAAGACTTCCGTATCCAAACCGTCGGGGTAGGTAAGAAAGTCGATGTTCGATGCGTAATCTACATTTTGGACGTTGTTTTGGTACGCCTGTACCACCCGATCAATAACCTCAGGGTCGATTAGGGGGCAATCTCCAGTTATCCGGACTAAGATTTGGGCCTGGTATTTTTTAGCCGCTTCGGAAAAACGTGTAAGCACATCGTTCAGGTCTCCACGATAGTAAGAGATTGAGTGATGTTCGCAAAACTGAGCCAGTGGGTTATCGGAAGAATCGACAGATGTAGCGATGATGGTCTGGTGAACTGATCGGGCTTTTTGCACACGATCATAAACCTGCTGGATCATCGGTTTTCCCCCCAGCTCCTTGAGCACCTTACCGGGAAGACGGGAGGAGCTGCATCGGGCTTGGATAATAGCTACCACTTTTTTCCCATGCACCAACCATCGTTGGCGAGTGATCGCCATGATCAAAGAATCGACATACTGGCCTTGAAAGAGCTGATCTTGTTTTTTTCTGCCCTCTTCCAGAAAACCGATATTCCGGTAGATGGTGCTTGCTGAGGGGTTTGATTCTAACACACCGAGATAGACCCGGTTCAAATTTAGAACGGAAAACGCGTAGTCGATCACCAATTTCGTCGCTTGAGTAGCATATCCCTTTCCCCAGGAGGCTCTGTCTCCGATGAGGATTCCGAAATCAGCCTTTCGGTTGATCCAGTCGATGTGATCGAGTTTGACGTTGCCGATGTGGTGGTTTTGGTCTTTCCGGTAGATGGCGAAGGTGATGCGGCTGGCATGGTTCGATATTGCAATGAAGCTTTGCACATCTTCTATGGATTGCGGAGTTTTCCCGCTGACCAGGGTTCGGGTGACCTGCTCGTCGTTCATCCAATCTACATAGGTTTCAGTACATTCTTTTTGGGTAAGTTTTTTCAGACCGATCGATTCCGTTTCCAGGAAAAACATCATGGGTTCCTCCCTTACCATTGTCTCGGATCAATGATCTCGGTGGGAATGTCGGAAAAGATTTCCTTTTGCTTATGGATGGCCAGGCTTGGCACCTTATGAAGGGTATTCCAGACTTGGATGTTCTTTTTCAACTGGTCTTCCATCTCCACACCGATTAGAACGCTGTCGATTTCACGGAACTGCGCAACGAAGGCCATAGCGAAATGCTGAATCGAACAACCATATTCTATCGTCATCTCTTGTAGTTTCTTGAGATAAGGGGCAGCGTTTCTCAGTTTTTCGGGAAGAGTTTCCTCGGAAAGGAAGAAGAAACCTTGGAGATATATGCTTCGCGCGTAGATGGTCCACCCTTGATCTTTCAGCCTTTGCAGTAGCTGGTTATGGAGGAACCTGTGGTCAAAGAGATTGAGCGGGATCTGAATGGAACGGATGGGGTCGATTGCTTTGGTCTTTGTAAGGAGATACTCTGCCTCCTGGGGCTCGTAGACTGATATACCTGCATGAAGGATTTTCCCCTTTTCTTTGGCTTGGTTAAAGGCTCGAACGATTTCGGCTTGATATCGCAGGATGTCGTGAAAATCATGGAGCATAGCAAGCGACAGGCGGGGAAGGCTCATCGTCAAGATAGAAGAATTGAGGCTGCGGTGAATATGTTCTTCTACCCCTTCAGGAGGCATTTTTTCTTTAGACAGAGACGCGATTTTGGTTCCGATCCAAAGATTCGGGATGTGCTCAGGATGCTTTTCTAAAAACGCCCCTATACGGGATTCGCTCTGGCCATATGCGGAAGCGGTATCCCAAGAGGTAATGCCTTGATCAATAGCCAAGGCAAGGATACGAAAGACCTCTTCTTGTACTGGCATCCCTTGGGAGTTGGCGATTCCATAAGACTGGCCCAATTGAGCGGTTCCTAATGTAAGCAAAGGAATTTCGGGCTTATGCATTTTCCTTTTCTTTCTTCCCTTCTTTCATTCTTCCGTTTCTCGTTGAATCCCTATGGAAAGAAAGTACTTCTTCCCTTCTTCCATGAACCATGCATTTTGATACGGAGGAAACGTCAGTGCCCTCAATCGGTTGATCCATTCTCGAGCCGTCTGTTTTTGATCCATACGGATATGGAGAAGCTCTAAAAAGTCCTTGTGAGTGTGATAGGTACCTTCTTCGAGAGGGGTAAAAGGTGTGATTTTCCTTTGGAGGTATGGGATCAAAGCTTTCTCTAAAACCTGAATCGAAGCTCGTTCCAACTTGTGGTAGAGCGTTTTTGCGTTATCTTCTGGATCCACAGGTACTTTTTCTCTGAAGACAATTGGTCCTTTATCTATCTTAGCCGTCATGATATGGAGGGTAACTCCTGCAGGAGATCCATCGATCAATGGCCAAACATTCGGGTGCTTTCCTTGATTCCATGGAAGGTATCCGGTATGAAGGTTTAGGGCATGCTCAAAAAGGCTTAAAACCTTTTCCGGGATCAGATAACCGAAGTTTACTGAAAGCAAGATGCGCGTATCTTGCTCTTTGATTGCAAGGACCATTTTGTCCTGGCCTTTTCTATCCCAAGGGATTGTCCAAATGCTCTTATTATCTGCGATTTCTTTGATTTCTTGAAGGCGTTGGGCATTTTCCTCTGGATGCACCAATAGTGCTTTGATTGTGATTGTCTCGCATTGTAAAAGGTACCGGAAAGAGTTAAGCCCATTGGTGTTATTTATTGCCAAAATGATAGCAATCTTATCCGACATTCTGTTATTGCACCTTCCGAATCAAGATCAAGGGTTCAGCATACTGCAACCCCACACGGTTACCCCAATACTTGGCGTGATTGATAACTGAACCCAAAGACCGGGAGTGGGGGTATGGTTTCATTTCTGAAGTGTAATGGGCAAGGGCTTTGATCTTTTTCTCGATCGTGGTTTTGACATCAACATAGACATTGGGGGAAAAGGATGGTTGCGCTTGAGGTTCAAACCAGTCTGTCGATGACGGAATGAAAAAAGAATAGATATCCGGGTGATCCATTCCGTTCTGTGGACGGCATGAGGTCATGACTGCTTGGAACGTGATTCTGTGGTCGATGTTGAGGTCTTGCGAGAAGTGGGTCATGATAATGGTTGGTTTGAAGGAGGCAATCTCTTTTTCCACAGCTTTGATCACTTCTAGAAGGGGTAGCCGATCCATAGCATTGTCAGGAAAGCCTAAGAATTGGATCTCACCAATCCCTAAGGATTTGTTAGCGGCTTGTGCGTCGGATCGCAATGATTCCAAAGGGCAATCATCCGAACCTTGTGGTTGCTCCCGAGAGAGCAGGCCAGTGGATAGGATTAAGCTTTTGGCAATTGCGCCTTCTTCAATCCATCGGCATACGGTGGCACCGGCTCCCAGAAGTTCGTCGTCGGGATGTGCTGCTATGATCAGGATCTTATTCATCCGGACCCTCCTTTTTGGAACGAATTCGAACATGGGCTTCGATTGATCCGTTACGAAGGATTGCATGATTAATTTCAAAACGGAAAGCTTCCGTTTCAAGGTACGCGGGAGGATATCCTTCAGCGTCGAGCATGCGTATATGGTCATACACGCTTTTCAAATCTTTGGTGCCGCTTAGGTTGCTATCTTTCGGAGTTCTCCTTGAAAAGGTCGTAACCTTTCCTTTCTGAGGGTGGGGAACAATCGTTTCTTGGATCAATCGAGGGATCATTTTCTGGAAGATGGTTTCCGAAGCGCGGATATAAATCTCTTCAGCTGCTCCATAAAGCGATAGGTCTTCTTTCAGATAAATTGGCCCGGCATCAACCTCTTTCACCACGCGGATCGCTGAAATCTTTGTCTGGCAGACTCCTCTGCTGATAAGATTTTGCAATGGGCTCCCACCCCTACCAAAAGGCAAATCGGTCATGTGGAACACGATACACTCAAAAGTGTCGTAAATCGACTTCGGAATGATCCATGACCAATGAGGGAAAAAAATCTTTTCTGGGCGGGTTGCTTCAGCGGTTTCCTTCAGAAATTCCTTTTCTTGTATGAGATCGAAGTCATGCTCAGGAAAGAGAGATTGGAGCTTCTTTGCTTGTTCCAAGTTCCACGACTTGGTTGTGGCAATGAGATATCGCACTGGTCACCTTCTCTCTATTGATCGTTCCCAACTTTTTAAAGGCAATCCAGCCGGCATTCTCCCTTTTGTATCAATCCAGAATATAATGCTTTCTCCTATTGCCCACCACCACTTATTCTTTCGCTCATTCATACCGGCCTTATCCTTTTCTTTCATTGACACTCATGGATCGGAAAGCAAATGACAAGCACCATTTGGCAAGAATCAGGCTTACCTCATGGTATGGCTTATCGGACCCATGATCTCACGAAGCCAAATTGAGAGATGGCTTTGTCAAAACCTATTATAGCACATTGCCCGCTCGATCCCTTCCATGAAGACAATTGAGAATCCGAAAGGCCTTTAGAAAGAGCCAACAGTACGGAGAAAGTTTGGGATAAGAATATTGCGGTCGTGGTTGGACAAAGCCAGTTGTGCTCTGAGATTGGATCATCGAATCATTGAGTGAAGTTGATCCAGTTCTATCCCACCCATTCCCAACGCATTGGAGTTCCTCGAGAAATGGCTTTTTTCGCTGTTTTGCCCAGAATCTCTTTAAGGAATCTTGGAGGAAGGCCATCTCCCGGGCGAATGGATCGGAGATTTTCGGGGGTGAAAACTTCTCCTTCTTCCATATCTTTCACAACAAAGAGCGAACGGGCAAAGACTTTTCCTTGGGTCTTGGTTTTTTCCGTAAGCTGGTAGGTTACATTCCCCAGCGCTTTTTCCACATCACGAACGGATTGGACCATCTGTTTAAATTCTTGCGGTTCAAGCGAAAAGGCGCTATCCGGTCCACCAGCCTTACGGTCAATGGTGAAGTGTTTTTCGATCACTTTTGCCCCCAAGGCCACGGCAGCAATAGGGGCCGAGATCCCTAAGGTGTGATCCGAAAGCCCAGCGATCCCTCCAAAAGCTTGGGCCATGTGTGGGATCGTTCTGAGGTTGGCCTCCTCGAGCGGTGCAGGGTAGGCGCTTGTGCATTTGAGGAGGATGATCTGATCGTTTCCTTGTCCTTTGCACGTTTCCACAGCATCTTCAATATCAGCGAGCGTGGCCACGCCCGTGGAGATCAACATGGGTTTTCCCTTTTTCGCGACATGCTCGATCAGAGGAAGATCGTGGATCTCAAAGGACGCGATTTTGTACAAGGCCACATTCATCGTCTCTAGGAAATCAGCGGAAGATGGATCAAAAGGAGTGGAAAAGCAGACCAGACCAAGTTGTTCGGCATATTCCTTCAACTGGGGTTGCCATTCCCACGGTGTGTACGCTTCTTTGTACAGATCGTACAGGGTTCGTCCATCCCAAAGCGTACCTTGTTTGATCTTGAAGAATTCGTTATCGCAGTCGATGGTCATGGTATCGGCTGTGTACGTCTGGAGTTTGATGGCATCCGCTCCTGAATCTTTGGCGGCATCGATAATCCTTTTGGCCAGGCCGATGTCTTGCTGATGGTTGGCGGACATCTCTGCGATCATGAAGGTGGGATGGCCTTCCCCAACGGACTTTTTACCGATTGCAATCGTTTTGTACATATCACCGATCTCCAGGATAGGGTACCGAATCAAAGCAGACTGCGTCTTTGCATAAATCAATCCCGTTGTTCCGGCAGATCGTCGATGGAATGGCTGGTTCAGTATCCCATGCGATATTCCCATATTCATCAAGAAAGACTGTTTTGAATCCTTGGGTATCTTTGAGCATCAAAAAAAACCCCGTTAAACGACCTGGCAATTCATACTTTTTTCTTTCTCCGGTGTCAAAATGAACGATCAATGAGTACTCTTTTTTTGGAAGCTCTTGCATTTCCATCCGATCCCCTCCTGCGTAAACATTGATAAAACCTCATTTCAACGGGATAATTGGAAACAACTCCTGCTATTTCTACCCCATATCCCATTCTTCCCTACGCTTTTCCTACACTATTTGTTTTGAATGACCATCACCTCGATTGACACTACAGATCCGGGTGTTCCTGAATCCATGCTTTTGTTCGCTGGATTCCTTCCTCCAGACCGACTCTCGGGCTCCAGTCCAGTAGCCGATGGGCAAGATCAGGATTGCACTTGAGTTTCATGATTTCTGCTTGGGGATGGATGTGAGGGACATGGATGATCGCATCCGAGCTCGGAGCGATCATTTCTGCGAGTTGCCGAACGGGAATGTCATGGGCAGTCCCCGCGTTGAGAATCTTTCCCCATGCTTCGCTAGACTGGCTGGCTTTGTACAGGAAGTCCACGCAGTCCTCCACATACAGAAGGTCCCTTGTTTGAGCGCCATCCCCGTAGATCTGTAATGATTGATTGGTTAATGCGCGTTTAAGAAAGACGGCCACTACTCCTCCTTCTCCGCTGGTCTTTTGGAAAGGGCCGTAGGTGTTGAAGGGACGGGCCACCAGAGTAGGAAGGTTATAAGCATAATAGTAGGAGAGCGCCAGGGATTCCCCACTCAGTTTGGCTGCCGCGTATGGGGACCCGGGTTTGGTGGGATGGGTTTCTGTGATCCCGCCTTCATCCAGGCTTTTTTCGTACACCATGCAGGTCGACATGAAAAGGAACGGGATAACATGTTCTTTGCATTGTTGGAGGATCTGGAAGGTCCCAATGATATCTCGGTCGATGGTTTGTTGGGGATCATCGATAGACTTTTGTACATTGATCTCAGCCGCCAGGTGGTAGACAAGATCCATCGGTTTTTTGAACAGATCGATCACAGTTTTGGGGTCACGAATGTCTCCTTGGATGAAATGAAAGCGAGAAGAACCCCGGAAGGCTTCGATATTTTCGGTTCTGCCGTTGGATAGATCGTCCAGTGCAATAACCGAATGTCCTTCATCGATCAATCTCTGTACCAACCATCGTCCAATGAATCCGGCCCCTCCGGTGACAAGCGCAATCATTGTTCGTCTTCTCGTTGAAGAATCGGCCAGATCAAATCTTTGGTGCTCCGATAATCCAGCGGTTGTTCTTCGTGGGATGCGTACAGGCGGGGAACGCATGATCTGGCAAGACCCTGGAAGCTATCCTCGTACACTTTCTGATCTCCCAGATACGGAAGGATACCAAACATATCGTCAAATTCCAATGCCCTCAGGCTTTCCTCTTCGGTCATCAGCTCCTCATAGACTTTCTCTCCTGGGCGTTTTCCGACAATCTCTATTCGATCATGTCCATAGAACTCGGCAACGGCTTGAGCCAGTTCCTTCATCCGCACAACCGGCATCTTGAGAACAAAGGTTTCTCCCCCACGGCCCACTTGAGCGGCTTTCAGAATCAGCTCCACGGCATGTTCCTTGCTCATCACAAACCTCGTCATTTCCGGATCAGTGAGAGTAAGTGGTGCTTTTTTCTTTGATTGTTCCATGAAAAGAGGCAACACGCTTCCACGACTCATCAGAACGTTTCCAAACCGTACGGTGATGAATCGAGACTTTCGAGGCCCGCGATAAAATTGGGCCGAACTCATCAACCGTTCCGCCAATAACTTGGTGGCGCCCATGGTGTTGGTCGGCGCAGCTGCTTTGTCGGTGCTGGTATAGACGATGGTTTGCACATTTGTCTCCAAAGCGCATTCTATGACATTTTGCACACCCATGACATTGGTTTTAACCGCTTCGAATGGATTGTATTCGCAAGCAGGAACATGTTTCATTGCAGCAACGTTGAAAACGATATCGATCCCTTCCATGGCCCTGGATAACCGACCTTTATCTCGTACATCCCCAATTAAAAAACGAACGATTTCTGTACTGGGGATTGTGTTCCCATTTTCATAGAGCTGAAAGAGATGGAGGGAGTGCTGCATCTCGAACTGTTTGTATTCATCACGAGAAAATACCCGAACAACTGCTGGTTTATCAATGAGAAGCCTATGAAGCAAGGCTTTTCCTACTGTTCCGGTTCCACCGATAATCAAGATTTTTTTCCCTGAAACCATCCGATCTCATCCTTTCTTCTCATATGCTTTATTATCGGAACAAATCTCCAGAGCTTGAAAGACTGGCGCAAGGGAGAGGAGAAAGGGTACGATTCTCGTTTCACTTGGAGGGATCCAACCCTTCGAGGTATGTAATCCGGTTTCGGCCTGATTCTTTCGAAATGTAAAGGGCTTCATCGGCTGTACTTACCAGAATCTCGGGTTTTTGCTCTCTGCCGGGAACGATGGTGGCCACTCCCTGACTGACGGTAACGTATGGATCGACTTTCGACCGCTGATGGGGGATTTGAAGAGCTTTTATGTTACTTTGGAAGAGTTCAGCCACTTTGGTCGCTCCTTCAGAATCGGTGTTGGGAAGGACGCAGGCAAATTCCTCCCCACCGTACCGGGCGGGGAGATCGGTTTTCCTACGCAATGTTGCTTCCAAGACTTGGGCCACTTTCTTGAGGCATTCATCACCGGCTTGATGACCGTAGTGATCATTGAATGGTTTGAAGAAATCAATGTCGATCATAATGATGGAAAGGACTGACATAGCGCGCACAGAGAGACCCCAAACGGTTTGTAAGTATTCGTTGAACTTGCGTCGATTGAAGATTCCGGTCAATCCGTCCCGGTAGGATAGAGCTTCCAGAACATCTCGGTTGTTCTTGAGCTCCAGTTGGTTTTTTACCCGCGCTTTGACCACAACGGGTTTGAATGGTTTGGTGATGTAGTCCACCGCTCCAACCTCAAATCCGTAGATTTCATCCTGGTCGGTGTCTTTGCCAGTAATGAAAATGATGGGAATGGTTGCAGTGTTTGGATTGGATTTGATCTTCCTGCATACATCAAACCCATCCAGTCCCGGCATCATTATATCCAGCAAAACCAAATCCGGAGGGGTGTCGGATTGGACGATCTGGAGGGCTGTCTCCCCATTGTTGGCCACACGCAAAGGATACAAAGGCCGTAGGATTTCCAACAATACGCGGATGTTCGTGGGTTCGTCATCCACGATTAAAATGGAATGCTTGGTTTGATCAGTCCCGTTCATCGGTTCCCTCCCCAAAAATCGCCAGCTTTTTGACCAGAGCCTGTAATGCCTCCTGTGCTTCATGAAAATCAAACCGATTGATAGCCGATTCCAGAAGGACAAACTCCTTCTGGGCAGTCGTTGAACCGATTTGTTCCCCTAATTCCGATACCAATAGTTCG
This sequence comes from uncultured Thermotogaceae bacterium, assembly GCA_964580185.1. Taxonomy (GTDB): domain Bacteria; phylum Thermotogota; class Thermotogae; order MWEM01; family MWEM01; genus CAYWWY01. Next base: position 13,681 of record CAZOJQ010000036.1, read on the forward strand.
ACATCTGGGTTGTATTCCTGAATGCACTGTTCCATTCGTCGGATATGGGATTGAAGCCATTGATGATCCAACGGTCCTTCTTTTTTATGTTTTGCGGGGCTGGGCTGATGGGCTTGCTCGAAATGAGCAAGTTGTTCCATAACCGGTTCCATTTCGCTGTAAAGGCGGTTGAATAGAGAATCAACGCCCTGCCCTTTCCTGATGATCTCATCTTCCAGAGATGCGGCAGCCTGATACACCCCATAGACAGAAAGGTTTCCTGCAGCGCCTTTTAAAGAATGGACGATCCCCTTGGCTTGATCGAAATCCTTTTCAGAGATGGCTGCGCGAATGCGCTCCAACGTCTCTGCATTGTCGTTCCGAAAGTGGATCAACAATCGGGCATAGAAGGAGTGGTTTCCTTCCACTCGGTCCAATCCGGATTGGATATCGATTCCCGCAATCATCGGAATCTGGATTTCACGGGCAATTTTATCGCTAATGACCGGGATGTCTTCCAAGTCTCTCTCAGGGAGCTGGATCCAACGGGCAATCACCGAAAGCAACTCGGTGGGGTTGATGGGTTTGGTGATATAGTCGTTCATTCCCGCATTCAAGCATTCTTCGCGGATTCCTCGCAAGGCGTGGGCAGTCATTGCGATGATCGGCAGCTCGGAATGCCGTTCGTCCTTCCGTAAAAGGGTGGTTGCTTCCAATCCCCCCATGACTGGCATCTGCACATCCATCAGAACCAAGTCAAAAGAGGATCGGTTCAGCATGTCAATGGACTGTTGGCCATTGTCGGCTATCTCCACATCGATCCCTACGTTTCGCAATAGTTCTTCGGTGAGCTGCTGGTTGATCACGTTGTCTTCGACCAGCAACACTCGCCCACCCGCCACTTTCTGGCGGATTTCCCTGGGATCCAATGACTGTTCGAAGCGTTTGTGAGGGATGGAATCAACGGATGAAGGGATGCCAAATACAGCGGTAAAGCTGAAAACGCTTCCTTTTCCCGCTGTACTGGTTACAGAGATGGAACCACCCATCATCTCCACCAACCGCTTGGAAATAGTCAATCCCAACCCCGTTCCTCCATAATCACGGGCTGTCGATGGTTCTCCTTGATAAAAGGGTGTAAATAGGCGGCCCAACTGATCTTGCGTCATGCCTTTACCGGTATCGGTGACGGAAAAACGGACGGTATAGGTGTGTTCGCTCCTCGTTTCCAGTTCTATCGACAAACCCACTGTTCCTCTGTTGGTGAACTTGAAGGCATTGTTGATCAAGTTGACCAACACTTGGATGAGTCTCATCGAGTCACCGGAAAGAGATTCTGGAATAGAGGGATCCACTTGATGGTGAAAAGGAATCCCTTTTTCCTCGGATTTTAGGGAGGCAATACCCAAAATGTGTTCGAAAACGTCCTTCAAAGAAAAGGGAGCAAACTCCATGGACATCATCCCCGCTTCGATTTTCGAGAAATCAAGGATGTCATTGATGATGCCCAACAGAGATTGAGCGGAAAAATGAATTTTATGCAAATAGTCTTTTTGCTTCTGGGTGAGCTTGGTGTTTTGGGTCAACGTGGCGTATCCGATGATCGCATTCATAGGAGTACGGATTTCGTGGCTCATGTTGGCCAGAAAAGTGCTTTTGGCTTGATTCGACACTTCGGCCTTTTCTTTAGCGGCTCGTAAGTCTGTTTCAGATTGGAACAAATGTTCCAACTTTTCTTTGATCGAAAGACGCATAACATTGAAAGAAGCTGCCAAAAACCGCAGTTCAGAGAAGGATTCTACATCCACATAAGCGTCCAACTCATTGTTGGTAATCGCAACAGCTTGGTCGGACAGTTTGGCAATCGGTCGAGTTATATATCGATGAGAAAACCAGACACCGAATCCGATAACCATTGTGAGAGAAGCCGCAAGAATCCCTATGAACAGGATTTGGACTGGTTGGATCAACCCTCCGAAATCCTGGGTGGAGCGCAATGCAAAGAGGAACCACCCCGTCTGATCAATTGGCATAGATCCAGCAAATCGGTAAGGTTCGACTATGGAAACAAAAATGGGGCTTTCTTGATCCTTTATCGGAATCATGAGTTTGCTGGCAAGCTCAAAGAGCCCTGCATCATCTTTCTGCCCCAAAACAGCCGAACCTTGGCCATCAATGAGGAAGGCTTGTTCGAAAAACTGAGGGGTTGTTTTTCGCAGGTGATCAACAACGGGTTCGGAATCGATCCGTACCCGGATCGCTCCGGTAGGATTCCCTTCCAAATCGGCTACAATTCGAGTATACAGCAACTGCCCTTCATCCGTGCTCCAAGCGGGCTGGTCTGTCTTCTCTTCAGGGAGGTAGCTGATCGAGCGGATCGCCGAATGGAAGGGTTGCTCCCGATTCGAATCGGTCCAAAAAGCAAAAACGGACGCCTCACGATCCTCGATTGGGGTAGACTGAAGTTGATCCAAAATCGGGTCTATCTCATCTTGGATCGGGTGGAAAAAGTCAATAATCAGTTCATTTCCTGTGAAACGTAAGGTACGGATCATCTCCTGCACATAGATTGCTTGGATGGCTTCTACGGAGCGTATATAGGCAAAGATCCCTAAGATGGTGATCGGAAACACGAGTATGATGAAAATCATCCCGATGAGCATGGTACGGATACTGATCATGGTTCTCCCTCAACCGGACTGGATTGAGTCCTCCTTGCCCGAGCGGTTTGTTCAATTGTAACACATCTACCGGAAAAACCTGCCATTTCGGGAAATCGCAGGGAGTTCAACCGTTCCGCATACAGATCATGATCGTTGTCCCACTACCGACCTCGCTCTTTACATGGATCTCTGCTTGGATTTTCCGCGCGATCTCTCGCGCGATTGCCATTCCAATTCCATGACCTTCGGAGCGATCTGATCGCCTTGACCGATCCACTCGATAGAAGCGTTCAAACAGATTGGGGATTTCTTGTGGCTCAATCCCAAGGCCGTGATCTCGAATCCAGATCTGATCGATCCCTAAGCAAATCTCGACAGGGGTATCATTCTCAGAAAAGGCGACTGCGTTATCCACAAAGATCATGACCAATTGGCGCAATCCAGATGAATGGGATGATACAGGGTCGGGGAAATCTCGGTTCTCCCATAGAAACACCCGTTCTGGATAGCGCCTGTGAATAGCGCTCATCAATTCTTCGATCCATGGTTTGCTCGCAAAGGGTTCCAGAGGCAAGTTCTCCTCTTCTTCCATCAGGCTGAGCGAGAGCAGTTGCTGGATCAAATGACTCATTTCATCTGCAGTTTCTCGAATGGCATCCACTGACTCGCGCGCAGCTTCCTGGTCACTTAGCCCCCAGTTTTGAAGGAGTTGGGCATATCCTTTGATACTAGTGATCGGTGTACGCAGTTCATGGGCTACATCTGATGAAAAGCGTTTTTGCAGTTCCAACCCTCTTTGGATTTTTTCCAACATCATATTGAGCGCGTCTTTCAACTCCACAATCTCTTGCGTGGTCTCGCGGGTTTCAAAGCGCTTTTCCAACTGTTGGGCGTTAATCCGTCGAATCTGTCCTGTCACCATCAACAAGGGTTTAAGCGACCAACTTGCTGCGAACCGACCCAAAAAGAACGAAAGTCCAATTAAGAATCCTGCCAGAACGAAAAACCAATTGCGCATTGCATGCAGGGTGTGAATGGCTGCTGTGGCTTCCTGAACCAGCAAAAACGTTTGACCGTCTGTCGTGTACTCGACTCCGTAATAGCTAAGGCCTTCTTCCACCTCCAGAAGACCCACTTTTGCTTGGTGCTCGATACCAAAAGGATCCTGCAATACTTCGATTCCCCGAAAGGGAGCATCGAGCATGGCAATATACAAGTATCGAATCAATTCCTGTCTCAATGGGTTGTTCACGCTGCGGCCGATCCCTCGACTCTGCGCGGAGGCAGCGAAGTAATGCTCAGCGGTTTGAAGCATTTCTCGTTCCAGTGTTCCGTACATTACCCTTTGAAACTGAGCGTACAGAAAAAAGACCGCGGTAAAAGACAACGCGGAAAGAACCAACGTGTTCATCCAACCAATCTTGTGCGCTAGTTTCATACTCTCTGATCCGGGCTCAAAAAATCCATTCGGGAAGAGGCTCGGAAAAGGGGTATTAATTTCCTTGAACGTTCTTTTCCCATTGTCCCAAAACCCTCCTATGAACAAAAAACGAATTTGATGCGTAAGAACGCCTTTCGGATTCGATTCGAATCTTCCTAATCGTACCGCGTCTTTCTTGGAATTGGCTTAGAATTTGACCACAAAAAAGATTCTGAAGAAGACTTTGTGCCTTTAGTCTGCTTTGTCTTTGCCCTGGATACCGTCACCGTCCACCCAAAAAACGGTGTGATGCAGTGCGTTCCATCGCGGGTCGGAATGCTCCACTGGATCGGTTAGAATCATGAGCGCGGAAAGCCGCTTTCCATACACTGCGCCCGTATCGATATTAATCTGAATTAGGTTTTCAGCGCCTTTCTCATACCGAAAATAGGCACGCCCCTGTCTCAAAAGCTCCATAGCTTTGGGATCTACCCCGAATCGGGAACCGTAGGATCCGGACAGGAGATGGGTGGGCGTATGACCGTGCACCAATATGGCGTTATCGATCCTCCGATCCAAAAAACTTCGATTCCATATATTCGACTCATCGACAGGAATTCGGTATTGTTGTTCCAACGCATGGAATTGTTCAAAGGACTCGGCTCGAAATACCTCATTCAGGGGTACTTTAGAGTTTGGTGTGGCATGGCTAAACAGGTACCGAACAGAATCATCGATGGGGGAAGCCACTCTTTCTTCATGGATGTATTGGAGACGCTCAAAAAAGGATTGGTATTGGGGTTTCAGGTCAAATTCGCCCCGATTGCGTACATACGTCCGAGAACCCTGATCCAGACTGCCTTCTTCTTGGATCAATCTGGGAAGGGGCGAGTTGGGATCAAAGGATTGGATGGTTTCCAGACCTCCGTTTCTCCGCGTGCACCAAAAGTTCCCGTATGTGTCCATGATATCTGATCCCTTTTGGTACATCAAAAGCTGATCTTCATGGTTGCCCATAAGAAATACCGTTTCAACCGGAATGCTTCGGATGAAATCGACTACTTCTCTTGACGCAGGTCCACGGTCGATATAATCCCCTAAAAAAATAAGGCGACAATGATCGGCTCTTTGGATGTACGGTTCAAGATATGCGTACAATTGCGTTAACGGTCCAATGCAACCATGAATGTCACCAAACACAAGAATCATCCGAATCACTCCTCAAAACCTCTCGAGATTGGATGACTCAATTATAGCATGAGAAATCCTACAAAGCTTCCATCCAAAAACGGCTCCAAGCGATGGCGTACAAGATGAACTGCGGTATGGGGAGGGATCAATCCGGTTCTGGGGATCGGATTTTGGACCAGGTATTGTGCGAAAAGACCCATTGCTCCTTTTTGAAGAGGTCGATCCTGCAGATCATCCCTCCACCCGGAACTTAGGAGGAGGTGGACCGGGATTGTGATATAATCAGGCCAAAGATTTCCACAAGGAGACCGATATGCTACCGGAACAACCATCGTACTTACAATGGGAGAGCGATCAGTGGAAGGCTCTCCATACCTGGATGAACCAGCAAATCACAAATTGCAGGCTTTGCCCAAGGAGCTGCGGTGTGAACCGTCGAACGCGTCCTGGGGCTTGTGGGCAAATGGACATGCCTCGCCTCTCCAATGCCGTAGTCCACACAGGGGAAGAACCCCCTTTGATCCATGGATCGGGTGCGGGCGCTGTTTTTTTTTCCGGGTGCAGTATGCATTGCGTCTATTGTCAAAATTTTGGATTCTCACAGAGAAACATGGGTCGGACGATAGACTCCCAGGAGTTGGCAGACACTTTTTTGCGTCTTCAAGAGCAAGGGGTCTCCAATCTGGATCTGGTTACACCCACCCCTCATTTGCCGGGGATTGTCGAGGCGATTCAGAGGGGTAAAGATCGTGGGTTGCGTCTTCCGATCGTGTACAACACCAGCAGCTATGAAACTGTGGAAACCCTTCAGCATATAGATGGGTTGGTGGACCTCTACCTTGCCGATATCCGGTATACATGCGATGAAGTCGGTCATCGGTACTCGGGAGTTTCCGATTACTGGACAGTCGCCCAAAAGGCTCTTCGGGAGATGTACCGTCAGGTGGGAGCCAAACGAATGATTGTACGTATGCTGGTTCTACCAACATTTGAACGGATGGTTCGGGATGGATTGGAGTTTTTGGCTTTGCATTTGTCAACCTCGGTTTCTATTTCGTTGATGGCTCAATATTTCCCGGTGTACAAGGCTTTGGGCGACTTGCGGATTGGAAGGAAACTGACCACTTTCGAGTACGATCAAGCCCAACAGTACCTAGAGGAGATGGGGTTTTCCGACGGATGGGTTCAGGAACACTGATCATACCTACTTTTTGGGTTCCATGGGAGGGATTGTTGTGCAGAAAACCAATCAAGTCATGAATCGATATCAAAAAATGAAACGATATGTATCGGTTTGTGTGGTGTCTTTGGGATTGTTTTTTTTGCCTTTCACCCTGTTTGGTGGAGGGTTTCCATTACGGATTGCAGTTATGGCTGATCCGCACTTGTTTCCTCAGGAGTTGAATCCCAAAGGGGCAGCCTTTGAACGATATGTCAGCAATGACCGGAAATTGCTGGCTGAAAGTGAAGCGATTCTCGAAAGCGCCATTCGGGATATTCTCAACCAAAAACCGCATATGGTGCTCATTCCTGGAGACTTGACAAAAGACGCGGAACGTCTTGCCCACGAACAAATGGTCGAGTCTCTTGGAATCTTCTTGCGCCATGGAATCCCCGTTTTCGTTGTTCCGGGAAACCATGATATTCTCAATCCAAACGCTTTCCGCTACGAAGGCGATTCCAGGATCCGTGTGCCAACCATCAGCCCTGAAGAGTTTTCTCAGCTTTATTGGGACTTCGGATATGGACAAGCCATCCGCCGCGATCCACATTCGCTAAGCTACTTGGTCGAACCAGTTCCATGGCTGTGGGTTTTGTGTATCGACAGCGCAATGTATGAAGACAACAAAAGATTGGGATATCCGGTGGTGGCAGGGGGCATCCGCGAGCAAACCCTGGAATGGCTTCTGGAGATCATGGCAGAAGCAAAAACAGAAGGCAAACGAGTGATTGCGCAGCTCCATCATGGAGTGGTCGCTCACTTTGATGCCCAACCCCTTGCTTTTCCGGAGTGGTTGATTGAAGATTGGGAAGAAACAGCAACGATTCTTGCTGATGCGGGGTTGTCGATTGTCTTTACCGGTCACTTCCACGCTCAAGACGTTTCCATGCTTGAAACAGGGCAAGGAAATCGGATCTTTGACATCTTGACCGGGTCGTTGGTCACCTTTCCCAATCCGTGGAGAATGGTCGAGATTACGGAAGACTTTCTTCTTCAGATTACCAGCCATAGAATCACAGAGATTGATTTCGATACCCAAGGAATGACTTTCACGCATTATTCGGAAGAGATGCTGGTCAGGGGTTTGTTGGCGCAGACGGAATGGCTGGCAGTCGAGTTTTTCGAACGGATGGGGAATGATTCGAACGAAGCGAGAAAGATCGCTCAAACCTTTGTTGAAATGCGTGTAGCTGGAGTGGGAATTGCGGATATTGCCGTGAATCTCTTAAAACGGGTCCTTCAAGGTGATCAAAGGCCGGATTTTCTCACAGGTCTGGCTGCGCAGGTCCTGGTCCATTCGGAACACCCTGTCTTCCGAGAAGTAGGCCAATTGCTGCAAGGTTTGGCTTATGACACCTTTCCACCCGACAACCACTTGACTATATGCTGGAATTCACTGGAAGTGATCCCGTAAACCCTAGGGCTAATTCTTGGCTTTCCCCAGGATCAGGTTGATGATCTTTCCTGGGACATAGATGACTTTGACAATCGGCCTTCCATCCATCTGGTTGGTAAGTCGAGGTTCATTTCGGATTGTGTCCATGATTTCTTCTTGGGTGGCATTCGGATGGATGGTGAGGGTCAGGCGATGCTTACCCTGGATCTGAACCGGCAATTCAATATCCGCTGATTCCAGATATTGCTCATATCCCTTTGGATAGCCTGAATCCAAAATCGTTCCGCTTCTCCCCATCTGGCTATGGATTTCTTCGGCAAGAAAGGGGGCAAATAGAGACATCATTCGAGCAAAATCCAACAAAAGGCTTTTTTCGATTGATTCTTCTTTGCCGGCTTCATTGACAAACTCCATGAGCGCGGCAATCGCTACATTGTACTTTAAATGCTCTACAGAATGAGAAAATCGTTCGATGGTCCGAGCCATTTTGATCTTCAAGGACTGGGAAGAAGGTCCTTGAGGCAGTTGCGAAAGATCCCAGACTTTGCTCAAGAAACGCTTAACCGCGTCCATCCCCCCATCTCGGAAGTCTCCCCCTTCCATAAAGTTACCCATGAACATCAGGTAGGTACGCAAACAGTCCACGCCATGGGAATCGAAATAGTCGTTTGGAATGACCATATTACCCTTAGATTTGGCCATTTTGCTGCCATCCCGTACGATCATGCCGTGTCCGCGAAAGTGTGGGAAGGGTTCTTCAAAAGGAATGATGCCCAAATCACTGAGAGCCATCGCAATGAACCGAGCGTACATCAAATGGAGCATGGCATGCTCATTCCCACCTATATACATTTCAACTGGGTACCACTTTCGGATGATTTCTTCTCGGAACGGAACGTCTTCAGCTTTTGGAGAGGCGTACCGTAGATAGTACCACGCAGAGTCCAGAAAATTGTCATTGACATCTGTTTCTCTTCGAGCTGATCCTCCGCATGTGGGACATACAGTGTTGACGAAGGTCTCGTTACGCGCCAAAGGGGATTTACCGCTACCGTCCGGGATAAAGTCATCGGTCAAGGGAAGAAGGACCGGTAGATCCTTTTCCGGAACTGGCACAATCCCGCAGGTATCGCAGTATATGATCGGAATGGGCGGTCCCCAATACCGTTGGCGAGATATACACCAATCATGAAGGTGGTACGTGATCGCCTTGCGTATATCCGGATGGGTTTCTTCAACTCGTTCAATGAAATCCTCACTCTTCCATCCAGAAAAAGAACCGCTATTGATCATCTCGCCAAACTCCCCATACGGAAGCTCGGAATCAGCGCACGCGATTACCTTGCGGATCTGCAATCCGTATTTTTTCGCAAAGGCATAATCCCGTTCATCATAAGCCGGCACGCCCATTACTGCCCCCGAACCATATCGGGCAAGCACATAATCTCCCACCCACAATGGAATTCGCTCTCCCGTATAAGGATGGATAACATACCGCCCCAAAAAAAGGCCTGTTTTTTCCCGTTTAATCGATGTTCTCTCCACTTCGTCCATGGTTTGCACCTTCTGGATAAAGGCATCTAATTGTTCCCTCTGATCATCCGATACCAGAGACTCGATGCCCGGATACTCCGGTGCGATGGCCATGAAGGTGACTCCGAATACCGTATCCGGTCGGGTAGTAAAAGCCTGAACTTGGTCCGAAGACCCTTCCACCGGAAAGGAGATCGTCGCTCCCCTGGACCGCCCGATCCAGCTCTTCTGAAGATTTCTCGTAATATCGGTCCAATCCAACCGTTCCAGATTATCCAGCAATCGGTCTGCGTATCGGGTGATGGTGAAAAACCATTGACTCATCCTTCTTTGTTCCACTCGACTGTTGCATCGCTCGCACTCTCCGTCGATCACTTGTTCATCGGCCAAAACGGTTTTGCAGCATGGGCACCAGTTTACATCAGACATCCGTTTCTCTGCGAGGCCTGCTTTGTAGAGCTGAAGGAAGATCCACTGTGTCCACCGATAATATTCCGGTTGGGTTGTATTGATTTCGCTGTTCCAATCCATAATCGTTCCAATTTTCTTAAGCTGCTCTTCCCGAAAGAACTCAATGCTCTTCGGAGTGAGTCGGGAAGGATTTTCTCCCATCCTCAACGCATAGTTCTCACTGTGAATCCCGAAGGCGTCAAAACCAATGGGTTCATAGACATCGTATCCTTGAAGTTTCTTGTATCGGCCGTACACGTCCGAACCGATAAAAGAAAACATATTCCCGATATGTAACCCTCCTGCCGATGGATAGGGAAACATCATCAGATTGATGAATGGCTTTGGGGCATGATCCAAATCGACAGCAAACGGTCGCTCTCTTTCATAATAGGATTGCCATTTGGCTTCAATGCTGCGAAAATTGTACATAATCGCCTCCGCGTCAGGATATGGTATGGGGATACCAATCCGGCATTGCAATCGACCCCGCTCGATCCCCAACCTCTACAGATAGTTCGAACTGCTCCATGCTCACCCTGCGGTGGATCATTTCCCGGAACTGGCGGAATACCTCCAGATCCTCATGGTGTTTGGCTCTTTGAATGAGTTCCAAAGGGATCCTACGCGCAGGATCATACCCATCAAAGATTACCAACTGGACATCAATATCGGTGAGCCCGGCTTCAGCCATATGTTCTTCCCCAAAGACCGCTTCGAATGCCAAGAAAATTTCCTCTTCCGTAATCCCCAATTGGGATAGAGACTGAGATACTTTTTCCATAAGGTCTGCGGGATCAACGTGACCATTCATCATTTCTCGAATGACCATAAGCATAGTCACTTCCAGTAGGTCTGTATCATACTTCAAAACAAAGCTCCTTTCGTGCGAAAGATCGAATGGTATTATACCACGTTTGTGGTGAAACCCGGTCGGTTTGGATTGATCCAGAAAGGGTAGGATTTGCGGGTCAAACGAGTCGATCGAGATGTTGACCAATTGCCTGCGCAGGAGTATCAGCATAAGAATCCGCTTCTGTATGTGGCGTTCTCCGTGTCCGTGTTATCGTCTCGCCCCCTGCAGTATAGATTCTTCCACATTCGGGACATACATCCATATGGATGCTGACTGACTGCGAGATTACTTCCAATTGATCATCGGCGTCTGCCTTGGTTCTTTCCCGATGCACGTGTTCCTGTTCATGGGCATAGACCATTGCGAAAGAGTGTTGAGGCGGGATGTGCTGGGGGGTTTGAAATGAAACGCCCGAATCATTCGAATCATCCTGATATCTCCGATTGGAACAGGTTTCACATTCGACGATTCCCAGCCGTTTGGCCAACTTGGATTGGAGGTCATGTTCCAATCTTTCTGTGATTGCTTGGTTGTACGCTACCGGACCTATGCGTTGTTCAGAAATGGGGGTCTGCTGAAACTGCTCCCCCCCAGCATTTTGGATCTGAGGAGACGCAATTTCGTACGAGGGTGAAGTTGGATGATTGGTATGAGGTTGGGTATCAGGCGTAGATGGATATGGGGTGAGTCGATAGGCCCCGAGGTCCGCTCCAATTCTCATCATACACCTCCTCGTTTCATGTCCAAGCGCTCCACTATTATATCACAAAACCAAGGCTGGTGAAGATTCCTCTCCTATGTGCTGATCATTCCTTGTTTCTCCTCGAAGTACGGATTATTCTTCGGAATCGTCCTCGTCATCATCTTCCCACTGGTCGGGTATCGGTTCGGGCCCTTCTTCTTCCCAAGGGCTCGTTGGAAAAGCCAACGGTTGTGCAGAAGGCCCCTCCACAGCCAACGCCCCCCCTTTTGGAATCTTCCGTCCTGATTCTTTGGCTCTGTGTTTAATGGCTTCCAGCTCCTCCGTTGAAAGATGAGCATACATCCGTTTCCAGCTTTCATATGCTGCCATGCGGATGGAATACCGTTCGCATACTTCTTCAGGAGGCTTTGTTTTGGCCTCTTCCAGAATATCCAGAATAAATTCGACACTGCCAAAAGGATGGTTGATTCTCCCTTCCGGTTCGTTTGTCACAACCCACCTCTTTGCACGAGAAGTTTTGGATCTCTATGTCGGTATTATACTGGATGGGACGAAAAAAAAGCGCTTTTCTATGAAAAATGTTTTTTTTATAGAGGGAAATCAGGTATAATTCATAGGAGGTGTTTGCATTGTCAATCAACAGAATCCCCGACCATTTCAGGACGAAACGTTTGTTCATTTTGGATCTCGATGGTACGTTTTCTTTGGATGGAGTTCCTTTCCCCAAAGCAATTGAACTGATCCAGCTCTTCGAAAGCCGGAACCACTCCTATGTCTTTCTGACCAACAATTCATCGAACAGCCAGAAAACGTATTACCAATCCTTGCAAAGGATGGGTTTGCCTGTACAACAGGATCACGTGGTTACTTCAAATCAGCTTGCTGGATGGTATATCCTGGAACGATACCCGCAAAAGACCCTACTCTATTTAGGCACTCAAGATGGGGCCGAGGAATTGAAAGGGATGGGCCTTGATTTGTTCATGCCCTTTGATCGGTATAGAGACCTCTCCGTTGATTTGGCTTTGTTGGCCTATGATAATGGGATCACATACGAAAAAATGAAGAATTTCGCACTCGCTTTACGGAAAGATATACCCTATTTGGCCACTCATCCCGATTTCAACTATCCTTCGAAGCAAGGACTATTGCCAGACTGTGGATCCTATATAGCCTTGTTCCAGGCTTCCACAGGAAGAACGCCATGCAGAATCTTCGGGAAACCCGAACATGAGACATATCGCTTCCTTCTTCAGAAGAAAGGGTTCTCTCCCGGTGAAGCTTTGATTATTGGGGATCGATTGTATACCGATATTGCCGGGGGAGTCCAGGCAGGTATTGAAACTCTCTTGGTACTGAGCGGTGAAACCCAGGAAAAGGACTTGGTATCTTCCGATATTCAACCGACATGGGTCGTCGATTCGGTGGGCCAGTTCTATGATTGGTTGCTCACATTCCCAAAATGAACGCCAGAAACATAGCGGAAATATGGTATAATTCTATGACCCGTTATGGTAGGAGGCGATCTCTTGCGTGCAGGCACATCGATCGACCGGTTTCTCTTAACTGTGTCCACCTTTTCCCGGGAGTTGAATACTGCCCGAAAACTTAATGATGTTTTTTCTGCCATCAACAATGTGCTGAAGCGGTTTTTTCAGATCTCCTCCACTCTGGTGATGATTCAGAAGAAGGAAGAATGGGAACCTGTCTTTTCAGACCCTGAGTTTCCTATCGCTTTGGATGAGCTCAAAACCTATATTGACCTTTCTTCAGACCGGAAGGCGCATAGTTTTTTTCCGGTTGATGAGGGGATTTTGTTGATCCTTCCCTCTCTGAAATCCGGGCAGGTGCTGACTGTTTTTTTTGCGCTCATTCCCGGAAACTCCGACGATATTCGTCAAGAATTCGATAGCATTATTAATTTTATCAGCTTTTTTTCTGGGATCGTGATCGAAAACCTTCAGCTTTACCATGAAGTTGTCGAGCAATCTGCCCTGCAAGAGATGCTGAAAAAATACTTTCTCACCATTTTGGATTCGATTGATGAAGCAATCATGGTATGGAATAAAGAAATCGAAATGTCCTTTGTTAATCTGAGTTTCCGGCATATGAATCTTTCCGATTCTGTTGTGGAGACGGTGAAAGAAATCGCCCGTAAGACCATGGACGACCAAGCGGGGTTTTCTATTGAAAAAGAGATCGATGAAGCCTTTTACTCTTTCAATTCGGTTTGGATGGAAGCCCAGGAAGAAGCTTTGGTCCGAATGGAAGACATTACCCGATCTAAAGAGCTCGAACGATTAAAGCGAATTGATCAGATGAAGACCGAATTTGTGTCCAATATTTCGCATGAATTACGGACACCTCTATCAGCGATTAAGGCATATGGTGAGACCATCATTGATTCTTTAGGAGCAACCGATACCGAAACCATTCACGAATTTATGACGACTCTACTCCAACAAAGCGATCATTTGGAATTCTTGCTGGAACAGCTGTTGGACTTTTCGAAATTAGAAGACCATTCCCTTCAAATGGAACGGAAAGCGCTCGATCTTCTACCCTTTGTAGAACTAGCGGTAATGCGGTTTTTTTCAGAGCCGGATGACACCATTGACATCCAGTTGGATTTTCCTGACGCGCCAATTGAAGTTTCAATCGACCGGAAACGGATGAATCAAGTCCTTGACCACATCATACGAAATGCCATCAAGTACAGGAATCCCGACAGATCCAAGACCAATATCCGAGTATCGATTACCAAGCAAGAGGATTCCGCTCTAATCACTATAGCCGATAACGGGATCGGCATTCCCGAAGAGAGCCTAGAGAAAGTCTTTGAAAAGTTCTATCGGGTTGATTCGGGCTTGACCTATGCTGTCGAAGGCACCGGTCTCGGTTTGGCCATATGCAAAGAAATTATGGAAGGCCATAAAGGAAAAATCTGGGTAGAAAGCTCTTTAGAATCGGGATCAACCTTCTTCCTCCAGATCCCACTCGACCGAATGGCGGATGCAGCGGATGGAACTGAAAAAGACACTGCAGAAAATTGAACAGCTTCCGTCTCCCGATTTCATTATGCAAAAGATTGTGGAGACGGCTTCCAGCCCAAACTCTTCTGCAAAGGACCTGAATGAAATCGCCAAGAAGGATCAGGCGTTTGCTTCCAAAATCCTGAGATTGGCCAATTCAACCTACTATGGATTGCCACGGAAGGTATCTCAACTTACAGAAGCCATCATGATTTTGGGGTTTAAGACGGTCCGGAATATGGCCTTGAGCATCTTTACTCATGATAACTACTATCGATTTCGGGCTAAGAACATCGATATCAAAGATATCTGGAAACACGCTGTTTCTAGTGCCACCGTCGGTGAAATGATTGCGGAACGAATCGGATATCCAAACAAAGAAGAACTGTTTATGTGTGGCTTGATGCATGATATTGGGAAAACAGTCCAAGCGATGGTTGTTCCTGAGCTGTTCGAGCAATTGATCACTTTGGCTCGGCTTCGCAAGGTATCGTATTACCAAGCGGAACGGTCGATCGAAATTCCAACTCATGAAGTCTTTGCAGAGATGTTGCTTCAAAATTGGGATTTTCCAGAAATGGTCATCGCCGCTGCATCCTTTCATCATCGACCCAAAAGTTTGGGTACATCGATCTACTCAGATCTTGTGTATATCACTACATTATCCACGTATATCGTGGAACGGATGAAGTATGGCGACAATGGGTCAGGGAACCATATCTCTCTTCCTTTGCAGGTATGGCAAGAGTTGGGGCTTACACCCAGCAGTTTCCACGAGATCGTACAGAAAACGCAGCAAAAAATTGACCGGTTGGATGAGTTTTTTTCGATTTAAACCATTGTGTGGGATAAAACCCACGAAGCATGATTATCAATAATAGACACAGGAGGGAATGGTATGCGCGTAGGGATTTTAACCGGGGGTGGAGATTGTCCAGGACTGAACGCCGTGGTCCGGGGTATTGTTCACGCCAAACCGGAAGATATGGAGATCTTTGGATTTATGAATGGGTGGAATGGGCTTTTGACAGGAGACCATACGATCTTAGCGACAGAAGACGTGGAAGGGATTCATATTCTTGGGGGAACCATCTTGGGTACTTCCCGAACCAATCCCTTCAACCGCGAAGAGGACACTCAGAAAATGTTCCAAACCTTGGAAAAACTGAGGATTGATTCCTTGATCGCCATTGGCGGCGATGATACTCTTTCTGTAGGGGCAAAATTATC
>CAZOJQ010000037.1:0-29204 GCA_964580185.1 uncultured Thermotogaceae bacterium
GTCCTTTTTGGCCCTCGACAACCCGGGAAGGGGGTAGGTAGTGATCGGAAACGCCCTCATCGCGCAGAGCGGCTGTGGGAATCACCACATGATTCCGGGGAATCTGAGAATCGAGAACGCCTGCAGAGCCGCAAGCAATGAACTTCCGATACCCATGGGCAATGACTTCCTCAAAAAAACCAACTGCCAAGGGTCCTCCAACCGCGGCAAGAGACACTCCTACCCGCTTGCCTTGATACTCCATCTCGTATAAAGGAATATTACCCATTTCGCTCTTGAGAACATGGACGACTTTGAACAACCCTTCTGCGTTCAGTTTGTCCAATACATCCTTAAAAAAGGTAAGGACACAGTGCTCTGCGTGTTCTATGGGTTTAAAGTGGTCTTCGGGATTGATTACGGCCTTCCGTTGGGGATCGAACTCCAATATGGGATACATCCGATCAGCTCCTTTAATCGATGGAATTGGTGGAACTGAGTAATAATTGAGTGATTTGGGCCGATTTTTGGACGATTTGCTTGCAAAGCTCTGAGATCCCCGCCGCATTGGCCAATTCCCGCTGTTTGGGATCGGAAAGGTCAAATCCGGTCAACCCAGGGCATGACGTGGAGGAGTATTCCCGGGAAAACCATCTCATCCATTGTTGGGCCAGTTGATACAGCCATTCCTTTTCATCCGGATCATTCCCAGAGGAATACCCCCGATTCCATCCCAAAGCCATCAGAGAACCGGTAATAGCGCCGCAGGTCTGGCCGGTCCTACCCATTCCCCCGCCCATGATGGAAGTCATCTTCATTAGACGCTCCCATTCTTGGGATGACATTTCGCCAAGGAATGGCACAAGACATGCTTGACAGCAGTTATATCCTTGGGAAAAAAGGTCTGCTGCATAAGAAACGGGGTCTTCTTTGCGTTTCGATAGGTTTTCCATGTACCGATCCTCCTTTTCATATCTTGAGCCCCATCATCCACAAACCCAACGATCTCTCACTTGTTAGGCAGTATCTGTCTCTAGACTGAATCGATCAGACGTAAGAAATATGGAGATATGGTTTCAGTAGTATACCACAGAATGAAACAAATCAACGAACCCTTATCCCGAACTATACGCGTTGGTATCAATGATCCGAGGCGTCCTCACCGGATTCTACCCATACTGCTTCTTTGACCCCTCGTCCGATAGACGATAATCCTCATCAAGGTTCACCCCCACACACGTGGGGACAACGTTGGCGCGCTACGTAGTTATTCTGTAGCTGCTGGTTCACCCCCACACACGTGGGGACAACGTAAGAAGCTTCATTTCTCGTAGATCGGAAAGGTCTCTCTCCACCGATCGAATGGAAACCCCCCAACGGTCACCCAATTCTTTTGTTGCAAGAACCCTCCCCGCCAACAACTCTATGGTGAGTTCAATCATCTGGTAGCTCTTGTCCCGTTTCATTGTTGCCCCCCTTTGTCGGTCTTCTACGGTCATTGGAACAGATGCCTGATTACGCCATGCACGCAAAGAGGAAAATTCCCATTTACAGTTTCCCATCGGTCTGCACCCCGTGGTATAATAAGTCGCGGATCATTATGGAAGGGTGAACCAAGAATGAAAACGAATGAAAACGAAATCGGGAACCTAATCCAGCAAGGTGAAAGCCTTGTGATGGAGTTTAAGAGCGACTTGAAATGTCTGCCGGATCGAGAATTGGTATCGGCAGTGGTGGCTTTGGCCAATACCGAGGGCGGCGACCTGTTGCTTGGTGTGGAGGACGACGGTTTGGCTACTGGCTTGCATGCGAATCATTTCAATGTCTCAGGTATCCCTTCACTGATCGCCAATAAGACCAACCCCGCCATATCTGTCCGGGTGGAACAATGCGAGATCCAGGGGAAAACAATTGCTCGGATTATTGTGCCAAAATCCCGGCAGCTGGTCTCTACCTCTGATGGTTTACTGGTCCGTAGGAGACTGAAGCTCGACGGAACACCAGAATCCGTGCCATTTTATCCTCACGAATTTCTCCAGCGCCAATCTTCTATGGTTATTTTTGACCCCTCGTCCATAGTGCTGAAGAAAATAGACGCAAGCCAACTCGATCCACTGCAACGCCTGCGCATCCGTAACGCCATTAAAAAATATGGTGGGGAACAGCCTTTGTTGTCTTTGTCAGATGAAGAGCTGGATGGCTCATTGGGGTTTACCAAAAACATCAGCGGTCAACAACACCCAACTGTTGCGGGACTCCTGTTATTGGGCACAGAGGAGCTGCTGCGCACTCATTTGCCAGCTTATGAAGTCGCTTTTCAGGTTTTGAGCGGCACCGATGTCAAGGTGAACGAATTTTATCGAAAACCTCTGATCGAGACTTTTGAGGAGGTGGAACTTCAATTCAAACCCTGGGTGGTGGAGGATGAGCTGGAGGTTGGCTTGTTTCGTGTACCGATCCCCAATTATGACCGCCTGGCTTTCCGTGAGGGTTTTGTCAATGCCTTGGTTCACCGCGATTTCAGCCGTTTTGGGGTTGTTCAAGTAAAAATTGACAACAGCGGCCTAAACATCAGCAGTCCCGGTGGTTTTGTTGAAGGGGTCAATTTGGGCAATCTTTTAGTGGCACCACCTCATTCGCGAAATCCACTACTTGCTGATATAATCAAACGAATTGGCCTGGCTGAACGAACCGGGCGAGGCATCGACCGCATTTATGAAGGTATGCTGCGTTATGGTCGACCAGAACCCGACTATGGCCTTTCCAACTCATTTCTGGTCAATTTGTTCATGGCCAATGTAGCCGCCGACCGAGAATTTCTCAGGATGGTGGTCGAACAACACGACAGGCTTGGCGAACCGCTCGTCGACTCCCTGATCGTACTTGCTCGTCTGCGAGATGAGCGCAGATTGACCACCAGTGAAATTTCCCCCTCGCTTCAGAAAAGCGAGTCGCAAACCCGGATCATTATAGAAAAGCTACTTGAGATTGGTCTGATCGAAGCGCACGGGGCTGGGCGGGGACGCAGTTATACGCTCAGCGCTAAAGTCTATTGGCAAAGTGGACAAAAAGCGGCGTATGTGCGCCAGGCAGGATTCGATGCCTTGCAACAAGAGCAAATGGTGCTGAAATTTATCCAGGCTCATGGAAGTATCAAACGAGCGGATACAGCAGAATTATGCCGGATTAACCCGTTTCAAGCCACACGATTGCTTAAACGCATGGAAAAGAACGACTTGATAAAGCCAGTTGGACAGGGAAAAGGAACGCGTTATGTGCAGCCATAGTGAAAAATACGAGCGGCACACGCAATTGCTCGTATTTTGCGAGCGGCACACGTATTAGCTCTAATTTATGCTCACTCTTATTTTCCATTCACAAAATGGCCGGTTGGATGTAAAAAAACTGATGAGAAGATACATCGACTACCTCAGAAACCGTGGAAATGCCCTCTTCAGCCAGGGCAAAGCGAGTGAAGGGGTGTATCACTGCAACATCGATGCCTTCTTCAGTACCTATGCTGAATTTGAAGGCGCAAAGTGTTTTGTGGAAACCCTAGTGGGTGGGAGAAGGGTAGATTTGCTGCTTTTACAGCCAGATAAGACCGATATTCTGGAAGTTAAGCAGTATGATGAAGATCTGTATGAGAAAAGTCAGGGACAATTGAAAACCCATCTGGATCGCAGAGGCTTGACAGAAGGGCATCTGGTCATGTTTTCGGAGTATCACGAAAGGGAGAGTTATCAACAGATGATCATGGATGACAAAACCCTCCATCTTTGGGTTGTTCCTGTGAAAAGTCCTTCACCTTCAACGAAGAGAACATCGCCCCCTTCTTTACCCCATGAAGTTTGATAGGTTAGTCAAGTTCATAATAGAAAATTCGATACATGAGATTTCCCGGATAAGAAATCCAAGGGGAGAAAAGGAGCTTATAGTGAAACATCGGCTTCCTGGAAAGAAACGAGTGCGTTTTTTGCGTAACTACTTGTGGGTAAGCTCTTCAAAGCATTTGCAGGAAATGGCTTTCAACATCGCTTGTACTTCTTCCCATGAACGAATGGATTCTGCTGGATCAGCGGTTTCAACGATATCCTCAAAATAGACTAATGACTTGCATATGGCATAAAGGTTCAATTCCTTACCATACCTGGTTTGAAAATCAAGTAACATCAAAGAGATATCCAATCGAGTGCCTAACTCTGCGATATCAAAGTAGTCTTTTTTCTCTGCGCGAGATAGGATTGCGGCAAGTTTCATCGATGCAATGTCACGCATCGAAGCAATTTGCACACCCTGGAACTGCTCAAGGGGTTCAAGCATCGGAAATGGGTATGTGAAGAAACTGACCTTGACGCCTTCGATCAAGCAATGCAGGGTTTGGTTTGAGGGATTTGCATCAGTGGGATGAAGACCGTTATTCTGTAGGGAATGCAACCACTCCAAAGATGAAAAGCGATCCGGACGAAAAAAAACCAAGTCCTCACTGATTCTGTGCTGAAACGCTAAGGTTAAGGCCGTTCCACCAGCCAGGTAGAAAGGACTTGCGATAGCGCTTAGTTGTTTAAAGACGCATCGGGTGGGTTCGGGAACCTTGCCCCATGAGCGCACATCCATACTTCCTCCTTGGGTATGTTCAAGACCATGCTCCAAAAAAAAGCGGTTTTTCGGGATATCATTCGGGATTTCCGCACGACATGAGCAATCTCATCATCGGAATAATGATCTTTCATCAGGCGTATGGATTTTTCGGTGCCATATTCGATCAAACGAGAAATGATGAAGTCTTTGTGTGTGTGTCTGTCGAGCTTATCGATATCCACATCCCAAAAACAAAGCGCGCGCGCTTCTTTTAACTCTTGCATTTTGACACCTCAAGCTCTTTTGATCCTGGTGGGAGCACTCTTATCCTATCACACAGACCTGAATGAAGTCAAGGCGCTGGTGAATCCGCTTTGTGAACCCAGTTTTCAGCAGCTACAATCAAATCAACAAGCTCGCTGTCCACCAGAGTGAGATCTTTGCGGGTTCCGCTTTTTTCTTCTCGTATAAGACCACACCGAACCAGAAGCTGGATATGCCGGGAAAGAGTGGTTTTATCAATAGGAACATCGGGTTCGAGCTCGCACATGCACATGGTGCCTTGCTGATGCAACTTCTTGATGATATGGACTCTCCAAGGGCTGCTCAAGGCTTTGAAAAGATCGCTGATATCCTTCATGCTTGCAAAATCTGTTTGGCTTGTTCCAGAGAGGGTGCTCTCCCCGTAGAAACGATCTTTCCATCCACCGCGATGGCCGGCGTCGAAACAATCCCATTGGCCATAATCGACGCAATATCACTGACCGCTTCTACGGTTGCCTCCAATCCCAGTTCCTTTGCGGCCATTTCCATCACTTTCTTTGTTTGCTTGCACTTTGCGCATCCGCTCCCATAGACTTCGATTTTCATTTTTTACTCCTCCTTTTGTTGGGAGGATTACCCTCCTAGATTTCCGTACAGAAAACCCCAAAGAGTCGCGAGACAAACGACCATCCCAAAGAAGGTCAATGCCTTTTTCCATCCCAACAATTTCACGATTACGATCATGCTGGGCAGGCTCAAGGCATTTCCTGCCAAGAAGAGGCTCAGGGCAGGTCCTCGTCCCATCCCCAATTCCATCAGCGACTGCACGATTGGGACCTCTGTCAATGTTGCGAAATACATGAAAGCGCCCAAAATAGAAGCAACCAAGGTCGATCCCAATCGATTGCCCCCTACAACGGCTTCGACCCAGTTTGCCGGTAAAACGGCGGTCATGATTCCCGCAATGAACACCCCTGCAAAGAGAAAGGGGAAGATCTTTTTGGTAAAGCTCCATGTCTCTCCGATCCACGCGGCTTGTGTGGGCTTTGGGAAGAGAAATACAAAACCCAGTGCCGCAAAACCGGATAGAAGCATCAATGGAATCTTGGCTACTTGGGGAATGGGCGCGCCAGCAAAAACCAAAAAGCTGACTTGCAACCCCAAAAAAACCAACGGTTTTCCCATTGAGAGTTCCGGTTCTCCTGTGGTATACACCAACCCTCCTTCTCCCTTTTCACGGAAAATCAACTGCATCAGAGGGCCGATAATCAAGGCAGTGATCACCGCAAAGACAAGACGCGCCATGGACATATCCCATCCGATGGTGTTGCCAGTCAGAAGGATGGCCGTGATATTGATTGCCGGCCCAGTAAAGAGAAAAGCGATGGCTGGCCCCAAACCTGCTCCGCGTTTGTAGATGCCTCCAAATAATGGCAGAATCGTGCATGAACAGACGGCCAGAATCCCACCGGATACCGATGCCACAGGGTAGGATATCCACGGTTTGGAAGCAGGACCCAATACCTTGAGAATCCAGTCTTTTCGTACCATGACCGAAATGGTACCAGCGATAAAAAAAGCAGGGATCAAGCAAAAGAGCACATGTTCGCGCGCATATTCATGGACCATCAAAAACCCGCCCAGCAATCCAGCTTGTACTTCTTGGCTTGTGAAAGGAATCAGAAAGAACAGCAAAAACCCGACAGCAAGGATGCCAAAAGTCCCCCACTCTTTTCTCGTCTCTTCAGTCATCCATTCTCCTCCTCAATAAAACCTATAGTTGCATACTTGTACAACTATGCATAGTATACCTTCTCTCCGCCAAGATGTCAAGTTCCTCTCATGCAGGAAGCGGCGAGCGGTTTTTTCCCAAGAGACCGAAGGAAACCCCATTCAAAAAGCGCTGCGATATCGTAAGAAAAATATGGTACACTAAGAGAGAAAAAAACTCGGGGTCGAGGGGAGAGATGGTACAGCGCAATAGGGAAAGACGATGCTTGGATGTCAATGATCGATTGGTATGTTCCCTGATCCCATCATGTATGCTTCACGCACCAAAGCCGGGAAATCCCGCTAGGTTTTTCAACACGAAGATTCCACCTATCGAAGGAGTGTTTGTATGAAATACCAAGATGTAGTGAATGATCTAATAGAAACGATATGGATTGCCACTTGGCCCGATCTGAGATTCATATACATTAGTCCAAACTTGTACGAATTTACCGGATATTCTTTTTTCGAATTTGAAAAAGATCCCGGGCTTTACCAGAAAATATTCTTTCCGGAAGACCTTGTCATGATCCACGAGTTAATCCATTCTTTGCAAGTCAATCAGAAAAAGTCTTTCGAATTTTCGATCCGGCACAAAAATGGATCTCACTTTCTGGTGGGTTGTTGTATAAAAATGGTAGAATTTGAAAATAATAAATTCGTTTTTAGTATGGTTTATGATCTTCAAAATAAGAATATTTCAGAAATGAATTCATATAAATATACTGTCTTTTTACAAAAAATAATCGATACTGTTCCAGAAACTATGTTTGTTCGAAATAAAAACGGGCAATTTGTTATCGCGAATCAAGCTGTGGCAAAATGGTACGGTACAACTGTTGACAATCTGATTGGAAAAACCGATATTGATTTTAATCCAAACACGAAAGAAGTCGATCTTTTTCTATCCAGAGATCAGACCGTTTTAAAAACGAACGAAGAACTTACTATAAGCGAAGAAGAGATCACGGATGTGTATGGAAAACCTCATTGGATCAAGACAAGAAAACTTCCGATCGTTTTGGATTCTGGTGAAAAAATGGTTTTGGGTATTTGTGTCGATATTACAGAAACAAAAATCATTCAACAAAAGATGGAAGAACAAAATAAAATAAAAGAATTATTGTTGCATTTGGCAACAAAGTTTATTCATACGACAGAAGAAGAAGTTGAAAAGAACATTATGGGTATTTTAGAAAAAATCGGAACATTTGTACAAGCAGATCGAGTTTATATATTAAAATATCTGTATGAAAAGGAAATTGCTCAAAATTTGTATGAGTGGCGTAGAGAAACGATTCCGAGCGCGAAAAGTCAATTTCCAGAAATTCCGCTTGATCAAATGGATGAATGGATGATTGCGCATGGGGAAAACCGCAAAATCCATTATTCCGACGTTTCTTTGCTTGAAGAAGGACCCCTTAAAGTGATTTTACAGCAAAAGAACGCGAAAACATTGATCTCCGTGCCTGTTTGCTCGCCAGGTTATTGCCACGGAAGCATCGGGTTTGATTTTGTGCGCTCGACAAAAGAGTTGTCAGAAGACGATTTGAGTATATTGGAGCTTTTCGCGGGTATGTTGGCACAGGTATATGACTCGATAAAAGCGAAAAAAGAGATCGCTGACTACCAAAACCGCATCAATGAAATATTGCAAGAAATGCCCGGATCGATTTGGTCCATCCACTGGCCGGATAAGCAAACATTGTACATTTCTCCTTCTGCTTCAGAGCTATATAAAAGGCCAATGTCCGAACTTACAGGCAATAGAGACACTTCTTTCGAATTCGGTCATCCGAACGATTTGGACATTATACGAAGCGCCATCGACAGAATGCTTTCCGAAGGATACGCGGAATCCCAATACCGGATCATCAGAGGCGATGGATCTTGCATTTGGCTCAATACCAAGATGAAAGCAGTGGTAGAAAACGGCCAAGTCATTCGTGTTCACGGGATCGATGCGGATATCACACAACAAAAGGAAGCGGAAGCGTTATTGGAATTGGCCTCAAAAGCAAAATCGCAATTTTTGGCCAATATGTCCCACGAGCTTCGAACCCCGCTTACTACCATTCAAGGATTCTCTGAAACATTAAGAACTACCGATCTGGATGAAGATCAGAAGAATATGTTGGATCATATCATGGTTGCGGCAAAATCCCTGAAAGACGTTGTGGGAAACATTTTAGACATTTCCAAAATCGAAGCCGGGAAAATGGAACTCTATCCTAAATCATTCAATGTCGAAAAATTGATCAAACAATCGGTATCCTTGATCGAGTTTCAAGCAAAAAAGAAGAAAATCAAACTGATCCTAAATATCGAGAAAAACATCCCGCATCTGAATCTCGATCCAGTCCGGCTGCAACAAGTATTGCTCAACCTGTTGGCAAACGCCGTAAAGTTTGTCAATGAAGGTTCGGTCACCATAACCGCAAAAACTGTTTCCAAAGATCCCCTGTGCGTGTATTTCGAAGTGTCCGATACCGGCATCGGCATACCCAAAGATCATCAAGAGATCATCTTCCAACAGTTTCAGCAAGTCGATGGATCTCCTACTCGCAAATATGGAGGCGCAGGGCTCGGGCTTACCATATGTTCTGAAATCCTTCACATGATGGGATCCGAAATCCACCTTGTTTCCGAATCCAACGCCGGATCCACTTTCTATTTTACCGTATGTTCAGCTAAATCAAATAAAAAAGAAAAAACTCCTATGAAACTGCATACCCCGCTTTCGAACAAAGCCTATAATATCCTATTTGCAGAAGACGATATACCCAATACAATCGTCCTGAAAACGTTCTTGAAAAAAATGCTTCCCAATTCCAAACTCATCGAAACTCATAATGGAGAACATGCATTATCCGCCTTTACCAACGACATCGACCTCGTAATCATGGATCTGAATATGCCTGTCATGGACGGATGGACCACGGCTTCAAAAATCCGAGCGATCAATCCCCAAGTTCCAATCATCGCTGTCACCGCTTCCGCTGACGACCATTCAGTCAAAAAAGCCTACGATATGGGATGCTCTGACTTCTTGTCAAAACCCTATTCTTTGGTCAACCTTGCGGCCTTTATCAAAAAATGGCTTCCTTAAGTTTTTTTTCATCGAAGGAGTGATCCAATGAAGCTGACGAAACAAGAGATTTCTTTGCCTCGACTAAATCGCGCTGCGCGGCTATACGTCGCAGTTCCTGAACAAATGGTCGAAGGGATAAGGTATCCCGTGCTATACATGCATGATGGTCATAACCTCTTTTTACCGGAAGATTCATTCACAGGAATCACATGGGGTGTCCTCGAATCCGATCGGCGAAATCCCAGATTGCCTAAGGTCATCATTGTGGGGCTGGAATGCGCCGATGGAGAGCGGAGATTTTCCGAGTATTCCGGTTATCCGTTCGAGAATTTTGATTTTGAGATGGGTTCAAAATCGCCTTTGGGAGGTCTTGGGGATCTCTACCTGTACACAATCGTCCATGAGATCAAACCCCTGATCGACTGCCAGTATCCGACACTTCCGGAACGAGAGCATACAGGAATGATGGGGTCCTCGATGGGGGGCGTCATCTCCCATTACGCTGCCCTGACAAAAGGCCGTTTCTTTACCCGATTCGGTTCTCTTTCGGGAGCTTTTTTTGTAAGTGAACGGAGAATCATCCAGGAAACCTTGGAAGCGGATCTGTCCCATATCCAACGGTTTTATATGGCTGTTGGAACGAATGAATCGGGCATCGAACTTGCAGAGCGGTATCTTCAAACCAACCAACGGGTCTTTCAGGCCCTTTCCAAGAAGATCCCATCGGATCGGCTGCGATTTGATCGGATTCAAGGAGGTATCCACCACGAATCCGCCTGGGCTCAACAGTTTCCGCAAGCGCTCGGTTTTCTCTTCGATATGAACCATAACGAGCAAAGTGCCAAAGAAGCCGATTCATGTGATACAATATGATATGGAAAACGAACTACATTCTGGAAAAAATAAGGAGGGTGCGAATTGATCAAAATGGACCTCAGCCAATTCCTGGGGCGGATGAAACGGTATTCTGAACTCCGTGTGCAGGATAACAGCAGCATCACCCTTGCGCTCATGAACGGAAACCTCGTACGCAACGAGAAGAACAAATCGAGGGGCGTAAGCGCGCGTGTCTTTGACAACGGGTCTTGGGGATTTGCTTCAAAAGCGGAAATCAAAGAACCGTCCATCGAACAAACCATCTTCACCGCTACGCAAAACGCGCGATTCTTAGCCGAAAAGTCCGATGTCATCCAGGAACCCTACACTTCTTCACCCATTCAATCCGAAAAGGACTTTTCAACCAAGAAGAACCGATGGTCCCAGGCTCAGATCATGCAATACCTTCAGAGCGTGGACGCGTACATCGCAAAGCAATACCCCGATCTTCTGTCGCGTTTGGTGGTACTCAACTGTTTGGATGTTGAAAAACATTTGATCACGACCGGCGGAACGACCGCGATTCTCAAACTACCGCGCACTGTGCTGTACATCCGCCTTTCTACACAAAAAGACGGATCTCCATGCGAAATGATGGACATCTTTGGCGGAAAAGGTCACTTGGAAGAACATTTGAGCGTGCCAGAAGGCTTGTCGGAGCGGATCGACGCTCTGTATGGGAAACTCATGGAAAAGAAAGAGGGTGTCCACCCGATCGCGGGGTTCCATGATGTGATTTTGGATGCTGATCTGGCAGGAATCCTGGCGCACGAAGCCTTTGGTCATACCGTAGAAGCAGATCTGGTTCGAAATGGCTCCATTGCTGGAGACTTTCTGAATAAAAAGGTAGCCAGTTCTTTGGTTTCTCTTTCTGATTTTGCCCACACCTTTCAGGGCGAAGATACACCTTGCCCGATCTTTATCGACGACGAAGGCATCGGATGCACAGACGCCCATATTGTCGAGAAAGGGATCTTAAAAACCTACCTCCACAATCGTGAATCAGCACGGCAAATGGGCCATGAACCGCAAGGAAACGCGCGAGCGTGGTCATTCTCCGACGAACCCCTAATTCGAATGAGAAATACCGCTATACTACCCGGGACATCGAAACTTGAAGAGATGATCGCTTCAATTGACAATGGGTATTATTTTACCAAAACCAGCAATGGGCAAGCCGATATGACCGGGGAATTCATGTTTGGCGTGACTGCAGGCTACGAAATCAAAAAAGGGAAACTGGGTAAGGCAGTGAAAGATACGACCATCTCCGGGAAAGCCTTCGATGTCCTTTCATCGGTCTCCATGGTATCCGACGAGATGAAATGGAACTTTTCGGGAATGTGCGGGAAAAAACAGATGATTCCTGTCGGCATGGGAGGGCCTGCTATTAAGTGCCAAATCAGTGTGGGAGGGAAGTAGGATGATGAATCATAAAGAAACCGTCGAATATGCCCTGCATGCAATGAGGGCGAAGGGCGCCGATCAAGCGCAGGTGGTAGTAGAGTCGAACGGAATGCAAGAACTGAACTCAGAAGCGCATACCGTCAAGCTCTTCCGAACCACAGAAGAAACCCAAGCCCAGCTCACGTATATCAAAGAACATCGAAAAGCGAGCACGAAGATCAATCAGACCGCTCGCGTAGAGATCGATCAAGCGATTGAAGAACTGGTTCAGCTTTCCCAACACGCTCCCATGGACGATGCGAACGATATCGCTCCGAAAGTCGATGACGCGACCTTCGCGTTGGGGATCCAGGAACCTGATATGGATCGACTCTATGAAGCCCTACAAGAACTCAACGAAGAAATGAAGACTCGCTACCCCCAAATTTCAGGCGATGTGGTCCTATGGTATGAAGACAAGAAGAAAACTTTGGGCAACACCAATGGCCTAAACCTTAGCGAAACCAAAGGCAATTACACCTTTACCGTCATGTTTTCGGCCAAAGACAAGGATCGGATCACTTCGTTCAACTATTCGTACGCAAGTTTGCTCGATTTGTCTCAAAGGATCACTCAGGTGGGCATGCTGGGATCGCTTTTCGAACAAACCATTGCTGAACTCGATGCCAAACCTTTGCGCAGCAAATTCGAGGGAGATGTGATTGTCAACCCCTTGTGTTTAACCAGTCTCTTACAGATGATTGCTCAGAACGCCCTCATGGATGGTTCGTTGATTTCCGGGACCAGCCCGCTCAAAGACAAGATTGGGGCTCAAGTAGCCAGCGAATTGCTCACTTGGGAATCGAACCCTCGTTCTCCTGATTTGGCTGGAGGATACGCAGTTACCAGCGACGGATTTGTGGCGGAAGACACCCCCATTATTGATCGCGGTGTGCTGAAGACGCATTTGCTCACTCAATACGGCGCGAACAAGACGGGTAGAAAAAGGGCCCCCAATTACGGTGAGGCATTTATGGTCAAACCCGGTTCGAGCAGCAGAGAGGATATGATCCGAAGCATTGATCGGGGTATTCTCCTATCCCGATTCTCTGGGGGCGTTCCCGCGGCGAATGGAGATTTTTCCGGGGTCGCGAAGAATAGCTTCTACATTGAAAAAGGAAAGATCCAGCACCCGATCAATGAAGTCATGGTATCGGGCAACATCTTCGACCTGATTACTCATATTCAATCAATCAGCCAGGAACGAGTGAATTTTGGGATGACCATCATGCCTTGGATCCATGGTACGGGCGTGACCATATCGGGAAAGTAGAGGGACCAGACAATGACGAATCCTGTCAAACATCTTAGGGACAGAATGAACCAAGCCAATGTGGACGCGTACATCGTACCCAGTTTTGATTCACATCAAAGCGAGTATGTAGCGCCGCACTTCAAAATCCGAGAATGGCTGACTGGGTTTACAGGTTCGGCAGGAACAGCGATTGTGACCCAAAACCATGCGGTATTGTGGACCGATGGGCGATACCATACCCAAGCCCAGCGGCAGCTGGAAGGAGGGCCGTTTTCCCTGATTCGCGAAGGGCTTCCTGGGGAGCCAACGATGGAAGAATGGTTGTGCGCTCATCTGCCGGATCAGGCTGTCGTCGGATTCGACGGGAGCTGTTTGAATCAGGTGACATTCGCAGCGATTCAGGAACGAACCAAAGACAAAGGGTTTTCTTTCTCCATCGAGCAGTCTCTGCTGGATGGTCTGTGGAAAGATCGCCCCCCCCTACCCAAAGAACCGGTCATTGACTTCCCGTTGGCCTTTGCCGGTGCATCCCGCCTTGAGAAACTCGCCCGCGTCCGGTCCAAAATGGCCGAATGGAATGTCGATCTGTACCTGATTCCGAATCTGGATGATATTGCTTGGCTGATGAACATTCGGGGAGCGGACATCCCGTTTTGTCCCTTCGTTCTCTCGTATCTCACAGTGGCCCAAGACCAAGCTACCCTCTTTATTCATGAAGAGAAACTGCCCAAACAACTGATTGCGGATTTCCAAAAGCAGGGCATCCGACTTGCTCCCTACGAGTCCATATACGAGAATCTCCGAAGAACCGACAAGCGAAGAATCCTGTTTGATCCCCTGCAAGTCAGTGCAAAGCTCTACGCGTCCTGCCCCGATACCTGTCAGATGATCCCCAAAGGAGACCTGGTTGCGAAGATGAAAGCCGTCAAATCGGAGGCCGAACTGAGCAACATACACAACGCTCAGGTCAAAGACGGCGTAGCCATGACGCATTTCTTGGTGTGGTTGTCCGAAGAAGCGCCCAAAGGGTCGATCACTGAATTTGAGATCGGAGAGAAAGTCGCTCATTTCCGAAGCCATCAAGCTCATTGGATGGGACCGAGTTTTGACCCAATAGCCGCATACAAAGAAAATGCCGCGATGATGCATTACAAAGCTACGGAAGAAAACCACGCAGTGATCAAACCGGAGGGGTTTTTATTGATCGATTCCGGAGGCCAATATATGGATGGAACCACCGATATCACCCGGACCATCGCTTTGGGACCCTTGACCGAGGAAGAACGGGTGGACTACACCCTGACCCTCAAAGCCCATATCGGCCTGAGCCAGGCCATTTTCCTGGAAGGCACCTGTGGTCCCCATATCGACGTATTGGCGCGGGGGCACATGTGGAACCACGGATTGGACTATAAATGCGGAACCGGGCACGGAATCGGATACGCGTTGAGTGTTCACGAAGGGCCCCACCGAATTCGCAATAACGATAATGCCATTCCCTTGGAGCCGGGCATGCTTGTGACCAACGAACCGGGCGTATACAAACCGGGACGACATGGGGTACGGATCGAAAACACCATATGCGTTCGATTGCGCCAGGAAACGGAGTTTGGCCGGTTTTACCGGTTCGAAACGATCTCCTTCTGCCCCATCGATACCACACCGCTTGTTTTGGATCTTCTGACCGAAGAAGAGAAGAATTGGCTGAATGCCTATCACCGAACAGTGTACGAAGCCTTAGCTCCACAGTTGGAAGGAACGGTTCTGGAACGACTCCGGGAGTGGACAAAACCGGTTTAATCAGAATTCTGAAGAGGATTATACCTCGTCAAACCATCTTTGATACAGGGGTTCCTTGCGGTCGGTTTTGATCGGAAAGGAACCCCTCGCTTTTTCGACATCTTGCAAATCCAAATGACACAAAATCAGCTTCTCTTGGCCACTATATTGGGGTGTGATGATCTCTCCTCTGGGCGAAACCACCATAGAGTCCCCCGAATAATTAATCCCGTTACCAACGCCCACCCGGTTGACCCCAACGACAAAGGACTGGGTTTCGATGGCCCGAGCTCGAAGAAGGACCTTCCAATGCTCAGAACGTACTGCCGGCCAGTTGGCGATCACAAGGATTGCGTCAGCCTTTTTTGAGAGAACTTGGAAGAGTTCGGGAAAACGCAGATCATAACAAATCGCGCCACCCCAAGGATGATCTTCGATCGAACAGAAGGCCGGTCGGTCCCCGGGTTGGTAGTATTGCTCTTCTCGGTAATCCTGCGCGACCTCGGAAAACCATCGAACGGTTTCTTCACACTCTTCGGCACACGCTTCCAAATCCATGGAAAACCCTGTCAGCGACATTTTGGGAAACACAACGAAATCGGCCCCAAAAACTTTTGCCTCTTCCAAAAGGGGCTTGACCCGAGACTTATTGGTCTCTTTATCTTGCCAAACAATATCCATTTGCGCCAATGCAAGGTTCATCATACGCCTCCAGTTCGATCAGTCGATCCCCGCGACAACCACTCCAACCAGGGGATGGATCGGGATCAGTCGGACATTCCTTGAATACGGACGGAACCATTCCAAAAACTGCTCTCCTTGCGCAGGAAAGTCTGTATCCCCTTCGTCGTAGAAGACGAGATCCCATTGGTCGCGATGGATTTGCGGGTCTTCAAACCACATGATATCTCCGATCACGATTTTCTTGTTTGAGTTGGGAGAGGCGCGAACCAGATGAACCATCGCGTCAATGGCTTCGACTTTCATTGGATCGGTCAGATGGTGCATTGCGTAAATGGTCATAATCTTGTTGATCCCCAAATAGCGCAAATCTGTGCGTTCCGGGAGTTCTTCGAAGGACCCCTTGAGGAATTGAAGGTTGTGGAACATAGCCTCGCTGGCTTTCTGTCTCGCAATCGACAGCATAGAATCGCTGATATCAAGGCCAATCACAGTTTGGCACTCCTGAGCGGCGGGCATCGCCCACCGGCCTTGGCCCGTTCCGAGATCCAACAGAATATCGGATGAATCCAATTCGAGCTCATATAACGCGAGGCTCCCCACCTGCGAGATAATCCCTCCCAATTGGGGATCATAACTCACGATGCCGTCTTGCTCTCCCATCGCATTAAACTCCCTCTCCAACCGGTTTCGATCATATTGGGAGGGGAACTTAGGAGACTTCATGATTTTCGCCCCTTTCGGCGCTTTTTGGCGTTCGAATGGTGTTGAAACCGATTTTCTCCTGCATGACTTTCCGGAAATCTTCCAATACGGTTTCATCGCGGATTTCGAAAATGAATGGAACCGACTTGCCTACCTTTTTGGCGCTCAAAATCCGTTCTTTCGTTTGTTCTTGCAGGTTTAGAGCATCCATATCCGGCGCAAATCCTTCCCGGAAATAGATCGTGGCTTGCATGTACCCTTTCCAGGCTGACATCCATACAATCGTCTTTTTTTTCTTCTGGACTTTGCACAACCAGGCCTTTCCATCTCGATAATATCTCCATTCGGGTGTCATGGCATTCTCATTGTAAAGATCCAGCAGTTTCTGATACGCAAGGTATGATTCTCCCAGGACTTTTTTTAGAACCTGCTCGCCTGGCTCGATGTGCTCATCTCTCAATTCAATATCGTTGATCGTTTCCACGGCCCTGTCCCCTCCCTTTTCCCATACGGAAAAAACCCGACGATTCCCATCGTATCATACCTGAGGATCCGAAGTCAACGAAGCGCTATCATTTGTGTCCGTCTTCTTTACGCGTCTGTAATTCCATAATCCAAAAATGAACGTTCATGCAAAATCTGGTTTTTCTGATTTGTTACGATTGAAGGCAAAGGGGTGGGAAATGGCTTGACTCCATTGATAAACTGCTGTACAATAAGGAGAGAAGAGAAGGGGTTGGAAGAAGGGGAGACTATGTTCGGGAAAAAAGACCAATTGATCACAGATATTAAAGCGATCGGCATTTGCCCAAGGGACCGGTTGCTGGCGCACACATCCATGCGTAGCGTCGGCCCTGTCGAAGGCGGGGGAGATACGGTGATCGACGCGTTGCTTGATGTTGTCTCCAAAGGGATGCTGATCCTTCCGACCCACACCTGGAAGCAAATCGGAGACGACTATCCGGTCTTCAATCCGAAAACCGAGCCCTCTTGCGTCGGGATTTTGACCAATCTCTTTCTTCAAAGACCGGGTGTGATTCGGTCGCTTCATCCGACCCATTCTGTGGCTGCGTTCGGACAGGGGGCGGAATCCTTCGTTTCTGGAGAAGAACAATGGGACACCCCGTGCCCAAGAGGCGGGTGTTGGGGAAAAATGGTGGACCTTGGAGTGAAGATCCTCTTTCTGGGATGCAATCTGAACACAAACACAATGCTTCATGGTGTGGAAGAATGGCGCTCGATCCCCAATCGATTGACCGACACCCACCAAAAGCTCCAGATTGTCATGGAAGACGGCCGATTGTTCGATCGCCCGATGCGCAGACACTACAACCCTTTTGGGGATGTGTCCAATCACTACGGGAAGATCCTCCCCGCCCTCCGAGAAAAAGGGATTGCCCGAGAAGGAACGATCGGTGACGCTCATTCCGTCCTCTGCGACGCAAGACCGATGGTCGCGCTTGTAAACCGCTTTTTGGATAAAAATCCCGATTTGTTCCTGCACACAGACCCGATTCCCATGGAGTGGTACTCATAAGGCCTTCAGATTTGTTGTGAGATCAATTTCCCCTGGAGAAAGAGGCCCAGATAATCTCTTCCCCCCGCTTTGCTATCGGTTCCACTCATATTGAATCCACCGAAGGGGTGAATGCCTACAAGCGCCCCGGTGCAGTTTCGATTCAAATAGAGGTTCCCCACGTGAAACTCTTCGTAAGCTCGTTGCAAACGATTCCGATCTGCGCTGAACAAGCTCCCGGTCAGTCCGAAGAGGGTATCGTTTCCCTTCTCCAGAAGATCATCAAATCCTTCGGCTTGGATCATGGCCAAAACGGGCCCAAATATCTCTTCCTGGGCAATTTTGGAACGATGATGGACTCGAGAGAAAATCGTAGGTTCCAAAAAGCTCCCCCCCAGGTCTCTCTGGTCTTTCCCGCCAAGGACAAGCTCGCTCTCGGACTTCCCGGATTCGATGTACTCCATCATCTGCGTCAGCGCCCGATCATTGATGACCGGCCCCATGAAGTGGTCGGGATTCCGTGCATCCCCCATGGTGAGGGTTTTCGCCTTTTCGAGCACCATCTCCTGGATTTTGGTATATACAGATTTCTCAATGATCGCTCTCGAACAGGCGCTACACTTTTGCCCTTGGAATCCGAATGCGCTCGCAACAATCGCATCCGCAGCGCTTTCCAGATCAGCCGTTTCATCGACCAAGATCGCGTCTTTTCCACCCAACTCCAAACTCACCCGTTTGACCCATTTCTGGCCCGGATTTGCGACCGCCGCCAAAGAATTGATCCGAAGCCCCACTTCCATCGAACCAGTGAAATTGATAAACCGCGTCAACGGATGCGATACCAAATGATCCCCAATCACACCACCGCTGCCGGGCAGAAAGTTGATCACGCCATCTGGAGCACCAGCCTGTTCGAAGATTTCCACAACTTTGGCCGCAATTACACCGCTATCGCTAGCGGGTTTGAGCACTACCGTATTTCCGGTTACAATGGCCGCTGCGGTCATCCCTGCAAGGATCGCGCATGGAAAGTTCCACGGCGGAATGATGACACCCACCCCCAATGGGATATATTCTAACCGATTCTTCTCTTCCTCTGCTGGAGTGATCGGTTGCTGCGAACCATACCGCATCATCTCACGGGCATAAAACTCCAGAAAATCAATGGCTTCCGCTGTATCTCCGTCTGCTTCGCCCCAATTCTTTCCCACTTCGCAGACCATTGTGGCGTTCAGTTCCAATCGTCTTTGGCGCATAATTTGAGCCGCCTTCAGAAGGACCTTCGCGCGATCATAAAAAGGAACCCGTTTCCATGAGGAAAAAGCCTCCCACGCGCGGTGGATCGCCTGGTCTGCTAGTTCAGAAGAAGCACTGCTGGTGACGCCGACCGTTTCGTGAAGAGCTGAAGGATTGATGGATCGAATCGTTTTTTGTGTGGGGATCCGTTTGCCCCCAATAATGATGGGATACTCTTTCCCAAAATCCGCTTCCACCTTTTCTATGGCTTCCCTCATGGATTTGCTGGTCTGAGCGTCGAAATCCAAAAGGGGTTCGTTCTGAAAGGGGGGAAGGACTGTCCAGTTGCTCATTGAAACACCTCCTACGCTTGTTGGTTCTTCATTGGCGCGGTTCGCCCGGGTTATATGCCCAATGCGCCCCTCATACCATCAACGGTGCATTTGCGAGAGAATTATACCATATTCCCCATCATCTAAAACCAGATTGACAGGATGCCCTTCCTATGATATAATATGAACACATGAACAAGTGTTCATATATAGAAGGAGGGTATGATGGATCAAAACAAAGAACTGTGCGATCACAACGAACCCCATAAGGAAGCAATAACAAAGGCGAAAGCCCATATGCTCCAAGAGGAAGAAACGCAAACCCTCTCGGAGCTCTTCAAGTGTCTGGGTGACGCGAACCGGTTGAAGATCCTCAGCGCTCTATCCTCGGGAGAACTGTGTGTGTGCGATCTATCCGAAATCTTGGAAATTTCCCAATCCGCGATCTCTCATCAGCTTCGCCTGTTGCGCACCCAACGCCTTGTACGCGCGCGGCGGGAAGGGAAAAATGTCTTTTACCGACTTCACGACCATCATATCGCGCAGCTCATGGAAACTGTTCTCCAACACATCCGAGAGGCTGAGGCTCATGAACGTCCATCCTAAATCCACCTGTCCCACTTGCTCTCTCGCACATCACCCGAAGGCCATTTCGCGAAACCAACTCCTTGTCCTGGTCATCGCAAGCGTCGGTTTGGGCATTATGGGGGGTATCAGCCGATCTCTTCTCGAACACGTCCCTTGGGGATCGGCCGTTAGTCTATCCTTCTTCTTGGCGGCCTATCTTCTGGGTGGTTCACGCACACTGATCCGAGGATTTCGGAGCCTGAAAACCAAACGCCTGATGGATGAACATGTCCTGATGTCCGTTGCCACATTGGGCGCGATGGTCTTGGGGGAGTATCCAGAAGCCATTGCGGTGGTGGTTTTGGCCCGAATCGGCAATTATTTGGAGGATCTGGCCTTGAACCGTTCGCGCAAGCAGATCCAATCATTGTTCGACACAAAACCACAAAAGGTCCAAGTCAAACGCGATGATCAATGGAGCCTCGAACGCGCCGATGCGGTCCCGGTTGGATCGGTGATTCGCGTAGCCCCCTTCGAAACCATCCCTTTGGACGGGATCGTGATCGAAGGCTCTTCCACCACCGACGCCTCTTCTCTGACTGGTGAATCATTCCCCCATCCCGTTCAACCCAAAGACTGGGTCTATGCGGGATCCATCAACCAAAAGGGCCTATTGATCATTCAAACCCAAAAGACCTACGACCAGACCCAACTGTCCAAGATCCTGAAAAGCGTGGAAGAAGGGTTGGAGCGGAAAAGCCGCACGGAAACGGTTCTGACTCGATTTGCCCGGATCTATACTCCTATCGTGCTCCTCTTGGCTTTGGGCGTGGCCCTCGCGCCTCCGGTCCTGTTCAACCAACCATGGCAGCCATGGATCTATCGCGCGCTCTATCTGTTGGTCATTTCATGCCCGTGCGCGTTGGTGATCAGCATCCCCTTATCGTACTTCACCGGTATCGGAAGAGCCAGTCAAAAGGGCCTTTTCTTCCGCGGGTCACAGAACATCGACAACTTAGCCAAAGTCAAATCCGTTGTTTGGGACAAAACGGGAACGCTCACCTATGGAGATCTGGCAGTTCATAGGGTGGTTGGAGCCAATGGGAAAACCCCAGAGGAAATCTTGGATCTTGCTCGGAGAGTGTCCGAACCTTCCGGACACCCCTTAGCCAAGAGCCTGCAAACCAATCCCACCCAGCCTCCGCCCCCCACCGCGTACACCCAATATGAAGAGCACCCCGGAAAAGGAATCCGGGCTCAATGGGAAGAACACTCCGTCCTGTTTGGGAGCGCAAGTTGGATGAAAGAAAACGGGATTCGCGTCGCTCCCATCAACCACAACACCCAAGTTCATATTGCTCTAAACGATGCCTACCTCGGAAGGATCGAATTCCGAGACCGCCCCAAACCCGAACTCCAGAAGGTTCTGTCCAACTTGCGAAATGCGGGCGTTGAACATATTGCAATGCTCAGTGGGGACGCAAAACCCACAGTCGCAAGTTTTGCCGATGGCTTGGATTTGGATGAGGCCTATGGAGGTCTTTTACCCGATCAAAAGCTGGAACAACTCGAAACGATGATGAACCGCAGAAGCAGAAAGGAAAAGACCGTCTTTGTGGGAGACGGGTTCAACGATACCCCCTGCCTGGCGCGAGCGGATATCGGGTTTGCGATGGGCCGGATCGGAACCCAGTGGGCTTTGGAGACCGCCGATGTGGTCATCATGGACGACAACCCCCACAAGATTCACGAAGCCATGCAAGTCTCCAAATCCACCATTCGCACCGTGTACCAGAACCTGGTCCTGATCATGGCCGCAAAATCTATTTTTGTGCTCTTGGGCGTGATGGGCCTTGCGTCTATGTGGGCCGCCGTCTTTGCGGACGTGGG
The DNA here is from genome assembly GCA_964580185.1 of uncultured Thermotogaceae bacterium. GTDB lineage: Bacteria > Thermotogota > Thermotogae > MWEM01 > MWEM01 > CAYWWY01. The sequence continues at coordinate 21,969 of CAZOJQ010000037.1, forward strand.
GATCTCTCTCCTAGCGATCTTGAACGCGATCCGAAAACCCTGAACAAAAAAGGCTCCCGAAGGAGCCTTTTTTTTTGGCAAAACATTACTCAGCTGGCATGAAGAACAATCGCATTCCAAGGGCCGTCCTGTTTGGGAACCCTTCCCAGTGTGTATGATCGGCCTTGAAGGTTCCATCTCTTTCCTGAGACCAAACCCCCTGATTCGAATATTCAATGAGATCCAAATACTTGTGGGTATCAATCCCCTTGAGATTCTGCTCAAAAAAGGCCGTGGCAAAATGCTGGACGATGTTGTTCAACCGGCGAAGATCCCATGCGGGTTCCGCATAGCGGAGATAGTCATCCGCGGTCATATGAACCGAGAGGAGTGGATGGTCGCCATAGGCATTTACCCCAACATTATGGCGCGCATTTTCAAACACGAGCATATATCGATCGGAGTGGATTGCGCGATCAAAAAAGAGTTTCACGCCTTGTTGATAGCCGGAAACATCGTCTTGATTACCCACAACGAAGAATGAGGGAACCGTTAATCCTTTCATGGTGTCCGGATCCCAAAACATGCTCGCTCCCCAAGGAGCCAAGGCGAATATCGCCTTGATTCGGCTGTCTAAGCTTTCTTCAAAAGCAGGATTCCCCGATTGGCGTACGGCAAGATGCCCGCCGGGCACCCCCCAAGTCAAACTGACACCTGCTTGCGAGATTCCCGCTCCTGCAGCGTTAATGATCCCATATCCCCCCATGGAATACCCTACAAGTCCCACATTTTGAGCATCGATCCTTCCGTACAGGAAATGGTCCTCTTGAGCCGCCAGTCGGTCCATCTCATCGATGACGAAAAGAATATCCAACGACCGGTTGAGCAGCGTGCTCGAGAAGGCGGATTGATCGAGAACCGTTGATTCGGTATGATCAATAGCAACCACAACATACCCCTTGGATGCCAGGTTCTCTGTAAGGAAACTCATCATATTCCGAGTGCCTGGATATCCATGAGATACCACGATTAACGGAAACTGGCCTTCTGCTGGTTTGGCATTTCGATTCGCTCTTCCTTGATGCACAATTGGTTCATACCGGAAGTAATAATCGATATAGTACGTGCCTTCTTGCTGATGATCTTCCAGTGTTGCTGGATACCAAACTTCCAGCACCAGCTCGCGATCGTATCTTGGGTTTGGGTTGTCGGGTTGATACGCCAGGATATTGATTTGATCCGGATTGACCGCAGTAATCGTTCGGACTCCAACTGAGTATTCTCCCCGAGGAGCAAGCGCAGGAGCATCGGGCAACATATCTCCGATTAAGAAAGCGTTCGCTCCAAAAAGATAAAGGGGTACCAATGCAAGCATGAACAGTACCTTTCGTTTCATAGCATCCTCCAAGATCTGTTAACGTTAACATAAATAATTCCCACGCGTAGGATAATTATATCATTATAAATCCACAGGATCAAAACTCTCATTCATCGAAAACTAATGATGAAAGGTGATGAACGGCGGTTACGCTCTATATGATTCGGATTCCTAATGAATAATACGGATTTCGGAACCCTTTGCCTTCCAAACCCCTATCAATTAAGCGGAGAATCCCCTTGGTTCATTTGATCAGAACCATTTTTTGGTGAAGAAAAAAACGACAAATGAAACAGCGATGATCCCCATGATGACCAGAACTGCGGGATAGGCAAAAGGATGGGCCAATTCGGGCATATACACAAAATTCATCCCATAGAGTCCGGCCACGAAAGACAGGGGCATAAAGATCGTTGTAATCAAGGTCAGTGTTTTCATGATGGAACTCATCTTATTGTTCATACTGGACAGATACAGGTCCAAAAAGTCGGCTGCCATCTCCCGATAGCTTTCCAAAGTGTCGATCATTGACAAGACATGGTCATACAGATCGCGAAGGTATGGCTTTGTGGCAGCGGATACCAATGGAGAGTCCTGTCTCTGAAGAAGCAGAAGCATTTCACGCAGGGGCCAGATGCTTCTTCTTAAAAAAAGGATCTGCCTTCGGAAATGCTGGACCCTTGTAAGAGATTCTTTGGCTGCGGATGCGGTCACTTCGTCTTCAAGAGCTTCAATGGAATCCCCAATCTTTTCCAAGATCAGAAAGTACTGGTCAATGATGCTGTCCAATAGGGAATAGACCAAAAACCCCGCCTCTTCTCTTCGGATCCTGCCCCGGTTGTTTCGGATTCGCTCCCGGACCGGAAGGAAGACATCCCCCGCCATTTCCTGGAAGGTCAGCAAAAACCCCTTCCCCAAGATCATACTTACCTGTTCGTCGTTCAGCCGATCATGCTCTTCATCATAGTACAGCATCTTCACCACAAAAAAGAGGTATGGGCCGTAGTCCTCGACCTTCGGCCGTTGTTCGGTATGAAGGATATCCTCCAGCACTAGTGGGTGGATTGAAAACCGCTTTCCCACAGACTCGATGAACGGCAGATCATGCAACCCATTAATGTTGATCCACAGCACCTTGTTTTCTTCGGGCATCGGAATCGGATCTTGGATTCCGAACGTTTGCTGTTGAAAAGAATCGGCCGAATAGGTATACACTTCGATCGACGTTTTCTCGGGTTCCCGATCGCCCGTATATACCAAAGTACCGGGAGGCAGACCAACTTTTTTCAAATACCCCGTTCGTTTAAAGATACAATCACCCCCTATATCGATCCCAATCAGTTCATACGATTCGAGAAACGGCGATTCAACCTACCTACATCCTATGCGGTTGGTTTGGGTTTGCGCCCAACATAGATCATGTGTTCGGCAAATCCCCATGTATGAGGGTCTGTGGACAAAGGTTTCATCAGATCGACCCAAAGCTGAAAGTCCTCATCAGGTAGCTCGTTAAGCATATTTTCGTAGGGCGCGACCAACCCTTCCTGAGAACCAATGTGCACTGTCTGCAAGCCGAAAGACTCCATCCATGGTTGGATGTTTTGAGGGATCTCAAACCAAGCATTCGTGAATGCTCCATCGTCAGAGGTTGCATGATTGATTCCTGTCTCCAAAAGGGTCTGAAGCAATTGGTATGTTTGCCGAATCTGGTGGCAATACCCTTTCAAAGAGTCAACCACTGGAGCGTATCGGGTGATGAACGTCGCGAAGATCAGTCCACCATCTTCCAACAACCGCAAAGCCTCCCGTACCGCTGTTTTTCGTTCCTCCTCCTCAAGCAAGTGATACAGAGGACCAAATAAAAGGATCGCTTGATACCGCCTTGGATGCAAAAATCCGAGATCCAACGCATTGGCATGGAAGACTTCCTTCAGCTGAAGCCCTTCCCGGTTCGCTTGTTCTTGAGCAAATTCCAAAGCCTTGTGAGACAAATCCAATAAGGTCACTTCATGCCCGTTGCGGGACAAGTATAACGAATACCGGCCTGGACCCCCGCCGATATCCAAGACGCGCGATGGGTTGACAATCCATTGGTCCAGGATGGAACATGTGATCGCAAATTCCATCTTGTGTCGGTCCAATCGCTGCCATTCTTCCTGTACGGTTCGATCATAATACATCTGGACGGTGTCTGTCTCTTTGCTCTTTTTCATTTCCTTCCACCCCTTTGTTCCTTTTCTGGATCTTGGTAAGGGCAACCATCCCATCCCATTTTATCATAGATGCGCTCGATGAGGATCGGTTTGTACCGGACGCTCAGAATCCGATAATGGGGATCATACGATTTTCTGTACCCTTCGCTATGATGGACCTGTACGATCCCATCAGAAACCATTCGAATGATTTCTCGATGATCCTCCTCATAATGAGACAATTGTTCAGAAAACGGGCGCGCAATTTCTTCGATCCAACGCCACTTTTCAATCCATTCCGTTAAATTTGGCACTTGAAATTCCTGAGAACTGCTCAAGAACAATTCAAAATACTCGGATGCAGAAATAACCCCCCCGATGATTAGATCCATATTCGCTCGAAAAAACCGAATCCCAGCCCCGCATGGTTCTATGGAATACCGGTTTCTGTTTTCTATTCTGCGCAGTTCTTGATGGAAGGATTGTTCCGCGGCCTCACGATCCTCCAGCAAATGACCCGGCCCAAACTCATCTTGGAAAAAGCTCTTGTAAATGTCCTTCAAAGATGAATCGGGATACTTCCCAAGCATATTCTGAACACTCGTTCTTACCGCTTGATGAAAGTCGGTTCCGTTCACGCTTTCCTCACAAAGCAGATTTGTCGCCTGACATCGGTACCCAACCTACAGCCCTCCAATTGACATTCCGTTTTCAAGGATTTCGAACATACTATCACAACTGCGGGTTTCTTGTCAATTCGGGAAACCGTTCGTTGTGTCATTATCTGTTTCTTATTTAGTTATACTTGATTAACTACACAACCCAAAGAATAAACTAAAGCTTGACAAGCAGTTGCTAAGTGGTGTATACTCCCAAAAGCTGTACCAACACCAATAAGAAAAAAAGGGAATAGAGAAAAGCGCCATTCATTTCACAATATGTTCCCTACACCCATAGAGGAAGAAACCGTTTATGATCGGTGGAAACCCGTAACGCAAAATGCTACGAAAAACCGAAAGGAGGGAATATGGAAGAATATTTTGATATATTTACGATCAATAGAGAACCCACCGGTAAAACAGGGGTACGAGGGCAAGACCTTGAAAAAAACGAATATCATATCGTAGTTATGGCAATAATAATGAATACGCATGGCGAAGTATTCATTACAAAACGCAGTAATAACAAAATCGCGGGGGGAAAATGGGAATGCACCTCTGGATCTGCATTAACAGGAGAAAGTAGTAAAGAAGCCGTTATTCGCGAAATCAAAGAAGAAATAGGGGTAACTGTACCGATAGAAGAAGAAAAACCCATATCCCATTTTGTTTTAGATGATACAATTTGGGATATTTGGCTTGTAAAGGCTGATATAGATATCAAAGATGTAAAATTGCAACAAGAAGAAGTAGATGAAGCAAAATATGTAAATTTAGAAGAAATAACCAAAATGATAAAATCGGGAATAGCCACAAAAACAATAGATAAACTGGTAGAGCTTCATCATAATGGAGTTATAAAAAATAGCAAATAAAGAATGACGGCAAGAGAAAGCAGAAACTATAAAGGATGGTAATATGTATACAGAAAAAGAAATCATTGAGAAAGCAATCAATGAATATAAGAATGGAAAAGCTGCCTTTGAAATAAACAGAGATGATTGCGCGCTAATTGTGATTGATATGCAAAATGAGTTTGTAAAACCCGGATGGACATCATCCTGGATTCCAGAAGCAACCCGACAGGTACCAAAGATAAAACGAGTCATCGACAAATGCCGGGAGAGTCATGTGCCGGTCATCTACACCGTTTTCAGCAAGACCCATCAGTATTTGGATCGGCCTAAATATGGATATGCAATGCCGAATCGATTTTCTGATTTCGGAACCGATCCGGAATGGTTTTCCAAAGGAGAGGTATGGGAAGAACTCAAACCCACCCCTAATGAAGTAGTGATTCATAAAAGTTCCTATGGAGCTTTTTTTGATACGCCATTGGATACAATATTGAAAAACATGAGAAAGAATACCATAATCATTTGCGGAACATTAACAAATTGCTGTTGTGGAACAACTGCCAGACAAGGCTATGAGCGAGGATACAAAGTGATTTTTGGATCCGATATTACTTCAACCTATACCCGAGAGATGCAAGATTCGGAACTCAGTATTCTTCGATTTGCGTTTGCTCGCATATTATCATCCGATGAGATCATAAACGAGTTAGAAATTTCCGTCTAACAATCGATTGGACCGAACACCGCTATTGGACCGGTACAGGGAAAACGAATACAAGGGGGCGAAATACGCTATGAATCCGACAGATAACCAACTCCTCATTCTATGGACAAGCGATAACAAGGAAGTGGCCATCAATATGGTCTTCATGTATGCCAAGAATTCAAAAATCAGAGGTTGGTGGCCTGAAGTTACGTTGCTGATCTGGGGTCCATCTGCAGCATTAGTCACAAGGGATAATGAAATCCAAAACCATATTCAATCATTACGGCAGGAAGCAGTCAGAGTCATTGCGTGCAGAAAGTGTGCTGAGAACTACAATATCGTTGCAGATCTAGAGAAATTGGGGATCGAAGTATTTTACACTGGTGAATTCCTAACGAACTGGTTGAACTCAAACAAGAAACTGATCACCATATAAACAACCCATCATTGGAGGAGAAAATGAGCAAATACGAAAAAGCAATGAAACTTTTAGACGAATTCTGCGGAAATGGGAAGGACAACCTTATTGGTTTGGCAACCATTGCATTGTCCCCGAACGCCGACGGAAATCCCCGCCCCGCTGTCCGTATGGTTGACGCGTATTATGAAGACGGCGTGTTCTATGTTTCTACAGACGCAACAAAGAAAAAAATGCAGGAAATCGGGAAAAACAATGAGGTTTCCATCTGTGGTTTGGACTGGTTTGTTGCGCAAGGAACGGCGGAAAATCTCGGTTGGGTAAAAGAAGAGAGGAACGCGGAAGTACGAGCGAAGATGAAAAAAATCTTCCAATGGTTTGATGCCCACGCGGATGAAGATAACCCGAACTCGATCGTTTTGCGGATAACCCTTACAGAAGGAACGATCACTGATAACGAAAAAAAATACGGTGAATGGCAGTATCAGGTCGATTTCTTGAAAAAAGAGGCGAAATAAACAATCATTCCGTTCAAAGGAGGATCATGAACACACTCGACAAAGACATTCAAGAATTACAGAAACGCCTAAAGGACGGGGTGATCCAGCAGGCTTATCGTGGGATCGTCTCATACATGTCTCGCTTGCGGACGGTGTTCGCCGGTCTACGGGGCGATCGCACGATCAGCGGGTTGTACCAAGGGTACTTCGACATGACCTACTTTGCCCTGTTCTCCGAAGAGCTGAAAGCGCGGGATCTTAAACTCGCAGTGGTCTTCAACTACGAACCGTTCGCCTTTGAAGTATGGCTTGCCGCACGGAATCGAAAGGTACAGAAGCGATACTGGGAGCTGCTTCTTGACTCGGGTTACAAGAAGCACCCGCTTGTTGAACCTGCTGTAGGCATCGATGCGATTGTGATGGCTGTGCTTGTAAAAGAGTATTCCTTTGAAGAGGAAGAAACCCTCACCACCAAAATCGTTGAAGGGGTTGCTGCTTTTGAACAAGACATCCTTGCAATTCTACAAAAAATCGATGGTCGCGGCAA
>CAZOJQ010000038.1:0-2739 GCA_964580185.1 uncultured Thermotogaceae bacterium
CGGCCATTAGGAGTTCCTGGATATCTTTGACCATCTTCTCCGTTCCGGGAAGGTCGCTTTTATTGATCGCGTATATATCGGCAATCTCCATGATTCCGGCTTTGTAAACCTGCACTTCGTCACCGGCACCGGGGGAGAGGACCAGTAGAATACAATCGGCAATATACATGATATCCAAATCCGACTGACCCGCCCCGACGGTTTCGATAATTATGTACTTTTTTTGATAGGCTTCCATCGCGCAAACCATATCATAGATCGACTCACTTAATCCGCCAACACAATCGTGCGACCCAACGCTTCGGATAAAAAGGTTGGGATGCAAGCTGTTTTGTTGCATCCGAATCCGATCGCCCAGAAATGCCCCGTGAGAAAAAGGACTGGTGGGGTCTACTGCCAATACTCCGACCTTGTGATCTTCCGAAAGAAGTAGATCCACCAACCCACCTACAAGCGTGCTCTTACCGACTCCTGGACTTCCCGTAACTCCGATCACCCAACTGTCTGATGCGATGGATCTTTGTGCTTCGGGCAACCATGTGGGAGAATCTCCTTTTTCAATTGCATTCAGGGCTTTCGCCAATGCACGATCTTGTTCCCACCCTTTCAAACAGCCACAACCTCCCGAATCTTATCAATGACTTTGCTCGTTGGAGTGCCCGGTCCAAAAACTTCAATAATGCCCATTTCTTTCAGCAGCGGTATGTCCTCTTGAGGGATGATTCCTCCAACGAAAACAGGAAGGTCTTCTTGGTGTTCGCGTAACAACCCGACAATCCGCTCGCACAATCGCAAATGTGCGCCGGATAGGATCGAAAGACCGATTACATCAACGCCCTCTTGCAGCGCTGCGCGAACAATCATCTCGGGAGTTTGCCGCAATCCTGTATATATGACTTCCATTCCCGCGTCCCGCAAAGACCGAGCAATGACTTTTGCTCCTCGGTCATGTCCATCCAGACCTGGTTTTCCCACCAACACTCGAATTCTCCTATCCATCCTCATCCTCCTATATTTCATCCAATTCTTGGACCCAAATCATTCCCGATTCCATAAGTATGTACAAATGACGATCGGTCCAATCCAACCCAACAATGGTTTCCCCTATATACGCAGAAAATCCTTCGGAAGGAATCGAGAATTGGAGGAGCATTTCATCCTTCCATCCATATAAAGTCATCCGCGAAGGGTTGTATCGGGCTGAATCAATCTCCGTAGGCAACGGGATGATCCGTTCGAACTCATCTCGGTCTTTTGAGAAAAAGGCGATTTTTTGGCTTCCAACGATGCAAATGAAATCTTGATACCCGAAAACCGTTCGGATTGGTCCCAACGCATGTTCGGAAATGTTCATAACCAAGACCTGGCCCGGTTCGAAAGCAAGCACCACGCCCATGGAATTACGGAAAAAGAACACAAGCGTTTCTCCAACCATTTTTGCGAATGAAATGTCATTCCCTTCTCCAAATTTGAAGGTGCGCTCGACTCTAAAGGTTTCCGCGCTCATTACTTGCACGTTGTCTTCATTCCATGTAACAATCCAAGGAGAACAAGCTGTCAAACCAGAATTCGTCCAAGTTCGGATCGGTGTATCAGAGATTCCATTCGCGGTATGAGAAAACCATTCGTCTTGAACTTTGTACATCGGTGGATGGTAGGAAAAATCCTGAATTGGGTTGCGGAGATTTCGGATCATCGTGGTGGTTACTCGTAGGGTTTGCGGATGAATTTGGATCCTTTGACCGGACGCGAAAAGAACCTGAATTAGCGCATCTTTCAAAAAAAGGTCCATTGAACCCGCCAAACCCGCTCTAGTAGCAGGGGAAATTCCGCTCCCCAAATCCCAGGTTTTCAACTCACCTTGGCGATCCATAGAAATCATCTTCCCCGTCCAGCCTCGAATCAGCTTAATGGGATTTACGCTGGCTGTAGCTCTACCAGCCAATTCTAAAGAAGAGTTATAGATTAACAGTTCTCCATCTCCCGTTCCCAAGATCACCCAATTTTTCCCAAAATCACCGGAGTACAAAGCGACCGGTACGACGCCGTCCAAAGGAATCGTCGCTCGTGTTCCTCGTCCCAAGCGTGATTGAGTGATCCAGTAAATATCCCAATTATACCAACTCACTGAAAGAATCGGTTGATTGGAGACCCTTTGTACATTATTGATGCCTCCTTCATCCATGTACCCGATCGCGCCCGTTTCATCTCCAAAAACAAGGGATCGCATCCGATCATACGGTACGGCCCAAGTCGTTATATTGCTGGAATGCTCATAACTGAGCAGTAGTTCCAAAGACCGGCTGTACCAAAAGATTTCTTTTCCCCGAGTCACAACGATCCGTTGCGAATCGGTGGTGAATCGGATCTTTTGAGCCCCATCAAGAGGGGCATTCGCGATTATCTGAATCCGTTCGACTTTGATGGAAGTGATCAGATCAATCAACTCAATGCGATCTTCATACAAAAGAACCAAGAAATCCTCTCCGGAAATATCCATATCCACAATTCGTTGATTCCGTATGGGAAACGAAAGTTGCTGTTCAAGCATCGTGTTTGTAAACGAGACTTCTCCCGGTCTTGCCAAAACAAACCCGTGTTCCCGGAATGGCATTGCCATTTCATACCCACCGTAGAATACCCGAAAGCTCGGTTCATTTTGGAAAGAAATCGGGTCAATCGAGAATGGTTCGTCTTTGGGTTCTTCGGGATCAGTAACTGGATCAGGTACCAGGGGTT
>CAZOJQ010000038.1:2839-27605 GCA_964580185.1 uncultured Thermotogaceae bacterium
TGTCTGGGTCAGGTACCAGGGGTTTGTCTGGGTCAGGTACCAGGGGTTTGTCTGGGTCAGGTACCAGGGGTTTGTCTGGATCAGGTACCAGGGGTTTGTCTGGGTCAGGTGCCAGGGGTTCTGGGTCGATTTTTGGAGAGAACGGAATCAAGGTATGGTATTCATCGGGGATCGTTCGAAGGTTGGTATGGATCACTGTTGGGTGATCCGCAAGATCGGGGATCGTTGTGGGTTCTTGAGCGAAATACACGGCGTATCCATCAATGGTTTGAACCAAACCTGATTTGGCCCAACGATCGGTCTTGATCATCAAAAAACCCAGAGGATATGTGATCTGAAAGCGCTCGTGAAGATCACGTGCCATAAATCCGCGGGCGGTTCCATCCCAATGAATGGTGATCATCAACTCTTCTTCTTCCGCAAATATAGCATCCAAAACGATTCCGCGATTCAACCTTTTGCTAGAAGCCGAAGATCCGTCCAATGGTTGGAAATATACCTCACCGCTTGAATCGATTATAATGAATTGATCCGGTTCTGCTGCAAATGAAAAAACGCCTGCAATTGATCGTTGATGCAACAAAAACTTCGGTTCTCCCTCATGAAAGGGAATCCACCAATTGACTAGTCCATTGGTGTATGCCGATATCAAACCACCTTGTTCAAAGAGACGCAAACCAGAAATTGGGTGGCCGCTGGTTTCGAGTTTCCAGAGATCTCTTCCGGCTAGATGGAAGGATTCTGCTGTCCCGTCGCTCAACCGAACCAAGATCCGATGATTCATCACTTGGAGTTCCACAATTCGCTTTTCAATTGGATACGCAATGATCCAGTCCAAGTCTTGATCTTCCCGGATCTGATAGACATGAAGGGTTTTCCCTGATTGCGCGAAGAGATAAGGTTCATGAATAGCGGCAATTAGAATGGTTTCTTCCATTTCCAGCCATTTTAACGCCTTTGAATCTTTCATCCAATAATAAAGGGTCCGATCGGTCGTCCATAATATGTTCGCATTTGGATCCATATCAAACAGATCAATCGTAGCAGAAGAAAAGACCTCATGGTACATCTCGGGCAGCTTCAACCCTGAAAGAGGGGGGGGAAGAAAAAAACCGGGATCAAGCACACGGAGATCGGAACGTTTATCGGTCTCGACTGGGACTTCTTCTGCAATTGGTTCTTCTTCCACTTCAACCGTAGGTTCTACCGGAACCCTTTCAGGAGGAATCAAGGCTGCAATCTGAGGGTTGAGCGTTAAAAACCGATTGCTTTCGTCGACGTCGTACACGCTAAAGCCCAACATCAACCGAGGTTCCTCTTTCGTATACCCTTTGACGACAAATGTAGACAACCGAACCTGATTGGCCCATTCCTGGGCGATAAGGTTGGGATCTTTCCGATATGCGTTGATGTACTGCGTTCCGAATTCCCTACCGATTTCTTGTAACATGCGTTGGTAATGGGAGGGTGTTATTCCGATCGGATGTACGATGCATCGGTTGTTGATAAGGGAACTGATTGCTTCCGCGCGGGTGAATCGACTGCCTGGGCCCGAATCAAAGAAATCGTGATCGATTCCATCGGTTAGCAATACAATGTATCGGAGTCCTTCGATTCGAGAGAGGTAACTGGATGCTCGGAACAGCGCGTCATACAGCGGAGACATTCCTAACCCCACAATCCGTTCTTTCGCTGATGTCCAGTGATCAAACCTCGTCGTTACACTCTGAACCAGTTCGATTTGATTCCCGAAGGTCATTATCGCCCATTGGGAATTCTCAGGAAGCTGAGTGATCATCGACTCGATCAGTTTTTTGGTAGACTCCAACCAATCCGCCATTTTCGTGCTGGTATCCACAAGGAAGAGAAAGGTTTTTTGCAACTCAGGCGCTGAACTCACCCAGTATTCTTCTGCTTCTGCTTCCCCATCGACCAACCGGACGCTACGTGTTGGGATGGGTGTATTAATTACCCAATGGACAGGAGAATCCGGCCCTTTTTCGATTAAGACAGGCGTTTGCTCGTCTCTCAAACTCAATTGAATCATATACCCACCAATCAGGTTCATAAACTTGTGGGTTACTTTCTCAACAACCTGCCATAACGCGATTTGCTGGCCAATCAACCCGACGCTTTCGGCAAATTCATTGATTGTTCCCAATACAACGCCTTCACGAGCATCATACACGCGAAGTTGCATGGTTAAACGGTTGACCTTTTGCTGTTGATAGATCGCCGTACTCCATTGCGAGTCCACAAGAATAATCAATCGGCCTTCGGGAAATTCATCCTTTAGAGAGTGAATCAGTAAATCAGGTCCCAAGATCAGATCCCACTCGTCTTGGGGTTGTTTCTCGAATAGAGGGAAACCGAGAGCCCGCAGACGACTGGATAAGTGCTCCATCACCTCGTTTGCGCCCTCGAGATCCAACACCTTTCTCGTTCCGGATTCTTGATAATTGGCGAGAAACAGGGCGATGGGAAATCCTTCTACCACCTCGGGAATCGGTACCATGGAAAACTCGATTACCTGAGGAAGATTCACTTCAAATTCTTTTCTCTGACTGAGGTATCCATGGTGGTTCACTTCGATCTTGCGCGTGCCAGGGTTCACCATCACCGATATCGGAGCATTCCCCCTCCACACATCATCCACAATCACATTTCCTCCTGAAGGTTGAGTTAGAATGTCCAACCGGATGGTTGTTGCCATCAATGTCAGACTGGCTGCTATCATCCAAAACAAAACCAATGATCTACGCATGAGTCAACCTCCCTTGATTATCCCCATTCAGTTTTCTGTTGATGCTGTTTGCACCCATTCGATTTTTATATAGATGGCGCAAAAAAACCTCTACGACTGTTGGATCAAATTGCTTTCCGCTGTTTTGACGGATTTCTTCGATGGCCTCATCTAGTTTGAGGCCTACTCGATAGGGCCGATCAGAGATCATGGCATCATATGCGTCCGCCATGCCGATAATTCGAGCGTTCATTGGAATGTCCTCCCCTTTTTTTCCTTCCGGATAGCCTCTGCCATCCCATCGTTCATGGTGATACAGAACACTCTCAACGATATCCTGAAGCTCCTCAGAGGTCTGCAAAACTCGAGCACCCCATTCCGGGTGGGACTTGATCGTCTCAAATTCGTTGTATGTCAGCTTGTCTGGTTTGGACAAGATGCCTTGTGGAACAAGGATTTTCCCAATATCATGCACCAAACCCGCCCAATAAATCCGCTGAATCTGTTCTTTTTTCATCCCCATATCCTGAGCAATCAGCGCTGAGTATTCGGCTACCTTTTCCGAATGTCCATGGGTGTATGGATCATAGATCTCCAGAATCTGAATCATGGCCATTAGCAGCTGCTTTTGGAACTTGCCCTGTTCGATCATATATCGTTGCATCCCGATAAAAGAAGAGGCAACATTCGAAAAGGCATTGACAATCGTTACGTCTTTTTCTTGGAATCGTTCCGACTTCCCTTCTCCTATGTCCAAGGCCATGTTTCCGACGTGGTTTCCGCCGAAACGAAGCGCGCTGATAATTGACTCTTTGATCGGTAAAGTTGCCTTATTTAATTCAACCAAGATCGGATCATCCAGGACTTTTCGGTTTTGTTCAAGAATATTCGGGAAAATTGCCGCTTTTTCGATTTCCATCAAATAGATTGATTTCAATTCCAGCTTTTTCAATCGTTCCAAGTCATGCCCTACAGCATGAACAAACCTCCATTGGCCATCCTCAACCAAAGATAAGCTCCCATAGTCGGCTCGAGGTACTAGGACCAACAGCATTTCCAGCAGTTGAGTAAGAAAGGATTCGTCGTTTTCTTTGGCAGCTTCCGACATGCGGGCCGTTACTTCGATAATTTGCTCCATACCCCGATTCACTGCTTCCAGCTCGGCGAAAGAAGCCTCAAGCTGCTGCGTTGAACTGTGGAGTTCTTCATTCAAAGCGTTCAACTCGTCCTTGTTTCTTTGAAGCTGCTCATTCTGATGCTGCAAATCGCGATTTTGCTCTTGGATTGTCAACACCGCATTCCGGATTTTTTTCTTCAAGAGCAAGTTCCAAACGATCATGGAAATCATAACGATGACTGATATGAGAATAAACCAAAGAACTCGGATCAGATTCGATGGGCCTTCAATCTCTTTTCCCATCCATCTGTCTTCCAGACTCTTCATTTCCTGAGGCGTAATCTGGGCAAGCCCTTGGTTGATCCGGTGGATCAGTTCCGTGTTTCCTTTTGCCGTAATCATATGGAAGGCTTCCAAATACAATGGTTCGGGTTGATACCGAATCGCATCTCCGGCCTTATGCAATGCTAAAAAATAGAGAGCCGTGGGCTTATCCATAACAAAGACTTTCACTTCTTCTGAAAGCGCCGCCTTAATCAAGTCTTCCCAACCATCAAACAGTTTCAGGTACCCATTGGTCAGGTGTCGTTCCAAGTACGCTTGTGAAGCATCGCCTTCGACTACGCCAACAATGAATCCTTGCAAATCCTCTATGGTGCGAATGCCCGTCATCCCTTCTTGAAAGAAGATATGAGTGGTGATCTCAAAGAAGGGATGGGAAAACTCAAAGATCGCTTCCCGCTCCGGTGTCTTGAAGACCCCCCCTATGACATCCGCTTCGTGTTCCTGCAGCATATTCAATGCGTCTTTCCATACAGTGAGTTGATATGTATGCGCAATCCCCGTCTTCTCTGTGATCGCCGTCCAAAGATCGACCAAATATCCTTCGGGAATTCCGTCTGGGTTCAGATATTCAAAGGGAGGATACGCAACATCCCCAATTACCCGGATCAATGGATATGCGAACGCAATAGAAACAGAAAACACCACGATGTGCAAGAAAACCAATGGGACCAGGACTCTTCTTTTCATCTAGGATTTGAGAATCTCCAACGCCATATGTTTCCCCAGGAGATAGGTTTGAGAAAGATCGTCCGATGAAGGAACCCCCTTCGCTTCAACTTGAGGTTCGATCAAAGGCCATTTCCATTTTTCTACGAAAGCCTGTACTCCTTTCAAACCCCCTCCGCTCCATGTATAGGTGCCAAAAAGACCTGCAATCCGATTTCGGATCATTTTGTTGTCGATACTCCGGACCAAAGCATCCATCTTCGGAAACATGCCCATGTTGTAGGTGCAACACCCAAGCGCCAACCCTCTCATTTTCCAAATATCTCGAACTACTTCGGAGTGGTCCGATGTGCTTAGGTTATGCAGGATAATTTTTTGCAGCCCGGAATCACGCATTCCTTCAGCAATTGAGTACGCCATGGTTTCGGTATTCCCGTACATGGTTCCGTAAGCGATTACCGCGCCTGCTTGTGTTTCTTGGCGGCTCCACCGGTCATACAGTCCGATGACTTTTTGAGGGTCTTTTCTCCAGACGATACCATGGGATGAAGCGATGGTCTGAATCCGAATCCCTTCTAGTTTTTTCAAGGCCTTCTGAACCATATTGCTGTATCTGCCGACGATATTGGCATAATATCGGAGCATTTCTCCTTCCAATCGACTAAAATCCAATTCATCGTCGAAGATGCCCCCATCCAAGGCGCCAAAACCCCCAAAGGCATCACAGGAGAATAGTGTTGCGCTGGAAGAATCATAGGTTACCATGGTTTCTGGCCAATGAACCATTGGAATAAAAAAGAATTGAAGCTCTTTTTTTCCGATGGAAAAGCGCTGTCCATCCTGGATTTCGACAAAGCCGATCTCTCGATGAAAATACGCCTGAACCATATCTCGGGTTTTGGCGTTCCCGATCAACTTCATCTTTGGATAGAGTTCGATCAGGGTTTCCACTGCACCCGAGTGATCCGGTTCCATATGATTGATGACCAGATAATCAATCCCTCGCCCTTGGAGAACCCCTTTCAAAGAAGACAAAAAAGAAGAAAAGAAAGACCCTTTGACCGTATCGATCAAGACGACCGTTTCATCAAGGATCAGATAAGAATTATAGGCTATGCCATGGGGCAATGAGAGCTGATTTTCAAAAAGGTTGGTTTGTGTGTCGTTCACGCCTACCCAATAGATCGAATCATGAATTTGACGAGGTTTCATGAAAAAGCTCCTTTCGATTAAAGGTAAAGATTATAATGGTTTATTGGAATCTGGTTCTATTGTATCACAAACTAGGTTTTTCTGGCAATTCCAAATGGTTTTTTACATTATTTACTCTTCCAATTTTGTAAAATATATGGTAAAATACCGTTGAAGAGGTGTTATGGAAAAGAGAAAGTGGACAATCGGCCAGGCCATCCTATGGAGTAGTGGATATCTCACAGAGAATCATTCCGAGAACGCCCGTTTGGTTTCTGAATGGCTTCTGGCAGCCCAATTCGGTTCCGAGCGAACCCAACTGTATATCGGCTGGAACGATGTGATTCCCGAAGAGATCCTTTCTCGTTTTGGCGCCGCTTTGAGAAGGATCAAGCAAGGTGAACCCCTGGCTTATGTTCTGGGATTCCAACCATTTTTTACCCTAAAAATCCATGTTACCCCCGATGTGCTCATTCCCCGAACGGAAACGGAAGAATTGGTTCAATGGGTAGTTGACGACTATCGAAAAGAAGGAATGGATCAATCGTTGCAAATCTTGGATCTTTGCACAGGAAGCGGGGCGATAGCGGTATCCATTGCCCATTTTCTCGATACTGCAGAGATCACTGCGACGGATATTTCTCCTAAAGCTTTAGCGGTTGCGCAAGGGAATGCAGCCCAGGCAAATGTTTCGGATCGAATTCGGTTCTTGGAAGGGGATTTCTTGGGTCCCGTGCAAGATGAGTTGGACTCGTTTGACATAATTATTTGCAATCCTCCCTATGTGGCCCAGCGGCAGAATGCCATGCTTGATCCACAAGTAGCCGCATACGAGCCGGCAACAGCGCTATATGGGGGTGAAGACGGACTGGGTTTTTTTCGAAAGATTCAAGGGTATTTTCCCCTCCGAAAACAAACCGCTCTCTACATGGAAATCGGCCATGACCAGAAAGATGCCCTGAACCAGCTATTTGAAGGCTGCGGTACGATCCAGTGGAAGAAAGATCTGAATCAAAGATGGCGGATGATGAAAGTAGTGGTGGAATGAAGCATATCGAATCCCGTTCGCACGAAGAAGAGGAAGAACTGGAAAGGCTCGTTAGCCCAAAAACGGCCCACGAAGACCGTACTTATGTTACCTTGCGGCCGAAAACCTTGGAAGAGTATGTGGGTCAGGAAAAAATCAAACAAAGGCTCCAGATTGCGTTGGACGCTGCGAAGATCAGAAAAGAACCGCTTGACCACGTGCTTCTCGCAGGGCCACCCGGTTTGGGGAAGACGACTCTTGCCTATGTGATTGGCAATGAGATGGATACCTCGGTCCATGTCACTTCGGGGCCAGTTATTGAGAAACAAGGGGACCTTGCGGCGATCCTGACCAATATCGAACCGGGCGAGGTCTTGTTTATCGACGAAATCCATCGGTTAAACCGTTCGATCGAAGAAGTATTGTATTCCGCTATGGAAGACTATTCTCTGGATATACTAATCGGAAAGGGTCCGAGCGCTCGATCGATCCGGATCGATATCAACCATTTCACTCTGATTGGGGCAACGACCCGGAGCGGTTTGCTCACTTCCCCGCTTCGAAATCGATTTGGTATGATTTTTGATTTGGATTTCTACACGTCGAGCGAACTGCTGAAAATCGTTCAGAGATCGGCGCATCTACTCCAAATGGGGATATCGGAAGAAGCGGCGCAAGTGACTGCCGAACGAGCGCGAGGGACTCCACGAATTGCAAACCGTTTGCTGAAACGGATTCGGGATTTTGCTACCGTGAAAAATAAAACCCAAATCGATCTTCACGATACCCACGAAGCTTTGGAGTCTCTGGAAATCGACAGTTTTGGCCTTGATTACATGGACCGTAAAATCCTGCGGATTATCATTGAGCACTATAAAGGCGGTCCTGCAGGGATCCGAGCTATTGCAGCCGCAGCGGGTATCGAACCGGACACCATCAGTGAGGTGTATGAACCGTTTTTGATTCAGACTGGATTTCTTACCCGATCTCATCGAGGACGCAATGCCACTCTGAAATCATACCAACACTTGGGATATGACGTGGATCAAACGAACCCTCAAGTACCCATGTTTTAGCAGAGCAAGCACTCAAAAATCCATATTGAAGTAGAGAAAGGTGTGCACATGATTCATCTCAACCAACAATTGGTGCAGAAAACCAAACAACTCGCGCAGACCATCATCCAACCCATTCAGCATTTTGTCCAGGTTCATACGACGCTTTCTATCGAAAGAACAGCCGCCCGATATATGGGAGTGGATGGAGAGGATCCCGATGGAACTCCGTATCCGAATGTCCTGATCGATCATCTTTACGAAAAGAAGATCTTAGGACACGGAGCAAGCTTTTGGATTGCGAACGGGTGCATCCAGAAGGGAAGCGAACCGCAACAACTGGCCATAGCAGTTGCAGATGGACTTGACTTGTCTTCGATACCGGTCGCGCCGAAACATGTGATTGACAATTTTCTGGAAAAATTCGCCCAGGAGGCCGTCAATCAGATTTTGACAGTTCGTGATGAAAGAAACCAAATGCTTGAAGACCTGGGAGACCCATTGCGCCCCCTTCGCTACGTAATCGTTGCGACAGGTAACATCCATGAAGATGTGCAACAAGCCAAAGCGGCTGTGACGCAAGGGGCGGATGTTATCGCGGTAATCCGGTCTACTGCTCAAAGCCTTTTGGAGTATGTTCCGTATGGGGCGACAACCGAAGGGTTTGGGGGCACGTATGCAAGCCAGGAGAACTTTCGGATTATGCGTCGCGAATTGGATGAGTCGGCTAAAGAAGCGGGGCGATACATCCGTCTAGTCAACTACGCATCGGGTTTGTGCATGCCTGAGATTGCGATGATGGCCTCTTGGGAAGGGCTGGACTTTCTACTCAACGATTCCATGTACGGAGTTCTCTTTCGCGATATTAACATGAAACGAACATTGATCGACCAATACTTCTCTCGCCTGATCTGCGCACTCGCTCATATCACAATAAACACGGGAGAAGATAATTACCTAACCACCTCCGATGCCATTGAAAAAGCCTATGCAGTGACTGCCTCCCAGTTGATCAACGAAGCCTTTGCCAAAGCTGCTGGTATGGAGGAGCGATTTATGGGTTTGGGGCACGCATTTGAAATCGACCCAGATATCGAGAATGGATTCCTGTATGAACTGGCTCATGCCTTGCTTACACGCCAGCTTTTTCCCTACGCTACTCCCAAATATATGCCTCCCACCAAATATATGACCGGTGATATATTCAAAGGGTTAATTATGAACGCGATGTTCAATCTCGCTTCCGTCTTGACTGGGCAGGATATCCAGTTGTTGGGAATGCCAACGGAAGCCATTCATACCCCATATCTCCAAGACCGATATCTTGCCCTAACGAATGCCAACTATATCTTCGGCACAGCGCGAGGATTGAAGGATGAAATCCAGATCAAATCGGGTGGATGGATCGAACAAAGAGCCAATGAAGTATTGGCACAAGCCTTGACCCTATTGGAACACACGGCAAAAGTTGGGTTGATGACCGCCATTGAAGAAGGCCAATTTGCCGATATCTCCCGCCCACGGGACGGAGGAAAAGGTCTGGAAGGAGTAATCATTAAAGAAGATTCCTATTGCAACCCCTTCTTCGATAAGATTGAGTCGATGTTAATGAGGGAAGGTGCCTGCCATGATTAATCCATCCCTCATCCGCCCCTATGGCGATACTCTGAATGACGGTGCCGTCCAGCTTTCCTTTACTCTTCCCGTGAAAGCCGATGCATTGGGGAAAGAAGCTGCAAAAGAATTGGTTCTCAAGATGGGTTTTGAAAAGGCAGAGGTTGTCTTGGCCCAAAACTTGGGAGGGGAGTTCTCATTCTTTATCGTATACGGAAAGACACCGATTGCGGTCAATTTGCGCGATATCAGGGTAGTGGACCTTCCGATTGAGTCCATGCATCGAGAAGAAATCGATGCATATATCGCAAAACACTTGGGGAGATCGATCGTTGTTGTTGGCGCCACTATTGAAAGCGATGCCCATACAGTTGGGTTGGATGCCATTTTGAACATGAAAGGGTTCCATGGTGACTATGGCTTGGAACGATATCAGCACTTTTCCGCAACCAATATGGGGAGCCAAGTAGCATGTGAAGACCTGATCCGGAAATCAATCGAAGTCAACGCAGACGTAGTATTAATTTCGCAAATCGTAACTCAAAAGAACATCCACATTCAACAGATGGTTCGTCTGATCGAGATGATGGAAGCCGAAGGAGTCCGCAATCGTTTTTTGGTGGTCGCAGGGGGACCCAGAATCAGTCATGCCCTTGCTCTCGAACTCGGATATGATGCGGGGTTTGGACCGGGAACACTGCCGAGTCATGTGGCAAGTTTTATTGCTCGGGAGATTTGCGCGCGTTCGGGAAAGGAGCACCCATGAAAATCGCTTTGATCGGTTTGCCAATGGCGGGAAAGACTACGGTTTTTCGTCTTCTATTTGGAGAAGAGGGGACTGACGAATCTCATTCCTATGGCCAACCGGAAGATCATGGGCGAATTCTTGCCATTGACGATCCCAGGCTTACCCACTTAGCGCAGGTGTACGAATCAAAGAAGACCACTCCGATTGCGTTCGAACTGATGGACACACCAGCCATAGACCCCAAAAGCGAAAAGGAAAGAAATCGTCTATTCCGGATGATTCAAGGATGCGATTTCTTGATTTGGATCATCGGGGTATTCGAGGAAATGATGGTTTCACTCGTAGAGCAAATGGACCAGATCAAGTCTGAAATTATCCTTCGAGACCTCGAAATTCTTGAAAACCGGATCGATCGACTGGAATCCTCCAAACGAAAACTCGACCGGATGGAAGAACAGGAAATCCCCATCCTGTATCGAATGAAAGAAATGCTAGAGCAATCCTCATTTCCAAAACCTGTGTACGAGTCACTTGATTTGGAGGAAAAGAAGAGACTGGGCAGCTATTCGCTCGCATCGGTATTGCCTCAGTTCGTTTTGCTGAACATGGATGAACACGCCTATGAAGCAAAGCAGGACCTTGTTGAGCAGGTTCAACCCTTTATTCAGCAAAACACTCTGGATGTCCTTGCTGTGTGTGGAAAGTTGGAAATGGAAATCAACAGCTTGGAGGAAGAGGAACGATCCGTTTTCATGGGAGAGTTGGGTATCGAAGAACCATTCATACGCCGCTTTGCAGCGAAAGTGATGAAACACGGAAACCGAATTTCCTTTTTCACAAGCGGCCGCGAAGAATCGAGGGCATGGATTCTGACGCACGGATCGACTGCGCTTCAAGCTGCAGGGGAGATTCATTCAGATCTGGAACGCGGATTCATTCGAGCGGAGATTATCAAGTACGCTGATTTCAAAGCATTGGGTAGCGAAAAAAGCCTCAAAGAAAAAGGGCTGATCAAGGTGGTCGGAAAAGAACACCCAATCGAAGACGGAGACATCCTTCATATCCGATTCAACGTGTAGGGGGAAGGGGGGAACGCATGAAACGATTTGCTTTCTTGACCGTACTATGGATCTTCATGGTAAGTACCGCTTGTGCGCTAACTCATCAGGGAATCCGATTTGCTGATTGGATCACCATCTACGAAAAAGGATCCCTGGAAGAAAAAATGGTGGCATTGGAAGCCTTTGGCGCTCTACAAATTCCTGATTCTGAATCCTTGCTTCTGGAAGCACTCAATCATGAAACCCGTGAAATTCGCCTTACAGCTGCCTGGGTTTTGGGTTCGATTCAAAGCATGCAAGCTGTAGAATCGCTGATTTGGATGATGACTCATGAAAACGACGCGCGCATTGACGGAGCTCTTGTCAATATCGGCGAAGAAGCGGTTCATTGGCTTACCGTGCGTTTGCGCCTGGCAACGATTCTCGATTCTGTCGATTTCGGACTCCGGATATGCCGAATTCTGGTGGATATTGGAAGTGAGCAAGGGATTGCTGAGGTGGCTTCGTTTCTGAGTCTTCTGATCAACTCCGAAGATTACAGAAACAACGCGATGGATCTACTCCGAACGATTGGAGAAAAAGCCGTTCGCCCGCTAATGGCAAAACTTCAAACTACAACAGATCCAACAGTGCAAAGTGACATTATCACTACCCTCGCCCATATTGGAGATCCCCAAGCTTTGGATGTCATCAAGGGGTTAATCCGTTCGCCCTATGCCGAGGTCCGGATCAATGTAGCCTATGCATTGGGTAAGATCCGTTCACCGTACAATATCGATCATTTGATCGCATTGCTTCAGGATCCTGACGATGACGTAAAAATCAATGCCGTCTTGTCATTGGGCATGCTCAAAGACTCAAGAGCCGTGATCTATCTGCTTACTTCGCTGAATGATCCCAATCCAATAGTTAAAGCCTTTTCTGCGTACGCTCTTGGAGAAATTAAGGATGTCCGGGCTGTCTACCCCTTGATCACAGCATTGAATGAAACAGCGATTCTGAAGATGCGGAACCCAAGAACTGGGCAATGGGAAGAAGCTTCGGTGCGAACGTTTGCCGCGGATGCTTTGCGGAAAATCCAAGATCCAAGAGGATTGGAAGAGCTGCAAAAGCGAGGATTATAACCAGGAGATGAGGTGAACTTCCTTGGCGTTGTTTACATACCAAACCGTTGATGCCAACGGATCCAAAATAAACGGAACGATTGACGCGATTAGCGAAGCTATGGCTTTGAGCGCCTTGACCAACAAAGGATATGTCGTTTTGTCGCTCCAGGAGGTAAAGCAAAAAAAGATCGGACCCATCTTCGCGATCCGTTTGCTTGATGTCATGACCTTTTCCCGCCAATTGGCGACAATGATTGAATCGGGGGTCAACCTTGCCATGGCTTTGGATGTTCTTTCCGCGCAAGACGTTTTTTCTCCGAAGTTCCGGGCCATCATAGCCAAAGTCCTTGCCGAAATCGAAGCAGGTATGACTTTTGGGGAAGCATTAAGAGCAGAACGGGTATTTGATGAAGTCTTTATCAACTTGGTGGAAGCTGGTGAGACGAGCGGTACATTAGCCGAAACTTTGGAAAAAGTCGCGCAATTCTATGAATCCCAAAAACGCCTGAAAGATGAAATCCGATCCGCAATGGCTTACCCGGTCTTTGTTTTGATTTTTGCCCTGCTGATGATCGGGGGGATCGTAATGATCATTCTACCCCAGTTGATTTCCGGGTTCGGCAGGCAACCGGAAGGCATCATGGCTGCGCTCATGAACCTAAACGCCTTTGTCACCAACTATTGGCCAATCTTAATCCCGATCGTCATCGGAATCTTCATTGGATTGTTCTTTTACCTCAAAACACGGAATGGGAAGCGAGTAACCTCCTTTTTACTCGGAAACATCCCCATTATTAAAACCATTCGCTTGAACAGCTGTTTAGAACGGTTTTGCCGAACCCTTTCCGTAATGACCGCAACAGGTGTCGATATTATCAAGGGATTGGAGCTTTCCAGCAAAGCAGCGGGGGATATCCGGTTTGAACGGGTAACGGTTGAAATGGCTGAATCCATCAAACAAGGAACCAGCCTTGAGACGGCTTTTGATGAGGCGGAGATCTTCCCTGGCATTGTTGTGGCCATGGTGGGGACCGGTGAGAGAACAGGGAAGCTGGACGCCGTTCTGGAAAAAGTGGGAATCTTTTTCGAGGAAAAGGTGCGCGCGAGCGTGAAACAGTTGGTTTCTCTGATCGAACCGACACTAATTGTGTTTGTAGGGCTGTTTATCGCATTCATTGCATACACCATGTATACTTCAATGTACTCAGGCATGGAAGGGGTAGCCGGAGGTTTTTAGTGAAACGGAATGGGTTGACCCTGGTGGAACTGATGGTATGCATGAGTTTAGTGGCTTGTTTTTCCCTGGCTGTCGTCGGATTTCCCCAAATCATTCGAAGAATCTCTGAAACCAAAGAAATCCCTTTTGCGATGCTAACGATTCATCATCAATTCCAAAAGGCTCGATATGAAGCAATAAACGCTCTTCAAAGGCGACCCGTATTGTTTCTTAGAAATCACCAGATCAATCGATTCAAAATTGATTCATCCATCGCATTTCATATAGCGCCTACGGGTTCGATCCAATTGGGAGGAAGCATTTACATGAAGAAGAATAACCTAAGATATCGTGTTACGATCCGACCAGTAACCGGAAAGATCGGATTACAATTGGGGCAAAGGGTGATCAGTTTTGCAGATCTTTTATAGAAGGATTTATACCGTTGAACTGAATCCGAATTTTGTTCGCGTTGTTCTGATTCGAAAACGGGGCAAACGATTGAGCCTGGTAAAAAGCCTCCAAAAAACCCCCGAAAAAGGACAATCATCCTTTTCGTTGAATCAACAACTCAACGCTCTACGCTCGATCATTCAGGTGATTCCCGTTGATGTGGAAGACCTTGTGGTCGTGAACTATCCTTTTGATCAAACCTTATATGAACATTACACAATGCCCAAACTTAGCAAAGACCAGATCAAAGGAGCAATTCAGTACAAGCTGTCCGAAGATTTTTCCATTCCTTCTCAGAACATAGTGTTGGATTTTGGGGAAGGATTTGGATCCTCTGGAACATCTCCTAGCGCCGGATACTTTGTATTTGCCGCCAAGAAAGCGCAACTGGAACCCTTTATTCAGTCACTGATGACGCAAGGGGGTCTGTCAGAACCGGACATCGTGATGCCCGATCTGTTAAAGTATCTGGAGATTCTTGATTTCCAAAAAATGGGTTTAGAAGAGCTGAACCAAGCGATGAAGCTCCATTTTTTGGTTTGTGTCGATTTTCAATACAGTATTCTGTTCATTTTCCGCGGAAAAGAAGTGATTCGATTCATGGACATACCCATTTCCTTGAACCGATTGATTGCCGATTCGGAGAAATCTGGTCTTGACTCTTCCCTTGTGCTCGAAGCAATCTTGAAAGGATCGGAAACAGGATCTTTGGGATATACGCAAGGAGTGCTTTCCGTTTTCGAAAACTTCTATAAACTGGTTGGATTCGAAAGCGAGAAAGTTGTCCGGCAATATCTAAACACATTGAACGAATCGGATCCTATGTTTAGCGTATCGGGGGTT
The DNA here is from genome assembly GCA_964580185.1 of uncultured Thermotogaceae bacterium. Taxonomy (GTDB): domain Bacteria; phylum Thermotogota; class Thermotogae; order MWEM01; family MWEM01; genus CAYWWY01. The sequence goes on from CAZOJQ010000038.1 coordinate 18,025, forward strand.
TTCTTCTGTTCCATCAATCAACGCATTTCTCTGGATTTGGAAGCAAATGCCAGAGACATTCGGATTTTGGATGGCATCAGCATTAAGCGGACTGTGATCCGGCAAGACATTCCTGATGATTTGGATGAATACCGTACGACCTTGGGAATGGGTCTAAGGGGGGTCAATACTCTTGGTAGGAGTGAATTTATACAAAAGAAAAAAAGGTAAGTTAAAGATTACCACCTTCCTTTTGCTTTGTATTATATTGGTTCTTCCCGTCGCGGCATTTCGAATCACCCTGTATTCCATCCGTGAGATGGAGCTTAATTCCATTCGCGCAGAAAGCCCCAATGCTTCCCGATATATGTCCGCAACGCAAATCTCTGATCTGCGGCTTGCCTCGCAGCAGTTGGACCAACAATCCTCGATCATGAATCAGCAGATCCGTACTCTTCAAACCGCATCAAGAGACTTGGAACGGGACGCTCTATACCAAGCTCGTATTCAGGGCGCTTTGGAAGAGTTTTTGGATGTTGTCCGATCTCATACAGAAAGCCGCGTATACATCAATGCCTTATCCATCACTCGTGGGAGGGAGATGCGGATCGACTTCTTTGAAACCGCTTCTGACAAAGAGCAGTACAAACCCGACGCTCTCGAAAATGCTCTTAAGCAAAGACTTCAACGCTTTGATGCCCGAATCGCCCGCACTTCAAGCGAATCGCTCTTCTATCAAGGGAAGTACATTCAGTTGAATCTTCCGCTCACGGGGATGTGATGGTATGCCAAGAAAACCGGTAAAAAATGTAGGCGTACCCAGAACACTCGGGATTGTTATTGCGATATTGTTATTTGCAGTATTGCTGATCGTATTCAATATCCTCCCGTTGATCGAACAAACCCAACAACTTCGGGATCTTCGGGAATCTGCCCAGCAATACGACCGCATATTCACTGTTTTGCAATCCGAAACCCAAAAGTATCAAAGGTATCATCAATCATTGGTTCCATTTCAAAGAGATTTGGACACGCTCATCGATCAACTCAAAAACCTGGGATACGCGTTTACCGAAAGCGCAGGAAAATTCTCTTTTCAAGGGCCGATGACAGCAAACCATTTTGCTTGGTTACTGGAAAACCTCTCCATGCTGCGCGGGGTCCGGGTTGAACAGATGGAAATCCGGAACTCCTTCCAGTTCCCGATCATCGTTGGCCAAGCAATCCAACCAGTCATGGAGTTTCGCTCACTTGTCATTGCTCGTCATCAGGCAAACGAAAGCTTGTTGAGGAGGTGATCGCGTGTCACCGAAAAAAAAGAAGCAAAACAAGATTTCTAACCGAACCAAAGTATTTATTCTCATTGGTTTGTTGGTAGGTGTAGCATTCCTATTTCTTTTCGTGACTTTGCCTGCTTTGGGAATCCATATCATTCCGACAGGCGCGCCAGCTCGAACCACAACAACCACTGCGCCAAGAACGCCCACAACCACTGCACCCCAGCAGCCGATCACAGCGACTCCTGCGTTGGCTCCAGTGGCGACAGAGGCGGAAATGCAGCGCGCTTGGTCTCTTTACACTCAAACCTCGAATGTTCAGGTATCTGATTTATGGTTCATCCCTGATGTCATTACCTTTGACGATCCTGAAATGGTCCATGCGTTGCTTTTATCCAAAGATGCTGGTATCCAGGAAATCCGTGATATCCTTTATCTGACCTATTTTGTGAACGAACAAGGACAGAAAACCGCCTGGATTCGTCAAACACGAAATCCCGTAGCGATTCATGAGATCAACCTTGAATCTCATTTACCGGGATATCCCCAGCTGCATATTCTAGACATCACTCCTTTGGGGATTCTTCTGTATTACTTGAATCCAGACGATCCTTCGGGAAGGCAGCAGCAGATTTATCGGGTGCGCGCCCAACCGTTTCAAAGTTGAGGGACCAAAGAGCAAATTTGAGGGGAAGACAGTAGGTATTTAAGGGAAAATCGTACGAATTGGGGGGTTATTATGAAAACTCGGTTACTGCTTGTCGCATTGTGTTGCCTTCTTTTTTGCATCACAACAGCGAACCAACTGGTCAATCATACCTTTTTAACTTCTGATGATTCGGTTGATTTTGTCTTTGTATTTCTGGGCGAACCCACTTCTGTGGCAACCCGATCAGAAGACTACGGTCGTTATCTTACCATAGAGGTAGCGGGTGAAGTCAAAGACAATCAGGATATTGTTCGATTTGTCGGTTATTCGCCGATTGTAAGCTTTCGAGCAAGTTCCGGAAAAAATACCATTCAGATCCGTTTTGATATGCTCTTCCCGAGATCACCGAAGGTTGAAGTGGTTGCCAACACCCTCCGGATTAGCTTTCCAAGGAGCTCCGCTTTTTTTGAAGAGCTCGCTACGTACACCGATCCGCTCCACGGAGGCGCTCGGCCTCCTCTGGTTTCATTGTTGGCGCAGCTACGCAGATACCTGGATATCAACCTGATCATTGATGAGGCATCGGTAGGCAATCTGACCGGGCAGTTCGTGATTCTTTCCGAACGGGTCCGCGCAGAAGATTTTTTCCTGCACCTCATTATGAACAACCCAGATATTGGCTATGCCTTTCTCCCCAATAATACCCTCTATATTGCGCGGAAGCAGCATATCCCGGAAAAAGTTCGCGCGGTTATGGTCGAAACCAACCTCTCCCCCGAACGGACCACCGCTTACTGGGCTTCATACACCCTGAACCTCAAAACAGATTCCGAGCTATACCGCGCTTACCAGACTCGGACCACCCAAGTGCAAGAAGGGATCGCCTTTAACCTATCCGGCTTGGAAAGCTTTATTCTCACAAACTTTTCCAAGTTCACAAAGATCCCTCAAGCAACCCTAGCTGCCAATTTCATTACCTTGCTCCGAGGAAGAGGCGCGGAAGATGAAATCTCGATCGGTGTCATGCTCTTCGGGGAAGACAGTTTGCATGAACGGTTTCGATATTTTTTGGGTTTTCTGGAAGGAATCGAAACCGCTACACTTGGGCCGGATGGAAGACCGGTAATTCGCACCGAAGAAGACAAAGTTTTTGAACGGAGAATCTCATATGTTCCTCTCCAACACCAGGAAATTCGAACCCTTCTGGATTTTTTCACCGTGGAAACGAAAAGACTTTCCCTGCAGAATGAAGTCATGCCTCCTTTTGATAAGATTACCTTTGAAGTGGATTCCCTAAAAAGCGAAGTCTTTTTGTACGGAGATGAATCGTCTGTGATGAAGCTGATGCTGTACATCAACGACTACATCAAAAACCGAAAAGACCGAGGCCATGAACGGATGGTCCGGTTCCATGTCGCAGACGGAACAGGGAAACTTCTCGCTGTTGCGCTCCAACGAATTTTTCCCCTTTCTTTCATCCAATGCGAAGGATTCAACCCAAAAGCGCTTGCGGGAAAACCCTCAACAACTTGGACCGCTGAAGACGTACGCACCCTTCAAAGCTTCAACGGTAGTCCAGATGAAATCAGCTTTATGGGTTCCAATTATGAAGTCCAAACCGTTCAAAAAATCGCGGATGATTGGGGCCTTCTCATTCCTCCTTTGCAATCGGAAGTCCGAATGATCACTCTATCCGATCGATTTCCCCAGAACGCAAGGCAGGTTTTGATCGATCCCAATATCCCCAATTCGCTTGCTTCCAAATTCCCCATGGTTCAGATCGATGCGGGATTTGATCCCATTCTGATCCTTAAAGGGAAACCTCAGGACCTGGACGCAATCGAAGCCTATCTTCAGCAGCTTGAAACAGTCTGGTACAGCCAACCGGAGTATGTGGAAGTGATCAATGTCAGCAGAGAGATGATGCAAAGAGAAGCGGAACGGTTTACCGGCACTCAAATCACAGAAATTCAAGTTGTTGGCCTAACGACTGTTGGGACCCGCACAGCGGAAGAACCTACGCAGCAAGAGCTACAAGGGCTTTTGCTAAGAGAATTGGCTTCAGGCACCGAAGACCAACAGACTCGAATCGAACGAATGCTTGGGCAAACAGATGTTGTCAGTCAAGCGTTAATGGCGGGTCAAAGTGACACGGCACTGTATTTGGCCAGACGTTGGCCTGGGTTGGATGTGTTCGCAGTCTACAATCTCAATCTCTTCATTATCCGAGGCACTTCTCAAAACGATGTCCTAGCAGCCAAACAGGAGCTCCAACGGATCGACAGCGAAATCGAACGAATCGAGATCTATTCTCAGATGGTCTTCTTCGATTACCTTCAGCAGAACGACATCATCTTGATCTGGGAAAACTTCTACAAGCATCGCGAAGTAAACATGATCTACATCTCTACCCTGGACGTATATAAGGTCTATGGTGAAAGAAGGGGCGTAGAAGCGTTCATCCAGGAACTCCAGGAGCTGGATGTCCAAAGAGTTGCTGGAAGACCACAACCGATCACAGAACTGGTCAGGATCAATATCACAACTCTTACTCCTGAAGAGGTGCAACGCCTTGTACAGCTCAAAGTACCCGGAGTGTCCGTTGAGCCTTTTGGACCTGGTGGATACTACCTAACCGGTACACCGGACGATTTGGGTCGCGCAAAAGTTGTTCTCAATTCACTCAGCTCCGATTTCATGGAAGACAGCACCATATTGCAACGGGCTAGAGGAATCGCTTTCGAAACCGTTCAGAATGTACTTTCCCTATACTTCAAAAGTGTGGGTGGCACACAGGATGCGGAAATCCAACTCCTTGACTTTGAAAACGGTCAGTTTTTGATCAAAGCGCAGAAAGAACACTTGGACCAGGCGAAGCTCATTCTCCGCAGCTTCGGTTTGATCGATGTGTTAGAAGGAATGGAATCGGAACAAGTACACGTGTTCTCGTACAAAGACATCCAGCAGGCCAATCCTGAGACATGGAATGTTTTTGAAGTCACTTCGATCTTGATGGCCAAATATCCAACCCTGAAGATCACGCATCTGGAAGATTCAAAGAGCCTTTTGATTGTGGGATCCCAGTCTTTGATCGATAATGCTGTCGCAGAGATTTCTCAGTACAAGCCTTCCACAGTTTCTGAAATCTATACATATATTCAAAATCCATTCCCATTCTTCGATGCAAAACAGGGGCGAAGGCTTTCAACCCAGGCGATGATCTCTGAACTCCTACGGTTGGGTGTGATCGCGCGCGAACTTGATCCTTCAGGATTTCAAGCGTCTCTTTCAATCGAAGGACCTGCTCATGCGGTTGAAAAGGCTATGGAACTGTTGCGCAGTTCGTATCGACCCATCATCGTGAATAAGGAGACGCAAACTTTCGATATCATGGCTAACGGCCAGGATGTCATTGAGTTAACGAAAGAAATCGCTGCAAATCTCTCCCCACAGAAAAACATTTTTTTGCCACACGAAGAGTATACCTATTACGCTGCATCTGAATATGAATCTTCGTGTCGATTGAGACTGGAAGGAGTTACATGGGAAGGGTGGCTTGACCTGATCAAGAGGTTATATGATTTCCATGTGGAACAAGTCGATGGGTTGGTTCATGATATTTATATCATTGCGCCCGCAGGAGTCACCCATACTTCCGGAATGAACAAAACGAGAACTCTGAGGCTTAGCCATGGTTTCGAAGAAATCTCCAATATGCTCACCAGTGTTTATAAAGCAGAAGTCTTTGTGGACCAAATCAATGGCATCTTGATCTTTACCAATGTGACCGATGCACAGATGGCGTCCATTCGAAGTTCGGGATTGGTTGAACAGCTGGCTGGCCCGAGAAAACTGGTGGAGATCAGCGCGTTGGTGATTGATGATACGTTCACCAAAAGCTTTTCCAATGATAGCTCTTTGAGCCTAAGTTCGGGGGACGGGTTCTTGGAAGTCGATGGAACGGGATTGTCTTTGACAAGCGGGATTGTCGAGTTTGCTGATTTTTCGCGGTTTTTAACCGCTTTGACAAGGGATTTGCAAGTAGACTTGCATCTGAAGCAATCTCAAGGAAACACAATTGGAAACCAGATTTCCAATCCATCGATCACGACGATGAGCGGGAAAGAGGCCAACATTCATATTGGAGACACCTATTACTTCCTTGTATATGTACCCCAACCCGACGGGACAAGTAGAGAACAGTTTGTCACCATCACTCCGGGATACGATTTGACGATTACCCCCCATGTCAGAAATGACGGAACTGTACACATGACCATCTTCGTCAAGGTAAGCACCTCGGAACCCTCGCAATATGGGTTTCCCATGGAACATACTCGGGAAGCCAGAACGGAAGTTGTGATCAGGAATAACGACACACTTGTCATCGGAGGCTTGACGGCAGAATCGGTATCCAAAACAGTTACAAAGCTTCCCTTCTTTGGAGATCTGCCCTTCGTTGGACAATTCTTCACCCGAGAAAACGACAACCGCCAGAATACTACGGTAAACATTTATATCACCCCAAGAATTATTGAACTTGATGTTCCGGAGGTGGATCCATGGAGTTCCTAAGAATGAATCGAGGAGGAAACTCAATGAAGCAGAAAAGCTTTGTCCTCTCTCTTATTCTGCTGATCTCAATTTCTGTATCCCTTTTTGGGGCGGGGTATCTCCTGATACCGATGGGTGACTTTTTCTACGACCCGATCCTTTCCCGTATGAAACCCTCGTTCACACCGGAAGGTGGGATCGTTACTGACGTCTTCGAAGCGAACCGTATTGAAATCCAATTGGACGGCCCCGTTCCAAAACGAGTAGTCGCAAAACTTATCGGAACATCAATAGACGGGTGGACGGAACCCCAGAAAGCCGAAGCGAGAGCATTTTCCCGACAGCATTTGTTGGGCAAACCCGTTTCCTTATCCTATGACTGGAATCCCAAAGACGAGAATGGCGATCTGTTGGTGTATCTGTGGAATAAGGTTCGGATCACCGGAAAAGAGATCGATGTCCTTTGGAACGCGGTGCTGCTGGTCAATGGGTATGCGAAGATCTGCGAAGAACCGTTCAAGAATGAGTTTCAAGCGATTTTTCATGATGTCTCGTCCATTGCTCGGAAAGAAAAGCTGGGATTGTTCAAAGAAACACCAACCGATATGCCCACAGAATGGACATTGCTATCTGAAGAGGCAAAACAGCAACTTTTCCGATATGTATATGATCAGCTTATGGGAGAGGAGAAAACCGATTTGGAGTGGGTTTTCGCAACTTCTTTTTCTCATACTGGTCTGGCGGGTAGACTTCTTCCTACGGAGATCCGAACGGTCACCATTCCTATCGGTTCAATTGAATCATATCGAGAATACTCCTTCCGCTCAGAGGAACCTGAATGGAAAATTATCTGGGAAGTCCACGTAGTTACAGGAGGAGAAGTGATCGATCCTCAAGCATTTCGTATCAAGGTTTTTGATGGGTCTGGATGGGAGCAAACCATCCTGATGGTAGATTCTAATATCAAAAACCTTTCTTCAGGAGAACGGGTTATCCGTCGATCCGGAACATTCACGATATGGGTAGAGGGACCCAACCCCTATATTCTCGATATCTACCGCAGGAACCCGAACTTTTAAACAGGTTCTGAGATACCACTTTATATTAGAGGGAGGCATTATGAAAAGGATTTTGATCGTCACAATCGCGTTATCCTTGCTTAGTATGATGGCCATTGGAGCAATCCAAACCCCAGTCACCATTCAGGGGACAGAATATCCAATCCCCGCCATTATGACCATGCCCGAAGGGATAACCAACCCTCCGGTCGTTCTGATGATCCATGGGTTTGGAAGCTTTAAGGACGAAGTGGGGGATATGTTTAAACGATTGGCTGTTGCGTTGGCCGAGCAAGGGTATGCTTCGCTGCGTTTTGACTTTCCCGGAGGCGGTGATCATACGGTCGGGTTTGAAGCAAACAGCATCGCTACTCAGATCCGAGACGCAAGAACGGTATTGAATTGGTTGGAAAGCCAGCCTGGAGTCGACAAGGAACGGATTGGCGTGGTCGGGTTCAGTCTCGGAGGCGTTGTGGGAAGCATTTTGTCTGGAAATGATCATCGAGTCAAAGCATTGGCCCTTTGGTCCACTCCTGGAGACATGGCATCTTCTCAAGTGGAGATGTATGAGCAGTATTACCCCATAGCCCGGGAAAAAGGAAAGGTTGAAGTGGATCTGGGTTGGCGCACAATCGTTTTAAGCAGGGAATACTTCGAAAGTCGCTATAGTTTCTTCCCCCTCTATGACATCCAGACCTACCACCATCCACTTCTGATTATCGCGGGTGAGAACGATGGTTCCATCACTTTGGCCTCTCGAAGTTTTGCAAGCAATGCAGGGAGCATGGACATCACCCTGCGAATCGTGCCTGGAGCAGACCATATATATAACGTTCTGACTCCCAATCAAGCGGATGCAGAGCTTGTTATTGGTTTAACAGCCAACTGGTTTCCGGAGAAACTGTAACAGGTAGGCTTTGAAAAGGATCTGTGGCATGCTCACAGATCGATGGTTGAAAGATCATAGAGAAATCAGCAAGGCATGTTTGTGGGGGAGGATTGAATCAAGACTCCCCCATTTTTTCGTGCGCTCAGGTTCTCGGCTCATTCATCAGAGGGTTTTTGTTTGTTCCGTTTCCGATTCTATCTGATCTGCGAAAGGGGAACCATTATGATCATTACCGTTTTGTGCGAAAATGAGTGTGGGTATGGAGGGGTAAAGAAGTGTAGGGCGGAGTGGGGTCTCTCTTTGTTTATCGAATGCCGCGCGGGTTCCATTCTGTTCGATCTTGGCTATTCCGATCTCTTTCATTCAAACGCGGTTCAACTGGAGGTCGATCTTCAGAAGACAGATATCGTTGTCCTCTCCCACCATCACTCCGATCACACCGGAGGATTGCGCTTTTCGCCTTTCTTGAGTCCGAAGTGCTTGATTCTTCATCCCCGGGTTATAGAAACGCTTCCCAAGGAGGAACTTGGAAAAGCGGAAACAGCGTATATCGTAATGCCTTCGAAAACTCCGATTGAAGTGTTGTCGGGCGTGCACTTCTTGGGACAAATCCCCCGGATTTCTTCTTTTGAGAAAGGAAGCCATGAAGATGACCCAATGGTGGACGATTCAGCCCTGGCGATTTCCACCAAGCATGGCGTAGTTGTAGTCTCAGGCTGCGGGCATGCGGGGATTTGCAACATTTGCGAATCCGCCAAATCAGTAACAGGTCAGTCTTTATACGCTGTGGTTGGGGGATTCCATCTGGTCGGTGAGACTGAAGAGGTAATCCAGAAAACCCTTTCATACTTCGAATCTGAAAACCCGACATACCTTTTTCCCATGCATTGCACCGGTTTTTATGCTCTGTCTGCGTTTCACCAACGAATGGGGATCACGAAAATGGGAACCGGCGACCAAATCGAAATCGAGGAGTAAAAAAAGCGACTTACCATTTGCTCACTCCAAAATCGTGTTCAGGGCGCATAAAAGCGCCAAAGGAGGGGTCGACAATGAAACGAATACTGGTTATGAAGGCTTTATCAGGGTTCTTTGCGCTTGTTTTTTTCTGTTTGGGGTTTTCGGGAATGGCATGCACAACTTTGAGCGTAACTCGTGGGGCTTCAATGGACGGT
>CAZOJQ010000039.1:0-25516 GCA_964580185.1 uncultured Thermotogaceae bacterium
GCGGATGGGATTCTGAGCGGAATGATCAAGGGTTTTGAGATTATGGAAGAACAAGCATTCGGGGCTACGAGTTTTGATAAACAGGTCCGGTATCAAATTGCTCTGCAAGGTGCGTTGGCGCGTTCAATCATGACAATCCAGGGAATCCAGTTTGCGCAAGTTTTGCTTACCATTCCCAAGTTCACGTACTATGTCCGGGGTGAAGATACCCAACCCAAAGCATCAGTCATGTTGACGCTGGCGCCCGGAACCGCTTTGAGAACGGAAAACGTAAAAGCGATCATGGAACTGGTTGCCGGAGCCGTAGAAGGAATGGACATGCGCGACGTTCGAGTCGTCGACAACATGTCCCGGATGCTCAGCGACGCGGTTGCAATGGATTCAGACATGGGCTTGGCCAGTAGTCGGATGGAGTTGAAAAAGATGATTGACGAATACTACACCACCCGTGTTCGAAGCAGCCTGGAACAAGTCTTTGGGCCAGGGAAAGTAGTCGTTCTCTTTGACGCGCTCCTCAACTTCGAGACCATCGAACAGGAGTTTAAAGAATATACGCCCGTGACGAGAACCAGTGGAATTATCGCCAGCCAACAAACCGAAAGCGAGTATTCCCGAACCGGGGTTCCCGGAGATCCTGTGGGGGTGGATGCAAACGTACCCCCAACCTATGAATCAACCACAATAGCGATGACGACCGATTATTCCCGAGAGAAGTCGATCATCAACTATAATGTCAACGAGATGTATCAGCGAGTGCTCATGAATCGACAAGGTGAGATTATCGACAAAAACTTGACTGTGCTGATCGATTCAACCAACTCGTCCCAAGAAGTGGAAGCCTCAACCATTCAAGCGCTAGTTGCCAATGCCATCAATGCCTCCGTTTCGAATGTAGAGGTGCAGTTTTTGGCTTTCGATCGGTCATTGGAGGAGCAAATGCGTGCGCAGCTCCAGGTTGAGTCGCAAAGACAACGGTTTATCCAGTTGATCACAGGCATGCTCCTTTTGGCCGCGGTCACGATGATTCTCATCTATTTCCTGATGCAAAAATCGCGGCAAAAAAAGTACGAACGAGAGATTGGGGACAAACGGAGACGTGTGGAGGAAGATCTTGAAAAAATGGCTCGAGATGAGCCATTATCACCGGAGGAGCAGGAACTGGTCGATATGATTCTGCTTTTGGAAGGTGCGGCTCGCGAAAAGCCTCAAGAAGTGGCATTGGTACTCAGACTTTGGCTGAATGAATAGAGGAGGCATCTGGATTGCATGATCCAAAACGGATTCGCAACATCAGCATCATCGCCCATATCGATCATGGAAAAACCACACTGACCGATCGGATCTTGGAGTTGACCCAGACTGTCGAATCCCGTCTGATGAAAGAACAGTACCTGGATGCCATGGATATTGAACGCGAACGCGGGATCACCATCAAGGCCCATCCTGTGAAAGTAATGTACCGGGCAAGTGATGGCCATACCTACGAGATCAATATTATCGACACTCCGGGCCATGTCGATTTCACCTATGAAGTATCGCGATCTCTAGCTGCTTGTGAAGGTGCAGTGCTTCTTGTGGATGCATCCCAGGGAGTGGAGGCGCAAACGGTTGCCAACACCTTTCTGGCATTGGAGAACAATCTGGAGATCATTCCGGTCGTCAATAAAATCGATCTGGTTCATGCAGATGTGTCGGAAACTTTGTCGGAAATCCAAGACTTGTTGGGGTTTTCGGCAGATGAGTGTATACGTACCAGCGCAAAAACGGGCGAAGGCGTGAGAGAGCTGCTGGAGAATATCGTCCGAAAGATCCCCGACCCAACGATCCGAGAAGAAGAAGGGTTGAAAGCGCTCATTTTTGACGCGCATTTCGATAAATATCGAGGGGTAGTCGTTCATGTCCGTCTCTTTGGTGGTCAAATCCAAGTAGGAGATTCGATTCAAATGATGCATTCGGGAGAACGATTCGAGGTTTCCGAGGTGGGAGTTTTTTCCCCACAGATGGTACCCGTAACTCAACTTTCATCAGGAGAAGCGGGATACGTAATCGCCGGAATTCGAGAAGCAGCCCAAGCGCGGGTCGGTGATACCGTAACCAGCGCGATTCATCCCGTTGACAAACCCCTTCCCGGGTACAAAGAAGCCAAACCGATGGTGTTTGCGGGATTGTTTCCTGGAATGCCCGAATATTTTGAAGAATTGAGAAAAGCGCTGCAGAAACTGACCTTGAATGATGCGGCTCTTGTTTTCGAACCAGATAACTCTCCTGCCTTGGGATTTGGTTTTCGATGTGGTTTCTTGGGTCTTTTGCACATGGATGTCGTTCGTGAACGATTGGAACGCGAGTTCGATATTACCGTTATCTTGACGGCTCCGAACGTGGTGTTGCAGGTAAAAGACCGAAACGGTGTTTGGAAGGAGATCAACGATCCCGCCAAGTTCCCCGAAGAAGAGGATTTTGATGAGGTGCTTGAACCGTATGTCAAATTGAGTGTGATTACCCCTTCGGAGTATATGGGCAACCTGATGGGTTTTATCCAACAGGAACGCCGGGGGATCTTTCACCATATGGAAAACGCGGGGAAAGACCGGATTATGTTGATCTATGAAATGCCTCTTTCCGAGCTGATCTTTGATTTTTTCGACAAACTCAAAGCCAAAACTCGCGGGTATGGTTCGATGGACTATGATCACCTGGACAATCGGCCTTCGAAGATGGTCAAGTTATCGGTTATCCTGAATAAAGAGGCCGTGGATGCCTTGGCTCTCGTTGTCCATGAATCCAAACGGGATTATCTGGCGCGCGAACTGGCCAAAAAACTCAAAGAGTTGATTCCCATGCAGCAATTTGAGATCCCGGTTCAGATCAAATGCGGCGCTCGAATTGTTGCTCGCGAGACTGTCCGAGCCTTGCGCAAAGATGTTCTTGCCAAATGCTATGGAGGCGATGTGACCCGGAAAATGAAGTTGTTGGAGAAGCAGAAGGAAGGAAAGAAGAAGCTAAGGGAAATCGGCCAGGTCCGCGTTCCTCAAGAAGCCTTTTTGGCTGTTCTGCGCGTAGGGGAAGATGAGACGTGATCCGAAAGGTCATGATTCGTCTGACCTACGATGGCAGCGGGTATAAAGGGTTCCAACGGCAGAAAGATCAAAGAACGGTTCAAGGAGAGGTCGAGAAAGCTCTTGAACGGATTTACAAAAAACCGACTGTGACTTACGGAGCGGGTCGAACCGATACAGGTGTCCATGCCATCAGGCAAGCCATTGTTTTTGAAGTTCCCTATGAAACCATGACAGACAACGATGTTCAAAACGCGCTCAATGCCCATCTACCCAATGATATGTATGTGATCGGAGTCCAAACAGTTGATTCAAACTTTGATCCCAGGCAGAAAGCGACACGCAGAATCTACCACTATTATCTGTTGCATACTGCCCAACCCGATATTTTTTTGCGACAGAAATTCTGGTGGTTCCCCTATGATTTGGATCTTCCTTCCATGCGGCAGGCGGCGCGATGGATGGAAGGAATCCATGATTTCAGCACATACATGAAAAAGACCCCGGGCGAAGATAAAAACCCGATCCGGCAAATCTATCGGGTACGGATTTTTTCCCTAATGCGGCGAAAAGTGATTCTGATCCGCGTGGAAGGACACTCTTTTTTACGACAGATGGTGCGGAATATGGTTGGCGCATTGGTTCGAGTAGGGACAGGGCAATTGGAGCCAGATCATATTCGCGCATCAATTCTTCAAAGACAACGCGCTGCGTCGCCTGTTACGGCACCACCCGATGGTCTGTATCTGTACGGGGTGGAATTTCAGTCCGTTCCGGCTCGACGATATGCGGAAATGGCCAATTGGAGTGAAAACGAGTATTTGGAGGGATGCGCATGGATTTCGGATGGGTAGGATTCTTGGTCATTGCTGGGATTGTTCTCTTCTTATTGTTTTCATCATGGAACAAGAAAAGACAGGAGAAACTTGGCATTCAGCGCTTTCATCGCTTTGTGGAAGAGTACATTTACGAACGCAAGATCCTCAACCCGTTTGTGATCTACAACGAGGTAGAAAACTGCAAGGATATTCCTAGGGAAGTTTTGCGCAAACTCAATGCATTTGATTATATTGATGATCGAGTGAAGAAAGCCAAAGAAGAAAAGAGGGGTTAAAACTGGCATCAATAGCCAATCTTCATAGTTGGAAAGTGGATCTTGAAGAGGCAAAATCGATCCAAGAAACCCTTACGAAAAAACTCAAATTCACGGTATTGGGTCAGCTTCCCAGACTAATCGCGGGTGTGGACCTTTCATACACCAAAAAAGACGATCAGGAATACGCTCTTGCCGTCATCGCCGTTCTTTCCTTTCCTGACTTTGAACTGATTGAGAAAAAGTTTTTGACAACAAAGGTTGCATTCCCCTATATTCCTGGATTGTTATCTTTCCGGGAAGCCCCCCCGATACTGAAAGTGTGGAAACGATTGAACCACGAACCAGAAGTGGTCTTTTTTGACGGTCACGGAATCGCCCATCCGCGCGGATTGGGTTTGGCATCTCATATGGGTTTGTGGATCAATCGGCCCGCCATTGGGGTTGCAAAGAAACGACTGTATGGAACCGTCTGCCAAGTGCCAGCCAAACAGGGGGATCAAGAACCCCTCCTGCACCCAGAAACGGGTGTTCCCATCGGAGTGGTGTTGCAACCCAAAGAAGGGTTCAATCCCCTGTATGTGTCCGTCGGGAATCTGATCACATTGGAAGACGCAGCTCATCTGACACAACTCTGCATCTTGCCCAGATACCGTCTTCCGGAGCCAACTCGCGTCGCCCACTATCTATCCCAGAAGATCAAAAGCGAACGGGCGATCCAAGAATCGGAAAGTATCTGCGAAAACTAGTTCCATCATAAGGAGGTTTCGTATGAAGAAGATGCTTGTGGTAGTTCTTTTCATTCTTCTGTCGCTTATGGTGTTCCCGCAAACCTACGCAACCACAGATGACGGTCGCAGAGTCATTCTCTATCCCGATGGTCAGTGGCAGTGGGTTCAGCCTACACCTGGGCCAACCCCATCTCCAACCAAAAACTTGAGTGGGACTTGGACCTTCTCATGGAAACTTGGGGTATTTGATGAAAGCATCGATGTAGAGATCCGGCAATTCTCCGAATCTTTGACACTCATTTGGAAGATCCATGTTTACGAAGATACGATCGAAGTCCCTTGGAAACCGGGGCAGGATCTCAAATTCTATGGGCGATCTTTTTTTCATGATCGAGTGTTCTTCAATGGCCATGTGGAAGATGACCGCACAATTACGGGTACTGTAAGCAGCGAAGGTGCTTTTCCCAAAACCGGTACGTTCCGCGCAGTCCGAAAGTAGGCTTACGCCTCTTCTTCCCGTTGGATGCCGTATTCTTTCAGTTTATAGAAGAGACTTCTGCGGCTGATACCCAGCGCGCGCGCTGTATCCACACGTCGATTGCGATGTTTCAAGAGGGTTTGTTCAATAATTCGTTTCTCCGCTTGGGCCATCAGAGAACGAAGGTCTCCATGCAAGTCGTCGAAAGCAAAGTCTTTTGATCGATCTCTTTGGCTGGTGAGCAGATCGCAGTGTTCAAGACTCAAAGTTTGTGAATCAGCGGGCGCAAGGATCATGGAGCGCGCGATAAGATTGTCCAGTTCGCGCACATTCCCTGGCCAAGGATATTGGTTCATCCGTTCCATCAACGATTGATCAACTCCCTTCACATTCCGACCATATTCCTGATTCCACCTCCGAATGGAGGATTGTATGAGGACAGGAAGATCTTCCAACCGATCTCGAAGCGAGGGGACGACGATTGGCACAACTTGGATGCGGTGATATAAGTCAGGGATAAACTGGCCTTGGTTCACCTTTTGCTCCAAGTCCTCCGTTGAGGAAACGATGATTCTCAGATGGGCTTTTCGGTTCTTTTTCTCATGGATTCGGCTGAAACTCTTGGTTTCTAAAAACTGGAAAAACCGCTCCTGAACGCCAATATCCATATAAGAAATCTCATCCAGATATAAAGTTCCTCCAAAGGCTTCTTCCAAAGCTCCGCGAACGCTTCTTTTCCGATCCCTGTGGTTTGATGGATCCGACTCATATCCAAAGAGGGTTTCTTCCCAATCCTTTCTACCCGATAATTGCAAACCGTTGATGATGACAAAGGGACCTTCATGAAATCCACTGAGTTGATGAATCGCTTGCGCAAAAAGTCGTTTTCCCGTACCCCGCTCTCCGTGAAGCAAGATCGTAAATGGAGTTGGAGCGGCTCTCTGGGCTTGTTGAATAGCCACTCTCAGCTTATGGCTCTTTCCATGGATATCATGGAATGTAGGCTGTTCTTGGACGGTTCGAAGCCTTTGCTGGACATTATGGAGCTGTTCCATGAGCATAGTCGTTTCCGTAAGGTCATGAATCACAGCTACGCTTCCTTTAAAGACTCCTTTCACAAAGAGTGGGGTTACATCCACAATCACTTCTTTTCGCGCAGGTCCCACGACCAGGCGTTTTCCGAAGACGGCTTGACGGGTTCGCGCCACCTGCATATGGATGCTTTCTCCTCGGGCAATATCAATGGTTGCTAGATTACCGACCACCTCTTCCGAAGTCATTCCCGTTATTCTTGAATACTCTTTATTAACCAATTGAATCTTGCCTCGTTCGTCCGCGACAGAGATCGCGTCGTGGGTAGAATCGATGATCGCTGAAAGAGTGGTTTGGATCTCCTTAAGATTGGTCACTTCTTCCGCCAGCCGCTGGACAGAGGTAATATCTCGGAAAATGGCCACCACACCGATCACATTGGCTCCCTCATCGAAGATCGGAATCCGAGAAGTCACAATGACTGTATTGTCGAGGTATTGCAACTTGTCATATTCGGGTACGGTTGTTTTCAGGACGATATGAAGACGAGTATTGGGGATCGTCGAAACAACGTCTTTGCCAAGGGCTCTTTCACGAGGGATTCCCAAAATACTGGTCGCAGTGTCGTTGATGAAGATGATCGTCCGATTCGAATCGATCAGAATTACGCCTTCGTTGATAGAATGAAGAATTTTTTGGATCATCGTTTCATACTCGGGTGTTTTCATATCATTCCCCCCTTCCAGTGCTGAAACAGGCGATGAAAATCATGAATGCTTAAACTCTCTGCTCTCTGTGAAGCGTCGATTCCACAGGCCTTCATGGCATCCAGCATCTTTGGGTTGGAAGACAACGCGCTTTTCAGCATTTTTCGGCGATGCGCGAAGGCGGTCCGAAGAAAAGAGGAAAAGGATGCATGATCTTCGGGGGGGATTTTGGGGTGTTTTTGGGGTTTCATTTCAATCACGACAGAGTCTACTTGCGGATTGGGGATGAAATGGCTGGGAGAAACAGCGCAAAGAATCTGAAGATCCACCACCGATTGACAGAAGACACTGAGCGAACCATACGCTTTTTTGGAAGGAGGAGCAGTCAAGCGTTCCACCACCTCCTTCTGAAGCATGAAGATAGCCCGGTTCATATCCATAAACTCCGACCATACCCGCTGGAGAATCGCGACGCCCACATTGTAGGGCAGATTGGATACGAAAAGGAACGGAGGGGACAGATTCATTTCTTGAGCATGTATGGTCAAAAAATCGGCATTCCGCAGAATAAAGGATGGATTGGACCCAAACCGTTCTTCGAGCAAGGGAGATAACCGCGGGTCGATTTCGATCGCTACAACCTGCCGCGCCTCTTTCAGCAAATAATGAGTCAGTCCGCCTGCCCCAGGACCGATCTCGATCACCTGCTCATCCGGTTGGATTTGCGCATATCCAGCGATTTTTTCCGCGATTGCTTCGTTGGAAAGGAAATGCTGCCCCCACCGTTTGCTCAAGAACACTCCATACCGCTTCAACCAAGACGATGTATTCAGATTGCGCCCCCGCTTTCGTTTCCAAGAATTGGCTCAATGAATTATAGCACATTCCCGTGGGGGCAAGGCCGCGATCAAAGTATGCTATAATTCTCTGACCAAAAGGAGGCGTATGGATATGGAGAAGAAATGGGTGGGCTATATGCATCTTGTGGTGGTCTACCTGGTGTGGGGGAGCACATATATGGCCATACGGGTTGCCGTCCGGGAAGGATCTGGTTTTGCGCCCTTTTCTCTCGGAGCGTCTCGCCTCCTGATGGGTTGCTTCCTTGTCTTTTTGATTGCCAAAATCTCCCGCAAATCCTTCCGAATGCCGCGAAGGATGCTTATGGAACTTGCAGTAGCCTCCGTCTTGCTTTGGGTAGGAGGCAATGGGTTGGTTACATGGGCATCCCAGCACGCGGATTCGAGTTATGCGGCCGTTCTGATGGGCGCAATCCCCATATGGATGGTTGGGATCGAATCGGTTCTTGATCGAAGACGACCCAGCCTTCCTTTGGTTCTTTTTTTGGTGCTTGGGTTTGGAGGCATTGTAACGATGAGCTGGCCGAGCCTGATTGGAGCCGAACCTGCGGATTTCTGGAGTATGGTTGCCTTGATCTTTGCTCCGATCTTCTGGAGCGCAGGGACCATCATCCAAAAAAGAAGGGTTCGAAATCTTTCCCCCTGGGTTAACTCCGCATACCAGCAGCTTTTTGGAGGGATGGGGTTTCTGGTTATGAGTCTGATTCTACGCGAACCCCTTCCTGCGCCTAGTTCGGATGCTTGGTTGGCCTGGACCTATCTGCTCATCTTCGGGTCTGTTCTCGCATTCACGTCCTATGTAATTGCCGTTCAACTCCTACCGATCCGTGTGGTAATGACCTATTCCTATGTAAACCCCATCATTGCCATACTTTTGGGATGGTTTCTTCTGAGAGAAGTCCTTACCCCATGGGTAATCGGAGGGAGTATTATGATTCTGATCGCTGTATTTGGAATCTTTCAGGTGATTTTTTCCCGGAAACGCAATCTTCTCAAACCTGAAGCAGGGCGCGTATGAGAGACAAGGGGATCATCCTCGGAATCGAAACCTCCTGTGATGAAACAGCTGTTGCTGTGTTGAAGGATGGTTCGGAACTGATGGCCAATGTGGTCTTTTCTCAAATCGAGATTCATCGACCCTATGGGGGTGTCGTACCAGAGATCGCGTCTCGGAACCATCTGCAAAACTTTCCCCTCGTTCTACAAGAAGCCATGGACCGTTCACAGCTGAGCTATTCCGATCTGGATGCCATAGCAGCGACCCGAGGCCCAGGATTGATTCCATCTCTTTTAATCGGACTTTCAGCAGGGAAAGGACTGGCATTTTCATTGGGGATCCCTTTTTTGGGGATCAACCATCTTCGGGCGCATGTGTACGCCTTATACCTCAACGATGCGGACCTGCACCCTCCCATGATCGTTACCCTGGTTTCTGGAGGCCATACACAAATTTTGTATGTTTCCAAGGAAGATGAAATGGTTTGCATCGGCAACACGCGGGATGACGCAGCTGGTGAGGCATTTGATAAAGGCGCGCGGATCTTGGGCTTAGCCTATCCGGGTGGTCCTTCTATCGAACAGGCCGCAACAGGAGGGGATCAGCACAATATCCTATTCCCCACAGCATTTATGGAACCAGGAAACTATGACTTTTCCTATAGCGGTCTCAAAACCTCCTTATTGTATTATATGCAGAAGCATCCCGATGCCCGGGTGGAAGATGTGGCGGCCAGTTTTCAAGAAGCGATTGTGGAACCGCTGATCCGAAAGAGTTTTTCCGCAGCGCGCAGATGGAAGGCGCGTTCAATCTTGTTCGCGGGAGGAGTGGCCGCCAACAAAAGGCTTCGGGAGCGAGCCCTGGCAGAAGCATCAAAGAATGGTGTGCCTGTTTTCTTACCTCCGGTGGATTTGTGTACGGATAACGCAGCCATGGTGGCCATGGCCGGTTGGAAGCGGTTTATCAAAGGGAATGTAGATTCGCTCAAGTGCCCAGCGGTTTCATCATTATCCATTGAGCAGGGATAATCAAGGATTGTTGGTTCTCTTCCCTACAGGATCATACCCTTGAAAGAATGGCCAAAAGAAACGGGTTTGACAGAAAAGAGATCCGCCACAGTCTGTCCCAGATCAGCAAAAGAAGAGCGGGTGCCTATATTGACGTCGGAACGGATCCTTTTGCCCCACCCCAAAACGGGAACCATTTCTCTCGAATGATCCGTAGAAACGGTCGTTGGATCACATCCATGATCCGCGGTGAGAATGAGCAGATCGTCTTCCTTCATCTTCCCAATCAGTTCTGGAAGCCTTCGATCAAACGCCTCCAAGGCTTGAGCATACTGGACATAATCATTCCGGTGTCCGTACTTCATATCGAAATCGACGAGGTTGGTAAAGATCAATGCGGGGGAATCGAATCGATCCATCATTTCCAAGGTTCGATTCACCCCATCCATATTGTCGGTGGTTCCAACATGATGCGGAACAGAAACGCCTGCGTACAGATCATAGATCTTCCCCACCCCAACCACATCAACGCCACCTTCTACCAAATGATCCAAAAGCATCGGACCGTCTGGGGGCAAAGAGAAGTCGTGCCTTCGCGGGGTGCGGACAAAAGCGCCTGGGATTCCTTCAAAGGGGCGAGCAATCACTCGAGCGACCTTGAACCCGCATTCATCCAGAAGGGTTCGCGCGATTTCGCAATACCGATATAGTTCGTTCACCTCCACGACCGATTCGTGGGCGGCAATCTGGAAAACGCTGTCAGCAGAGGTGTACACGATTAGGCTCCCGGTCTGCATATGCGTTTCGCCAAGGTCCTTGATGATTTCCGTTCCTGAGGCGGGAAGATTCCCCAAGGTTTTCCGTCCAGTTCGTTCTTCAAACAAACGAATCACTGGTTCGGGGAATCCCTCGGGAAAATAATCGAATGGTTGTTCCACTACAAGGCCGGCAATCTCCCAATGACCTGTAGTCGAATCCTTACCAGGGCTTTGTTCCATCATCTTGCCATAAAACCCGCGCGCCGGGATCGGCTGAACACCCTGAATTGATGTAAGATGGCCAACACCCAATTGCTCCATGTGAGGAAGGAAAAGTCCGCCAACAGCCTTAGCAGTATTTCCCAACGTATCGGATCCTTCGTCTCCGTATTCGGCAGCATCAGGCATCTGCCCGATTCCTACGCTATCCAGAACCATTAAAATGACCCTTCGTATCGGTTTTTCCATGGCTCACCTCAATTCATACTCATTGGGTTACTCGCTCGTGTTTTCGGGGGCGACAGGAGGTTGGACACTCAGGTCGGGCTCCCCGATGGTTCCCGCGGGTGTTGTTTGGGATATGGGGGAAGGTTTGGGTAGGGTAATCATAAGGCTCATTACCGCGCCAAAGCCGCTGAGAATCATGGCTGCGATATAACTGGCATCGTATCCCCCGGTAATATCTCGAGCCATCCCTCCGAACAGGGGTCCCAAAACCCCGCCTACACCCCACGCGGTAATCATCAATCCATAGTTTACACCCAGGTGTTTCACTCCGTACAGGTCCGCAGTCAAGGCCGGGAAAATCGTCAGCATTCCACCAAATGTAAACCCGACCAAACTCTTTCCGACCAGCAGAGCAACCGGATGAGTCAGGAACGGGAAGAGCAAGAAAACCAGCACCTGAATGGCAAACATGGCAAAGAGGGTTTGTTTTCTCCCGATCCGATCAGAGATGCTCCCCCAACTGATTCGACCGAGAAAATTGAAGAGGGCGTATACCGTAACAATGATAAAGGCGTTCTGCATACCCGCTTGCTCTTGTCCGATCTTCTGCATCTGCCCGATGATGAGCAACCCTGCGAATGTCCCGAAGAAGAAGAGGGACCAGATCAGGTAAAATTGCTTACATCGAAGCATCTGCTTGTAATCTACATCCTGACGGGTTAATCGAATGGGGGGGGTTCGTTTTGTTTCCAAAAGAATCGGGACATGCCCGGATGGGGGATTTTTGATCAGGAAGGAAAATCCGAAGACAATGGCAAAAAAGAAAAGGCCCAGGGTGATGAATGTAGCTTGGATTCCGATTTGATCCAAAAGGAGGTTCGCTAAGGGGGCGATATAGATTGGAGCGAGCCCGAATCCGCTGACCACAAGACCCGTTATGAAACCCCGATGATTGGAGTGGAACCACTTCACTGCGGCAGGAGTCGGCGAAGCGTATCCGAACCCCATAGCCAACCCAAAGAAGATTCCGAAGAAGATGGTCAGTTCGACAACGCCCAAGCGCATACCCGAGAAGACAAACCCTGCTCCGGCAAGGACAGAAGCGAGGAGCAACACGAGCCTTGGTCCCAGTTTATCCTGGATTCTTCCTGCGGGAACCATTGTAAAGGCAAAGATGGCCGACGCGACCATATACGGGATCTGGGTCTGTGTTGCTGTCCATTCCAACTGATCAATCAGGGCAGCTGAGATAACCCCCCATGCATACAGCACACCTAAGGTCAGGTTTACCCCCAAGCCGCTGAAAACAACTATCCAGGCTTTTTTCTTCTGATCCATTCCGCGTGACCTCCTGATTTTGGGAAAATTCTGGGATGGTATTTGTCAAACTGGCGAGAAAAATTCCCCCAATTATACCATGAACCAGAGAATCATAGGGCAAAAATACCGCGAAACCCCATTGAGTCACGCTAAGAAAGAATGTATGTATTTTGTACAGAGATTTGGTGGGTATTGACTCGGTCTATGGGGGTTGCTTCCAGCGCCCGCGGACGGATCATTCATTCGATGGTTACGGGGTTCCTTCTAGCCCGAGTTTAAGGGCATCCATCTCTTTTGCCGTTTGAACAAAAGCATTGATCCCGATATCCAGGTCTTCTTTCGCATGAGTCGCGCTGATCATGACGCGGATTCGCGCTTTTCCCTTAGGAACCGTTGGAAAGCCGATCGATTGAGCAAAAACCCCCCGTTCCATCAACCTTCGACTGAATGCTGAAGCGATCGGTGCTTCGTTCAGCATTACCGGAGTGATTGGGGTTTCCGTTTCTCCCAGATTGAACCCTTCCTCGCGCATTCGGGATTGGAAATACGCGGCATTTTCCCAAAGTTTTTTGACCAAAGTATCGTCTTCAGACAGAATCCGAACGGCCTCGATCGCCGCGGCAGTGTCCGCGGGGCTCAAAGAACTGCTAAACAGGAAGGTTCGAGCCTTCTGTTTTAAGTAAGCGATCAAATCCTCATCACCGGAGACAAATCCGCCGACCACACCAAAGGCCTTCGAGAGGGTTCCCACTTCGATATCCACTTGGTCATGGAGGCCAAAGTGATCCACGATACCTCGGCCATTCGTTCCAAGGACTCCTTCTCCGTGCGCATCATCGACCATTAAGATGGCTTTGTATTTTTTGCAAATCTCCGCAATCTTTGGCAAAGGCGCCAGGTCGCCGTCCATGGAAAAGACTCCATCGGTAATCACGAGCTTTTTCTTGCATCCGGCATCTTTTGCAGCCTGCAATTGCTTCTTCAAATCATCCCCGTCTTTATGCTTCCATACAAACCGGCGGGCTTTTGATAAGCGCACCGCATCGATGATGCTGGCGTGATTCAGCTCATCCGACAGAATTGCGTCTTCTTCCGTTGTAATCGTTGGGATGATAGCTTGATTCGCATTGAATCCCGATTGGACGACAATCACTGCAGGTACGCCCTTAAACCGAGCCAGCGCTTCCTCCAATTGGGTGTGCAAACCCATGGTTCCTGCAATGGTCCGCACGGCTCCGGGCCCAACCCCCCAATTTTGGATGGCTCGAATGGACGCTTCTTTCAGTTTCGGATGATTGGCAAGTCCTAAGTAATTATTGGATGAGAGATTCAGCACCTTTTTTCCGTCAATTTGCAGCCAACCTCCCTGAGGACCTTGCAATGTACGAATGATCGTGAATAGCCCCTGATTCTTTAAATCCGACAAATTATTGGTTAGATCTTGCCAACGACTCATGAGAATCACTCCTTTCAAAAGGTGGTTGTACTTCGGATTTCATCATCAAAGCACGTTTGTGTTGAGGATCGCTGATACTCAAAAACCCATGATCGTAGGAGATGGAAATCTGGCGGGAAGTGATCCGAGATATCATGGAAAGAATCGCGTCTGGAGCCAGTCGGACCTTCCAAGGATATCCCTCGTCTTCAGCCACCCAACGTCCTGGTTCTCGTACAGAGTAGTAGATCCGATCTTGACGAATGTGCAGCTCAACCGACTCTTTGTCCAACACCATCTCGATCTTTGATCCGTGAGAAAGCTTCAGGGCTTTCGCCAATGCCTTTCGAAATCGAGTGGTTTCAGTCTCAAACAAAGGATTCAATGATTCATTCATGGAACCCAGCTGCAGCGCTTGAACCATTTCCTTGCGATCCATCGGATCGCAGGCAATCACGCTTAATGCACCAGAAATTTGAAAGGCTAGTTCTTTTTGATCTTCCGAAATGCCCAGGCGGAGTTCCGATACATCCAAGAGATTGTATGCTTTGATTAAGTGGCGGAGATTGTAATAGGGAAGAACCACATTCAGATTCTGACACGGGCAAAAGGACTGGTAGATCGCTGTCAGATCATCGTATACCGTACTCACAGTCAATAATCCCTCTCGGACAAAAAAGGAGACACGTTCATTCTCCGCCATCCGAACCGAAGCAAAATCGAGACCGCGTAAAAACTCTTTGAAGGGGAAATGGCCGAGAATCCGGTACGCTTTCATTGGTTTTCTATACGGAGGATTGGGTTGCAAAATGGCCAAAAGTTCTTCTCCAATCTCCAGAACCATCTCGCGCTCTCGCAAGGTAACGCGAACCGGGGTCTCTTTGGTTTGGTTCTGAAGAAACAGCTTAATCCCGGGGATAGGAAGGAGAAAGGTATGGTCAAAAGGCTGGGTTGACACGGGAATCTGAAAGTGAGTGTATAGACCACCATCAGTGACATAAGCCTGAATCCCGTTATCATAAAACATCTGGATTTCTTTAAAATGCTTCTGTTCCGAACCGCTGATCAAATCACAATACTGAACGATTTTGAGGAGTCGGTCTACCCTCATTTCAAAGCAAATCAATGTCTTCCTCCGATAGAAATCGAGCCGCGGTTGACCAGCATCCTTGTTTCTGCCAATCAGCCCGCAACCCCTGAATATGGTCGAAGGGCACGCAGGTATGGAACACAGCAAAAAAAACCGATCCAGATCCAGTCATTCCTTTTGCCAATAGATTCGGGTGATGAAAGGCTTCCCATTGAGGGTTCCAACGGTCCAAAACAGGATCGATGCCGCAGAGCGCAGGGAAAAAATCATTCCGGCACGCAATCGGTTTTTGCTGACAGAGCTGTTGATGGGTGTCGAGTGCCGTTTTTCCCTCATCGTTGGCATCAAGGAACACATCTCTTTGAACAGCGCGCCATTGGTCCAACCTGCGGTACATATCCGAGGTGGCCAAACCGATCGGAGGCCGGACCAACAAAACGGGAAAAGGTGGTAACGATGGCATAGCGGTAACGCGCTCTCCCGTTCCTTGAACCAGGGCGGTTCCCCCTTTCAGGAAAAAAGGCACATCGCTTCCGATCGTACGGGCGATTTGGATTTGGCGATCCTCCGAAATGCCCCAAAGTCTTCCAAAATGACGGATCAGGGCCCCTGCGTCCGCGCTTCCACCGCCCAATCCACTCCGGGTAGGGATCCGCTTGATCAGTCGGATCCGTTTGCCTAGAGGGGATCTTTGAACGCGCATCAAGTGAACAACTGCGCGATAAAGAGTGTTCTGCGCATCCCAACCCAATGGTTCCGCTTCAGGGAAATCCGAATCCCAAAAAACCTGAAAATCGCATTCAGAGAAAGAATCCCGCAAGGATTCATCTGTATGAGAATCCAAAAGCAGGTCATCATGCAACGAAATCGTTTGGAAAATGCTGGTCAGCTCGTGATATCCATCGGCGCGTTGATTCCCAATAGCCAAAAATAGGTTGAGTTTTGACCAAGCGGCAATCTTCACGGGGTTTTTAGCTGATTGATCCGTTCCCGTGTTTCATTGAGTCGATCCGTATTCGGGAATTTTTGGAGCAATTCTTCATAGATTCGCAAAGCTCTTTGGGGATCGCCAAGCCGCTCGTAGGATAGACCAATATAGAAATATCCCGCGTCCACTTTGGAAAAGGTCGGGTATGTGGTAATCAGCTGGAAGAATAGGTTTTTGGACTGATCATAGTCTCCCCGATGGTAGAACGAGAGGGCATAGTCTTGAAGCCCCCAAGGCGCTTTCGCAGACTGTGGATACTGTTGGATGAGCTGGGAATACGCTCGGTCGGCTTCCGTCCGGTTTCCGATCGATGTGAAGTACCGCGCTCGGATATACAGCATTCCTGCTTTGGAGGAGTCCTGCATACCATCTGTTTGCACGCCTGAAATGGCATTGTAAGCCGAAAGAACGTCTCCTTTCCTGAGGAATGCTTCTCCTCTCAGATACGCCAATTCCTTTTTCAACAGGGCATCGCCCGTTTGAGCAATCGCTTGATCGATCTGTTGGATGATGGGATCCATATTGGTGGTTGATTGAATCAGCATTTCAAATTTCTTGATGGTCGCATTACGAACGAATCGCCCCGTGGTATCGTTCTGGATAATCCAGTCATACTCGCGAGACGCCTGTGCGAACTGATTGCGCAATGCATAGGATTCAGCCAGATAAAACGCCGCGTTGAGCGCGCCAGTGACGTCTTGTTGATAATTGTCTTTCAATCGCTGAAAGTAACCGTCTGCTTCCGTGTAGTTTTGCATGGCCATGGCTACAATCCCAAGATTGATGAGCGTTTGAGTGCGTTCTTGATCTCCCGCGACTTCTAATGCTTTCCGATAGGCATCGCGGGATCCTGAGTAGTCCCGGGTCTGAAAAAGCACGTCCCCTTTGAATGATTGACCCAAGAAAACATATCGCGGCGTTCCGGACTGGATGATGCGTTCTATTGTATCTAGAGCTTGGCGGAAATCCCCCTTTTGAAGGAATAGCTGGGCCATCCAATAGTTGGCTTCTTGAAAAGCCAATCCGGTAGCGAGTACTCGGCGCAAAAGGACTTCCGCTTCATCGATTCGGCGCATGGCTATATAGATCTTGGCGGTTTCAAGGTCCAACTCGGTCGTTTTTTCTGGGAACAAGGATTTCACGCGATTCAGAAACGCCACCAATCCGGAATAGTCCCCGCCTTCTCGCATGGCCCCCATCACATTTTTTGCCGCTTCAAAGGCTTCCTGATTATGCGCGCGCGCCCCCAATTCCATGGCTTGGGTCCAGAGGTCGATGGCCGTGTCGATCCGCTGGTTTTTGTAAGTAATCCACCCTTTTGCGATCAACGCATCCATTCGTTCTCGTGTCGATGACGCGCTTTGGATGACCGTATCGATATACCGCAAAGCGGAATCATACGATCCACTTTGATAAAGCAATTCCACATGAAGAGTCATGATATCTCCCCGGAATCGAGTATCGGAAAAATCACGGACCAAGATCTCCGAATGCTGCAAAGCCTCCCGGTAGTTTTGAAGATTCATCAGTGCCTTCACAACCTGATAAATGCTTGCCGCAATCAGTTCTTTATCCTGCCCTTGCCTCTGCGCTTGTTGGAACGCCAATACTGCTGCAGCGTAGTTTCTTTGTTCGTATAACACCAAGCCTTTGTAATAACTGGCAGTTGGGCGTAAGTCTTCTCGAGTTACGCGGTCCAAAAAGGCCACCGCTGACATAAAGTCTCCCGAGAGCCGCAGCACCATTCCACGCAAAAGGAAAGCGTCTTGCGCGTATTCGGAAAAAGAGGAGATTTCGTCGATCGCAGAGAGGGCCTGACGAATGTATTGGGCTTGAAGGTTGCCCGTCGCATTGAGAGCCGCATAGTATAAGGCATATGCTTTGGAATACAGCACATATGGATAGTCGGTATCCGATACGATCAATAGGGATTGAGCCTGCTGATACGTAGAGAGCGCTTGATCATAACTACCCCGGTAGAAATAGGCATCCCCCATTAGGATGAAGGCTTTCTGCCGCAGGCCAACGTCATTCGGATACTGTTGCAAAAGTTGATTGAGATCTTGAATACTGGAATCCAAAAGGGACGCATCGTCGAGATTGTATGCAAAAGCGATTTTTTCTTGGATGCTTCGCAATTGCATATAACCAGTTGTTCCCCACGCAATAGATACACATGCAACAAAAAGAATGATGAGACCCATTCCCATTCTCATCCGATTTTTCAACACCCCCACCGCCTTTCTTTCCTTCTTTCTTTCTCTCTGTGCTGGATTTCCTCTCGTTCTGAATTGGTAAAAGACCTCAATTGACCGGGTGTTTCGATTCCCTTCAGGGTAAAGGAACCCATTTGAATCCGTTTTAGATACAGAACGGGGTGACCCAATGCCTGACACATAAGACGGATTTGCCGCTTTTTCCCTTCATGGAGGCGAATCTCCCATAGGGATCGGTTCTTATCGGACTTTAATAGGGTCAGTCCGGCTGGAGCGGTCTTTCCTCTTCCTAGGATCAAACCACCGCGGAATCGCTCCATCTCTTCGTTTGTAGGTGTTCCTTGGACCCAAGCCTGATAGACTTTTTGGGCTTCATAGCGGGGATGCAGCATCTGATTGGCAAAATCACCATCGTTGGTAAGGATCAACAACCCTTCCGTGTCTTGATCCAATCTACCTACAGGAAACAAATACCCTTTGATCCCGTGATGCCGACGCACATAATCGATGACCGTTTCTCTGCCTTGGGGATCTGAGACTGATGAGATGATTCCGCGCGGTTTGTGGAATAGGTAATACTGGGGTTCAATTTGCCGAGAACAGATACGCCCATCCAGCGTGATCGTATCTCGGGAAGCATCCACTTCAAACGCAAACTGGGTGACCACTCTTCCATTCACGCATACTCTGCCTTGATGAATCATTTCGTCGACTTTTCTCCTGGCTCCAACCCCACAGGATTGCAAAAACCGTTTGAGCGTGGCTTTCGAATGATCCATAATTAAAAGGGCATGATCAAATATACGGAAAACCCGATTTTTCGGTTGGACAGTTGGAACTCCACTACTAGGTGGTCTCTGAACTGATATTGGCCGCTTTGAACAAAGTACCGAAGCTTGGCCTGTACAGTTCCAAAGAGAAGATCCATAAAGCCCATGTTTTGTGGATTGTAGACGATGGGCAACCCCAAAGAAACTTCAAAGAGCCATGGATCAAAATGATACTGTCCATACAATCCAGCGGCAAACCAGTAACTGGAGTCTTGCCAGGCGTTCCATAAGTCTTGGTCGGTTGGATCGTCTCCCGTTTGCGAATATTGCGTATAGAAGTTCCCATACTCGAATGTGGAATGGATTCCGAAGCGGTATCCCGTTCGGCCGACATCCCTCCCCAAAATCGGAACATACACACCAAAGTCGAAATTCCAAAAATCCATGGGCGTTTCACTCTGTGTTCCTTCATCATCAAATGAAAAGTGGGGATGATAGGTAATGTCGAATTCAATCCGGTCATTGAATTCATTCCAGATCCCCAAATCAATATTGAATCCGTTATGATTAAAACTACTGGGAGCGAACCGGTAGCCTCCTCCAATCTCGATCTGCATTCCAAATAATCCGCTCAATCCAAAGGCAAAGAATCCGATCATGATCCCGATCCATATCCATTTGCGGTCCGTTCTCTTCGCCATCTTATCCCCTCAACAGCCGATACTCTGTGTCTTGCTGCAAAACGATCCCCCTGAGTGTGAGCATCGTCAATATTTCATTCAGTTGACCTGCCTGCAACCCGGTGCAATCAAGCAAAGCGTCAAAATGCGCTTTTCCTTCCTGAATCGCGGAAACTACGATTTGCTCAGAAGCTTCCAAATCCGTTCGGGCGGTGGATGGTTGAAAATCAAAGTGGGTTTGGATCCATGGAAACTCGTTGATGATATCCGTATGCGAGGTAACCAGCTTCGCGCCAAGCTGAATCAACCGGTGCGTTCCTTCGGAGTAAATGGATTGAATGGAACCCGGAACAGCAAAGACTTCTCGATTTTGGGAGAGGGCGCATTGCGCGGTAATTAAAGATCCGCTCTTGGCTGTCGCTTCGATCACCAGAACCCCATGGCTCAAACCGGATATGATCCGATTTCTGCGCGGAAAGTATCGGGGCAATGGGCGCGTGGAAGGCAGATATTCACTGATCAAACATCCTTCCTCAGATACCCTTCGATACAAGTCTTTGTGAGCCATCGGATAGATATGGTCGACTCCTCCACCCAGAACGCCTACAGTAGTGGTATTCATTTCTATGGCTTGTTTGTGCGCAAGGGCATCGATTCCATAGGCAAGTCCACTGACTATGGCAATGCCTTGCCTGGCTAAAGGAGCTACGATCTTCTGAACTGCGTACGAACCATACGCAGTGTTTTTTCGAGAACCCACAACTCCGATTTTCAACTGGGGGTCATTGAGGACCTGATGCCTCCCTTTTGCGAACAATGCCAAAGGCGGATCCGGAATCTCTTTCAACAGGGCAGGGTATTCTTCCTCTCCCCAAAGGAGGATTGAAATATCCTTTCGGCTCATGATTCGATGCAATTCTTGCTCCATCGTATGGCGATCCAACGAAGAGAAACGCTGAATCCGCTCTTCAAGACCAGAGAGCAGCGTAGGCGCGCGGAGCATCTCGTCGATCGATGAGAATTGATTGGTCAGCCATTCCCACTCTTGGGGCTGAAAGATATGAACCGATGCCAACATGATTCGATGAATCCGATCCATCGCAGACTCCTTGATTACAGGATGTACGAAGAAAGGTCTTCGTCTTGGAGAATCGATTCCAGATGCTTTCGAACGAATTCTTGATCGATATGAACCTGCTTTTCAGCAGTATCAGGGGCTTCGAAGGAAATATCTTCCAAGATCTTTTCCATGACGGTGTAAAGACGCCGAGCGCCAATGTTTTCGATGCGTTCGTTGAGTGTGAAGGCGATATGTGCAATCTCTCGAATGCCATCGGAGGTAAAGTCCAAAGTCACTCCGTCGGTATCCAACAAAGCCGTATATTGTTTCAGGAGAGAATTTTCCGGTTCGACAACAATCCGTTCGAAATCCTGGACAGTTAACGGATCCAGTTCCACACGGATGGGAAACCGTCCTTGAAACTCAGGAATCAGGTCGGCGGGTTTGGATATGTGGAAAGCGCCAGCCGCAATAAAAAGGATATAATCGGTTCGCACCATTCCATGTTTTGTCATTACATTGGTGCCTTCAACGATTGGCAAGAGATCTCTTTGGACGCCCTCTCTCGACACATCCGGTCCGCTTCCTGAAGAAGACTTGGATGCCACTTTATCGATTTCGTCAATGAAGATGATTCCCCGTTCTTGTGCCATATCTAAGCCTGTTTGAACGGTTTTGTCCATATCGATCAACTTTTCTGCTTCGATTGGAAAAAGAAACTTCCGGGCTTCCCGTACTTTCATGCGTTTGATCACCCGTTTTTTGGGAACCAGATTTCCAAAAACCCCTTGAAGGTCGATTCCCATCTCTTCCGCCATATCTCCCCCACCAATCATACCGATTGCTGGAGCCGCCGTCTGTTCGATTTCCAGTTCCACATCGTTGTCTTCTAACAAACCCTGGTTCAGTTTTTCCCGTGTGGATGTGATCTGTTCCTTCTGGTTCGGGTCTTGCTGCGGTGGTTGTTGCTCGGATGGCGGAGAAGGTTGTCGATTCCCCAGCAATGCCCCCAGAAAGTTTTCGCCAAATGGCTGCTGCGGTTTCGATGGCCGAGTACGGGTCAGAGCTTCCAAGATGCGGTTCTCTACCTCTATTTCGGCTTGCGCCTTTACGCGGCGCATTTCGTCGGACTTGATCATGTTGATGGATGCCTCGACCAGATCACGAATCATGGATTCGACCGAACGGCCTACATACCCAACTTCCGTGAATCGGGACGCTTCCACTTTTATAAACGGGGACCGAGAAATCTGCGCAAGCCTCCGAGCAATTTCGGTCTTGCCCACGCCAGTGGGTCCCATCATCAGGATGTTTTTCGGAATGATCTCCCGCCGCATCTTTTCAGACAATCGCTGGCGCCGGATCCGGTTGCGCAAAGCGACGGCTACGGATTTTTTGGCGGGGTCTTGTCCAATGATATATCGGTTCAACAATTCCACAATCCGCTTAGGAGTCAGATTGTCTTCCTGCCCAAGGGCAATGGGTGGTTCTTGTGTTTGTTCCATAGCACCCTCCTTACGGGGCAAATCCAGGTTGTCTCACTTCCATGTTCCCGTTCCTCCAAAGAAGCAGGACGCCGTTTATTTTGATGGAATCGTCCCAGGGCTTCAAGGCCATCGTCTCCCAGTTCATCATTACGGTTTCGATATGGCATCCCAAATCCATCGCGTACATGGAACCAAGGCTCCCGAGCCCCTTTCTTTCTATCTCCAGCGATTGAAGGTGCAGGTCCCACAACGGATTCATGATTCCGTAAGAGAGCATGAAAATGACCAGAAGCACCAAAGAGGTGACAATCCCCTTCTTGCGGTATTTCCGGAGATTGGGATCAGGGGACATATCCGATGTATGGAAGATTTCGGTAGATCTGGTCATAATCCAATCCATAACCGATCATAAACTGGTTCGGCACCTGAAACCCGGTAAATCGAGGGGTAACGCCCAAATGATCGTTTTCGTGTTTATCCAACAATGTTGCTACGCTCAGATCCTTGGGTTGAAACTGTTCCAAGAAGCGAATGACATGATGGAGCGTTTTCCCTGAATCGAGTATATCTTCAACGATCACGACATATTGCCCTTCGATCGATTCATCCAAGATCGATTTGATTACTACATTCCCAGTGGACTGGTTATCCTCGTAACTGGAAACCTGAATAAAGATATAATGGGCATTCATCGGAATGTTCAGCAAAAGATCGGAGAAGAAGTGCACGGAACCTTTCAACACACATACCATATACAAACGATCGGTCAAGGGACGGTAATAATCAGCGATTTCTTTCCCCAGTTCCGCGATTCGCTTTTGTATGGTTTCCGTGTCAAACAAAACGTGAATATCTTCATTACGAATGCTAAACATCCGATGCCTCCTCCAGAATCAACTCCATCTTTGGAACTGCTTCCAATGATTCGATGGAGTTAGGGTTTAAAAAAGTGGTTCCAAGCCTCGATACTGGATGCCAGAAGCTGGTTCGTCTCGTTTTGCGTGTTTTCACGGCAAAAGAAATAGGCTTTCAGCTTCGGTTCTGTTCCGGAAGGGCGGATGATGATTTTTAGCTTCTTCCCGAAACGCCATTCCAGAACATCTCCTTTCATGATTCCCGATTCTTGGGCGTAATCTCGTGATTCGGTCAAGGGTTGCTGGGCCCAGGTGATCGGGGGTTTTTCCCGAATCCGACGCATAAAAGCCTGCATCTGCTGCAATCCTTCCACGCCGGGAAACTCTTGCGTAATCAATCCTTCTCTATAGTACCCATACTCTCCTCGCAAAACTTCCAAGTTTTGCAGGATATGTTCCCCGCTTCCAAAGTGTTTCACGAGAAGGCAAAAAAGCAGACAACCCATGATGGCATCCTTATCTCTGCTCTGATCTCCATAGAGGTACCCGTAGCTTTCTTCAAAAGCGAAAAGGAATTCTTGATCCGGTTCTTCCAACTGTTCGATTTGATCCCCCAAGTATTTGAATCCTGTAAGGGTTTCAATCAACTGGAATCCGTATCGGGTTTTCATTCGATTGACCATCTCAGTACTGACGATGGTCTTGAGGACTACAGAGTTGCGGAGGTCCCGACCCTGTACCAACGATTTTTGGATCAGGAAATCCAAAAGGAGAATCCCGATTTCGTTTCCGTTTAACGGTTGATATTGAGCCCCATTCCAGACTTGGATGCCCATCCGGTCTGTGTCGGGATCTGTGGCCAATATGGCTTGGGGTCTGGGATCTTGTCTCTCTGCGAACGAGATCGAGTGAGCAAAAGCATCGGGATCTTCTGGGTTGGGCAGAGACACTGTCGAAAATTCAGGATCTGGGTTCATTTGCTCTTCGATGGTGAGCGGGATGATACCGATACGGGGCATGATTTTTGGAATCCATAAGGCTCCAGTGCCATGCAAAGGAGTATACACAACAGGAATGGGTTCATCCTCGGGCTTGATCCAGGGCGAGAGCTGTTCAATGACTTGTTCTTCGTACGCTTTTGCCAACTGATCGGGTACCATCTTATAGGCTGAGGATCCTTTTTTCTTTTTTCGGTTTTCCATAGGAGGAAAGAATGGTATGGACTCCATCCGCTCTTTCAGCTCATCTACCAGAGAAGGAATCAGCTGTACGCCCCGTCCATCATACACTTTATACCCGTTGTATGCGGGAGGATTGTGACTGGCCGTGATCACGATCCCTGCATCACATTGTAAATACCGAACAGCAAAAGAAAGAACCGGTGTCGGTGTTGGAGCCGGAAACAACCAGGCAGTCTTTCCCATTTGGGCTATGGTATCCGCAGCCAGCTTCGCAAATGATTCGGAAAAATTCCGGGTATCGTAGGCGATGACAACAGAATCTGCCGTTTGGGCAATGGCTCGGGAAATCCGCTCCACCCAAACATCGTTCATCCCATTTGTACCGGTCCGGATGATGCTTCGCAGTCCCCCGGTTCCAAAGTCAGCGTCAATACTGAATCGTTCGATTAATTGCTTCTCAAATTCCCCTTCAGGGAGATGCTCCATCTGGTTTAAATCCTCAAGCATCCATCCGCGGGTATTGCCTTTCCATCGCTCAAATTCGGCAATACATTCATTTTTGGATCTCATTCTTCCACCCCTTTACTCGTTCTGGGATGATTATACCATGATTTCTCGGTAATTCGCCTCTGTTCTTCCAAAGAAATCCGTGATTCTCCGCAATAAACCAGCTTTTTTATGGTACAATCAATCAAGGAAGAGTTTGAAATGGGAAAGAAGGGGATGCTATGAAAACCTTAGTGGTTTTTTCTGGGAAGTATGGCACAACGGCTATGTTTGCGCATCGTTTGGCGCAGGCTTTTGGAGATGAGAGCCAGTCCATGGATCTCGCTGATTCGAACGCGATCGATTGGAATCATTGGGATGCGGTGGTTATCGGTGGAGGAATCTACATAGGAAAAGTTCGGAAAGAGATAAAATCCTTTTGTAGACGATTCGCGCAGGAGTTGGAAAAGCGCGCGATCGCTCTTTTCTTGTGCGCGGGAGAAAAAGAACCAGAGCAGATTCGCCAACTCTTCGAGAAAAACTTTCACCCCGCCCTTTTGGAGACAGCACGAGTAAAGATGCGCTTTCCTGGGGGTCAGGTGCTAAATGAAAAAGCGGGGTTTATCTATCGAAACGTCTTTCCAAAAATGCCCAAAGCGACCGAAGAAGAGATGGAAGATCTTGTTCATTCCTTTGTGGAGCAAATGAACCCTTCTGAGGAATCCAACGAATGAGAAACGAAAACCCAACACTCTCTCGGAAGGAGCGATTGATTGTTGTTTTGAT
>CAZOJQ010000040.1:0-25095 GCA_964580185.1 uncultured Thermotogaceae bacterium
GCCCGGTGGTGTGAGAGGACGGCTACTCAATTAATGAGTAGCCTCCTACTCGATTCAAAAAAAACCGCAGAAAACCTTTCACTAGAATGGAATCCAATATGCTCGCCCATCAGGAGTTCGTTTCAGAAATCCATATTCAATCAAGTATCGACGCACCATAACATAATCATCAATCACATTCATCAAAATATGATTGATTTCCGATTCCTCATATGTAATCCCTATTTCGAAATGTTCCTTGATTATGTGGCGCAAGATGATCCATTTGGCTTTTTGTTTGTTCGGGAAGGCAATGATCTTTCCCGTTTGATCAACATACTTACGTACCATTTGCAGTGCCTCTTCTTCAGTGACATCATATCGATCGTCGATCATCGTTGCGTTTTTTGGATATTCAACGAGCTTGTCTTCTCTTTTTTCCATTGCTTCCACCAAGTTCCACAGAGCAAGGAAAACTCGCGCTTGTTTCGCTTTCTCTCGAAGACGAAAGCGGTGGTTTCTGACCGTGGATTCAGTCACTTTCATCTCCCGAGCAATCTCACGATTGCTTTTCCCCTCATGGAGAAAGTTAAGCAAGATGATTTGGGTTTCGCTCAACCCTGAAAGCCGTTGATCTAATTCCAGCAGAAAGGGCCATGTTCCTCCGTGATCATTATATATATGCAGATCGACCGCTTTTTCAGCGATGTACAGGTTTTTCCCGACCGGATAAACCTTTCCTTCTTCAAATACTCGTCCGCAGACCAGGCAGATCCAACTTTTTTCTCCCGATACCCAATATCTTCCAGCTTTTAGATCTTCCGTCGGAACCTTCCAAAACCATTCGTTTAAATCCATCCTTTCACCTCCATGGCTTGATTATACCACAATAATCATAATAATACAAACGTATATGGAATATGTCTACATATATAGGTCATTGTACTGGATATGTTTGACAATTAAGAAATAATACCGACGAACTCAGAACTTGATCCAAGACGACCTTAGCAGAGGCACGACAACAAAAGGAGAGATGAAACGGCTCAGAAGGACCCATTGTGTCTTTCGTTGGTTTTTTTTCAATGCAACACAGAATCGCCCAAAACCCTTTTGCCATGGTATAATCATCGCAGAATTTGGTGATGAGATCCTGAGATATTGGGGGTACCTATGAAGAATAGAACCATAGAGTTTATGAACAGCTTATCAAGACCCTTTTCCCTGGAAATCTTCCCTCCAAAAAAAGATCATCAAAAGGCCTTTGAGTTTGTCATGAAAACAATCGAATCACTTTGCCCCACAAATCCCTCATTCATGAGTGTTACCTACGGGGCAGGGGGATCGAACAAGGGAAAAGTTGTGCAGATTTCTCACGAAGTTCTGGAAAGGGGCGTCCTTCCACTCAGTCATTTAACCGCTGTCGGCTTTTCGAAGGAAGATGTGGTACAAGTTCTCGACCAGCTTTACGAAGCAGGAGTCCGTGCTATTCTCGCTTTACGGGGAGATATTCCAAAAGGAGTTACCTACCCCGATGGGGCGTGGAAAGATTTTCGCCATGCAATAGACTTAATCCGGCTCGTACGAGAAGATGGACGATTCTGCGTAGGAGCTGCAACCTATCCCGAAGGCCACCCGACCCATCGTAATCCAGATCGTTCCATTGAACATCTTGTGATCAAAGCATCTACTGGGGCTGACTTTTTTATCTCCCAAATGTTTTTTGATAACTCTTGTTTCTATCGGTTTGTTAATAATGTTCGTAAGCGCGGGCTTTCCCATCCAATCATTCCGGGAATCATGCCTTTGGTCAAAAAGATCCAAATACAAAAAATTCTCGAATTGTCGGGAGCAAAGATCCCCAAAGCATTGCTCCAATCGATTGAACGATTTCAGGAAGATCCGGAAAGTTTTCGACAAGCAGGGATCGATTATGCAACCCAACAGATTCTCATGCTCAGAGATCAGGGGTTCCCCAATGTCCACCTCTATACCATGAACCAACCGGATCCGATTCTGAAAATACTCACAAAATCACGCCTCATGGTTGAAGAGGGGATCCATAATGGATAGAGTAGAGTTTTCAAATCGACTTCAAAAAGAAATACTCCTATTAGACGGTTCTTACGGGGCAAACCTCCAAAACAAAAGGTCAGACAGCCGCGCTGTGGAAATGCTCAATATTGACAACCCTGATTCTGTATTGGACCTCCATAAAGATTATGTACGCGCAGGGTCCAATCTGATCCTTACAAATTCCTTCAGCGCAAATCCACTAAAACTAAAGATGCTTGGATTGGATGAGTTATTCGAACCAATGAATCGATTCGCTGTTCAAATCGCGAAAAAAGCAGCGCAGGGAAAGAGTTGGGTATTTGGTGATATCTCTTCTTCGGGGCATTTTGCGCAACCATTTGGAGAACCTTCTTATGAAGAGTTGGAAGATTGCTTTTCTCAGCAAGCCATGGTTTTAGTCGATTCAGGCGTGGATGGAATCCTTCTGGAAACCTTTACGGATATAAAAGAACTGAAAGCCGCTATTTCAGGAGCACGAAAGATCGCGCCCCATATACCCTTGATCGCTTCAATGACCTTCACCGGAGAAGGACGAACCGTAACGGGCACCCCGGTTCAAGGATTCGGTGTTTTAATGGAGGATCTGGATGTTGATGCGATCGGGATTAACTGTACGCTGGATCCTCAACAAATGATACCGGTTGTTCGTTCTCTGCTGGAAGTAACTGCTAAACCCATCTGTGTTCAACCCAATGCAGGGAACCCTGTTACGATCGGAAAAGAATCTCGATACAACCTAACTCCCAATCAGTTCCGGCTTTATATGGAAGACTTCCTGGATTTGGGTGTAGCTATTGTTGGAGGTTGCTGTGGGACAGGCCCGAACCATATTCGAGAACTACGGTTGCTACTAGAAATCTACCATCGAGGCGAAACAAAGAGGTTGGTTCGCCCACGGTTTTTTGTCACCTCCCGAACTCATTGGATTTCACCTACCCCGTTTATGGTAATCGGAGAACGGATCAACCCTGCTTCTCGGAATGATTTTCAGAAAGAAGTTACTGAGATGGAAATGAGAACGGTAATCCATGAAGCGGCCAGCCAAGTACAAGAAGGAGCCGATGTATTGGATCTGAACTTGGGAATCGAAAAAGGCTTAACTTTGGATCATATTCGAAAGGCTATCTGCGATTTGGATCGGGCATCGTGCATACCTCTTTCAGTTGATATCCAAACGCATGAATTTCGGGAAACAGCGCTTAGAGAATACCCAGGTCGCTCAATCATTAACTCCGCACGGATTACCCCCAAGAGCCTGGAATTTGCTGTTCATTGCCTGAAACAGTACGGAGGATTAATTATCCTGTTGGCCATGGGAAAAAGGGTTCCCGATACAGCGCTCGAACGATTTCAACTAATCCTTGATGGGATTCGAGAAATGGAAAATGCCGGTATATCTCGTGACCGTATCTTAGCAGACCCTTTGGTCATGACAATCGGTGCTGGAAACAATCCCAAAATCACACTTGAAGCAATTCGTATGTTGCATGAACAAGGGATTCGGACTACATTAGGGCTGTCTAACCTGAGTTACGGGATGAGAAACCGGAGCCATATCAATGCCGCCTTTCTTTCTCAAGCCATAAGTGTTGGGTTGGATAGCGCAATCATGAATCCGGCTGAAAAAATCGTCATGAGTGTTTTGGATGGTAGTTTAACCCTGCAAGGAAAAGAACGAGAAAACCCCAGCTTTGGTGTGGATGACCCATTGATTTCTTCTTTGCTGCATGGAGATACGCAAACCGCCAACCGTTTGATCCAGGATAGGATAGAAACAGAGCATTCATTGGATGTCGGTCAATCGGTCCTTGGGGAATCTCTACAAACAATCGGAGAAATGTATGCCAATGGAATCTTGTTTTTGCCGCATCTTCTTATGGCCGCTCAGACTGCAGCACCGATCTTTGATCATTTGAACACTCTAGTAGGAAAACGGAGTCGGACGATTGGTCGTGTTTTGCTGGCAACTGTCGAAGGGGATGTACATGATATAGGAAAGAAGATAATCGGAACAGTTTTGCAGAGTGGAGGATTCGAAGTGGTTGATATAGGATTCGACCGGTCGGCTCAGGAGATCCTTGAAGCGGTTCTTAGGGAAAAACCGGATATTGTAGGCTTATCGGCGATGATGACGACAACCATCGGAAAAGTCGAAGAGTTTTCTCATCTCCGGAAAGAGGTTCATCTATCGGTCCCGTTAATCTGTGGGGGGGCATCTCTGACTGGAGAGCTCGCCAAAAGCTTTGAATGTGAAGGATACTGCGCCAATGCCTCAGGTGTAGTCAAATTGTGTAAGCAACTCCTTAGGAAGGAAGCGGATCCATTTGATTGAACTCAATCAACTTTCTTTTTCGTATGAACGAGAATCTCCCTTAATCCGCAATCTATCTCTAGTGATTTCTTCTGCAGAGTTTTTCGGGATCATTGGTCCCAATGGTTCAGGGAAAAGCACCTTGCTGAAGCTGATCTGCGGGCTTTTGCGCCCTGATAAAGGAGAAATCCGAATCAATGGTGCGAGTACCACCCACACTTCTCGGAAAAAGCTTGCTCAAAAGGTTTCTGCAGTCTTACAGGACTTTTCTCCTGTGTATGATTTTTCTGTCCAGGATATTGTTCATATGGGGCGGATTCCGTATCATAGCCCCTTCTCCGAGCAAAGAGTCGAAGACTATCAGATCGTGCGTAAAGCGATCGAACAAACCCAACTGAATGGTTTTGAAAAACGCCAGTACTACACTTTGAGCGGAGGAGAAAAACAGAGAACGATCATCGCAAAGTGTTTCGCTCAGCAAACACCCGTCATTCTTCTGGATGAGTTTATTGCTCATCTCGATTTGGGACATATCCAGCAGGTTTTACAAACCGTTTCATATAAGAATCAGAAAGAGAGAATCACCATCGTTGGCGTTTTTCACGATATCAACATAGCCGCGCTTTACTGTGATCGGATTTGTGTCTTGAACCACGGAGATCTCGAATGCATCGGAACTCCCGAAGAGGTAATTCGGAAAGAGCTTTTGCAATCGGTATTTTCTGCTCAATGCGAAGTAATTGATCACCCAGTTCTTCATAAACCCCAGGTGGTTCTTTTGTGAAAGACTTGATTGATG
The DNA here is from genome assembly GCA_964580185.1 of uncultured Thermotogaceae bacterium. Taxonomy (GTDB): domain Bacteria; phylum Thermotogota; class Thermotogae; order MWEM01; family MWEM01; genus CAYWWY01. Next base: position 5,166 of record CAZOJQ010000040.1, read on the forward strand.
CGTTGTACGACGCGCAGTATTTACATCGGTTACAGGATTTGAGAGCTAAGAGTCAATGGGCGATCGAGTCTTTATCTCAGTCACGTCTAAAGAAAATGGATGATTCGGGTTTTTCCTACATCATCGGTAAGTTGGATCCTTCGCTAAGGGAGAAGCTTCGAGGAACAGACCTTCTTACGGTTATGTTTGGATTGGACAAGCTTTTCTACGGTTCGGGAAAGTTCTCCGATAGACTGGACGCGTGTTGCGACTTATTAGATCTTTCCGATTGGGATTTGGGTTTTCTACTCTTCTATACTGCTCCAAAAAGCTTTTTCCCCCCTCACCCTTTGGTGATCGCTTTTTTCCAAGAGGCCAAATCAAGGACTGCTGATGCCTCTTTTTTGCAGTTCACACAGGTAGCATCGGAAAAATGGAGAACCGATAAAAACCATGAGGTTTTTCCTTCACCAATGGAGCTGTTCGCTGCGTTATTGACTATTATGGATCGTTTTGAAAACTCGAAACACGATAATTCCCTTGTAGATACCCATGATGAACGCATGTTTTCGGAACTCATCGATAGCATTCGAAATTTGAGTTTGTATCGCCTCAATCCAATGCAGATTACTTGGATTCGGGACTTATTCAAAGACTTTTCGGATCCACAAAGAATCCGAATGATGGAACGGATGCGCCAGGAAAACATCCATCCTTTTATTCGAAGGGTAATCACAAAACAGCCCAAACAAGGAGTCATCGTCGACGGAAGCAACATTATCTTTTCCGGTCTTTTGCAACCCGATCCCCTTCGCCTCAGAGACCTTATGAATGCCTTGGGCGCTTTTCCCACCCTTTTCTTTCCGATTCGATTTGTGTTCGATGCCAATGTGGATTATATCATCCCTACCAATCATCCATTTTGGAACACCCACTTTCAAAGCAATCCAGATGTAGTCCGTTTTTCTCCAGCGGATGAATGGATTATCCAGACAGCATACGAGCAAAAATACGCTGTTATATCCAATGATCAGTATCGGCAGCATCAGAGCCTGGGATTGCAGATATATCATTTCTTTCCCCACCAAGTACGCCTTTGCCGGAAAGAAGACATTAGGTCAGGTACGATATCAAAAAGGCGACCAAACCGGTAGTTGCCAAGAGGGGTGTCATTCGGATCAGTGTTTTATACAAATCTGTTTGAAAGTAATTCACAGTCAGTACGATACACAGATGCACAGGAGACATAAGAACTCCAGCTACCGCTCCAAAATACAACCACAAAGGATCTGCGCCCAAAACCAGAAGCAAAGGGGCAGAGATTCCAATGGCGCTTTGGGTGATACCTGTGGCTAGTCCTATTAAAAAGGGCAATAGGAAAGTAAGTACACTCAAGTTCAACCCCAATTGCTGTAAGTCTATCGCAATATCTGCAGCAAGTTGAACATGTTCCAGATAGGCTTTATAGGAAAAAAAAGAAAAGAGCAAAAAGAATACGGGGAAACGCTTGACGGTTTTTTTTATCGACGGAATCAATGAGTGAGATCGCAAACAAAAATAGACCCCTACAGTAATCAAAAGAGCAAGATACCCCTCCATTCGGAATGCGAGAATGAATACCCCTGTGATCGCAATCACAAGCAAAACCCACAATCCCTTCAGGGAATGCCAGTGGGTCTTTTTCATTTTTGGGAAAGAAAATCCGTTTAAGTAGATCCACCCGCCAACGACCGCTGTGAGAAAGATAGGGAAGGCTTGGATCGAAAAGGATGCCATATTGATGGAAGCCAATGAGCAAATAATTATCAAAGCAGGATACAAGGGCCAAAAAAACTCAACAGCGTGTCTGAACCAGAAGTTGGCCAGCACAAGATACTCGCTGGGAGAGTCTTTCCCGACCATCTTCACAATGGGTGCTGTGAACATTGCTCCACCAGGCATGGGCAAGAAACCGATCATTAATGGCATAAAAGCAACGGATGTTTTTGGGTCAAAAAGATTTTGAACAGATTGGGAGAATTTTTGATCATCTCGTGAGTGCGAAAGGCCTTCGCTAAACAGAAAGATCAGAAAAACCGGAATTACCGATCGATACAAAGCGATATCCGAAAAAGGTTCTATTAAGCTCAAACAAAGGGCATTGCCATCCCAACGAAAAACGATCACAATCATAATTGCGGCGAAAACTGCAATAAAGATCGATCGGGTCAATTTCTGAACCAGAACAAGAACGAATAGAGACATCAAAATGATTGCGAAAGACAACAAAAATCACCAGGCCTTAGGTACGTTCGCGGATAACGTCTTCTAGCAGATCAAAAAAACGATTCCATAACTGATCTTTGGTATATGTGGCAACAATCTTTCCTTTCCGAAAGATCACTCCTCCTTGTTTTGTTCCGGCGATTCCAACATCCGCTTCTTTGCCTTCCCCTATACCATTTACTGCGCACCCCATTACTGCAACGGTTATCGATACATCACAAAACGCAAGAAAAGCTTCGATCTGATTTGCCCATTCTTCAACAGGAGCATTGGTCCTTCCACAGGTAGGGCAAGCAATAACGGTAGGACACTTTTTTAAGCCCAAAGAACCCAGAAGGGTCTTCGCCGCGCGGACTTCATGAATCGGGTCTCCAGTGATCGAATAACGAATGGTGTCTCCTATCCCTTCCTGTAATAGACTTCCAATCAATATGCTGGATTTTACTAATGAAGAGAAAAGGGTACCCGCTTCTGTCAAACCGATATGGAGCGGATATAAACACTGACTTGCAACGGATCGCGTCGCTTCCAGTGTTTGTTGGATATCTGAAGCCTTAACCGCCACAATGATTTGGTCGAAACCGACTTCTTCTAAAATGCGCACTTCTCTCATTGCAGCTTCTGCAAGAGCTTCCGCTTTGGGTAAATGAGAAAGATCTTTAGGAAGCGAACCCGCATTGGCTCCAACTCGTATGGATACTCCCATTCTCTTGGCTACAATCGCAATGTCCCGAATCCGTTTCGCGTTTGTTATATTGCCGGGATTCAAGCGGATTTTTGGGACTCCCCGTTGAATCGCTTCTAAAGCAATTTTGTAGTCATAATGAACATCAGCAATCAAAGGGATTGGATTGGTCCGTTCCAAAACTTCTGGTAAGAGCTCGAGCGACTCTCGATCAGGCAATGCAATCCGTACTAAATCAGCTCCAAATTGATTGAGTCGGTGGATTTGGGCTACGCAAGCAGATGGGTTTGATACGGGCACTGTGCACATTGACTGAATCGCAATCGGGTGATCCCCACCGATTATTATGGATCCAACAGGAATTGGATTGCTCAATCTCCGTTTCAAAAGACGATCATCACCCTATACCCCGAACCCTCGAAATTATGAAGAAAAAGCGGAGCTCAAGAGATACGTATCGATTTCAGCAGTCATTTTCTCAATGATCTCTTCCAAAGGCTTTGGGCCAATATCTGTCCCGCAACGCAAACGGACCGCTGCGGTTTGGTCTTTTGTTTCCATGTCACCCACAACAAGCATATATGGGATCTTCTGTAGTTGAGCCTCTCTGATCTTATAGGAGATTTTGCGCGGTTTGTCATCCACTTCGGCCCGGATGCCAGCTAGTTCCAATTTGTTTTTGTACGAATAACACTGCTCATTATGTCGATCCGCGATGGGTAAAAGGACCGCTTGCGTTGGAGCCAGCCAAAGAGGGAAGGCACCCGCGAAATGTTCGATTAACACCCCAAAGATCCGTTCTAACGCACCCAATACCGTTCGATGAATCATAACGGGGCGTTCTTCTTCATTATTGCTCGTGATATACGTAAGGTCAAACCTCTGCGGCATCTGGAAATCAAGCTGGACTGTTGCGCACTGCCAGGTTCTGCCAATAGAATCACGAATATGGTAGTCGATTTTCGGCCCGTAGAAAGCACCGTCCCCTTCATTAACACGGTATGGGATCGAAGCTTCTTCAAGAGCATCCGTAAGCGCTTGTGTCGCAATATCCCATTGATCGATTGTTCCCATAAAGTCTACTGGGCGGGTACTCAATTCCACTTGGTAGGAAAACCCAAAAACCCGATACATCCTGTCAACTAGGTGAATAACTCCCAGAAGCTCATCCTTCATCTGATTGGTCGTACAAAAGATATGGGCATCATCTTGAGTGATGGCCCGAACCCGAAACAGACCATGCAGAACACCACTACGCTCGTAGCGGTGTACTTTTCCGATCTCGCACATTCGGATGGGCAAATCTCGGTAACTTACCGTTCCATTTTGATAGATTTGTATATGTCCTGGGCAGTTCATCGGTTTGATCGCATAGGTTTGATCGTCTTTTTCTACGAAATACATGTTCTCACGGAAGTGATCCCAGTGTCCAGATTGGTGCCACAGCTTCTCATGTAGAATTAACGGGGTCATTACCTCCTGATAGCCTGCTTCTTTATGCATCTTCCTCCACATTTCCAGCAATGCCTGAATCGCAATGACTCCTTTTGGCAAGAAGGTTGGCATACCCGCTGCCGTATCGGTCTGAATCATAAAAAGACCCAGATTCGGTCCAAGCTTCCGGTGGTCTCTCCGTTTGGCTTCTTCTAACATATCTAAATGGGTTTCCAATGCCTCTTTGGATGGGAAAACCGTTCCATAAATCCGCTGAAGCATCGGTTTTTTTTCGTCTCCATGCCAATAAGCTCCCGCAAGAGAGAGCAATTTAAAGTGTTTGATTTTCCCTGTAGATGGCATGTGTGGGCCGCGGCAAAGATCGATGAATTCTCCTTGGCGATAGAAGGTAATCCGTTCGCCTTCTGCCAACTCTTGAATCAACTCAACCTTGAAGGTTTGGTCCTGATCCTTCATCAATTGAATGGCCTCGTCTTTAGTAAGTTCAAATCGTTCCAAAGGCAAGTCTTCTTCGATGATCCTCTTCATTTCTTTTTCAATCAGAGGTAGATCCTCTTCTTTGATCTTCCCGTCCGTTAAGAGAATATCGTAGTAAAAACCATCTTCGATTGTCGGACCGATGCCCAAACGAACATTGGAAGATCCAAAGATTCGTTCCACCGCTTGTGCCATAATATGAGCCATCGTATGCCGATAAAAAGTAGTCGCTACATCATCCTCCTTCTTTAGTAAAACAAGATCCACAATTTCGTCTGGCCCTTTTTTCCCAAAAGAGCTTATTGGCCGGGAAAGATCCCCAGGTTCTCCATTGATCAAGGCGCCAATCACGCTTTTTGCCAGTCCTTTGGAAACGCCTTCAGCAATTGACAAGGGAGTCTCTGTTCCTTCATACACTCGGATTGCTCCGTCAGGAAATCGTACTTGTACTTCTTGGGACATGTGAACCTACCTCCTTTCCACAAAAATGAGAATCATCCATATCTTTTTTCGAACAACTGTCTGATACCCAGATTTTCTCGAACGATATCAAGCGCGTATTGCGCGTGTTCTTTCGCATATCCATTCCCGATGATCATATCAAGGTCTTTACCAACACCTTCCGCTCCCAAAGCAGCTTTAGTAAAACTCGTAGCCATTGAAAAGAAATAGACCTTTCCATGATTGCGCGTTGAAAGAATACAGCCCATCTCTGAATTGGGTGCATTGACAACGTTGATCGTTACATCTGCCAGGTTTCCTGAAGTGGAAAGAGCTACGTTTCGGAACACATCCAGCGCTTGCGTTGCATCAACTGTTAGGATCTGATCGCAAACCTTTAGTTGTTCCAGTTCATTTCGGTTGTCTGTTTCATGGATCAACCCAATTACTCGGCCGATGGACCCAGTCATTTTCCTGGCAACATACGAGCAAAGAATTCCCGACTTTCCAGCAGCACCAATGATCAAGACCGTATCCCCTGGACGAACCAGGCGAGCGGTTTGAATCGGGGCACCTGCGACATCCAATATTGAAAGAGCTAGGGGCTCGCTTAGGTCTGATGGGAGCTTTGCTAAAACACCACTCTCAAAGAGAACCGCTTTGCCCGTTATCTCCACCTGATCTCTGTCCAAGTAGACTTTTTGGATTTGATCGATCCGAAGGGGGGTTAATGAAAGCGACACCAACGTGGCAACTTTGTCTCCAATCGACACGCCTTTTTCTGCAGATACCTTCGAAGAAATCCGAGAGATTTGGCCGATCAGCATCCCTCCAGAACCGGTAACTGGGTTGTGCATTTTCCCTCGAGTATGAACGATTTCTTGGATTTTCTTGCCCACAAGGATTTCCCGTTCTTGATCAGACACCCCTTCACCGCATTCTTCAAGGATTTGCCGAAAAGAGGCTGAATCAATGTTCAATCGAAGAACATCAATCATAATTTCTTGATCGAATTCGTAACTCATATCATTATCCAGTTTCCAGGCTGGTTGTGGCAGTACTCCTTTCGGTTCAACAACTCGGTGTGTACCATAAGGACAAACGTTCATCAAAAACCAACTCCTTTCAGAAACTAGAATAGGATCTCAATCAAAGCTTTTTCAACATAATAATCAAACTGATTCTGGAGCCATTCTTGCCAAAGCATGAATCGTTTTTCCAAGATGATCGCTTCTCGAATTTCTTCTTCACGGTTCTGCTGACCATAGTCTCCTCCGCGAAATGCTTTTGCTTTCAGGATATGATAACCCAAGGGCGTTTGTACGGGTCCAACAACAGTTCCCGCTGGATATGAGAAGATCACATCAAACTGACTAAAGACTCCTTGGTCCAACCAACCCAAATCACCACCGGAACCTCTGGTGAGTTCATCTTGTGAATAGATTCTCGCTGCTTCTTCAAAACTTACCTCATTCAATGCGTCCATCACTTGAAAGGCCTCAATATGAGTTTCTACCAAGATATGATAGATATGAGCTGAACGATTTCCGACGATCAGTTCTGAGTTATGAGCGATATATTTATTGATTTCATCTTGTGACACAGCAGGTTCTTGGATTAGGGTTTCCATGAGCCGTATGTTGGTCAAAACCAATCTTCTTTGAAATGCCAAATACATCTTATAGTCATCCAGAGACTCATATCCCTGGAGCATCATGTAGTTTTCAAACTCTTTGAGCGTAACACCTGTCGCATCTAGGACTTCATCCAGGTAGTTGAGAACAAATAACTGAACCTCGTTTTCTGAAACGCCGACTCCTTTGGTTTCGGCTAAATCAAAAAGGACGTAGGCCCGGATGATTTGGTCCAAAATCCGTTCTTTATACGCGATGAGAAAGTCATATCCCCGATCAGTTCCAAGAAGAGTTTCATAGAAAGGAATATTGTCTTGCTTGATTCGCAACAAAGTAATAGGCAAGCGAGCTTCCACTTCCAGCAATCTTCCTGTGATCGGTCGACCATTCACCCTTGCGACGATCATTTCTGGCGATACGCTTAGTTTTCCCGGATTAGCAATCCCTGATCCCGAGAGGAATAGGATCATTAGTACCACAAACAGAGGGGTGGTTTTTTTCATTCTTCTCCTCCTTCACTACCATTGGTTTTGCGCTTGATGTAATGCTTTCATGATTTGCTCATATGTGATAGAATCGTTTTGTTCCTTGGTCAAATGATTTTTTCTCCATCCATCCAAAAAGACGATTTCAAATTCGCGGCGGTTTTCTGCAGATTCATATGTATCAATCACTTGGGCAAGAAACTCTTGACGTTTTGCTCGAATATCCTCATAATTCCTGATGAAAATCTGAAGTTGTTCTTCTTGATCAGCATTCAAGAGTGGACTTTCAGCAGCTGCCTCTTTAATTACTAAGTAAATGGGCTCCATCATGGCAACGATATCATCAAGAACTGTTACCGCTTCCTGAATCATCTTTTCCTTGACCAATGCGTCAGCGATTTGCCGATAGATAGCGACAATATCGTTCGGAACACCAGGCCTGTTTTGCCGAATCATCCATTTGCTAGCCCAAACTCGTTTTTCCGATACTTCTTTAACTTTAAGGTACACTTCCGAAATTGGCTTGGCGCCTACCAAATGCTCGATATACTCTCGGTATAATTGTTCCTGATCGGCAAACATATTCCAATTTCCGGGCATAATGAAGATCGCTTGGTCAAACCATTCTTGGAATGACTGGAAGTATTCTTCGGATAACAGATAATGGTTTTGTTGCAACACTCCGATTTCATCCGCAAATTCGGGGTATTTTCCTGCAATCTGTCTATAGGTATTGGATTGATTAATCAAAATGTTTCGGAGGGTTAAAAATGTTTGTCCAGCCATTTTGTAAGCATTCTTTTCGTTAAAGCTCAAAAAGGTGGTTTCCAAATAATCAATTTGATCACGAAACCTTTGTCCATCGATCAAATTGGAAACCCGAAAATCGGATATCACTTGTTGGAGTGGATACCCAGCCTGAATAACCCTACGAATAACACTGAGATCGGCCATAAAGGGGAATGTACGAAATTGAGACTCAATGTACCTTGTGTCATCCCAACCGGTTCTAAGGATTTGATCCAAGACACTCAGGGGATCAGAGGCCGTATTGAAAGCAGTAAGTATTTCCTCTCTGCGGGTGGGAGAGGCCATCAGTAGTGAGAGATAGAAGGTGCTCTTTCCGTAGCAGTGTGTTGCGTCCAGACTCTTTAGGAAATACGCGCGCGCTTCATGAAACATTTGATGCGCTCCTAGAACCATTTGAGAAATTTCTCGCTCTGACTCTGTCAAAAGTCCGCGGAGTCTTTGTTCTTCTTGCCGGATCACATTCTCCAGTTCTTGGAGGAAGTTGACGCGCAATTGGGCTTCACGGGATTCGTCGATTAGGATATTCGGGTTTTCTTGCCGCACACGGTCCAGTCGGTGTGTTATATAGACCTCTGGTTGTAGAACAGAGTAGTTTTCTATTCGAGATTCAAGGTAGTTCATATGGGTTTCGATTTCTCGCTTTTTATCCAGGGCTTGTTGATACAATCGCTGATATTGAGAAATCCCCGAATAATACGAACTTCCTTGCTTAAAATACACTTCAGCGGATACGCTTTGCCATTTTAGGATCGTGGCAGAAAAACCCACGACGAGAAACAGGCAAAAAAACCCCATCATTACGGGGTACTTCAGGGTAAATACTTTACCAAGCCGATTTTTTTGGTTGAAATACCGACCCATGCCGATGGCGCTAAAGATAATTGCTAAGTATGCGTTGGGCAACAAGTGGAGAGGAAATTCTGTTGCGCTGTGACCAAGCATTTGGATGAAACCAACTGCAATCATTGCCAAGAGGATTAAATCGTCTGGGTTTTTTAAATCCTTACGCATTTTGAAAAACAGAACCACCATACTAATCATAGTCAGTACGACGGAAATAATACCAAAAAGCCCCATCTCACTTAATACTTGGGCATAATCATTATGGGTCCTTTTAAAATTGGACCATGCATCGATAAACTGAGGGAAGTCCTGTGTAGCAGCACCCATGTAGGTAACGGCATGAAGCTGATAGGTTCCAATACCCGTACCGATAAAGGGGGCTTCCTTCCACTGATACACCGAAGAAAGACTGGCAAGAAATCGATGATTCCCCCCAGTCACTTGAAAACCATGCGCGTCGAAAATACTGAGCGTTCTTTCAGCCACACTGTATCCACCCGCAATGGGATTGTTGGGTATAGATAGAATCGCGATGAACAATACAGCCAAAACAATAACGACCCATCTGAACGCATGACTGATTTCTTTGAGGAGATTAGCGGCGGATTTGGATTGGGAGGAGAGTTCCTGGTAGTCGTCGAAATCCGGATCTTGCTCTACCTTTCTCTTATTGACTGAGACGGAAGTGGTCTTTTTCGAAAAGAACCGAGGAATCGCAAAAACGAATCCAACGATCAGAAAACCCAAAATGAGAGAAAGAAAGACCCCGCGAGTTCCGGATAACAAGACAACGATTAGGAACATAGAAAAACAAACCAATGAAAAAACCTTGATTCCAATAATCCCTGCCAAATACTCTCGAACTCTTTGCCTGGATGGAATTTTCCAACCAAAATTGTAGCTAATCGCAAAATATACTGCGATGGGTAGAAGGGAAGCGAGGTAATCCGAAACAAAATTTACATTTCCAATGGCAGCTTTCATTGCCATCTTTCCGCCCGCCCCATATGAACCCAGAAAAAAGGAGTTTCCAGTGTAGTAATTCATAAATGCCTCAATAGCAACCAAAAAACCGGAACACATAGCAGCAAACAATAGGTAGGTTACCTTACGCTTGGTATCAACAGCATTCGAAAGATAGATGACCATAAAGACGGTGAAAAACGCATATAACCCTATCTCGAGCGAGTAACGAAAATAATGGGGGTTTTGAGAGTAGACGGTTAGGGTGGATACCAATGCTGAGATCCCAAAGAATACCCATCCCCAATGCGGTAGAGCCATCTGGATTTTCATTTCGGCATTCTTCAGTACATGACGCAAGAAGTAGATACCGATAATGATCATCATAAAAATGAGCAGAAATCCGTACTTCGAGGTGCTGAACTCATATGTCAACAATGGATGAGCGAAAACAGAAATAAAGACAATACTGAAATAGAGAAACAGTCTTTCAAACAACTGCATAGTACCCCCCCTTTACAATTGTTCCTATTGTATCACAAAACTTAGGATGGAAGTGATCAACAAAAGAAGAAGAAAGATGGTCAGCCACACATTCCGGTAGGCAATATATGGTTTGGAGGGAAGAGGATCAACAGGGACCTCAAAGACATCCCATAAAACCTCAAAAGGAGGAAGTCGTTGAATGACTCGACCATACGGATCGACTAACCCAGTGATCCCGTTATTGGAAACTTGAAGCATCCATCTTCGGTTTTCTACAGCTCGAAAGGGAAGAAAGGCAAAATGAGTCTCTAAACCAATTAGATTTCCAAACCATCCATCATTTGTTACTACAACCAATATCTCTGCGTGGTTTTGATGAAATGCTGAAAACACTTCTGGATACAAGGACTCAAAACAGATCGGAAACCCGATGGAACGATTCGCCACTTCAAAGACTGTAGCATCCGGACCTTCTTCGAAATACGCATAGAGCATAAGAAAATCAAAAGCTTTGAACAAATCCCCGAATGGTAGTACTTCCACAAAAGGGGTTAATTTCATCTTTCCATAAAAATCGGTGCTGATACCCGAAAAGGGATATGCAATCCGCACGGCATTATAATACCTTTGGTCCTCAATTTTCGGATGCGGAACAACGATCGGTATGCCAATTTCTCGTGCTGTTGCTTCAACCACTTGAAGAGTCATCGGTGATCTCGCGATGTCGTAGAGAAAATGGGATTCGGGAAATACAATCAGATCCACGTCTTTTCCGGATTGAATGAGTTCAGATATCGATGCTTCAAAAGAACGAATGAAGTCAAACTCTGAATACCGATACTTTTCTCGCGGTTCCACCCAGGGCTGTACTACAGCAATCTTAGTCTTTTCGGCCATCTGGGGTTGGCTTGGAGGGAGGAGGATAATGATCAATGAATTTACCAAGTACGCTGACCCGATGCAAACCAATCCGATTCTCACCGCTCTCGACCGAAAAGAAGGAAACCCGCGTCCCCAGGCATAGGCAATCCATGCGTTGGCACATCCAATGATCCACAATAACAGTTCATTCCCCCCAAATGCGGCGATTTGAAGCAAACCGAAATCCCGGTATAGGCTGTCTGAGAAACGGTATCCAGTAAACCCCATAGGACCCCATCCACGAAGCAACTCCGTAAAGACCAGCAATGAAGGGACAAAAAGGAGGAATAGCCATAAACGCTTTCCAGTTTTCGGCCAAAATGCGCAATAGATGAAACCAAACAATCCAAAAAAGAAGGACTGGATCAAGCACAGCAATAAGTATACAACGATGCCCACTTCGCTTGGAAACCGCTCGAACATATTGGGGATCTCATTGTAGAACGTGGGGAAGATCCAATGGAGGCAGATGCCAAAATAAACCAAACCGAACACGATGCCCTTAATGAATCCCTTCCAGGGAGAACACCCTTTCAGGATGATCAAAAAAAGGGAAAACCCTACCCATATTGGAAATGAAAATCCAAATCCGGGCATACATACGGCCAAAATAATGGCTGAAACGATCAACATGCCCCATCGCTTCAAAGCATTTCAACCCCTTGCTGTACACAATCAACTACATATTCCTGCTCCTCGGAAGTCAATTGACTGTGAAAGGGCAGTGCTATCGTCCGAGCAGCAATAGATTCCGTTACCGGAAAGGTGCCCGGCCTATAACCAAACATCTTTTGGTATAATGGTTGGAGGTGAATCGGTCGAAAGTATTCACGACACCCCACCCCCTTTTTTTGCAAAAAAGAAAGCAATCGATCTCTCGGAATATGAGGATCCAAAAGAATGACATAAACAAACCAACTCATTTTTGTCGTAAAAGCTCCGATGACGGGTGTTTGAATATAGGAACTGTCTCGGAAAAGCTGATTGTACTGATTTGCGACGGCTGCTCTTTGATTCAACAACTGATCTATCCGGTTCATCTGCTGGACACCTAAAGAAGCAGAAAGCTCATCCATTCGGAAATTGTACCCCAATTCCACATGATTCAGCCATTGCTCATCGATACCTCTTCCTTGGTTTCGCAGTGAGCGCGCCATTTGGAATAGGTCATAGTGATCTGTCACTACAACACCACCCTCTCCAGTGGTTATCTGCTTGTTGGGATAAAAGGCGAAAGCCCCGGCGATACCGAATGATCCACACGGTTTTCCTTTATAGGTTGCTCCGATGGACTCACAGGAATCTTCTACGATCTCGAGGCGATGTTTGTTGCATAGAGCAATAACTGCATCCCAATCCATAGGCTGTCCAAAAATATCGACACCAATGATCCCTTTAAGGCGATTGCTTTGGTAGTGCACCCTTCCATCACCAATGGTATGCTGGCCTTTGATAATTTGATTAATGGTCTCTGAAAGAGCCTGTGGGTCCATGTTCAACGTTATGGGATCAATATCCGAGAAGATCGGAATCGCCCTCTCATAGAGAGCGATGTTGCTTGAGGTAACAAAAGAAAAAGGGGTCGTAATCCACAAATCTCCTTTTCGGGGATTCAAAAACTTCATAATAAGCATAAGAGCGCTTGTTCCACTATTTACAGCAACTGCAAATCTCACACCAGCGCATTGAGCACAAAGCCGCTCCAATTCTTCAACATTTGGCCCAATGCTAAGGGTGCCACTTTGCAAAACTTCTACCACTGCATGGATTTCCGCTTGACCGATATCGGGTCTAGACAAGGGTACTTTCATGAAGACATGACTCCTTCTGAAGCTTTGGTCAAATCCGTGTCAATTCCTTTTGCCGCAACAAGTAAAGCATTTTTGATGGCATATGCATCCGAGCTTCCATGAGCTTTCACAACGGGGGCTTTCGTGCCCATAATGAACGCCCCCCCTGTATTGCGATAGTCGAGTCGTTCTCGAAACCCATTCAAAGACTTTCGGATGAGACCACCCCCAATTTTTGCGCCCAATCCTCCTTGAAGAATGGATTCTTTCATCCCGGAAAGGATAAACTTGGCCAATCCTTCAAGGGTCTTTAAAACCACATTGCCTGTGAATCCATCGGTCACGACTATATGGACTTCTCCAAGGTTGATATCTCTTCCTTCAACATACCCCACAAATGAATCGGGAAAGGAATCTTTGATCAAAAGGGATGCTTTATGGAGCTCCTCTAGCCCCTTCTCCTCCTCTGTTCCCACGTTTAGCAATCCAATTTTTGGGGATTGAACCCCATTCATTTCCGCATACGCTTTTCCTAAACGGGCAAAACCCAAATAGTGTTCAGCTTTGCATTGGGTATTTGCTCCACTGTCAACCAGAACCGTCCATCCCAACACACTGGGGATCAAAGTTGCAATCGCAGGTCTGGGAATCGTTGGAAGGCGCCCAACCACAAAGGTTGCTACTGCGAGAAGACCACCAGTATTTCCAGCACTTACCAGCGCGTGCGCCCTTTGATCTCGCACCTCCTGCGCTGCCTTATACATCGAAGCATCTTTACGTTTCAAAATCATAGATGGCCGTTCTTCCGTACCAAAAACATCCGAGGCATGAAGAACGAGAATCCTTTCTAGATTTTTGTGCTTGTTCAACAATGGATGAAGATCTGATTCATTTCCGACAAGAAGAATCGTATGGGTAAATGAAGGTTCATTGAGGGCAAGGAGGCCACCCTCAACAATAGAATGAGGAGCATGATCCCCTCCCATGGCATCAATCGCTATTGTAGCCATCATTATCGACTCCTTTTTGTTGTTGGATCGCGTATGCCCGAAACCCACGCATAAGCTCTTGGGTTATCGGACCAATTGATTTCCGAATCCCTTGAAACACACCTATGGGGACAATTTCTGCCGAAGTGTGGGTTAAAAAGAGTTCATCCGCATCGAAAAGCTCAATGAGTTCGACAAAACGTTCTTCAACAGGGAATCCAAGAGTATGAGCATAATCGATTACGATCTCACGAGTAATCCCGCTAAGGATTCCTGAATGAATCGATGGGGTAAGAATTGCTGAATTTTTTACCAAAAAAACATTACTAAATGTACCTTCTGCAACATATCCAGAGGGGTTCAGCATCAATCGATCATAGAAGGGGGGACGAATCTCTCTTCGAGCTATGATTATGTCTGACGCCCCGGATAGTTTTACCGCTGTACGAAATCCGATTGGTACATTTCGCCGAACCCCAGAAAGAGCTACATGAACACCCTCTGTTTCAATCAGCGGATCTCTGCGTTCAAGTGGTTTGAATATAATGGCAATCATCGGCTTCAATCCATCTTCAAGCATTTGGTAATGACCTTGGCCTCCGCTCAATTGGATCCGTATATTGGCCTCGGACAAGTTGTTTCGATGTACGCCTTCCTCAACAATAGTCTTGAGCGAATCCAAGGAAAGAGGAACCTGAATCCCTAATACATGAGCTGAATAACTGAGTCTGTGAAAATGGCGTTCAACAGCAAAAGGTTTTCCTTCATACGTTCGTAGCGATTCATAGACTGACTCCCCATATAAAAAGCCTCGGTCCCAGAGAGAGATATTTGCTTCTGCGCTATCCTGCCACTTCTGATTCAGATATACCCACATACTCCGACACCACCCGGTCCATATAAAGTTCATCATAAGAGCGAATCTTACAATTCATAATTATCCGGTTCATTTGGCCTTCAGCAGAGAAAAAACTCTGGATGGGAATCCAATGTTCAAGATAGTATTCATCGTGACCTGTTATCCAACCTGCTTGTTTGCGCTCGACCAATACGGGACGAATTTCGTTCAAATGGAGTTTCCTGAGGCGAACCGAAGCTTCAATGGCTTGGGCATTCAAGTACCGGGCGCGATCTTTCTTCTTTCTTTCGTCTACTTGTCCAGTCAGGGTTGCTGCATGTGTGCCTTTTCGAGGGGAAAAACGGAAAATATGCACTCTGACAAACCCTATAGATTGCACCAAACGAACCGTTTCAAGGAACTCCTTTTCTGTTTCGCCTGGAAACCCAACGATGAGATCGGTCGAAAAACTAAACTTCTGGTTTACTGAGCGCAAACGGTTCACCCACTCATAAACTTTGTCGACCGAGTACTTCCTCTTCATTTTCTCCAAAACTTCATTGGAGCCACTTTGGATGGAAAGGTGTAGATGAGGGCACATCTTTGGGTGTTGAAAAATGGGAACCCATTTATGGGATTCCCCGTCTGGATTTAATGAACTGACCCTAAGGCGAAAATCACCGCGAATACTCAATACTTGGTCGATTAAAGAGATCAAATCCATCTCTTTGGCATGGACCGAAATATCTGAATACAATTGAAGATTAATCCCAGTTAGCACGACTTCTTTTATGCCCTGATCCACCAATCCTTGTATTTCTTGAACAACCCGATCAACCGGCTTACTATTTGGCATTTGACCCCGCGCTATGGGAATAATGCAATATGAGCATGCTTGATTGCACCCTTCTTCGATCATTACGCCGACTCGTTTATGAACACCATTGGGGCAGAGGCGATGATGGAGCGGTCTTTCTCGGTTATATTCAAAAGGAATAAAGGCTTGGGTCGTGATTGAATCATCTTCGATAATATCCAAAAACCTGTCTTTGAATTGATTGCCTATGATTTGATCGCATTCAGACCAGAACAGATGGGGAGTCAACTGAGCCAAACACCCCGCGCTTACGATTTTTGCCTTTGGATATTTCCGCTTCATTCTTCGAATCATCTGTAAAGATTTACGTTCCGCTTCATTTGTTACTGCGCAAGTATTGATGATTACACAATCCGAGTCTTTTTCAAGGGTTTCAGCAGCGGTATGCCCATGTTGACGAAGCATTTGCATCATCCATTGAGATTCGTATTGGTTCACTTTACATCCAAGGGTTACCACTTGGACCTTCAAAGGCTTTGAACGCTTCCTTCCTCGGAACGGATTTCCTGCATGACCCCGCTGAGAATTTGCATCCGGTTTACGATCCCTAACAAAGATCCTTCTGGACTAATCACGGGTAAAGACAAAAACTTGTGTCGAATCAACAAATCGGCTGCATGCAGCAATGTATCGTTTTCTTGGACTGTTACGATCGCTTGATTCATAAACTTTTGAATCGGTTCATTCCGAATTTCTCGAAGCTTCCTTTTTAGTTGATTGGTATCAGGAATGAACGAAGCAGATTGAAGCATTCCGAAGTAAGAAGGCATTACTGCATTGACAATATCATTTTCACTGATGTAGCCGACCAATCTCATATCGTCGTCAACGACAGGCATTCCACTCCTCTGGTGATTGGAACAGATACGAACGAACCGTTCCACTGTTTCATCTTCGAACACTGCTGACACGTCTTTGATCATGATCTCTCCAACAACCATCCATCCACCTCAATTCATCCGTTCAATGGTTATATGATCCAGGGTTTGATTGATTTCTTCCACTGGAGGCATCTCTTTTTTGATCCGATGAGTCTTTGCGAGCGCAGAAGCCATCCCAAAATGGGCCATTTTGAGATAGTCCAAAGCCTCTGTTTGCTTTCTTTTCAGGTAGTAATAGATCATTCCTGCCATAAATGCATCACCAGTGCCCAACAAATGCGAGAAGTCGACTTCCTCGTCTCGAATGGAAAAAACCCAATTTCCTTCTTTGGTAACAATAACATTTTGAAGGGTTTTATAAGAAATCACAACCAAATGAGCGCCCCTTCGAATCAGTTCTTTCCCGGCGTCAAAATAGTCTTCCAAACGTTCCACGTATTGACCGAGGATTTTTTGATCACTACGCATATCTGGACGCACGACCATTGGGCATGCTTGCATGCTCGATTGCGTAAGCAGTTTTCCTCGGGCTTCCATAAAAACGACGTTATTCCTCTCTTGAGCAATTTGCGAGAGCGTGCCATAAATATTGAGAGGAATACCCAAAGGCACTGAGCCGGAAATCAAGATAAGGTTGGAATGGGAACAGAAGGAATGATACCTCTTGAGAAAGTGCTGAAGGTCATCTTCAGAAATTAGAGGACCAGGAGCATTGATCTCTGTGATTGTGTGTTTTTCCTCATCAAAAATGGAAATGTTTTCCCGACTTTCATCTTCCAAATGAACAAAGTTGACTGTAATCGACCGATATCTCTTTCGCAGTTCTTCTGAGATAACCCGGCCGATGTACCCTCCGATAAATCCCATCGCTGTGGAAGGAATTCCCAAGCTTGCAAGCATCATTGAAACATTGATCCCTTTCCCGCCAGGATCCATATTCATTTTTTCTCGATCATAAACCCGGTGCAAGCTGTTCGCGCGAAAATTGGGTATGATGAACTCTCTATCCAGCGCAGGATTAAGGGTTACTGTGCCAACAATCATTTTCCTCCCACCTCATTTCTGCAAATCGATCTCTACCTCATCACCTTCGCATAAGGGATCCAAAAATGCCGCATTCTTCCCATTCAAACGAAGGGAATATCCTCTCAGGTTGCTCACATCAAGTCTCATTAATGGGAAAATATCCACGATCTTTGCTGTGCCTTCGATCGTTTCGATGAATACCGTCGATCCTTCGTACAGGGTGCTGTCTAATGTTCCAGGGGTATCATCGATCGAGATATGGTAGGAAGTGACGGGGATTTTCGTTTCCTTTCCGTTCACCATGCATGTGCAATATTGAGTTCCAAAATCCTGGAGGAGGGTCCGAACAGTGGGCATCTTCTCTCGGGTTTTTGTACGAATAATCGACCCCTCAACAATGGGAGAGTTTGGATTTAGGAGGACGACCTCTTGAGAAGGGAGAATTTGGTGACATTCTGTTTCTTTCCACAACACCGCTTTCGGCATCCCATTCATCAGTAAACTGACATACTCTTTATGCTGCAGGTTCAAGTGATCAAGAACATCCTGAATTGTCACTTGACGAGAAAACTGGATTCTGTCTTTGTCTTGTACCTCGACATCTCCGTGTACTTCAGTATTGTTTAAAAAGACCCGAGGCCAGATCTCATATACGGATTCATTGACGAAAATCGGGATTTTCTCAATAAACGAAGATAAGAATACAGTTGGAGTATGACCTTCTACTCCTGGTTCAAATTGAATGATATCGCCGTGGGACAGCCTTGTCCGAGTATTCGCTTCCTCTCCGTTTACATGAATCTTGCCCGACCGGCCCATCGTTCCTCGAACAAATCGTAGTGTACCATTGACTTCAAAGGCTATTGCCGGCCCTGGTTTGCCGATAATATCTTCGACACGATACCCCATCTGGAGAAGGGCTTGCATGACGGTATTCTTTCCATCTATCGCCATTAAGTCAGTTGGGACGGTATTAACGGTTACTCGAACAAATACACTCCCAGTATGCGTTCCAACGCAGTTTGCAATCCCAACCGGAGTAATGTATTCGCTTCCCTGTAACAGATGGTTTGGGTCAAAAACGATTGGGAGGTTTTCAACCATCTTCAGTGCTACTCGGTTTTGGGGAAGATCCAACTTTTCCGCAAGCAGTTCGGAAAAGCCTTTGACTTTCGCTCCTCCTCCTACAATCAAAACAGCGGATGGAGGTTTTCCATTAAGGTTTAAAATTTCCGCTGTAATCTCCGAGGTGATTTCCTCTAATATCGGCATAACCATCTTTGTCCATTCTTCCCGATTGATTGTGACAGAACTATCTAAGATATCGGAAACAACAATCTCAGAAACGAGAGGATCTTTGCTCATTTCCCGTTTCACTTCTTCTGCCGTTCGAAAATCGAGCAAGTATTGCTCACATAAGCGTTCTGTTATTTCGTCACCAGCCAACGGAACCATCCCGTACGCGATAATCGTTCCATCTCTTGAAATCGCGATATCGCTAGTCCCTGCCCCTACATCAACTAAAGCAATATTGAGTTTTCTCAGGTCTGGGGGAACTACCAGGCTCATCGCTGCAATCGGTTCCAGCGTGATATGCTGGGGTGTAAGAGCCGTTTTTTCCAAAACATTCATCATCGCGTTGACGATGTAAGCGGGAAGAAACGCGGCGATCACCTTAACAGACGCTTCTTTTCCCCTTTGCCCTTCGAGGTTTCTTATCCACTCTCCATCAAGAGAATAGAAAAGAACGGAATAACCCACACAGTACATCTCATGATTATGAACATCAAGTTTATCGATGGACTCACTAATTGCGTTCATTTCCAGCATTCGAACAGAATCGGAAGAAATCGCATGGTCGCTTGATACATCCAGACGGGCTTCTCCAAGAGAAGTTTTCAAAAAACGCCCAGCCATAGCAATGGAAACGGAATGAAGAGGGAACGTACTCTGTGATTGGAGCTGTTCGGTTATGGCGCGAACGATCCGGCTTACCTTCTGAACATCATGAATCGCACCATCGAGCATTGCTCTTTCTTCATGTTCCATTACTGCCGCAGAAAGAATTTCAATGGATTCTTCCTG
>CAZOJQ010000041.1:0-24263 GCA_964580185.1 uncultured Thermotogaceae bacterium
CTGACATGGATACCCATGAAGTCCTTTTGATCAATGAATTCGGACGCGCCCGTTGGGGCAACATAGAAGGCATGAGATGCTGGGAGACCATGCAGAAAGACCAACTTGGCCCTTGCGCTTTCTGCCCCAATCCCAATTTAATCGATCAGGATGGCAAACCAAGCGGAGTGTACAAGTGGGAGCATCTCAACACCATTGATGGCAGGTGGTACGAATGCCGAGATCGAGCGATTGAATGGGTAGACGGGCGTATTGTACGAATGGCTTTTGCTTACGATGTTACCGAACGAAAACATACAGAGGAAATGCTTCTAAAAGAAAGGCAACGTCATGCTAATGCCTTAGAAGGAACGAATGTAGGTACATGGGAGTGGAATGTTCAAACCGGAGAAACGCTCTTCAACGAACGCTGGGCACAGATCATCGGATATACTCTGGAAGAAATTGCCCCGATCTCGATCGAGACCTGGAAGCGGTTCATCCATCCTGAAGATATAAAAAAAAGCGAAACGCTTCTTGAGAAACACCTTCGAGGAGAGCTGGAGTATTATGAATATGAAGGGCGGATGAAGCATAAAGAGGGTCATTGGGTATGGGTTCTTGACCGGGGAAAACTCTTTTCATGGACAGATGATGGGAAGCCTTTGATTATGTTGGGCACTCATCAGGATATTACAGAGCGCAAAACTGTGGAGCTTGCGCTTCGGGAAAGCGAGGAACGCTACCGAGCCGTAGTCGAGCAGACTCCAGCCATGATCTCCCGATCCCAACCGGATACCCGGCATATATTTGTGAACCGGGCCTATTGCGAATACTTTAAAAGAACTGCCGAATCGCTCATTGGAACTCCTTTTTTGGATTTGATCCCCGAAGACCAACATGAGTTTGTGCGATCCAAATTGGCTCGTTTGACTCCTGAATCGCCCAGTTTAACCTATGAGCATGAAGTGCTGTCCCCAGATGGCTTGGAGAAACGCTGGCATAGATGGACGGATCAAGCCATCTTCGATGAAGAAGGCAATCTCACATCGTACCAATCCATAGGAACCGATATCACCGAAGAACGCAGAACGCAAGAGAAAGTCTTAACTCATTCTCAATTCAACGAGATGGTCAGCAAGATTTCAAGAGCCTTTATCAACGCGCATCCCGATTCAATCGACCAGAAGATCCAGGATATGCTCATGGAGTGCGGCCGATTTTTCAAAGTAGACCGAGCGCATGTCTTCCAGATTTCCGAAGATGGCCAGTACACATCCAATACCCATGAATGGTGCGATATGGGAATCGGATCCCTGCAAGAAACTCTACGGAATTCTCCAACCGCAACGTACCGGTGGTCATTGAACCAAATCCTCATGCAGGATCGGATCCAAATTGACAATATAGATGAACTTCCCATTGAGGCTTCTTTAGAGAAGGAAGAGTTCATCAAGCATGGGATTCAATCCCTGCTCGTTGTTCCTTTGCATAGCAGCAACGGGCAAGTGATTGGCCTCTTCGGGTTTGATTCGGTTCGGAACCTTCGGACTTGGGATTCCGAAATGATTCCATTGATCCAGGTTCTTGCCGCCACTCTCTCTGATGCTTTTATGAAAGTCCGTTTGGAGCAAGACTGGATGGAAGCAAAGGAGCAGGCTCAATTGGCGAGCAAAGCGAAAAGTCAATTTGTTACCAATATGTCCCACGAAATCCGTACTCCTCTTAATGCGGTAATCGGTTTTTCCGAACTCCTTGCCCATACTCCCTTAAATCCGGATCAACTGGAGTATCTGGGAAACATCTCTTCTTCTGCTCTGAACCTGTTGGCTTTAGTCAATGATATCCTCGATCTGTCAAAGATCGAAGCGGGCAAGACGGAACTCCGTTTCGAACTGAAGTCTTTGGAGGAAATCTGTCGATCCGCTTTGGATTCTGTCCGTCATCACGCCTACACCAAAGGACTCCGGTTACGCATGAAGATTCATCCTCTTTTGGAGAACATCGTTGTACAAACAGATTCGACTCGCTTGCGACAAGTATTGCTTAACTTATTGGGAAATGCTGCGAAATTCACCCATGTGGGGGAGGTATCATTTTCTGTAACGCTCGAACGGAGTTTTGACGAAGAGGGATATGGAGAAATCCTCTTCTCGATCCGTGATACGGGTCCGGGGATTGGAATTGAAGATCAGAAGCGCATTTTTGAGGACTTTTTCCAAGTAGATAACACTTCGACTCGGAAACAAGGGGGTACCGGATTGGGTCTTGCTATCGCTCAACGCATTTTGAACCTTTTTGGTAGTGAACTTGTTCTTTCGAGCCAACTTGGGGAAGGAAGTACCTTTTCCTTCCGGTTGAGAGTAAAGGCATTTCATGATCAATGGACCGATACAGAAACAATCTCGAATCGGGGCAAGGACCAACAAGAGCTCGATGAAACCAGTTGGAAAGAAAAGATTTACCGGATTTTAATCGTGGAAGACAATCGAATCAACCAAACACTGATTCAAGCATTCCTTAAGCGGACCCTACCCAATGCAACGGTCTCAATTGCCAATACTGGTGTCGAGGGAGTGAACCAATGGAAAGCCATTCAACCCGATCTCATCTTGATGGATTTGCTCATGCCAGATATGGATGGAATTGAAGCCACCCAAGTCATCCGAAGCAAAAAAAACCGAAAGTATACTCCAATCATCGCATTAACTGCCGCCGCTGAAGCGCAAGCCATGGAGCAGTGTTTCAAAGCGGGCATGGATGGCTATCTGACCAAACCGGTCGTGTTTACCCAACTCATGACTGAACTTGAAAAATGGCTAAAACCCAAACCAAAATAACTCAAAGATCCCCTTTCACCTACCGATAAAGATAGCGGATACGGCTTTGAGAAACCTTCCCATAGTGCCCTCATCAGGCAGCTCCTCCAGGAAATCAAAGGCTTTGCGTATGGTATAATTGCCCAATCATTAAGCTGGGTCCGAATTATCGTTGGAGTCCATCCCAACATGAACCTGTTTATCCATTGATTAAAAAGCGCATGTCGAATCTTTGTGAGGTGGTTACTGATGGCATCAGAGCTTCTCTACTACATTCCCCCGAAGCAAAACACGCAGCGAGAACTGATCGATCTTCTTCGAGAGCACCCCGAGGTCCAGTTTGTCTCTCTGGTTGGAATCGACTTGGCCGGAAACGATACAGACGAGAAGATCCCGATTCGACGGTTTCTACAAGATATTGATCAATACTTCAATGGCATCCCGTTGCTCCAAACAGATGGGTCTTCGGTTGCTTTGAACCATCTTGCTTCTCTGAATGACGCAAAGGTCGATATGGTGGCTGATCCCGAAGTCAATTGGCCAGTGGACTACAACTGGGATTTTCTCCATCCACGCTATCAGAAACCAATTGGCACCCTACGGATTCCTTCTTTTTTGTTGTACAAAAACCAGCGGGTTTGTTCACGGGCCATTTTGCAAAAGGCAGTCAACCATTTGAAAAAATCCGTGATCGAGCTATTGGGTATGTATCCTTCCATTCCAGGAATGAATCTGCCTCCGGTCTCCGAGATTTCCGATATCCACATAACGGTCGGTACAGAACTGGAGTTTTGGGTGAAAACCCCCATGCACAAAGTGGAAACCGACGAATTGTCCTCCAGTCAGATCATGCAGGAAAACTACTGGCAAAGAACCCGGGGATCGGTACGCACCGCGTTGGAAGAGGCAATGATCCTCTTCGAGCAATATGGGCTGTCTCCGGAAATGGGCCATAAAGAAGTGGGGGGCGTCAAAGCTCGGATCGATTCTCAAGGGAAGCTCTCGCATGTGATGGAGCAAATCGAGGTCGATTGGAAATATGCCCCTGCCATGCAAGCCGCCGACAACGAACTTCGAGCTCGGATCGCCATACGAGAGATTTTCCGTCGTCATGGTTTGGAAGTCATTTTCAAAGCCAAACCGCTACCGACCGTAGCTGGAAATGGGGAGCACACCCATATCGGAATTCAAGCGGTCACGCATGATGGATGCATCACCAATCTCTTCTCGCCGGAACCCTACCGAGACTCCTATTTGAGTCCCTTTGGATATGGCGCGTTGATGGGATTGCTCAAACACTATGAGGTACTGAACCCGTTGATTTCTCCGACCTGTGATGCTTTGAATCGCCTAAAACCTGGATTTGAAGCGCCAGTGTGTATTGTGTCTTCTCTTGGCCATTCGCCAGCCATTCCCTCTCGCAATCGGACTGTGTTGATGGGAGTGATACGAGATCCCCTTTTCCCGCACTCTACACGCTTTGAAATTCGGTCCCCCAACCCCTACACCAACACCTATCTTGCTGTAGCCGGCGCATGTATGGCCATGGAGGACGGTATCCGCTATGCGATTGAACATCGAAAGACTCCTGAAGAGCTTCTCCGTGAAATGTCTAAAGAGTGTGGAGAAGAGTTCCCCTATCTCGAAACAGATCGGCAGTATCGGAGTGAAAAGGATATTTTTGATGATTTCCCCCCCGATGAACGGAATCGGAGATTTGGGAAACCGCCCATGACTGTGTACGAGATGATGCGGTCTTTTGAAACCCACCCCCAAAAAACGCAAACTCTGTTTCGTGAAGGGGTCTTTTCCCAATCGTGGCTGAATGGATATACCCTGAGTGCGCTAACCCGCTGGAAAACAGAAATCCTCACTCGAGTCCTGCCAGAAGCCCTGCAAACGATTCGGGAATGCGAACCGGTTTCCGATCGGTTCAGTACCGAACTTGATTCCATACGCTACGCAGAGATCGATCAATTGCGCCAAGAGTTGGCCAAAGACACCCAGGAAAAGCAAAGCCTGTTCACCCAGATGCGCTCAGCCCTTCACCATGACGAATATGATACCGCATCCCGGCTTGAACTTGCGATTGCTGAGAAAATGAGCCTATTGAAGGATCGCTATGCTGTTTACCGTAGAAACATCCTAATCCAAAGCCCTTCTGTATTCAATGGAGGCAGCGAAAAATGCGCACCTACCTAGAATAAATAGGCGGTCGCAAAGGGAGTACCGAGGTCCGTAATGACAAACAGCCGATATATTCCCATCCTGCGTACCCATAAGGCGATTGAATATCCTGCTGGCCTGTTTGCCATGATATTTTGAACATGAGAAACACTTTGGATCACATTTCCCGTAGGTGGGCTGATCGAAACCGTTGTATTGCCGATTGTGACATGATTGCCTCCAAAGAATTGTACGGGTCCCGGGGGGTAAAACCCAAAGTGGGTCAAAACATCCCCTGGCTGAATCCTCCCGTGGGCTGGATATCCGCTTAAAACATTGGTTACGACAACCCCTTGAGGATGATTTTCCACATGGATCCCGATCATCGGTTGCGTCGGAACTGGCTGGGTTTGCGAAAAGTTGGCCACAAGAGTAAGATCCTCAGCCGGCATTTGGAACCCCAGAATAGGCTGGTCCGAGAATGGAACACCTGGCCAGCCACTCCATGGATCGGTTCGCGTCCAACCCGTAAACTGAAACCCAGCATGCGCCGTTGCTTGAATATTCACCCAGGTTCCTGGGGTAAATTGACCCGCGCCCGAAACTGTCCCTACCATCGTGGGATTCATTTGAAGGGTAAGGGTAAAAGTCACAGGAGAAGGGATCGGTTCGAAATAAGCGGTGAGCGTTCGATTATCTGCCGGCATGGTGTAAGGAGTATTGGCTTGATTGCTTATCGGTGTTTGACCCCATCGCCACTGCACAAACCGATATCCTTGATTCGCAACTGCCTGAAGATTGACAGAAACGCTTGCTGTGTACTGACCTCCACCAGTCACACTTCCTGCACCCGCTGGACTGATCGTAAGGGACAATGTGTAGATCTGCTCCTGAATTGGTCCAAAAACCGCGGTTAGAGTATGATTTCGAGCAGGCATGCTATAGGAAAAATCCGCCTGATCACTGATCCTCGTTTGATCGACTCTCCAGTAGAGGAAACGATACCCTTGGTTCGGAACAGCCCGAAGGGATACGTTTTCACCGGACATGTATTGCCCACCACCCATCACAGTACCCCCAGCTACTGGACTGCGGCTTAGGGTCAATGTAAAGGGGCCACCAGTTACCGCAACTGGCCAGTTCCGGCCTCTCCCTTGTTGACTGTCATGATCCCATACTTCTCTCCATGACGGGATGATCCTCCAGTATTGTCCCTCTGGCCAAGAACGGTGACGGAGTTCAAAATGATTCACACGCACCCCGCCCGCTCCAATTGAACTGCCCGTAGTCACCTGCCAAGGATTTCCGCCGGGAATCGGAAACGGACTTCTGAATAGGTCGGAAAGAACCATGCCCTCGGTTTCAAATCGCAAATGAACGAAATGCATTCCCCCGAATCCTTCTTGCCGTTCATACGTGAGATGGGCTTCGTCAAAGAAGAGTGTAAACCGGTTTGGCTTCTGACCCTCCTCGCCCCATGCCCTGACCGTGATGTGGTTGAGAGTGGCGCGGTGTTGGGTTGTTTCTCTGGCTCCGAATGTACCGCCTGTTACTTTGTACACTATGCCATTTACCGTGTCCACCCACCAGAAAAAATCTGTCCATCCCTTATTCCGTACATGGAAGGCATGTACTCGAAATGGACTCGGTGTAGGTGGAAGATACGCAACCTCCCAATCGCTTCCATCGGAAATGACTCTGCCACCTACATTTTCCATAATACTCAAACTTTCATGCGGTGGGCTGTTATAAGTCAATGAGGAGTTTCTAAGAAAGGTTACACGAAATCCCTCGTCATTACCCAACGCCACCGAAGTCATCAGAAGAACAACCATCATGATCCCAAAGATTCGTTTCTTCATTGCCATCAACCTCCTTTTATTCTTATGCCATCAACGATTCAAACCATTCATGCTCGGAGGATTCTCGCCCATACAAGGTAAGGGCAACTGTTCCTCCACGGGGTAGTCCCCCTTCAAACAAGCCGAAACCGAACAGGCGCCTGCAAAAAAGGAAACCTGTGCAAAGACCCTCAAATTCCAACTTTTCGTAAGCATCTGTTTCATATCGATTCCCTCTCCTTCATGTTTCGAACCGCTATCATTTCTCCCAAATGGATATACTGATCAGAAAGGCGATTTCCGTATCAAACGGATCATCCAATTTTTTCCTTACTTTTTCCTTGACTTACTTAGCAAGAGCATGTTACAATCTTGCAAGCCTTCTTAAGGAAAGGGGTGGCTGATGAAGGCGAGCCAATGGAAACCCGATGCATGAACCATCCTATTCAGATCGGCTCCGGTTCTTCCAAAGCATAGAAACCAAAGAGCGGGATGAAGCGCTTGTAACCCGCGCAAAAGCTGAATGGGAGATATGGTTGGAAGATCCCTCATTGGACGCAAAGACTCTTGCCAAACCGCTCCCGGCATTATCCCGAACACTTCGAAAATGGAGGCTTTTGGAACCCGTATGGGATATCTGTGACAAAACGCTTAAGCAACTGAAAACCCGTTTCCCCGGGGAGCGATTACTCATCGCAAGGATCCTGAATGAGCTAGGCGAGATCGAGTTCCTTTCTGGAACCGTCTTTGCGGCGGAAAAGAGCTTCCGGGAAGCGTTGAAAATCCGGGAAGAAGAACCAGATGGCTCCTGGGAAGAGCGATCTGAAAGCCACAATAATCTTGCCCTCCTATTGAAAACAAAAGGTCAATACCATTTTTCGGAAAAACACTATCAAAAAGCCCTTAGCTTACGGAAGGCACATGGCCAAGACGATCCGATCTTGTATGCCCAATCCCTGAACAACCTTGCTTTGTTGTACCGGATGATAGGCCGGTACGAGGATGCGGATCCTCTATACCACCAAGCCTTGGAACTCAGAATCAACACGCTCGGAGCAGATCATCCCACGGTTTGGGAAACCGAGAACAATATCGGTCTTATGGACCTCTATATGGGCCGGTATGAATCAGCGCAAGAGCGATTTCTCAGTCTTTTAAAGCGACAGGCGGAAGAGAACCGTCGGCCGACTCCTGTACTTGCGCAAACTCAAACAAACCTTGCCGGGCTCTATATGCGGTTATCAGAGCACCATAAGGCGCATGAGCTATTTTCAGTTGCTGAAGAAACCTGCAAATCCCTATTTGGACCATTCCATTTTCATACGCTCCAAATCCAGATCAACCGATCCTCTTGCTTGCTCTCGCTTCAGAAGATCGACCAAGCGGAAGCTTTGCTGCAGTCTACCATTCCTGAGTGCGTTTCTCGATTAGGTTCGGAGCACCTTATCACCCTGACGGCCCAGGTTTATCTGGGTAGGCTTTCTGTTCTTCTTGGAAACTACACCCGCGCAGAGCAAATCTTCTCAGAAAGCAGGGGCATCGCGCAAACAAGATGGGGCCCGAATCATCCGCTTTATTGCTCAGCCACACTTCAATTGGGCATTGTTCAATCAATCGGTCAACAGCGAGAGCGTGCGCTTGAAACCCTATTTCAAGCGTGCGCGAACCAGACAGAAGGGTTGGTTCGGATCGCCAGAGCCTTCCCTGAATCCTTTACCCTAGGTTTTCTCAAAACCCTTCAAGAGCAAACCGCTATCTTGTTTTCTTTCATCGAACAGCATATGCCCGATTCTGGAATTGCCGCAGAAATCGGGTTTCAGATGGCTCTTCAGCGAAAAGCCGTGGCCTATGAGGCTTCGTTAAAATCTCAGGAACGAATGCTCGAACAAGCCTATCCCGAGACGGCCGCTCTCTTCGATACACTCAAAAACGCTCGAGTCGAACTAGCCCAAAGAACCTTGGGAGAATGGACTCAAAAAGAAGAACCCCAAGCCCAGCAAGCTCGGATGAGGGAACTGGAAACGGAGATCCACCGATTGGAAGGAACGATCAATAGGCAAATTCCCAGAAAGATCGATTCCTTCTTTTCCTTCGAGCATGCAACAACGCAATCCATACAAGAAGGGCTCAACAAAGGAGAAATCTTGGTTGACTTTCTTTGCTATCCTTTCTATGAACTAACTGCTACTGGCCCCGTTGAGAAGGAAGATCGATACATGGCATTTGTGTTGGGCAAGCAAGGAACGATCAGTATGGTGTTCCTGGGATCGGCTCAAAGCATCGATCAAAAAATCAAACAATACCGATCCTCCATTATGATGGGACCAAGCAATCAAGGTAGTAGCAAAGGGCGCTTCAGCGATCAGAACCTCTATTTACAAAGCCATGGACGGCAACTGTTCCGAAGCCTCTTCCAACCTGTTTTTCAGAAGTGTCTATCGAAACCCCAACCAAATGGATTCCATTCGTGGGTTTTGTCTCCTGACGGTCAGCTCAATCTCTTGCCTTTTGAATCGTTGATCCTGCCGGACGGGCAGTTTTTGATCGAAGAGCATGTCGTTCGTTATGTCACAACTTCGAGAGAGCTGCTTTTTCCCGATAAGCCCGCTCAAAAACGGCATTCACGCAAGGCTTTTCTTTTCGCAGATCCCGCTTTCTCCGTCCCTTCTGAAAAGCGTCAAAAGGGCTTGGAAGAAACCAACCCAATCCTGCGCGCTTTTCGTGAAGATCATGTCTGTTTCGAACCGCTTCATGGAACGCAAACTGAGATTCAACAGATCACAAAACTGCTTACGGAAAACCAGATACCCGTCGTTGCCTTCTCAGGTATTAACGCAACGAGAAACACCCTTTTTTCCGCGCAAAGCCCGTGGATCCTTCACATCGCTACCCATGGGTTTTTTCTGCAAAAAAGCGTTCGTTCTTCCGATGAATCAAGACCTCGTGGAGTCGATGTGCTTTCTCCATCCTTCCGCTCTGGCATGGTTATGAGCGGGATCAACAACCTGATCCAAGGAAAGGCGCTCCCTAAGGACTTCCATAGCCCGATACTCACATCATATGACATCTTCGGGATCGATCTCTTTGGAACTGAATTGGTCATCCTGTCCGCATGCGAAACAGGCGTGGGTGAGATTGAAAACGGTGAAGGTGTAATGGGCCTGAGAAGAGCTTTTTTGACCGCGGGAGCCAAAACCTTGATGGGCAGTCTTTGGAAGGTCCCCGACTCATCCACACAAAAACTGATGCGCGCGTTCTACCAAAACTTGCTCACAGGAATGCCCAAAAGCCAATCGCTTCGAAAAGCCCAACTGAATTTGATCAACGAATTTCGTATGCAAGGTCAGTTTCCTTCCCCGTGGGAATGGGCGGGTTTTGTCTCTATTGGCCATGACGGATCGCTCGACTGCGGCTCAGGTTCCGGATTCTGTCAAAAAAAGAATGAAAGCAGGTGATGGAATGATGAACAAATGGTGGTTTTTTCTTTTGGGTTTCCTTGCTCTCCTTTTCTTGTTTTCGTGTACGGCTGGGGTTAAGCCAGGCGCGCTGATCATACACTGGTTTAGCGAATTCAACCATCCCAATGATTCCACCGATCAGGTCCGGGATTTCTGGATCACAACCGACGGAGGGACCGTAGGAATCGGTCGCACACTCAATCCGGATTCCGGTGTTTGGGATGTTTGGGTGGTCAAAGCCGATGCCGCGGGAAATGAAGAATGGCATCGAACCTATGGTGGTTCCCAAAACGACGAAGGGATCGGTGTGTTCCAAACTTCCGATGGGGATTATCTTGTGGTAGGCAATGCACAATCGACCAATATGAACGGCAAAAGCGCCCGAAATCCTTCCGTAGGGAACTGGAGCATCTGGATCGCCCTTCTTGATGATCGGGGAGAGGTCCAATGGGAGGCTTTCTATGGTGGAGAATCCGAAGACAAGACGTTTGCTGTCAAACCCCATTCAACCCAAGATGGCTTTTTCTACGTATTAGGCTCATCACGGTCTTCTACCGGTCACCTGGAAACAACGCCCCACCATGGAGAAGCAGACGCTTGGGCCTTTCTCGGGAGTCTGGATTCTCCTGGGGTAATCCACCTTCAAGGGAGATATGGAGGCCCAGGGAACGATGCCTTTTATGACCTTGTGGAAGAGAATGGGTTAATCGAGTTTTTTGTCGGCGTAAGCGGGTCGCATTTTTCTGGCACTACTGGCCGGTTCCCTCCCGCATCCAATTCCTTCTGGTTTTTGCTCCCGAATGATCAATCGCTTGACGCGAATGATGGTAGGCATTATTTATTCGGAGGCAGCGATGCTGAAGCTTTTTCTGCGGGGCATTGGGAAGAAGAAGGATACTATTGGTTGGGGGGATCGACCCGATCCAGAGATGGAGATATTCCAACCACCACCCACAATCGTCTTCCGCCTACCGATGAAGACGGAATTCTGATCCGGTTTAAGGTACGCTGGGATACCGAACCTTCCATTGAATGGCCGTTGCGCGTGGGCGGTGCCGGCAACGAAAAGGTGTTTGGAATCATACCCCTCACACAGGATGAATGGTTGGTGGGGGTTCAATCCTTTGCGCCAGTTGGCGCTCCTGCCCGCCAGACTGGTCAATACGATAACCTTCTGATCGGTCTGACCGCGCAAGGGGCCGTGCGTTGGAACCAAACGTTCCCGGTAGAGAACTCACTGTTACAAGCTATGCGTGGTTTGCCTCAATCGGATCTCTTTTACGTTTACGGAGAGACCTTCCCGACGACTTCCGGTACAGATGAACGGTCGCTGGATGATTCGGATTGGTTCTTGGCCTTCACGCAATGGGTCCGATAGGCGCTCAAGGTTCGACCATGAGGATATATCGACCAGATGGAAGGTTTGAAAACTGGATCTGATAGAGGCCCTTTTCTTGTTGGAATGTAAGGTGGCCTAGAAGGGGAGGGCTTTCCGTTTCGTCTTGGCGCATGAGCAAAACAATCGGGATCTTCTCGGTTGGAACGCCTGCATCAAACTCCAGCGATATCATGTGGTTTTCTTCATCAATATGCGCTTGAAACCCATACGGACCAGAAATGTGATAGGCATGGAGCAGCTGATGATTGGGTTCCTCTCTTTTTTCTCCGTTGCGGGTGGGCACCCATTGTGTTTCATACCGGAACTCCCATGCTGAAGGCGAGAGCAGAGATTCCCGCGGGCAGACAAACCGCGAAACATTCTGTTGGATTTGATCGGAAAGATCGAGCAAAACCCTACTTAGGTTTTTTGGAGCGTCAAAAATGGCTTTTTCCCAACGCGCCAATCGGTCCCGAAGGGTCAAGGCATAGGATTCTTCGGACGCGCGCTGTATCGCGAAAGCCGCTTTTTGAATCATGATACGCTGGTTGTCACTAGCAAAACTCCAATCTAAGAAGACCAGGCATTCTCGGTACATTTGATCCACTTTTTTCGAGCAGAGTTCACATCGATCCAGGTGCTCTTCGATTGCAGGGATTGATGAGACCATCATACCGGATGTTCCGGATCTCTCTTGGAGCAAAAGCTCCACATAGTTTTCTATATCCTTCTCATCCAAGTGCTGATCCATCCAGTTTTCCATGTTCAATCCCCTCCTTCTCTACCTGGTTATACCGATGGCGACATGGATTTCCGTATCAAAAGGGATCGGAGGTGTTGATTCCTTCTTCACGGGCGGTGGCGCGCAACCGAACCATCACTTTGCCGCTCCATTCGCTTACCTGTTTCTCGGGATGGCTACCAAGAAAGCATTCCAACGGGATATCCCCCACGATCATGTCCATCGATGGGGCCATATGCCTTCGGGTTGCATTATCTTTGGGGTTTAGGGAGTCTTTTAAGGGGTGCTGAAGCCGTTGTTCAAATGCCTTTTGGTATCCCTCGATCTGAGAGCGCGGACGCAGAGAGGTTTGGGCAAACTCGTGAAACAACTTCTCCGTTAACAGGAAAAGGGTACATCCCGCTAGATGTTCGACAATCTCCTGTGGAGGGTACACAAGCTTCTGAAAGAAAAAAGCGATCACCTGCCATGGATACCCGACCCGTTCAAAGACAACTTTTAGGAAGAAGGAGCCCACAGCTTCTTCTTCGGCCCTTTGCTCCGGTGTTTTTTCAGGGATTTCCAGGGAAGCGACCCGATCGATTCCATCAAAATCTTCATTTTCCTCTTCCATCGATTCAAACCGAAGGGTCGTTTGTTGATCCATTTTTGCGGGTTTCGAAAAGGCAAGGTTCTTGGCAATCGCCGTCAGCCAAGTATAGAGCGAACTTTTATAGGGGTTGAATTGGGATAGATTGATCCAGCCTTTCTGGAATACCTCCTCCGCCCATTCCTGCGCTTGATCCCGGGAATGCAGACCCGAAGAGTGTTCGATTTGCGATTGGAACAACCAATGGAACAAAGGACGGCGATAGCGTTCTCGGATTAGTTCCCATGCTTTTTCCATTCTCGAACGAGCCGCAAGCAGAAGAAGGTGATTCAGAACCAGAGAATCGTACCATTCCTCGAAAGCTTTCTGGGGCGCGGCATGAATTGCTCGACACCATCCAACCAAGAGAATTTCGTCCGCACACCTCTTGCACAAGGATTCCAAACGCGCGCGCTGATCGGACGACGTAAGACGGAGCAAAAACCTCGCTCGGGTACGAAGATGGAGAAGCCGATGCTTTTGGAGATGAAGATCTCCTACGGAAGAAAAGCCTCGATAAGCTTTACCAATCTGATCAAAGAGTCCCTTTTCTTCCATCAACAGTACCCCTTTTCTCGATTTGCCTTTCTTTGAATGATAATCCGACTCTCTTTTGATTTTTCCTCCCTCAGGGATATCATACCACAAGGTTCAAGAAATTCCAGATCCGTTTACCCTCCTTCGATGAGACCTCTCAGGTCTTTGATAAACTGAGCCGCTGGGATCCCATCGATCACGTCGTGATCGATCAGAACCGTTAGTTGGATATATTCACGCATTTCAGCCTCACCATGATTCCACGATTCTCGCCTTGTGACCGTACTAAAGGCTACGCATAAAGGATGGATGCTGTAAGGGATGAACCATATCGGAGAGCGAGATATAGCGCCGATGGATGTGACCATAACCGTTCCCATCATGCGTTTTACCCGAAACGGATTGGATAGAAGAAACTTCCAGATCAGCAGCCGAATCCACTGAGGAAGCGCCGCGAAAACAGAAATTGCCATTCGGTTTTGCCCTTTCCCTAAAACTAGATCGCTACTGTTTTCAACCAACACTCGCTTCGCGTTCTTGATCTCTCGATCAATCTCGGAAACGCTTTTCTCATTGGTCTTGCGGATAATCAACGGAATAGGGACAAATTGCCCTTGATACTCCTTCTCCACGGTGATCGATATATCGACTTCGTCAAAAAGGATGCATGTTCTTCTTCCCTTACGGATGGCATGAACCCTTTTATTCTTCTCGATAGCCAGAGAAATCTGCTTAACCAACCATGCAAAGATGGAAGCGCGCTCTGTTTTCGGTAAAGCAACCCGTTTTTCCCTGGCTTGAGTAATATCCAGTTCAAGAATCGCTTTGATATGGTGTTTTTTTATCCCAATCTTTCCAATATCATGGGTAAACAAGCGGCTGATCGGAAAGGACTCCTTGGTAAATCCTCCTTTTTTACGATCCGTTTTCATGGACAAGAGCTTCTGGTGGTCCCTGCGGCCCGAATATCATTGCTGGCCAATCTGCTTAGGGAAGGGTCAGATAGACCCAATCGATGGCCGCATGAATGGCTTCTCGAAGAATATCCGGACCCCCAAAGATGCCGAACATATGATCGGTGTCTAGCTGCACGAGCTTTCTCCAACCGTAATGGTGATCCATATAGGCTTGACCGGCATGCGGTTGAGGGAAGACCACATCATCACGGATACCGATCACCACCATCAAAGGGCCGTAGTAGTCAATGATTTCAGCTACGGGATTGATCAGGAATAGTTCATTGTAGAACGGTTTTTTGAGTGTGGTTACTGCCCCCCAAGGAAGAGTGGCGTCAATGCTGTCCTCAGCTTCCAGCTTAAGGGCTTTGAGCACAGTATCCGTTCCTAGGAGCTGTGAATACGTGAACGCGGGAATCGCAACCGGAGCCCATAGGATGGTTGTAGCAACCCGCCAATCTCTGGCGGCGGTACATGCGGCGACCAATCCTCCCTGACTGAACCCCAAAATGCCAATACGCATGGGATCGATTTCCGGTATACTCTCCATGAATGAAATCGCTGCTTGGGCATCGCTAATCTGACTCGAAAAGGTCGTATCTTCCCACTTTCCGTCACTGTCCCCCGAGCCGCGGAAATCAATCCGAAGACTTGCAATTCCATGCTCGGCAAGCAATCGAGCAGTCATTTCAAACATCGCTTCATCCGTTCCCGCGATGTCCATCTCATTCTTCTGTCCCGTAAACCCGTGCAGAATCAGGATGGCAGGCACTGCGTCATAAACGGGGTCCGGAAGGGTCAAAATCCCAACCACCCTTTGTCCAAAATGATAAAAAGACACTTCAGTTTCCGTAGCTATGAGGGAATTGGCAAGTAATACCCCAGCTACGACAATCCATACGACGACCATAAGCCCTACTTTTCTCATCTTTCTCACCTCCTAAATGGGATCAACAAAAGGGGAAAGTCCCTGCTTTACCCACTATTCAAAGAAATCACAGCGTTTGAAATGATTGATCTGCTGGAACGGACACACCCGATCGATTATCCATCCACTGGGCAAATGAGTCAATTGAGTTTCTGAAACGAATGGAAGAACCCTTTCTACGCGAAAAGTTTATAGAAAGGGTTCTTATTTTTTCATGTCGCCTCCATCTTACCCCTTTTTTTCTTGTTTCGGTAAGTCACGTACAGGATTGTATCGCGGACGACCTTGGACAACCCAAAAATGACCACCAAAAATTCCAATCGTCCAAGGAACATTCCGATTGTTTGCGCAATCAATACCAAAGGCGGGGCGTCAGATCGGGTGATACCCACGGATAAACCAACTGTCGATAAAGCAGAGGTGAACTCAAACAGGCTGTTTTGAAGGGAATTTCCATGCCACAAAAGGACTCCAACACCTGCACCCAAAGTGATGAAGTATAAACAGAGAAAGACTAGGATGCTCTTGATCATGAAATCTTGGATAACAAATTTTTTGTTGCCTTTCCAGACAACTTTAACCTGTACGGTCCCTTTTGGAAGGAAAAATGATTGAATATGAGAAAGAATCACTTGGAATACGACATATAAGCGAAAAAGTTTCACTCCACCCGAAGTGGAATCCATCATTCCGCCAAAAATCATTAAAACGACAAGGATAAACAGCGAAAACCCTGGCCATGGAACTAAATCGCTGGTGGAGAAACCGGTCCCAGTCAATGCGGAAATCCCTTGAAAAACAGAATGTCGTAAGGAATCAGAGAGATTGGAATAAATACTTTGGGATAAAGAAAGAAAGACCATGGGAATTACGAACGCAAGAATCGCCAGATAGAGATAGGGTTCCGCGCACTTTTTTAGGTGATTCCAATCTCTTTGCCAAGCTAGGAAATGAATGCCGAACCCCGTTGCCCCCAATGTCATTAAAACCAAAGTAATCGCTTCGATACTGGTGCTTTGAAAAGCTCCTATACTGTCAGTTCTCGTTGAAAACCCTCCCGTAGCGAGAGCGGTTAAAGAATGGTTGATCGCATCGAACCATCCCATACCTGCAATGGCATAGGCAAAACATCCGATCAAAGTATATGTGGAGTAGATGATCAAGATCATTTTCGCAGACTTTTTTATGTGGGGCAAAAGATTATCCATTCTGCCTTCCGCAAGATAAATACCCGAACTGATTCCTCCTCCTATTGAAGAAAGCATAATGATCGCAAACCCAGCCCCACCGAAGAACTGAGTTAAACTCCTCCAAAAAAGGAGGATTTTGGGAAATTGCTCTACATCTACTACAGTGAGACCTGTTGTTGTCCATCCGCTTGTTGATTCAAAAACTGCTTGGAGAAAGGGCAGATAACCGGAAAAAACGAAGGGTAGCGCGGAAAGGAGAATAGCTCCTAACCAGCTTCCAACAACGATAATGGCCCCTTCTTGAATGGTAAGCCGTTGCTGAACCGAACCTTTTCTGAAACTCTTCCATAGGAAATATCCGATTAAAAAGGAGATCCCCGAAGCATAAAGAAACCATTGAGCAAGATGAAACTCAGAAGGGTAGAAAAAGCAAGCAAGTACGGGCAACAAAAGAATAACAGAAAAACATAGAAAGATCCATCCCATGTTGCTTAATAACGTGCGATATTGAACTTCTAAAATTTTACGATATCCCATAACTACTCGTTATCTGGATTTTCTTAAGCATTTCTGTCCCGACCTTTCGTTCTAAAAATGAGGATGGGAACCTCTATTCGATCGGTGTTATCGGATTATGAAACTCAATGCTGCAATACACAATAGATATTATATCATGATCGATGGGAATGACAGTCGGATTGAAGAAAACACAAGATAATGATCTCCAAGAAACTGGTATCACTTCATTTGGAGATTCTCCCTCTTCCGGAAATCCGTGATTTCTCTCTATTCATACCAGAATTTCTCTCCAATGCCGCTTTGCTCCCATAGGATTCGTGGCGAAGAAAAACATTTCGATCGTTTCTTCTGAAAGTCTAAGCGATCTTTAAGGATCGGATCGTACAATATGCCATCATTCGTAAGGAGATGATCGTATGAAAAAAAGCATGATGGTGGTACTATTGGTTCTTGTGGGAATCGTTTTGGTTGCTAGTTCTCTGACTTATCAGGAAATCCAATCCGCTCAGCTTCGACGGGAAGAAGAAAAAATGGCTCATGATCTGTATTTACAGTTTTCTCAGAAATGGGGGATTCCGACCTTCTATAACTTCTCTCGGAGCAAAGCCAAACACCTAGAATCAACCTATGACGAACTGTTCGGACCTTACAATCTCGATGATCCGATCCAAGATTTGACCATTGGCGCTTTTACAAATCCGGAAATCAAAGCGATGTATGAACGATATCTCGAAAAAGGATTTCGCTCCCCACAAGACGCGATTGAAGTGGCAATGATGATCCTTGATATGGATTTGCACTTCCGAGCTGCGGGGATGGCCTTTGGTCAAGACGAAGAATTCCTCGAGGTTTTCGAACACAGAACAATGGCCGCTGAAAACCAAATCCGGGCTATGCATAACCAAGCCATTCGGTATGGCTTAGCCTACCAAGCCCAGTTTATCCCTCAGGACCGCATGGATTCCATTTTGGCAATTGCCCGGGATGTCATGGGTGGTGGTGGCGGTCAGAGAGTCTTTGGTGTGGACGATCGCGGACCGTTCCAAAATGGGGGAGATGAGGACTGCGACTGCGATGATTGTCATTAATTGGTAAAGAGGATCGAACCCGATCAAACGAGGAAATCGGCAGCGCTGCCTGCCGATTTTTCTCATCCGAAGACCAAGAAACTCTAAGGTTTCTCCAAGAAATGGATGATACAATTCTCGATGAAACGATATCCGGGGGTGCTCAATGATGAAACGAAGATTCATAACACGGATTTTGATGATCGGGTTTCTTATGATCATCACGGTTGGAACAGCAATTGCTTTTGGTCCTCCATCCGACCTTGAATTCAGCCCCATTCAAACAATGGATGAACAAGAAGAGCGGGCAATTGTAGGGAGGGATTTTTGGGAGCATGATCTATTGGGAAAGATCGGAACCCACCTGGTTTTTTTTGCCCTTACATTGATCCTGCTTTTGTGGATCAAAGATGGTAAACGGTTCCAATGGCTTAGAAAGATACTGCTCTTAGGGTCTGTGGTTGTTATCGGATTCATTTGGGGAGGATACCTCTGTCCAACCACAGCCATCCAGAACATATTTGTAAAGTGGGATACAGCTTTTTTGATCCTGTTCATTATTCCGATCGTGATTTCCGTCTTTTTTGGAAGAGTTTTTTGCAGTACTGTCTGTCCGTTTGGCGCATTGAGCGAATTGGTATATGTTGTCAAAGCAAAACTCAAGATCCCGAAATCCATCGAGTCGAAATTGATTTGGGTCAAGTATGGGTTGCTTGCCTTTCAGATCATCCGGATGATTGGCGGTGCCAGTGTAAACGATAGTTTCACTCCTTTCCAAGCGCTTTTCCGTTTGGACGATTGGGGTCTGAACTGGGGACTGACCTTAGTCTTTTTGGGCCTATCTGTAGTGACATTCCGGCCGTTTTGCCGATTTTTATGTCCATACGGAGCTTTGCTTGCTCTGGCTAGCTGGTTTCGGCCATTCCGATATCGAGAGCAGAAAGGGTGCATTCACTGCAATCTTTGCGCGAGAACCTGTCCAACACGCGCCATTAATGATCAATTGCGAGTCAATGGAGAGTGCATCAACTGCGGATTATGCATTCGTGCTTGCAAGAAAGAGGCTTGGGCTTATTCAAAGCCGCAAGCAACCACGCAAAAAAAACACCACGAGATTTGACCCGGGAAGAGACCGAGCTGAATCTTGATCGAATCGATAAGGAGGAACGATTATGAACCATTCAAATAAGGCAAAAACCCTAATCTTTGGAATTCTGATCCTTTTGATCGGATTTGGGTTTGCATGCGATTTTGAATTTGAAGTGGAATCAACTACGGTCACCCAAGGGAGCCAGTTCTACATTCGGGTTCTCTTGTATCAGACGCACAACCGGTGTACTTTGCCCTCTTTTGATGATGATATTCATTTCAAAGCAGAGGGATTTGAACTTCTCGCCAAAACAAAGTGGCGATTGATCGATCGATATACCTACGAGCTTTGGCTGCAAGTCCGTGCGGAAGAGGTTGGTGAAGGGTGGATCAAAATTTATAAGACGTGCTCGAGAAATGGCTACGAAGAAGAGATCTTTCCTCTGATCGTGATCGAAGATCCGGAGCGGTAAAATGCTCCAAAAGAAGATCCTGATTGTGGAGGATGAGCCGAAGATCGCACGGCTTCTTCAATTGGAGCTAAACCATGAAGGATTTGAGACAAAAGTTGCTCGAGAGGGGTTAGAAGCTTTGGATTTAATGGAGCCTTTTGCTCCGGATGTCGTACTTTTGGACATCATGATCCCAAATCTGGACGGCGTTGAAGTTGCCCGAATGATCCGGGAAACCAACCATAGTGTTGGGATCATCATGCTTACCGCATTGGATCAAACGCGAAACAAAGTGGAAGGACTCATATCTGGGGCGGATGATTACGTGACCAAACCATTCGACCTAGGCGAACTGAAAGCAAGAATTCGAGCGCTACTGCGTCGAAAAGGAATCACTCTTTCAGAAAAAACGACCGTTGCCGATCAACTCGAAATTGATCCGAAAGGATGGCAGGTTTGGGAAAAAGGGAAGCTCGTATGCTTAACCCGAACGGAATTCCATCTTTTATGGTATCTTGCGCAAAGGAAAAATCAAGTCGTCTCCAAAGAAGAACTCCTAGAAGGGGTATGGGGTATCGAATTCGATGGGAATCAGAATGTGGTCGAAGTGTACATCAACTACCTTCGGAAAAAGCTCGATTGCGGGAAGGAACTCATACGAACAATCCGTGGAGTGGGGTATTCAATTCGCGAAGAGTAACCAATCATCGGGGTGGATATGGATATTTTTGGTTGGACCATCGTTATCATTTTCTGTACTACGCTTGTAATCAGTCTTTTCAAAAGCAGTGTTAAGGATCGATGCATCAAAGCCCTTCATGGCACCCATACTGTCACCCTTTTCCAAAATGGAAAGAGCATCTTCGGGAAACTCCATTTGGAGGCGACGGGTTATACCACTCAGTACGATCGGCCCTATTCCAATGGAGGTCATATCGAATCTGGGTTTATCCTGTACAAAAGCGAGTTCCCAACGCTATTTGGCGTATTTCGACCCATCGATGATCTCACAGCTTATGATCAAGGCAAACGAAAGACACAATACCTGATGGTCAAACAACCCATCTTTGTTATTCTTCGAAACAGAACCCGGAATTTCTTTGCCGCCTTTCGGGACGCAATTGTTCAAAGCCTCACCCTTTTTATGGGACGGCTTGTGTCAAAGACATCGGTGGTCGGACAGAATCAGAAATACATTACCGATGCGGGAACCAGTGTTGTCGACTATGTGTGGAACTCGTACGATCCGCTATTGGAACGAAATCTCGGGAAACCTGTGATATATGAAGTATTACGCAATGGAACCTGGGTAGAATTCTCCGGAATCCTAGTCCGCTATACCAAGGATTTCATCCTTGTCTTCGATTCATCGTTTCCACTCGATATACAATTTCGGATTCGTGACCAAGAATGCTGTTCAACCCACATGGGGGTTTCCTACGAGCGGAACGGATCCAATCTGACCGTATGGAATCAGCGAAACCAGACCATCCGATGGCAAACCCAATTCAACCTATCTCCAGGAGAGAAGTGGGAAGGAACTGTCGAAAAAGATGAAGCGATCGATTGCTCGATTTCTCTGTTGGAACCCATGGATATTGCATTTCCCCGATCAGTATGTATTGTTCGTCATCCATCGGAACCAAAAGATTCCGATTCTCCCAAAGCAAGGATCTGATCGATATCAAAATCGGCCGTGCGGTCGTATCGTAAGTGAGCTTTTCCTACCCTTTCGGCAGGTCCTACGCCCACCGCGTACATTCCTCCCGCTAAAGCCGCTTCAATACCTGCTTCGGCATCTTCGATCACAACACATTCGCGGGGTGCCAACTGGAAATGCTCCGCCACGTGCAAAAAAAGGTCAGGAGCAGGTTTTGATCGAGCAACACTATATCCGTCAGCGATGAAATCGAATAAATCATTGCCCTTGAGACTTTCAATAACGGGTTTTGCATTCTTGCTCGCAGAGGCGATGGCGGTAATGATTCCCCTTTTCCCAAGTTCCATGACGAGTTCTTTTGCTCCGGGGAGATAATCCGAAGGAGAAATTCGAGTAAGCAATTGTTGGTAATACCGATTCTTCCGATCAGTTAAGGTTTTGATCGCTTCGTCCGTCAAACTGAGATGATTGTGGCGCAAAATGATATGCAACGAAGCGATTCTCGACACGCCTCGGAGTTGTTCATTGATTCCTCTATTGAAAGCGAATCCTTCTTCATCCGCCAACTGTTTCCAACCGAGATAGTGGTATTCTGCGGTATCGGTTACAACCCCATCCAGGTCGAATATCACCGCTTTGATCATGGGTATTCCTCCTTTTCCTTGTTTTGTTCTGAATCGAACGAATCAAACTAGGTTGGTACCCTCATTGGTCCGCTAATGGCTTTCGTAACAACCGCGATCGACTCCATCCCCTTGCGGTCGCAACACACCGATCAGATCATCTTTGGGGGCACCCTCCATAGTCCCGGTATCCACCCCGGGGCTTTCGGGTTTCAATTGGAACGACGGGTCATCGGATCCCCATAGGGGATTTTCGAAGAGGGGATCCACGGAACGGTTTTCTACTCCCAGAAGACCTTCATGGATTTGATCAACTGTGTATTCCAGGCCGTTTGCAATCACTTGGACCATTTGATTTGGCCTGAAGAAGATGTTGTGTTTTGCGATCAACGTAGTGCTGGGACCAATGTACAAAGCCCCGTACCCGTGAGAGAAGATGCAATTGACGATTTCCAGCTCGATCGGGATGGCTGAATCATATTGAATCTGCGCCATGTAGCACCGTCTCTGGGGATGATCGTGCACCGTAATATTGGTTAAGGTGAATCGTCCATTCTCACCAAAAAACTCTTCGATCACGATCGCTGGCCAGGGCGAACCGAGATCCCCATCGCCAGTCCCGTAGATCAAAGTATTTTCAATCCGGCTGGGGCTACCCCATAGTTTGATTCCATTGGCATAGTTGTTTCCGACGACACAATGGTGGATGATGGTGTTGCGGGCTTTCGAGTCGATTCCATCGCCTCTGTTGTGAAGAACCTGGGTATAGCTGATTTTGATGGGCCCTTCGGAAGGCTCGATTCCGAACCCGTCGGGACGGTCGTAAGGCAAATCGGGGTTGTTCATGATTCCTCGATAGTAATGACCGCTGTACGAGAGGCAACAACGCGTGATCTCTATATTCCGCCATCCGCCAGAACGTCCTGCTGGTCCCCCTATAGATCCAAATCCGCAATACTCGATGATGCAATCCTCAACCAAAAGGCCATCGATATCTCGCAAGTTAACCCCGAACTCGTCGAGATGGTGAATATACAGATTCTTTAAAACAATCGATTCGAGGGGTTCGCTTACCCCACATATACCGTCCCGGAAAGGACTGTTCTGG
The DNA here is from genome assembly GCA_964580185.1 of uncultured Thermotogaceae bacterium. Classification (GTDB taxonomy): domain Bacteria; phylum Thermotogota; class Thermotogae; order MWEM01; family MWEM01; genus CAYWWY01. Next base: position 23,141 of record CAZOJQ010000041.1, read on the forward strand.
TAACTGGTTATCTCGATGTTTTCCAAATGGACAAACCGAACGCCATCTAGAATTACAGCAGCATAGAGGTTGTTTTCTCCCGCCAGAATCGGGCGGTTTCCCTCCTCACCTATGATGCGGATCCATTTCCCCTCCACCCCACTTGGGGGGAGGAGAATATCTTGATCGAACTGACTCAAGACATAGGTTCCGCCCAAGATTATCAGTGTGTCTCCCGGTTCCAAACGACGGCTGGCATTTCCCGGATGGGCCCAAGGCTGCTCGCGCGTACCTGGATTCGCGTCATCCCCACTCGGGCTTACATAATACACCTGTCCTTGTGGAATAAACGAACCATTGCCTTCCTGGTTGGTAGAAGCTCCATGTGCGCATCCGACCAGAAAGAAAAGGATAAATGGAAGAAAAAGAATGGGAAGTTTTCTAAACCCTTGATCAAAAAAAGAAATCAGATTGAACCCCTCGATCCCATTTTGACAGAAGCATTTGGAATCGTTGCTCTTTTCATTTCCATTACTTCCATGTCCTTGCTTTCCTTAGCGCGCAAGGCTCAGTTTGCTGATGGCCTGCGCTTGATTGGGCAGAAAAAAAACATCATTTCCCCGGTTGCTTTCGTAGATAAACGATTGAAGACTCTTGCTGGTATATTGGGAAAAATCCCCAACAAGGGCAATTTTCATTTGGTACTGAACGAATTTTTGGAGAATCTCTCCTGCCATTCGAGTCTTCAGGTCGAAAAAGGCGTCACACAAAGCGGATCGATCCATAATAATTCTGTCGCAATCCGTTTCATACCGGATCGTTGCCATAATGTCCAATGCAGATTGAACATCATGGATCAAGACCCCATCGTTTTGAATGACTGCTACGGCTTGGCCGTTTTCTTGAAGAATTTCAAATTTCATACTCTTACCCCTTCCTTCGAGAACCTTGGGTTATTTGTTTCGGGATTTTGAAGCAAACTCCGCCGTTTCTCTCATCTATCTGGTTGCCTCAAAAAACCAAGGGTTCGGATCATTTGGCTTATCCTATCACACAATCCGAAACAAAGTCAATACATGAAGCCTCGTCTGCAGGGCTTACGCATCTAATAAGGTCAACCAAGCATGAATCCTCAGAAAGAAGC
>CAZOJQ010000042.1:0-22422 GCA_964580185.1 uncultured Thermotogaceae bacterium
GAGCAAAAGTGCCGATTATACTAACATCCCGGGCAGATAGCGATCGAACAAAGTTGGATTCCATCGCACTCAATATGCTTTTATCTGCTGAGATGGGAGAAACCTTATGAAACGCATATTAACGATTAATCCTGGTTCTACTTCAACGAAGCTGGCGATATATGAAGACGATTGTCTAGCAGATTCGCAAACCCTACGGCATTCAGCTCATGAGTTAGCTCCATTTAAAAGAATTGTTGATCAATACTCTTTTCGGAATCAAGTGATTCAGTCATTTCTCCAACAAAGCGGACGAAGGGTCCAAGACTTCGATGCAGTAATCGGCCGTGGAGGATTGGTGCGGCCCATCCCCAGCGGAACATATCTGATTCAAGAAGAAATGCTTGAGGATTTGCGTAGCGGAAAGTATGGTGAGCATGCATCCAATCTTGGAGCGTTAATTGCTCACGAGATCGTGAAAGATACGGAAATCCCCTGTTTCATCGCAGATCCGGTTGTAGTCGACGAGATGAACCCCTTGGCTCGATTCTCGGGCCATCCGAGTTTTGAGAGAAAATCCATCTTTCATGCCCTAAATCAAAAAGCTACAGCACACATGGCTGCGCAAGAAATTGGGAAACCCTATGAAGCCATCAACTTAGTGGTTGTTCATCTTGGTGGCGGAATTTCCATAGGGGCCCACGAATGTGGAAAAGTTATTGATGTGAACAACGCCCTTGATGGGGATGGACCCTTTTCACCCGAACGATGTGGTACGGTACCCCTCACCCAACTGATCGATCTCTGTTTCAGTGGCAAATATTCCTTAGAAGAGATGAAAAAAAAGGTTAAAGGAAACGGAGGGCTCATATCCTATTTGAACACAAACGACGGGCTTGAAATAGGGAGAAGAATCCGTTCTGGAGATGAGGAAGCTTTAGTGGTATTCAAAGCCATGGCTCACCAAGTCATTAAATGGATTGGGAAGATGACTGCAGCCCTGAAAGGGCAAGTTCACGGAATTGTATTGACTGGCGGTTTGGCATACGATCAAGATTGCTTGGTTCCGTGGATCAAAGAAGGAGTGGAGTTTATCGCACCAGTCTTTGTTTTTCCCGGGGGAGATGAGGAGAGGGCACTGGCTATGGCCGCATTGCGTGTGCTGCACGGAGAACAGAAACCCAAAATCTACCTGGAAGAGGTTTTTGATGATCAGCGTTGAATCTTTTGGTCAATATCGGGTTTTTTTGTTCTTCGGTATGTTTGGTAGCGGAAAAACGGAATTGTCAATCAATTGGGCTCTTTTTCTCCGAAAACGATTCAATCAAGTAGCGCTTGCAGATATTGACACAATCTCTCCCTATTTCCGAAGCCGCGATTATAAGGAAAAGCTGGAAACTCAAGGCATACGAGTGATTGCTCCCGCCAATCCTTTGCTACGAGCGGATCTTCCGATCATTGTTCCTGCCGTCGGAGGGTATATCCAAAACCCAATATTCCGTCTTGTTATCGATGCGGGAGGAAATGATGATGGTGCTACTGTATTGGGTTCTTTGCATTCCTTTATCGAACAAGCTGCATACTGTAGTTTTTTCGTTGTTAATATCCAACGTCCCTTTTCCCGTACCCCACTAGAAATCCGCCATAATGTTGAGGAGCTTTCCCATAAAGCAAGGATCCGTGTTGATTACTTGATCAACAATACTCACCTTACTAAAGAAACCACTTCTCGTTTGGTTTTGGATGGAGAGAGAGTCGTGAAGGAAGTATGTTCAGAAATGGGGATTTCTTTTGGGTTTTCAACATATGAAAATGGATTGTTTTTGGAAGACCCCTTTCCTAGTAGGGGTTTTCCGATTCACCGATATCTTACATCGAATTGGTAAGGAGGTAGAAAATGGCAAAACGTGCGTATATCGAAATTGATCCGGAACGGTGTAAAGGGTGTGGGCTTTGTGTTAACGCGTGCCCACAAAAAATCATCCAATTCAGTGATGTCTTCAATACCAAAGGGTACCACCCAGCCAAACCTAGTGATCCTGAAGACAAATGTCCAGGGTGTGGTTTTTGCTATATGATGTGTCCGGATTCATGCATTACGGTTTATCGGGTACAACAAATATCCGGAAAGGAGGTTGCTTCATGAGCGAGCGTTTGATGATGAAAGGGACTGAGGCAATGGCAGAAGCAGCAATAAGAGCTGGATGCCGCTTATATTTTGGTTATCCCATTACGCCTCAAAGCGAATTGCCCGAATATATGTCTCGAAGAATGCCGCAGGTAAATGGTGTTTTCTTACAAGCAGAAAGCGAAATAGCAGCGGTGAATATGGTTTATGGAGCGGCTTGTACAGGTCATAGGGTGATGACATCCACTTCTTCCCCTGGGTATTCACTGATGCAAGAAGGGATTTCTTACATTGCAGGAGCGGAACTGCCCGGAGTTTTTATTAACGTTGTGCGAGGGGGTCCAGGTTTAGGTGATATCCAACCCGCTCAATCTGACTATTTTCAAGCGACAAAAGGGGGAGGCCATGGAGACTATCATGTTATCGTATTGGCTCCCTCAACCGTTCAGGAGGCGGTTGAACACATGCTTTTGGCTTTTGACCTTGCGGATCAATATCGGACTCCTTCCATGATCATTGCAGACGGACTTTTGGGTCAAATGATGGAACCAGTTGAGCTTCCTGAAAGCCGAGACCTGAATGAACTACCTGATCATTCTTCGTGGGCGATGCAGGGAGCAAAAGGGAGAGAAAGCCATAAAGTGACATCCTTTGATATTGATCCGTACGAGTTAGAAAAAATGAATCATCGATATCAGAAAACCTATCAGCGGATCCGTGAGAACGAGATTCGGCATGAAGAGTACTGGATGGAAGACGCAGAATATGTACTGGTAGCGTATGGCACAACGGCCCGGATATGCAAATCTGTAGTAAATAGCGCCCGCGATTCGGGAATCAAGCTTGGTTTAATCCGTCCTATTACCCTTTGGCCATTTCCCTATGACGTGATTCGTACAGCTGCAAAAAAGACCGGTTTTGTGATGACAATTGAAATGAGTGTAGGCCAAATGTGGGAAGATGTGCGTCTTGCTGTGGAAGGTAATGCTGTAACTCCTTTTTTTGGCCGTACAGCTGGAGTTGTACCGACACCGACGGAAATTTTGGATGCTTTTCACAAAGAAAGGAAGGTGAAATGATGCAAGCCACTCCTATTATGAAACGGCCGGAATCTTTGGCTCAAAAAGAATTCACGTATTGCCCGGGGTGTTTGCATGGAGTTGCTCATCGCCTTTTGGCAGAAATCCTGGATGATTTGAAGATTCGAGAGAAAACCCTAATGGTTGCTCCAGTTGGTTGCTCCGTTTTTGGATACCAGTTTTTCAATGTTGATGGAACTGTGGCACCACATGGAAGAGCAACCGCGGTTGCAACTGGCATGAAAAGAGCATTGCCTGGCAATATTGTTGTAACCTACCAAGGAGATGGTGATCTTGCAGCGATTGGAACTGCTGAGACCGTTCACACAGCAAATCGCGGAGAGAATATTACAACCATTTTCATCAATAACGCAATTTATGGAATGACAGGAGGGCAGATGGCCCCAACAACCCTTCTAGGTATGAAAACCACAACAAGTCCTTATGGACGTTCATCCAAAACGGAAGGGTTCCCGATTCATGTTTGTGAAGTTCTCCAGACTCTCCCGGGAGTTGCGTATCTGGAACGGGTATGCCTATTTACACCAAAAGATGTTATAAATGCCAAAAAAGCCCTAAAAAAAGCTTTCCAAGCTCAAATTGATGGACTGGGTTATTCTCTGGTGGAAATCGTCTCAACCTGCCCAACGAATTGGGGTCTATCAGCCATCGAATCGGTTGAATGGGCCCAAAAAGAGATGATTCGGGAATTCCCTCTGAAGAAGTTTGTTGATCGGGTAGGTGATCGTTCATGAGTTACCATGGAGCCATATTCGCCGGATTTGGTGGTCAAGGGGTTATGCTCATGGGACAGGTTCTTTCCTTGGCAGGGATGATCGATCACAAACACGTAACCTGGATTCCCAGTTATGGCCCCGAAATGCGAGGCGGTACTGCTAATTGCACGGTTGTGATCGATACCGAATCAATCGGTTCACCAGTTGTTGATCAACCCGACGAAGTGATTGCAATGAACAATCCCTCATTGGCCAAGTTCGAACCTAGTATCAAAAAGAATGGAATTCTAATCATGAATACTTCTGTTATTGATCAAAAACCAAAACGAAAAGATATTCACGTAATCGAGGTCAAAGCAAATGATATTGCAGATCGATTAGGAAATCCAAAAGTGGCCAATATGGTTGTTTTAGGGGCATATATTCAAGCAACCAAAGCAGTTTCTCGGTCTTCTTTGGAACAGGCCTTGGAGGCAAAACTCGGAGCAAAAAAAGGACATCTTGTTGAAGTCAATATGAAAGCAATCGATCAAGGAATGAAAGCTGCTCAGTAACTCGATTATCAACTCTGAGTCACAAAAGAAACCCGCCCAATTGGGCGGGTTTCTTTTCAGGAGTGAGACGTTTGTATTTATCTTGATCTTGTACGTCATTCTATCTCATTCCATCGGGGAGGAGGATTAGTCTAATAGACGGTTGTTTTTTTCGATTTCTTTCAGCACTATTTTTTTATTTAATTTGAGAAAAACCAAACGGAACAAGGAAAAACAAACAAAGCACTAAAATTGATACCGAGCGCCAATCCGAAAAGCCATGGTAAAGCTTTGTATCGGTAAAATGTTTACTGTCGGAGTGATCTCCAAAAACCCTTCAATATAGGTTCGATTTAAGGGAAACCGATGAAAAACCCCGAAAGGAACCCGTATGCTGAGCAGATAGTGTCCGAAATCTTGAAATCCTTGAATTCCTAAATACCCAAACCCTACCCCAGCGTACAGAGGAAAATGGGTTTTTCCTATTTGAAGCAGACGGGGGAAAATATGGACAATATCTGTATGGACGTAATACCCTCTGTGGACCCAAAAAAAGGAATACGAGATGCCGATATCCAAAGCCACTGTCTCACTGAAGTTGTATTTGGCAGTAACACCGGATGGCTGTCCTAATGAAAGTCCAAGAGAAAATTGGGAAAAAAGAAAAGTTGCGCACAAAAAAAACAATATTCCAAACACAAGAGTTCGAATTGTTTGTCCTCCTCCCAAAAAAGTTCTGTCCATATTTACAAAACAGGTCTTTTTTAAAGAAATGAGTGTTATATTGGAACGGATCCACCACAAACGGTGTTATTCCCGAAAGCTTCACATAGTCCGGAATATTCTCTCTTCTCGACTGTGTTTATGGGGTTTCTAGCGAATGGATTCCCAATGTCACTTTACTCTCTCTTTAAGATCTTTTCCGGGGACAAATTTGGGAACGCGTTTGGCTGGAATTTGGATGGGGGCTTTTGTTCTTGGGTCCACACCTTTACGGGCAGCATTCATGCGGACTGTAAAGCTCCCAAAACCAACAAGTCGAACACTACCACCTGAAGCCAGTTCATTACCGACACTGTTGATAAAAGCATTAACAAACTTGCTTGCTACTTTTTGGGTGATGTTGCCTTCCTTTGCCAGTTTTTCAACGAGTTCTTTTTTGTTCACAATAATTCCTCCCCATTATCAAGTGTTTGCTACGCTCCTACTATACCATATTTTCCTATAAAGTGCAAGACCAGCATAATCCAAAAAATGAAATGCACCCGCTTTCTGTACTTTTTTTTGTTCGTCAGTGGTGGCATTTCTTTCCTTGACATTTTTTGGGATCTTTATGATATAATACCGTGGATATTCACTTGAGATGGGTGTCAAAGCTACCCTGGGGGTGGTACCTTTTTCAGTGTCTGTATCATTCATGAAAAGGAGGGAAGACCCTATGTATGCGATCATTGAAGATTCAGGAAGGCAGTACCGAGTCGAGGAAGGGCAAACGCTCTATACCGAAAAACATCCACAGGAACCGGGAGAAGAGATTATTTTTGACCGGATCCTTATGGTAGGGAATGGTGAAAATATCCACGTTGGAAAGCCTTATTTAAGCGGAGTCGTTGTGCATGCTACCATAATGGAGCAAGTACGCGGACCCAAAATCCATGTGATCAAGTTTAAACCACGTAAGAACTACCGAAGAAAAATCGGTCATCGACAACATTACTCGGCGATAAGAATTGACCAGATTGTGTTACCGTGATTGAAGTCTTGTTTCTCGAATCGGGGGATGCATTCTCTGGGTACAAGGTTCAAGGGCACGCGGGATATGCGAAAATGGGGAAAGACATTGTATGCGCTTCTGTGAGTTCTTTAACCATCTTTACAGCCAATCTCCTGGTTCAGATGGGTGAGGAGATCAAATGGAATGATTCTCAGGAAAGACTCGCCGTTGATGTCCAAGCAACCAGCGAATCCACCCAAATCGTTATTCGTGCCTTGTATACAAGTTTGATGGATATTGCTCAGCACTATCCCAAGAATTTAAGAGTTGAGGTGAAACCATATGGGAATCCCCATGAATATTCAGCGATTTGCAGGAAAAAAGGCAAGTGGAGCGGGAAGAAACGGACGGGATAGCAATCCCAAGTACTTGGGTATCAAGAAAACAGACGGAGCGACTGTTATTTCTGGAAATATCCTCGTCCGTCAGCGAGGTACTCGTCTATACCCAGGAGATAATGTAGGCATGGGCAAAGACTTTACTTTATTCGCTCTGGTCGACGGAATGGTCCGTTTTGAAATGAAAAACAACCGTAAACGGGTCAATGTTATCCCGACTGTTTCGGTATAACCCTTTTGATTGGATTGAGGAGGCACTTCATGGAATTTCAGCAAAAAACGTACAGACTACCCTTTAGTCAGGCAAAACAAAAATGGTATCTTGTGGATGCCAAAGATAAAATTGTCGGTCGATTGGCTACCCAGCTTTCCCTTTTAGCAATGGGAAAAACTGAGGAAACCTATGTTCCAAATGTAGATCCCGAAATCTATTTGGTGATTATCAATGCGGATCAAGTCCGTTTTTCGGGGAAGAAAATGGATGAAAAAATCTATCGACGGTTTTCTAACTATCCGGGGCATATGAAAGAAATCAAAGCCAAGCATCTTATGGAAAAAAAACCCGAAGAAATCCTGAAGCTAGCCATTAAGCGGATGCTCCCTAAGAATAAAATTGGAAACCGAATCATCCATAACATCAAAGTGTATGCAGGATCAAAGCATCCTCATGCAGCCCAAAAACCCCAGCCTTATGAAGTATAAAGGAGGATTGCATGCCAGAGCTTATTGATTATTATGGTACGGGAAGAAGAAAAACAGCGGTTGCGCGCGTTCATTTACGTCCGGGTAGTGGGAAGCTGACGATCAACGGGAAAAGCTATCCCGAACTGAAAACATACCTGTTACGTGACACTTTGGTTCGCCATGCCGTCGAACCACTGGTGTTAATTGGTATGGTCAACCGTTTCGATATGTTAATCAAGGTGCAAGGAGGAGGTGCGAGTGGTCAAGCAGGGGCAATTCGTCTCGGGATAGCGCGAGCCCTCTTAGAATACAATCCTGATTTACGCCCTACGTTGAAGAGTGACGGAATGCTTCGACGAGATCCGCGTATGGTGGAACGGAAAAAATTCGGGCTCAGAAAAGCTCGAAGAGCGCCTCAGTATTCAAAACGATAACAAATATTTGCTGCGCGCAAGGCTTTCACGAAACAATTATCGGGTTTATCCGAAAATTGTTTCGTTTTTTGTCTCATTTTTCTTGAGGTGACCTTTGGAACGAAAAGACATGATTCAAAAGGTCAAAGAATCCAATGACATAATCGAAGTGGCTTCTCAGTATATTTCTCTTCAAAAGTCAGGGAAAAGCCATCGAGCCTTATGCCCTTTCCATCAGGAAAAGACACCTTCTTTCCATGTCTATCCAGGTACACAGAGTTATTACTGCTTTGGTTGTGGCGCTACAGGCGATGTAATCCGGTTTATTCAGGAAATCGAAAAAATCCCTTTTCCAGATGCGCTACGGAAACTGGCTGATCGGGCCCATATCCCGATCGAAATGGAAAAAAAAGAAAACCCAGCCCTTTTTCGTCAAACGCAATTCTATCAAGATTTTTTCCGTTTCTATCACCAGGTTCTTAAGAAAACTCCCAATGTATTGGAATATCTAACTCATCAACGAAAACTGAGTATCGCCATAGTTGAAGAGTTTTCAATCGGTTACATTCCGAAAGGGTCCGTATATTCCAAAGAGCTCCCGTTTTCAAAGGATTTAGCAAACCAGTACAGGATCATTGATCATGGCGGGCGAATGAGATTTCACAATCGGGTTATTTTCCCCATTCAAGATTCATATGGACGTGTTCTTGGAATTGCTGGTCGCTCTCTAGAACTGGGAAAAGGAGTTCAGAAGTATATGAACTCTTCCGAGAACCAGTTCTTTAAAAAGTCGTGGTTGCTTTTCCTAGAGCATAAAGCAAAAGGCCATATTCAAGAGACTGGATTTGCCATTGTGGTAGAAGGGTATATGGATGCGCTAAGTTTATATGCACATGGGTTCAAGAACACGATAGCCATAATGGGAACAAGCCTCTCAGCGATTCAAATACGGAAGATCCGTTCGTGTACAGACAAAATCCTCCTCCTATTCGATAATGACGAAGCAGGATATAAAGCGCTATTGAAGTCCTTTTTTCAGATTCCCCCAAATGTCAGCGTAGCAGTGGCCCAGCTTCCAGATTCCAAGGATCCGGACGAGTTTATCCGAAAACATGGGCAGAAAGGCTTCAAAAATCAAGTATCTCAAGCAAAGCGAATTGAAGAAGTCGTGGCCGATATGGCAGCAAAACAGTATGATCTTTCAAAAGCCGAGGGAAAAGATGGATTTTTGGCAAGGATCCAACCTGTGGCTCATCATATGAATCACCCGGATAGCCTAGGACGGTTTGATTCGTTTTTACGCCGAATTGCATCTACTGTTGATCTACCCCTAGAGAGGATTCAGTTGTGGGGAGATCCTACAACCGCAGGAAAACCCATTCCAAAGCCTGAATCTGAACCCATCCGATTCAAGTCGTTTGAGATTAGGAATGATGCTGAGTTACTAATACTGATCGTATTTATTCTTCATCCCTCGATGCGTTCCGAAATCAAAAAAGGGCTTCTATCGCTAGAACCGTATCTGTCAGGAGATATGGCACGGTTTTTCCGAGCGGTTGGAACGAATTTCGATCCTGATTATTCCGCTCAGCACCTTCGCGAGTTTTTTCCCGCCCATTTCGTGGAGCAGTTTTTCTCTAAGCAACTAGATGCCGATGTATCCTTGTTTCCAGAAAAGGCACTCAAAGATTGTTTTGGACAGCTTCTTATGCGGAAAATCAATCTTGAGATCCAAATGATTGATCAAAAGCTCCGTTCTGACTCAGATACCACACGAAAAAAGGACCTTTTGGAGCAAAGAATGGCTTTATCCAAAAAAAAGAGTCATATCCGTATGAAAGGGGGCTTTCCCATTGAGTAAAGAGCTCTCGAAAAAAAGTACGATTAAGGATTCCGAAATTTCTGGGGAAGAATCTGTTTTGCCACAGGAATCTCCCTTTGGAGAAGAAGAGGAAAAGGGTCAGAAAACTAAGTGCTCGAAACAAACCCAACGAGATAAAGAAATCCAGAAGCGGATTAATGAATTGTTAAAAAAAGGAAAGAAAAAAGGGTTTGTAACCTATGACGAAATCGATATCGCCATTCCCCCTGATTTTGAAGGATTCGATTCCAGTTTTTTGGAAATGATCTACGAAAACTTCGAAAAGAACCGAATAAAAATCGTGGATAAGGATCCTGAAGAAGCAGAAGACGATTCTCTTGACGGATTGGATTCTGTACTAATGGACAAGCTGCTGAGCGAAAGTGGACCCGCTATCTTTGATAATACGGCGTTCAATAAAGATGGAGTGAAGATGTACCTAAAGGAGATTGGCCGTATTTCACTCCTGACTCCTACGCAGGAACGAACTCTTGCTAGAAAAGCGCAGTTGGGAGAAGACAAGGCAAAACAACGCTTGGTCGTAGCAAATTTGCGTTTGGTTGTAAGCATTGCAAAGCGATACATCGGTAGAGGACTCTCTTTTTTGGATTTGATTCAGGAAGGAAACATCGGCCTGTTAAAAGCCGTTGAGAAGTTTGATTGGAAAAAAGGGTACAAATTTAGCACCTACGCAACTTGGTGGATCCGACAAGCCATAACCCGGGCGATTGCCGACCAGGCGCGGACGATTCGGGTCCCCGTTCATATGGTTGAAACGATCAATAAAATCAATAAATTAAGGCGGGAATACCTTCAAGAACATGGTGAGTATCCTGGAGCCGAAGTTTTGGCAAATTTAACAGGAAAAACGATGGAAAAAATCGATGAAATTCTTCAAGCCGATAAAGAAACTGTATCTCTCGAATCTCCCGTTGGAGGAGATGAAGATTCCTCTGTTGGAGATTTTGTGGCAGATATTGATACGATTAATCCCGAGGAGTCAGCAATGCGGATGCTCTTGAGGGAAGAGATCAATGAAGTTCTCAACACGCTAGGGCCACGAGAAGCCACAGTGCTTAAGATGCGTTATGGTCTTATGGACGGCCGGCAAAAAACTTTGGAAGAAGTTGGAAAGTACTTAAATGTTACTCGTGAACGAGTTCGGCAGATCGAAGTAAAAGCCCTTCGAAAACTCAGGCATCCAACTCGGAGCAAACACCTGAAGACTCTTTTAAACTATCTCAATAAATAACCTAGGAAACTCGTCATATCCAACGGATGCGCTGTGTTAATGAGAGGAGGGAACGCTTTTGATTTTTACCTATTGGGGATCTTTAATCATTCTCATACCGGGGATCGCTTTTACGATTTGGGCCCAAATGAGAGTCCGTTCATCTTTTTCACGGTATTCACAAGTGCAATCATCCACAGGCCTGACTGGGGCAAAAGCTGCACGCTACCTTCTTGATCAATCGGGCTTGCATTCCGTTCCAGTTGAGCAGATTTCCGGCCAAATGACCGATCACTATGACCCGAGAAAGCAAGCTGTCCGATTGTCCCAATCTACGTTTAATAAAAGATCTGTAGCTGCTTTGGGGATCGTAGCGCATGAGATTGGTCACGTGCTTCAACAGAAGGACGGATATTTCCCATTCCTTATACGAAGCTCACTCGTCCCTGTCGCTCAGTTTGGATCGAACTTTGCCTGGATCGTATTCTTTCTGGGGATAATTGCTTCGATACCGATTATGATCAATGTTGGTATATGGCTATTTGTAGCTGTTGTCCTTTTTTCCATCGTTACCTTGCCCGTTGAGTTTAATGCGAGTTCCCGGGCTTTGCATTTGATGGAAACCTCTTTATTGATGGCAGAAGATGAAAAAAAGATAGCCAAGCGAGTACTAAATGCGGCTGCGCTTACCTATATGGCGGGAACACTAATGGCCATTCTTAACTTGGTTCGAATGATCGCCATTGCCAGGGACTAAACCAAAACTGTCTTGGAGGAAAGAACATGCAAACGGTACTAAATCGGTTTCAAAGCTTGCTTGGACAGAAAGCAAGATATCAATTTCGTGTATCCAGCACGATGACTTGGCGGGAAAACCCCGAAGTAACATCCATCAATCTTCTCTCGACTAGCGCTTTATTTGAATCCTTTCACCGCGCAGGTCAAGAATTGCTGGAAAAGATTCTCGATAAAGGAATGACAAGTGCAATCGTGAGTTCACAGATCGATCATCTAGCTGTCACACCGGCCGGTATGCAAGTGACATTACAAGTAGAAGTAGTAGGCGTAGAAAACAACCACGTATATTTCGTTGGTGAAGCGTATGATGAAACAGAGAAAATTGCTGTCGCGCAATTTGAAAGAGTAATTGTGGGATTGGATTTTCTAAAAAGGAAAGCGCTGGAAAAAGCTCGATTCATCTTCTAGTTTTACGATGCGGAAACCGAGAGACACAAACTCGTTTATCGAATCAAAAATCGTACAATCGATCGTCCAAACAGAAGATGATTACTTTGCCTCTACTAAGCATTCCGAGATCAACTTAGCATTGATATATCCCAATCGGTATGAAGTTGGATCATCTAATCTTGGATTCCACAGAGTATTACAGATCGCCCGTTTGACTGATGGGGTTCACTGTGAGCGTTTTTACTTTCATCCTTCTTTCCGAAAATTCTATTCATTCGATCATTTGCGCCCATTGGATGAGTTCTCCATTTGGGCTTTTGCTATTTCCTATGAAATGGATTATTTCAATGTAATCCATTTGCTGAATAAAAGAGGAATTCCCCTCTTATCAAAACTCAGAACGGAGAAACACCCCATTCTCCTCGCGGGGGGTATGGTAACCTTCTTCAATTCTCGTCCCTTGCATCCGATTATGGATATCATCTATCACGGCGATGCAGAACTTTATTTCGCGCGTCTCCTTTGCGTCCTGAAAGAACAAATGAGGCATAAACCATCAAAGGATGAACTCCTCACTGAGGCCTCATGTGTTCCTATGGTATCTGTACCCCGACTCGGAAGGCAAGCTGAAATCTATGAATTCTCCTCACCTCTTTCCCAAGGGAGTGCGCACAGTCTATTCACGAACAGCTGCTCTTCCTTTGGAAAAAGACACCTTGTGGAAATGGCGAGGGGATGTCCGTACTCCTGTGCATTTTGTATCAGTGGGCACACTCGAAAGCCTGTGCAGAATGTTCCTTTGGAACAGTTATTATTGATCATCGATTCTCTCATTCTCCTTTCAGGAATGTCTGACTTTGGTTTCATTGCGGGCACGCCCAACGATTATCCCTGGATTGATCAGTTCCTTGAGGAAATGGAAAAAAGGAAGGTTCGTTTCAGCCTATCCTCTCTCCGATTGAATCGGCTCACTCCTTCCCTATTGCGTGGGCTGATCCGTAGTGGGCAAAAGTCGATCACACTTGCCCCAGAAGGTGGTAGCCAAAGGATTCGGGATCTGTTTCGGAAGGGGATCAACAATGACGACTTGGATCATGCCTTTCAGATGATCGCAAAATCCGGAATCCACGATCTGAAACTGTACGGAATTTATGGTTTGGAAGAAGAACTCAACGAAGATTTGGATGCTTTTGGCCAAATCGCGGCTCTTGCCCAAAAAAGAGGCATCCAAAAAGTTGCTTGGAGCATCAACCCCCTGATACCCAAACCGAAGACACCCTTTTCAGACCGAATGATTCAGCCTTCCAAAACTCTTCGGCAAAAGCAGAAGACGATCCGAAAATCAATGAATTCGCAAACGAAAGTCCATTTTGAAAGCATTCAAGAGTCACATATCCAGTTCAAGCTTGCGCAAGGGGACGAGTCCATTTTATTGGACTTCTTCCATGGTATAATATCATGAGTTCCGTACCGCTTAATCCATTATGCTCTGAGAGGAGGTTCCCTTTCTATGAATAGCAAGTACATTCCTCATGTTCCCGATGAGGTTACAGAAATGTTAAAGACAATCGGTGTTCAAAACCTGGAAGACTTGTATCAAGATATCCCCGTCAAGAAACGGATCTGCTCGATTTCATTACCCGAGGGGAAATCAGAAGCAGACGTAATTCGAAACTTGAAAGAAATGGCTCAAAGAAATCAGAATACTCAAGATTATGCGAATTTTTGCGGGTGCGGAGTGTATCATCATTATATTCCTTCTGTTGTTTCGTCCTTGGCCAATCGGGGGGAGTTTCTTACTGCATACACTCCATACCAACCCGAAGTGAGCCAAGGATCTCTACAAGTTTTCTTTGAGTTTCAAACAATGATCTGCGAACTAACGGGTATGGATGTTTCCAATGCTTCCTTGTATGACGGGGCCACGGCGTGCGCAGAAGCAATGCTCATGGCATGCAGGATCAAAAAAAGAGATCGGTTTATTGTATCAGA
The DNA here is from genome assembly GCA_964580185.1 of uncultured Thermotogaceae bacterium. Lineage (GTDB taxonomy): Bacteria > Thermotogota > Thermotogae > MWEM01 > MWEM01 > CAYWWY01. The sequence continues at coordinate 13,938 of CAZOJQ010000042.1, forward strand.
ATTGATTCATCCTGAGTATATTCAAGTGATGGAAACATATGCAAAAGGAATGCAAATCACACTCGATTACCTGCCCTACAATCATGAAACCGGTGAAACAGAAGGCCAAACTCTGAATCAAATGATCGATGATCGCACTGCAGGATTTTTGGTTGGGTATCCGAATTTTTTCGGAGTGGTCGAGAACCTTGAAGGACTGAGGCACTTTGGAAAAGACTCGTTTATGGTGGTTTGCGCTCAACCGCTTTCTTTAGCGATCCTCAAACCTCCTAGCAGGTACGGAGCCGATTTGGTGGTCGGAGAAGCGCAATCATTCGGATGCTATCCGTATTTTGGCGGGATGAGCCTTGGATACATGTCATCTCATAACCAATACATACGGCAAATGCCGGGAAGAATCATTGGGGAGAGCCATGATGTCGATGGCAATCGAGGCTTCGTTATGGTTTTGCAAACCCGTGAACAACATATCCGTCGCTCGAAAGCGACCTCAAATATCTGTTCCAATCATGCGCATAACGCATTGGTTGCTACCATTTATCTCTCTTTGCTGGGGAAGCAAGGACTACGAGAAGTTGCTATCAATGCGACCAAAAAGGCGCACTATCTAGCAGAAAAGATCGACCGGATGGAACGATTTCGAAGGAAGTATACCGGTCCCTTTTTCAATGAGTTTGTTGTGGAATCGGATTTTCCGACTGACGAGATCCACAAAGAATTGATTCCTCAAAAAATCCTTGGCCCTGTCAGTCTTGAGCGTGTTTACGGGAATCCATCCTTCCGCCATCTTTCGATCTTCGCAGTAACCGAAGCAAATCGCTTGGAAGATATCGATTTTCTTGCAGCGCGATTGGAGGGAATGATATGAGAAAAGATAATCGGTTGATTTTTGAAAAGTCAGTGCCCGGAAGAAAAGGCTATGACCTGCCCCAGGAGCCTCTGCCTGATTATGACCTCAAATCCTTGTTTCCTGAAGAATACCTTCGTGATTCCGATCCGAATTTACCGGAAGTAACAGAATTGGATGTGGTTCGTCATTACACCAATCTTTCTCAACTCAATCATTCGGTAGATACAGGATTCTACCCCTTGGGTTCTTGCACGATGAAGTATAATCCAAAACTGAACGATTTTGTAGCGGCATATGAAGGATTTCATTCCATTCATCCGTATCAACCCGCGGATACGATACAGGGGGCTTTGGAGCTCATGTATCTCACACAAGAAGCCCTTAAGGAGATCAGCGGGATGGATGAAGTAACACTACAACCAGCGGCAGGCGCACATGGAGAGTATACAGGCCTCCGACTTATCCAGGCCTATCATAATGATCGGGGAGATCTGAAACGGAAAACCGTCATTGTCCCTGATTCAGCTCATGGAACTAATCCTGCAACCGCGATAATGTGTGGATATGAAGTTGTTGAAACCCCATCAAATCGAAACGGGACCGTAGATTTTGATGCGATCCGATCAAAGATGGATGATACTGTCGCTGCAATCATGCTAACAAACCCAAATACATTGGGGTTGTTTGAAAGAGATATTCTAGAAATTGCCAATGTAGCACATGAAAACGGGATCCTTCTCTATTATGACGGGGCCAACATGAATGCTATCATGGGGGTAATCCGACCGGGAGATATGGGTTTTGACGTTCTGCATTTCAACTTACATAAAACTCTTTCAACCCCTCATGGCATGGGGGGACCTGGAAGTGGAGCTGTTGGGGTCAAAAAATTCCTTAGGCCATACTTGCCTGTTCCATTAATTGGAAAAGATTCAAAGGAAGGTTCCTATCTCATGGATTATGCGCTTCCGAAATCAATCGGAAAAGTCCGTTCTTTTTATGGGAATTTCAATGTAGTGATACGGGCTTTGGCGTATATCATGAGCATGGGTTGTGATGGGTTGAAACATGCAAGTGAGATGGCTGTTTTAAATGCAAATTTTTTAAAAAGGTTATTGGAGAAGGACCTAAAAATTCCTTATGATGGGATCTGTATGCATGAATTCGTTGCAGATGGTAGCCTATTAAAACAGTATGGTGTCCGAACGCTGGATCTTGCCAAACGGCTGTTGGACTTTGGGGTTCACCCGCCAACGATTTATTTTCCATTAATCGTCTCAGAAGCATTAATGATTGAACCAACAGAGACCGAATCCAAAGAGGAATTGGAGCAGTATGCCGCGTTGATTCGTCAGATCTTGCATGAAGCCAAAACAGATCCCGAACTACTGAAAACAGCTCCGACCCGTACACCCGTCCGTAGATTAGACGAATTGGGCGCCACAAAAAAACCGATTGTTCGATACGTTCAAAAGGGGGAGTAAAATTTAACTTCTTCTTGGTTTTTTGATTTGTGGCGGAAAGGTGTTTTCCATGAAATGGATCAGTGTGTGCGCGATTGGAATCCTTGTGATATTGATTGGCTTGTTTATTCATCTATCTCAAGTTCAGGAACTTGAAAAGACGCGACAAAGGAACCTGAAAATGGCGGCTTTCTTCAAAGCAGAAGAATTAGTCGAAGATCGAATCGACCCGGAGCTGACATATCGGTTTGGGATGTATCATGAAGACGCTGTTCTGATAAACAGTCTCTATCAAATCACTTCTTCTTTCTTTACGCAAAGCGTTCAAGGATTACTGGTGGAGGTAGGGTTCCGTGTTTTTTTGGAATTTGACGAGGAAAGCATGAAATGGGAATTGATCCAGATGGTTTTCTTTGAACCGGATTAGTAAAAGCCTCCATTCCAGAGCGTAAGAATCCACCGAAACAAAATGACAAGAGCCAAAGCTGGCAAGAAATTGCCGGCTTTGATTTCTTTAATTTGAGTTAGTCGAAAACCAATTGCAAGAAGGATCACCCCTCCAACACCGCTGAAGTCATTTAAATACAATGGATCGGAAAGAAAGGATAAATTGGACGCGAAAGAAACCAAAAGTCCCTGGATTCCAAAAACGGAAACCGCTGCAACCATGACACCCAAACCGAAAGTGCTTGCCAAAACAATGGAAGCAATCCCGTCTAGAAGGGATTTAATAAAAATGAGGGAACTATCGTTTTGCAAACCGGCTTGAAAACAACCCAGGATTGTCATAGGCCCAACAACGAATAGAACTGTAGCGGTTACAAATCCTTGAACAAACCTTGTTTGACCCGAGCTTTTCTCCAAACGATTCGCTATTTTTCCCAAGCGCTCTTCAATTTTAACCCACTGACCGACCAAAGCGCCCGAGACTGAAGCAGCAAGAATCAAAAGGAATTCATTGGCTTGGAGCCCGAGAGAAATTCCGATTACGATGGTGACTAGACCGATGGCCTGCATGGAAAAGGTCCGGTACTCATCTTTCCAACGTTTTCCAATCAAAAAACCTAAGAAACTTCCCAATATGATCGAACCAGTATTGACCAACACTGATATGTGAAACAAAATCTCCCCCCTTTTCCTGCTCGATATTATACCAAAATCAAAACAAGAAAAGCATGTATAATATAGGTATCAGCAAAAAAAGGAGCGACTGTGTTGAAAATCATGGAGATTTCTGCTCTTAGTATTACTTGGAGACTGTTTGTCCTGCCTTTGGCAAAGAAATTGATCCAAAACGGATTTCGAGTCGAGGCGCTATGTGATGATCGGGATCATACGCTTCGATCCGAAATCGAGAAGATTGCTTTGCCGATTCCCGTTTCTTCCATACCCATTACAAGAAGCATCCATCCTTCACTTCTTTCTTCTTATCGAGCAATCTATCAAGCCATCCAAACTTCAAAACCCGACATCCTTCACACTCACACCCCGGTTGCTTCTTTTCTCGCGAGATGGGCAGCAAAAAGATTGAAGGTCCATTCCGTAGTCTATACTGCCCACGGGTTTTTCTTTCATGAGCGAATGAATCCATTCCTTCGCGCCGTTTTAATTCAAGCGGAAAAACAAATGGGGATCCATGCAACAGATTGGATCTTCTGCGTAAACGAGGACGATCACAATCTTGCTCTTGAGAAAGGATTCGCCAAACCAGATCGAATTGTTCGGATTCCGGGGGTAGGAGTCGATATTTCCGAACGGTTTGATCCTTATAGGATCAACGATGAAACTCGGAATACTCTCCGCTCGCAATTCAATATCCCGCTCCAATCCAAGGTAATCGTTTTTATCGGCAGAATGGTCGCAGAAAAAGGGGTTCCAGAATTGCTACATGCGTTTCAACAGGTATTGTTAGCATATCCAAATACCTATCTCTTGCTGGTTGGGGCGACATTGCCTTCGGATCGAGACCAAAAAACCCAAAAAGCGATTGAAACACTCCAAACAGAGAGAAAGTACGCGCAAAAAATTCGGATTGCAGGATTCCGGGAAGATATCCCTGAAGTCCTCAGTATCGCGGATCTCTTTGTTCTTCCATCCCATCGTGAAGGGTTTCCGGTATCCTCCTTGGAGGCGTTAAGCATGGGAGTGCCTGTGATTGGGACACGGATCCGAGGGTTGAAAGAACAGATTGACGAAGGGAAGACAGGCCTTTTGTCTAGTGTTGGAGATATTTCCGGATTGGCAGAGAATATCAAACGTGGCCTCGAATTGGGCCACAGTTGGAAAGAAAACTGTCGGAGGGAAGCCGTTAGTCGCTTTTCTCTTGAACGATCCCTGAACATTCAGCTTGATGTCTTCAATCACATTCGTTTAGGAAGGAACGTATGATCATTCTTTTTGTTTCCGACGAAGAGCGATTCATCCCCAAAAAAAGCTATGATCGTTGTGATGTAGTAGTGGGTTGTGGAGATTTATCCCCTGGATTTTTGGATTACGTAATATCCGAATTCCGACCTCATTTTTCGGTAGCGGTTTTGGGTAACCATGACCAAAGATTTTTCCTTGATGGGCATGAGCCAGTAAAACGAGGCTTTACAGACATCTACAAAGGGGTATATCTCTTAACTAAGGACTATGTTGATCTTAGGAAATGGTCAGGTATCAACCTTACTATAGCGGGGTTCTCTGGAGCTTATTCTCATGGACCTTTTCCCTTCCATTATCAGGAAAAAGAAGCTCAAGCATTCTATTCCAAAATGAAACGAGAGAAGACAATCGGGAGGATAAAGACGATTGATGTTATGATCAGTCATTCACCACCTCATATTCCAGGGTTTTTTAGAAACAACGACCATTTTCACCGATCATCGATTCCGATGGGCCAATTGCTTTCCCTTCTTCAACCTCCCATATGGGCTTACGGTCACGTGCATCCTCGATATGGCAGACAGGAACTCTCCTTTGACACTCGGTTTCCTTCAAGGCGTTCATTAGTTGTAAACGCGATCCCTTATTGTTTTCTCGAATATGATGAGAAGAAAAAAGAGGTGAACGGATTGGTTTCTTTTCAGCCATTAAAGGTTGAAACCGTTCATATGGTTCTATCGAAAGAAAGGAGCAGATGATGTACAACGGAATCCAAAGAGTTGAAGGAACCCGTGAGTATCGGATTGCACGGAAAAATGCCAAAAAAAACTTCCAAAACATGGTTTCGAAAGGGAAAAATGGATATCTTTCTTCTTTGGAATCCATTATAAAAAACTATACTCTAGTTGGAGAACAATCATTAGGTCCGATGGAAATTCCATTGAAGAAGATCACGGGTACATATGAATATTCTAGGAGCCTTTCCTTCTCACATAATTTTTTGCCCCTACTAGAAGAACCTACTGAATTCTCGGAGAAGTGGGCCAGTTTGTATTTGATCCATATTCAGGAAGGAATCAGGGACCCAATCAAGGCATACGAGTTCATGAACTGGTTCTATGTCTTGGAAGGTAATAAACGGGTCAGCATCTTCAAACACTTGAATGCATATTCCATCAGCGGAAATGTGACTCGGATCCTCCCCAAAAAAGATCTTTATGATGAGTCCATCCGAAGATATTACCGCTTCATGGACTTTTACAAAAAAACGAAAATCAACCTAATATGGCTTTCTGACGAAACGAAGTATGACCTCCTAGAAAAAGGAATTGTAGAATATTTCAAATCACAACCAGAAAAAGGGAACCATGCCCTCCATTTTGTAAGCACTTTCTATTTGCCTTTTCGTAAGGTATTTCATGAGTTGGGCGGAGGAGAACTGGATATGACTACAGGTGATGCATTCATCCAATTCGTAGAACAACACGGATTTCTTGAGAGCACCTCAAGTAAAGCCTTTCGCCATCAAGTCCGAGAACTGGTACTTGATTTGAATCCTCCCAACCATACGGATATATTTCCCTGGAGAACGATTACGGTCGATCTTCCGAAAAAAGTGGTTTCAAGCATCACGAATATCTTACCCCAGTCTATGCCCCTTCGTGTTGCCATGATCTACCCTTCAACAATCGCATCCATGGGATGGAATAGCGGGTTTGAATCGGCTCGAAAGCATCTTCAAAAGGTCTTTGCCAATTCTTTGGATATCCAAGTGATTGAATCTGTCACTCCAGAATCGTTGTGCGATCGGCTAAAACAACAGAACAGCACTTCGACCTATGAATTAATCATCTCAACCAGTTACCAATACTGGAACCAAGTGATCCAGCGGTCCAAAACTACCTTAAGCGATCCGTTGTGGGTATGTTGCGAGTACCTATTTCGTGGCAATCGCTTTCAACTATTAGGAAAAGCCTTTCAACCCCGGTTTTTATGCGGGATGATCTCAGGGATGATGACACTTTCTAATCGGATCGGTTTTATCGCGACCATCAAGCATCCTGAGGCGTATCAAAACATAAACGCTTTCGCTTTGGGAGTCCAAAGCGTAAATCCGGACGCCCGTGTTACTTTGGTATGGACCAATTTGATCAATGAACCCTTCAAAGAACACCTTGCCGCTGTTTCTCTCGTCAGAGATCATATTGATGTGTTGACTCACCACCACTGTTCTTCAGAAGTGCTCAGAGTTGCTGAAGAATATGGGGTTTACTGTACGGGGTACGGAGTAGATGGTAGGTTGTTTGCGCCCTATTCTTGTCTCGCGTCGGTTCTATGGAACTGGGATCTGACCTACGAAAACCTCATCCGGCAAATGCTTCAAAACAAATCTTTGCCAGATCCGATTCCAAGTTGGGGTATGTCGGAAAAGGTATTGAGCTTGAGTCCGATTTCGTCGCTTGTCCCGAAATCAGCACAACGATTGATTCAAATAATTCATTCTGATCTCTCTTCAGGCCGTTTTCCAGTATTCTGTGGTCCGTTAACGGATCAAAGGGGGATTGAACGGCTTCCAGATGGCTGGAGTATTGATTCAAGAGGTCTTGAGAAGATGGATTGGTTGGTGGACAATATCGATTTATTCGAAGAAGAGAAACTGGAACCCCATCCGTAACCAATCAACATGAAACCTTTATGTTCCAGAATAGTAGGAAATTTCGAAAGGAAACAGAAAAAAGGAGTAGGAGAGAGCCCGGATTCAATAATTGGCCAATCAAGAATAAGGAGAGAATTCCTATGCCAAAGAAAACGATTTTAGTTGGATTAATGATCATTCTTTTGGTTGCTTTTATGTTCGGAGATTATATATACCTAAAAGATGGTTCAAAATTGGTGGGAAAAATCGTTAATTACGGAGAAACGCTTGTTGATATTCTTTTAGATAGCGGTCGATTGGTAACCGTGAACAAAAATGAAATTATCCGTTTGGAAACATTGGATCGAGTGAACCAACCACAACCTGTCGGGAGTGAGACCGTAAACCAGACTCAAATGGCAGGATCCGTCTCTGATGGAACGATGGTACAGGCAGGAATAGGATCGCCTACAGTTCTTTTCGGATCCGAAGTTCCAGTTTTCTTGGGTGATCCTGAGCTTGAGCTCCGCAAACGGATGTTGATGTACCATGATATGAAGAAAGAGGCTTGGATTGCTACTCAGATGTCATTGTTCATTCCAAGCGCTGGCCATCTATATACCGGAGAATGGGAAAGAGGGTTTCTTTTCCTTGGAGCAAGGGCTGTTTTCGGAGGTGTTGCGATTTGGGGGTTCATTCCTGTGGATACTGGCGATGTCGATGATAACTTGAATCCGATCATGGCTCCGCAAAACATGACGATTGGCGCCATTGCTGCGGGGGGATTCGCACTGTTTACTCTACTCGAAGCGGTTGACGCCTATTATTCTGCAGAACGCCACAATCAATTGCTTAGAATCCGATTGGGAATCGAACAATTCGATCCGATGATGTTGCCGTATTTCGGGAGATAGGGGGGTACCCTTTCCGATTTGAGGGGTTTTTTCGGAGACGATCATTCATCCGAAACATCAAGAGAACAGGTTTCTGTTCTCTTTTTTCTTCTCCGTTTTCTCCTTTTAAAAAAACGGAACGATCGTTTCTGTTTATTCCCAACTCCTGGTTATTTGTGAACGGTCTTTTTTTTTACCTCTCGGGCCTTTTAAGATTTTCGTTAATCGAGTAGGAGGCTACTCATTAATTGAGTAGCCGTCCTCTCACACCACCGGG
>CAZOJQ010000043.1:0-21652 GCA_964580185.1 uncultured Thermotogaceae bacterium
AAAGAAATCACATTGCCGGTAATGTTTACTCCGAAAAAGTGGAGGACATTGAAGCAACCAGGAAGGAATTGTCACGGGACGGTTGGGTATCGTTGACTTTGAAAACCCGGAAATGCTACGGAAACGAGGGGACAACCACTATCAATCCACCGCCATTTCCGGTGAACCGCGGGAAGATTTAGCAACGAGAGTCTTTCAAGGATCGTTGGAACTGTCCAACGTGAATGTGGTCCGAGAAATGGTAAATCTCATTGCTGCGCAGCGGCATTTTGAAATTACTCAACGGGCGGTTATGACGCATGACGCGCTCATGGAAACGGCCATCAACAGAGTCGGCAGCGTGCGCTGATTTTTGATGTAGGGAGGGTTTGGAATGATCACAGCATTGTACAGTGGATCAACCGGTATGGTAGGCCAGCAGTTCAAGCTAGATACGATCACCAATAACTTGGCTAATGTGGACACAACCGGATACAAAAGACAGAGAGCGGAGTTTGTCGATTTATACTATCAATACACGCAAAACCCAGGGGTTCCTACCGCAGGGCAAACATCCATCTTGCCAACGGGGATCTACACGGGACTTGGTTCTCGCGTGGCCGCAGTCAACCGGATCTTTACCGTTGGAAACCTCGAAGAAACAGGGGTTCCATTGGACGTGGCGATCACGGGCGACGGGTTCTTCCAAATCCTTATGCAAGACGGAACCCCTGCCTACACTCGGGACGGTGCCTTTAAAGTCGACCAGAATGGAAGAATCGTCACAAATTTAGGCATGCCTTTGGCTCAAGATATCGTGATCCCTCCCAATGCAGTCTCACTCAATGTTACGCACGATGGATTGGTTGTTGTCCAGACGATGCAAGGGGATCTCCAGGAGATTGGCCAGTTTGTTTTGTCCCGATTTATCAACCCGGCAGGTTTGGAGTCGATTGGAGACAATATTTACATTCCGAAACCGGGGGCTGGGGATCCGATCGATGGAATCCCAGGGCAAGATGGGTTTGGAGGGCTCAAACAACATTTTCTGGAGAAATCCAATGTCAACGTAGTACGAGAGATGGTGGGGATGATCACCTCTCAAAGGGCATATGAATTGAATTCTCGTTCGATTATGACCGCAGATAACCTGCTGCAGACTGTGGTCGGGTTGAAACGATAATCGACCGAACGCAGATTTGGAGGTGCGCGGATGATTCGCTCTCTCTACACAGGGCTTAGCGGGATCCTTGGAAGCCAATATGGATTGGATGTAACTGGGAATAATATCGCCGGAGTGAATACTTTGAGTTTCAAGTATTCGCGACCCACGTTCCGAACGCTTTTTGAACAGAATCTTTACTCCGGTCAACCAGGTAATCGAGTGGGTTTGGGTTCCATGATATCCACCGTCGATCGCGTGATGACTATGGGCAATATCGAGAATACAGACCATCCCACGGATATGGCGATTGGAGGAAGCGGATTTTTCTTGGTTCGGGGAATCTTCCAGAGAAAAACCTTGAATGGGGAAACCGCGATTCAGCAGCAAGATTTCTTGTCCAGAGTCGGAAACTTCCGGATCGATCAGGACTACAATTTCGTACAGGGAAATTCAGGGTTGCTTGCCATGGGCATCCTTGCGAAGGTTGAAGACGGAGATATTGTAATCACCAATGATCTCCCATCGCAAGAAGAAATGATTCGAGCACCCGATAAAACCGAATATTTGCGGACACTTCAACCCATCAACTTTAAAGACCTTGTGATCATGCCGCCGAAAGAAACGCAAGCGATAGAGCTTGGGGGGTTCCTGAATAGCGAAGCGGGCCTAGACCCAGTCTATTTTGCGTTTCCTGCTGGACCTGAAGCCAGCGACGGTGAATACATCGTCCGCATCCAATTTTCTCGAAAACTGGTCAAAGAAGAATCAGACGATCCCTTGATTCAGGATATGGATGATCTGCTTTTCCAAAGGCAGAAAGTGTACCGACTTGAGACCGATGTGATCCAATGGCCAAAGATGAATGATCCGGAAGAACCCACGCCCAAACCGGTTTTTACGGGCGGAAAAGGATATGTTGTCATGAATCTGGATGGAACGGTAGATCGTTCATTCTTCCCGGGACTGCATGACGATTTGGAAATCACAATCAACGAAGAGGCTTTTCCGATGAACCTGATCGCATCGATCGAGGAACGACCCTACCAGACGCCAAGCGCGAGCACACATATACCCATATTTGATTCTCTTGGAAAAGAGCATGTCCTAAGAGTGCGGTATGAAAAGACGATGAACAATCAGTGGTTGTACCGATTCGAATCTCCGTCTGAAGATCCCCAGCAACGCCCGTCTTTTTTGATCGCCTATCAGGATCAGGAGGGAAACACCTACTCCACGTATGCCACCGAGCCAGAACGGCGGATTTTGGGTGGGATCCTCGAGTTCGATTTTTCGGGAAAAATCGCGAACCAGAAAGTGATGATGGCCGATGGCACCATTGAGGATATCACATTGGAACGAATCCTTCTGTTTGACGCAGAAGAGAACTCATTTGCGATCGAAACCCATTTTGCCGATCATGAGAAACAGTTGGTTCAGACTGCCCTTCCATTCGATTTGTTCGGCCAACAAAAAGAAGGACGATCTACCGGTTCGTTGCTGGGTTTATCTGTCCATGCTGGGGGATTGCTTTATGGGATGTACTCCAATAGTCATACTGTCCCAGTAGCCAGAATACCCATCATTAATGTTCGTGCGCCTGAAAACTTGCAGGACGCTTCTCGTTTTGGTCTATCCAATGTCTTCGAGTTCCCAGTCGACCCTACCGTTCCCAATTTCATTGGATTGTTCCGCGCGGGCGAGGGAGGAACCGGAGCGATTCATGGTCAATCGATCGAAATGTCGAATGTAGATATTTCGCGGGAAATGACGAACATGATCAAATTCCAAAGAGCCCTCCAGCTCAACGCCCGTTCCATCACCACCGCTGATTCCATCCTGGAGGAAACCATCCGATTAAAGCGGTAACGGGTTCAAACGCGAGCAATCGCTCATTCTCAATAAACTTTCCCTATGGCTTACTTTGCCTTACGGCTCAATTTGCCTGACGGCTTACTTTGCCTGACGGCTAGTCTTTTTCCCCCCGCATAAACCAAGTTCATGAGGAAACCCTCCCTTTCCGGTTGATATAGATTCTCAAAAAATGATAACGTTCACAGGAATATTCCGAAATAAAGAGGCAAATTGAGTATACCACTTCTGAGGGCATTTATTCCATGGCCATTCAGAAATTTGGAGTTTGGATGAAAGATCAAAACCCGGTATAATTTTAACGTTACCGGTAAGGATAACAGGAGGAACCAATGAATCGAGCCACTCTGAAGGATATTGCAAAAAGGGCGAAAGTATCAGTTATGACGGTTTCTCGAGCGCTGAATGAAAAACCGGATGTACGGAATGAAACCCGAATGGAAATCATGCGGATTGCGCAGGAAATGGGGTATGTTCCGAACGCAAGCGCTCGGATTCTCAAAGGGGCTGAAACGAAACGGATTGGAGTGATCGTATCGGACATCCGGAATCCTTTTTATTCGCAGATGGTGGGCGAACTGGAAGACATCTGCGGAATCAGAGGATATACCGTAGTAGTTGCAGACACAAACCGACGCATATCGGGAGAGGTTTCTGCGATCGAAGCATTGATGCAAACCTCGGTCGATTGTTTGATCATCGCCCCTGAAGGATATCGGACCCAACATCTGGATGATTGGATCTCCAAAGGGATGAATTTTCTTTCGTTCGGGGTCCATTTTCCCAAAAAAGGGTACAGCGAAGTCTGGATCGATGAGGTCGCTGGAGCTTCTCAAGTGGGCCATCTCTTTGCAAAAAAGGGGATCCGAAGACCCTTGCTGATTATGGGCAATCCCAGAAAGAATACAACCAAAGGTAGAGTGAAGGGTTTTTTCCAAGGATACGGGAAGCAAAATGACGATCAAAGCCATATTGAATTTTTGGATGTGAACTGGCAAATGTCTAAGCGATTCATACAAAGTCAGTTTTCCAGCAAGAAATGGGATGGCATTTTCTGCTACAACGATCTGATGGCCATGGGCGCCATACAGGGTTTATGGTCCTTGGGCATCCGCCCGGGGAAAGACATTCCCCTTGTGGGGTATGACAACGTACCTTTTGCGGAGATGATGGGTATCTCTACGTTGGATATTCCCATTCATGAAATGGGGGAAAAAGCGTTGGAGATCATCGAAAACAAAGAACGAAAGCAAGAAAAATTCATCCCGAAACTGATTTTAAGTGAAAGCACAGGATGGTGGGCACATTTCAATGGAGGTGAACGTATGAAGGCAAGAAAATGGATTTGGTTGGTTGTACTATTGGTAGTGGTTGTTTCTACCCTTGGTGCTCAACGGCTCGTTATCAATTCGTACATGTCCGATGAGGCTCCAAGAAGGGTTTTTGCTGAGCTGGTGGATCAGTTCCGCGCTTTGCATCCAGAGTATACTGTCGTATTGAATGTATTTCCTCATGAAGACTTCAAAGTTCTGATCCGAACTCAGCTCGCATCCGCCAACGCGCCCGACGTCGCCACTTGGTTTGCGGGCGAACGAATGCGATATTTCGCCAATCGTGGATTGCTCGCTCCAATCGATGATGTCTTCCCCGATGGATTTGACAAGGACTTCCCCGCAGCCTTCGAGAGCGCTTGCGCGTATGATGGGACACTCTATTTTGTTCCTCAAAGCTGGTATTGGTGGGGCATTTACTACAACACCAAAGTTTTCGACGCTTTGAATCTCACTGTTCCCGAAAACTGGTATCAATTCTTGAAAACATGCGAAATCCTGAAGCAGAATGGGTACACTCCGATCGCTATAGGAACCCGAGGCACATGGACGACCGGCGGTTGGTTCGACTCTCTGAACATGCGGTTGCATGGCTTGGAATTCCATACCGATCTCACCGCTGGAATTATTCCGTACACCGATCCTCGGGTAGAAGAAACCCTTTCTTACTTGGCTGATCTAGCAAGGAGAGGGTACTTCCTGGAAAACCATGCCTCATATGATTGGCAAGAGGCAGCAACAAGACTGTTTAACGGGGAAGCAGGCATGTATCTGATGGGACAGTTTATTAAGGACGTTGCCCCGGCGGATGTCAAGGACGATCTAGATTTCTTCCGCTTTCCGGTCATTGACGGAACCATTGGAATCTATGAAGATACCCCAATCGATGGATTCCTTGTGCCCGCGAATGCTCAGAACAAAGATGCAGCAAAGGTTTTCCTGAAATTTATCGCGACAAAAGAAGCCCAAGAGTATTTTGCTGTTCAGCTCGGTCGTTTGGCGGCCAATCGCCATGTTCCACCCCCCGATGCTCACGCGCAAAAGGGTTTGGACATGATTCTTGCATCGGATGGTGTAATGCAGTTCTACGACCGAGACACCGATCCCCAAATGGCGGACAGAGGCATGAATGCTTTTGTTGAATTGATGATGTTCCCCGATCGACTGAAGACCATCCTTCAATCTCTCGAGCGAGATCGACAGAGGATTTTCCAATAACACTCTTTCGGGCGCGCATTTCCCTCCTAGGGCCGCGCGCCCTTTTCTTTTCCCATTTTCCAATCATTCGATTGATGTCGGGTTGAGGTGATTCGAATGCGTGTGTACCGCAGGCGTTGGTGGGTTCCGTGGGCTTTCCTTGCTCTGCCTCTCGCGATGTACTTGGTATGGGTGATTATCCCCATTGTTCAAACCCTATCGCTAAGCTTCACATCCTGGGATGGATTGTCACAGACTGTTCGCTATATCGGTTGGCGGAACTTCGAAGATCTATTCCACGATAGCATATTCTGGACGTCCATACAGAACAACATCCGGTGGTTGATCCTGTTTATATTGGTTCCAGTTCCTTTGGGACTGGGCGTCGCTTTGCTTCTCGATCAGAAGCTGCCCGGGAACAAACTGTACAAGACCCTTTTTTATCTGCCCATGACGCTTTCGTTTGTTGTAATCGGCCTGGTATGGAGTTGGATTTATGATCCGCAATATGGAGCGCTTACCACTGCGCTGAACAGTATTGGATTGTCGGGGCTCAATCGCGCATGGCTCAACGACCCTTCGATCGTCACCTATTCCCTGATTTTTGCCGCCATTTGGAGACAGATTCCTTATATCATGGTTTTGTATTTGGCCGGTCTGAAAAACGTACCTCCCGAAATGGTAGAAGCTGGGATCGTTGATGGCGCGAACCGGTTTCAGCGCTTTTGGTATATCATTTTACCCATGCTCAAGCCCGCTACCATCATCGCTGTAACGGTAAGCGTAATCGATTCTCTTCGTTCTTTCGATATTGTCTTTGTAATGACCCGAGGGGGCCCCTTTTACTCGTCCAATGTTATGGCTAATTATATGTATATCGAGGGGTTCCATAACTATCGCATGGGATATGGTTCAGCAATTGCCGTGATTCAGTTTGCCATTACTTTTGGCTTCATTTTGGTTTATCTGAACAATGTTATGAAATCGGAAGGGGTGGACTGAAATGCTGAAACCAAAAAAGAGTTTCGTGGTCTTCTTTTATATAGCCGCAACCATCATTGTGGGCATGTGGTTGATCCCTTTCCTGATTACGACCTTTACATCGCTTAAAACCATGAATGAGCTGATGGCGACTCGGACTGCTTGGGCTCCTCCCACTCAGATTTACACCGGCAATTTTCGCGAAGCATGGGAAGTTAGCGGGATGCAGAAGTATTTTGGGAATACCTTTATCATCACCATTCCCTCTGTCATTGGCACGCTATTGATTTCCAGTCTCTCGGCATTCTCCCTGGCGTTTTACCAATTTCGTTTTTCCAATGCGGTTCTCATTCTTTTTGTTGGAGGAATGCTCATACCCTTTCAAATGCTTTTGATTCCCGTCTTCCGCTTTTCCAACCAAGTAGGGCTGTATGATACCTATCAGGGTGTCATTTTGTTTCATGTGGCTTTTCAATTGGGGTTTTGCACCTTCTTTTTGCGAAACTTTATGAAAACCATTCCGTCTAGCTTATATGAGTCCGCACGAATCGATGGAGCGAGAGATTTCACGATTTATCGGAAAATCGTGATGCCTCTGACTGTTCCTGCGATGGCGGCGTTGGGTATCTTGCAGTTCACGTGGATTTGGAATGATTATCTGTGGTCGCTAATCCTTCTGCAATCGGATCATTACAAACCCGTAACGCTCGGGTTGGTCACGC
The DNA here is from genome assembly GCA_964580185.1 of uncultured Thermotogaceae bacterium. GTDB lineage: Bacteria > Thermotogota > Thermotogae > MWEM01 > MWEM01 > CAYWWY01. The sequence continues at coordinate 7,245 of CAZOJQ010000043.1, forward strand.
TCCGTGGTCAATGGATTGCCAGCTGGAATCTCATCGCAGCAGGATCGCTCATTGCAGCGATTGTCCCTTTAACGGTTTTTCTGATCTTCCAGCGGTACTTCATCGAAGGATTAACAGTTGGCGCTGTAAAAGGATAACATAAAGGAGCTGAGGACATGTTGGGAATGGCCTATTATCCAGAACAATGGAAAGAAAACCCCTCTATGGAGGAAATTACGGAGGATCTCCGCCGATTTGTCGAACACGGGATCGAGTTGGTTCGTGTGGGCGAATTCATGTGGGATCAGTTGGAACCAGAGGAGCATATGTATTCATTCAAGACCCTTGATGCTCTATTTTCGGCGTGCCAAAGATTGGGCGTTCAGATTATCCTCGGGACTCCCTCTGCCAATCCGCCGATCTGGCTGGCTCGAAAGTATGGGGGCGCTCTGTTCCAAAAGGATGATCAAGGGCATACTCAACCCTTTGGAAGCCGAAGGCACTACTGTTATAACAGCCAGGTGTACCATGCGTATGTATCGGAAGTCGTCCGTCAACTCGCCGTCCGATATGGTTCTCATGATCACCTGTATGCCTGGCAGATCGACAACGAATTTGGCTGCGAAGGAACGACCTTATGCTATTGCGAACAGTGCGACCGTTCCTTTCAGGCGTACTTGGAAGATCGGTATAGGACAATCGACATACTCAACAAAGCTTGGGGAACGGCTTTTTGGGCTCAGACCTATACCAAGTTCGATCAAATTGAAACCCCAAAAAGGACACGAGCCCTACCAAACCCCCACCAGCTTCTGGACTTCTATCGGTTTGCCACGCACTCAGTCCATCGGTTTTCGAAGATCCAGACAGATATGATCCGGAGTCATTCTCATGCGCCCATAACTCATAATTTTATGGTGAACTTCACAGAGATCGATTATGCCCATCATCACGGTCTCTACGATTTTATATCCTACGACAACTATATGCCTCAATCTCAATTTGATCCAATGATCTGGGCCTTTAATCTGGACTTGATGTGGTCGCTAAAAAAGAAACCCTTCACAGTTATGGAACAGCAACCGGGAAGAGTCAACTGGCAGCAAAGGAATCTCTATTTTCCCGCCCAGTGGATTGTACCTGCTGCGGTTCATGCCTATGCTCACGGGGCGGAAAACGTGGTCTTTTTTCGGGATCGCGCTCTTGGAGTTGGCGCAGAGCAATACCATAACGGGCTTTTGAACTACTTCAATGATCCAGTGCTTTCCCCACGGTTGCGTCTGTTGGATCAAATCAAATCGCTTGCCCAATCCCTTCCCAAAAAAGGGAGAGCAAAGATCGGGATCGTGTTTGATTATGAAGCCGCTTGGATGCACCAAATCAACCATGCCTGCAAAGACTTTTCCTATGTGCACGCTCTGATCGATATCTACGCGGCTCTCCGGAGAAAAGGGAAAGAGGTGGAGTTCGTCTTTTCCTCGGAAGTAATCGATTCATACGATCTCTTGGTCCTGCCTTATCTGATGCATATCCCCGAACCGATCGCGCAAAAGTTGGGAGGGTTTGAGGGTAAGCTGTTGACTACCTGTATGACCGGGATCAAAAACAATCATTCTCATATAATCACCGACCGACCTTTGGGGTGGCGTTCCGACAAACTGCATTTTGACATCATGGATTTTGGTGCTTCCCTTCCGTCTGTTATGGAGATGGGAGGCCATCTCATCCAAGCGGATTATTGGGTGGAAGAACTGGCGATCCATAAAGGAATCGTTTCCGGTCGATGGAATCAAGGAATCTTGGAGGGCGCTCCTGCAATCATTGAATCGGAAGACCATCGGATCCTTTATGTGTCTGGGGTACCCGATCGCGCTGGATGGGGGGTTGTCTTGGAACAATGGTTGGGTTGGACCAATGAACCGGCCAAATCCTTGGCGGATATTGTGCGGTTTGAGGATCAGCAATGGATTTTCCATTTTGGGGACAAGCATCAGACCTTAGAAGAAACGCATTTGCCCCCCTATTCGGTCACGATACAGAATCACCCAAAAAAAGAACCATAGATCTGAGCTTCGATCAGTGCTTTCCATATACTTCGTAGACTTTCTTCCTCCCATTCCCGATTCGTACTCCGGCACGAGTGCGAATCGGGATGACTCGCTTTCTTTTTCTTCCTATAGTTCTTCGGTTTGCGAATCAATATTAAAGATCATGAATAAAACCCCTATATTTTGAATGCCACATAAATAAAAATATAGAATGAATAAAAGGAATCAACGTAAAGCTTGACTTTTTTGATTTTTTCGGGTACAATACCGAACAACCGAAGAATGAGCAGCATGCATGAGATTGGAGGTTGATCTATGAGGAAAAAAGAAAAACAAGCCTTTCCCACTGCCGTATTCTGGAAGGTTTCAGGAACAGCCAAATATGTGATCGGATTGGCTGTTGGGATCGTGTTGGTTTACTCTGTTCTGAAAGTTGTCGAAGGTCATATGCTCGCTCGCTTAGTCGACACGATTGTCCAACAGGATGGACAAGGGTTTCTCCAGGCGACGATTGTAATGATTTCGGTGTTTGGGGCGACGCTGATCAGCTTTTTTTTCGCGAGATATCTAGCCGCTCAGTTTTCTGAACGGATCAACGCAAAGCTCCAGCGAGCCATCTCCAAGAAGGTATCCCAAGCGACGGATCATGCCATGCATCAGAATCATTCCGGAGATCTTATATCGAGAATGTCCAGCGATGCCAACCTCTTTCAAGAGATGCTTCAACAAGATCTCCTCTTGTTGATCAATGGAATCACCACAGCAATCGTTGCGCTCATCTATCTCTTGTACCACAATTGGCTTTTGACCCTTATGGTCCTTGCATGCCTTCCGGTAATCCTGATCGTCGCTGTGATCTTGAGCCAACCGGTGGAAAAATACACCACGAAAGCGCAGAAGGCTTTGGGAGAGATTAATACGCACGCAAAGGAAGCTTTGTCCGGAGCGGAAATGATCCGCGCTTTCAACCTTCAATCCTTCTTTTTGAGGCGCTTCTCGGGATCTGAAACCAATTGGTTCCGAAACACAATGAAAAAAGGGAGACAAAGCGTGATTTTGGTCGTCTTCGGGATTTTGATCACCTTTGTCCCATTTATGATCGTTTTTGGATTTGGTGGGTATCTTGTCATACAAGGCCAACTGACGATCGGCCTTTTATTTGCCTTCATCCAACTGTTGAACTACATCGCATTTCCATTGCAGGAGCTGCCCACTATTTTAGGAAGGGTCAAAGCGGGAACCGCTGGTGGGAAACGCCTGATGGAGCTTCTCGATCTTTCGATCGAGCAACAGACTGGAAAAAAAGGGCACTTCGACCAACCGGTCCTTGTCCGCTTCGACAATGTATCCTTCCGGTATCCGGGTCAGAAAGAACATGCTTTGGATGAGATCAGTTTTACCATCGAAAAAGGGGAGAAAGTAGCTTTCGTGGGCCCGAGCGGCTGTGGGAAATCCACGATTTTCAAACTGATTCAAGGGGATTATCTTCCGCAAACCGGTACGATTACGGTTGGAGATACCCCTCTGCAAGCATGGTCTTTGTCAGATCTCAGGGATCAAACAGCTGTTGTCGTCCAAGAACCCTTTTTGTTCGACACCAGCATTGAAGAAAACGTGAGTCTCGGACGCATTGACAGTACTCCGGAAGAAGTGAATACCGCTGTCGCTCAAGCGCAGATGGACCGGTTTGTCCAAGAGCTGCCCGAGGGAATGCGGACTCGGGCGGGAGAGTTGGGAGCCAGATTCTCGGGAGGCCAGCGGCAGCGTCTTTGCGTCGCTAGAGCCATGATTCGGAATGCGCCTCTGATCCTTATGGACGAAGCGACGAGCGCGCTCGATAATGATACCGAAGCGCAGATCCTGCGAATCATTCGGGACTTACCTGAAGAACAGACCGTTGTGATGATTGCACATCGATTGAGCCCATTGGCTTTTGTAGACTGGATTGTTGTCTTGGATCAGGGGAGGATTGTCGAACAGGGAACACATGACAAACTCCTTGAGAAGAATGGGCGATACGCTTCATTGTTCCGGGCTCAGATGATGGAGGAGGCTGATGCGTCATGATGCGCACACTCATATCCGTTTTTCGTTTTTTAAAACCCTATACCGCCCAGTATATTTTCGGGGTGATCGGGATGGGTGTGATGAATTTCACGCTATTGGCCTACATGTCATTTGTTCTAGCCGACCTTACATCCAGCATTGTCGAGTTGGATCCTGCGCTGCTTGTCCAGACCATTTTCAATGCGATCATTCTGATTGCCGTAACCGGCGTGCTCCTGTGGTTTGCTGGGATGGCTCTCGTAAAGAGTTTGATCAAAGTGGAAAGAGACATGCGAAAAGCCTTTTTCTCTCGTACGCTCTATCTTCCTTTAGCGGTCCATCACAAGTATCCATCCGGCGAGTTGCTCTCGAGGTTCAACCACGATCTGAATGAAAGCGTAGCGCTTTTTAAGAACTCCTTCCAATCTTTGGCTATTATGTTGTTCCAAGGGATCGGATCCTCCATTACAATCTTCATCCTGGATTGGGTGCTCGGCTTGTGGATTGTGGGTATATGCTTTGGCGTATTCTTGCTCAATGTGCCGATTCTTCGCAAACTAAGGAAAGCAAGCCAAACGGTCCAGCGGGAAAAAGCGGGGTTTCTCCGGCTGTATTCCCAATTGGTCAGCGGCCAGCGGATCATTCGATATTTCAATCTAGCGGGATGGATCTATGAGCGGATCTTTTTGCAGTCGGAGACACTTAAGAAAGCAGGGATCCGGAGAAACACCCTGGAAGCGATGCGAGAAGCCTTTTCTGAAATGACCTTTTTGGGCATTATTTCCATAATGATTATCGGGGGATTTCGAGCGATTGAAGATCCTTCTACGCTCCCGACAATTATCGCCATCGTTCAGCTTCAAAATGGGGTTGCTTTTCTCTTCTCTGGCGCGACAACGATCTTTGCGGAGATCACAAAACGGCTCGCGGGAGTGGAACGGTTGGTTGAGGTCATGGATATTTCCGAAGAACCGAACATGATTCCCCTCCCTGCTTCTTCTTCCGACCATTCGGCTCAAACTCCCGCTCTACCTGGAAAAAAAGGGCTGTTTGTTCGCAATCTCTCCTTTGCCTATCCGGATAGCAATCGGCAAGTCCTCAACAAAATTTCATTCGAAATCGCCCCAGGAGAGACAGTTGCCTTTGTCGGACCGTCTGGTAGCGGGAAAACCACTCTATTTAAAATGCTCTTGGGGTTCTTCCCTCCAATAGAAGGTCATATCGTTTATTCGGGCCGATCCTTGTATCGTACGCCATTGAAAGAATGGCGCGCCCAGTTCACTTATGTCCCACAGGACGCTTTCCTCTTCTCGGGTAGTATTCGGAAAAACCTTGAAGCCGCTTTTGAAGAAGGTTCGGAAGCTCGACTTTCTGACGATCAAATGAAAAACGCAGCGCAGCTGGCCAACGCGCATGCGTTCATCGATGATCTTGAATCAAAATATGACTTTGTCTTGGAAGAAGGAGGCAACAATCTATCCGGGGGGCAACGACAACGGATCGCGCTCACTCGATCCTTTCTGAGGCAAGCGCCGATTCTTTTGCTGGATGAAGCTACCAGCGCTTTGGATAGCGAATCGGAACGGGTTGTTCAGGAAGCGGTTTCTCGTCTGATGGAGGGGAAAACGGCGTTGGTCATCGCCCACCGTCTTTCAACAGTACGCCAAGCAAACTGCATCTACTATATGGAAGATGGGATGATTTTCGAACAAGGAACCCACGAGTATCTTATGACCTTACCCGATGGCCGATATCGCTCCATGGTCTTGGCAGGGGAGTTGGAGGAAGCTGTTTTTTCCGATTGAGCCTGACTCAGGTTTGTGGGCCTATTCAGTCACTTCTTGATCCATCGCTGTTCGCGCAACGCGGAATCCGATCGCCCCGCTGGATCCTCCGGGCCGATCGTGGCTCCTGCTTGAGACCCGGCAGTGTGTTTCTGCGACCGCAGCCCAACTTCCGCCCCGCCTAATTCGGTATTCGCCCATTGACGGCCCGATCGGGTTTGTCCTTTCTCCACCCTGATAGAAGCTTGCCGACCACCAATCGTGGCACCACTCAGCCACATTGCCGCTCATATCGAAGAGGCCCAGCGCATTTTCCTTTTTTTGGCCGATCGAGTGGGTTCGGAAATTCGCATTGGTGGAGTGCCATGCAACTTCGTCTGGATCATCGCTCCCAGCATATAAAAAATCATCAGTGTTCAAATGGCCACCCCGGGCGGCATATTCCCATTCTGCTTCGGTGGGTAGTCGATATCCAATGACGGTTGTGATATCTTCAGTCACGGATCCTTGCCAGTCAAGAAGGCGGCCCGCGTCTTCTTCATTCCGAAGCCGGTATGCAACGGGCAAATCTTCCATCTGGCTCAACCAATTGCAGTAAGCGATAGCGTCCCACCAGCTTACATGAATTACAGGTCGGTCCAGCCTACCCCATGTACGATCGTCCGGTTTCTCTCGTCCCACTGAGGAGCAAAAGGAATCGAATTGCTCAAATGTCACTTCGTATTTCCCGATCCAAAAGTCGTAGGTCAACTCAACCGGATGGACAGGGAATTCTTCGGGTCGGGATCGGGATACCCTGCGAGTGCCGCCCATCAGAAAGGAACCCGCTCGGACATAGACCAACTCCATAGTCTGGGATATGAGGGTGAGTTCACTCCATTCGGTTCCTACCAAGGGGGTGGTATGACCGAAAAGAAGAAGGACAATCGCGATTGTAGAAAAGAAACGACTCATGCGTTTGATAATCATGGTTTTCCCTCCGCACCAACCGGTTACCGGTTTGTTTTTTTTTGGCCTAAGCTGTTATTTCATTGATTCAAATCTGATTCGTCCAGATCTGATGCCGTGTCGGAAGAATGCCATGTTTCGCCGCTTCGGAAGAAAAGAGAGGATAGTCCGATGATGATCCATCATAGACAATCCGCCCTTCGTGAAGAACCATCCAGCGCTCAAAGAAGTCGCGAGCGAATGCGGGATCATGGGTGATACAGATTAAAAGCTTTCCAGCGGCAACCATCGTTTCTAAAAGCGAAAGAACCCTTTGTTTGGAAAAAGAATCCAAACTGATGATTGGCTCGTCCAAGACAAGGTAGCAAGGATCTCGGATCAAGACCGACACAAGGCCAACGAGCCGTCTTTCTCCCCCGGATATCTGATATGGAGACCGTTTCATCCAGGAAATGGGCAATTCAAGAAGATCTGTCATTTGCTGGATCTGTTCTTTTTGCTTGTCTTCAGGCCAATCGAGGGTCTTCAGGCCAACGGAGATTTCTTCAAGAATCGTATCACAGAAGAATTGCTTCTCCGGAAATTGAAAAGATACTCCGACTTTTTGCCGAATCCGCTTTTTGTTTCCCCGTTTTCGGGTATCCAACCCATCAACTGTCACTCTTCCTTTGGAGGGCAAAAGAACCCCGTTGGTCAGTTGAGCGAGAGTCGATTTTCCGGATCCGGTTTTCCCCATAATCGCAATAGCGGATGAAGAGCCTGTGCTCCAACGGATCCCTTCCAAGGCCTGAATCATCAGAGGGCTTTTGGGCATATACGAGAAGGATACTCCATCAAACTGGATCAACGGCCTTTCTCCTTCAAGGATTCTGTCAATTCGTTCGGTTCCATAAACGCCGATATAGCCGGGTTTTCTTTGATCGCCTCAAGAGAGACGTGGATATAGGGACCCAGATGATAGGATCCCATTTGATCCAGTGTTTGGAAAACTTCAACCGGTGGCATATCCAATGATATCCTCCCATGATCCATCCACAGGATTCGATCGCAGAACATCAGGTCTTCGGGTTCATGACTGGTTACAATCACCGTGCAATGGAGTTCCTTTCTCAGTGTGTCCAACATAGATCGGATTTCCATCGCTCCTAGCGGATCAAGCATGGAGTACGGTTCGTCTAGCAGCAGATAATCCGGTTCCATGGCAAGGATCGCGGCAATCGCCAAGCGTTGTTTTTGACCGCCAGAAAGAAAGACTGGATGCCGGGATTCATAGTCGCATAGCTCTGTCTGAACAAGAACGCGTTCCAGGTTCATCCACATTCGAGATCGTTCAAATCCCAAGTTTTCCATGCCGAAAAGGATCTCTTCGCGCACCGTAGACCCTACGATTTGCTGGTCCGGGTTTTGAAAGACGATCCCCACTCTCCGGGTAACTTCCTTCATATGCCTGGGTTCCTGGGTATCATACCCATCAACGATCACTCGGCCCATTGAAGGCTGAAGTAGTCCGTTCATAAGGTGCAACAGCGTGGTTTTTCCGCTTCCGTTTCCACCCAGAAGACCGACAAAGGTTCCCGGGGATATGTGAAGACGGACATCCGAAATCAACCATGGATTTTCAGGATCGCTTGGATCGGGAGAAGGGTAATGGAAGTAGACCGATTGGAATGAAATCCCTTTGTTCAAAACCCCTCCTTCCATCAGTCGGATTTTTGGAAGATGTAGAACTTTAGGTAGTCTGTTTCGAATATTTCCATCCGGATCGGATGGTCTTGAGATTGCCCACCACGGTGGATCAGTTTTAACCCAATTTTCAGGTCAGAAATACAAGAATAGATCATCATTTCAAATTCCTCCCGGGAAACTGCTTGAGAGCAAGAAGATGTGACAAGATACCCTCCGCTTCGCAGGAGTTTGAGTCCACGGACATTGACTTCTTTATATCCCCGTAAGGCGTTCGATCGACTGGATCGGGATTTGGTAAACGAGGGAGGATCGAGGCATATGACATCCCATTTTTTCCCTGATCGGTCCCACTCTCGGAGAAGATCGAATGCGTTCCCATGGAAATAGGTCTGTTCTTCAAACCCATTCAAGCGCACATTTTTTTGAAGAGTCTGGAGGACATTGTCTGCCTGATCGACAAAGGTGACATCGCTTGCTCCTGCTTGGAGCATACGCAACCCAAAATTGCCCGTATGGCAGAAGGCATCCAAAACACTCTTCCCTTCTGGGTATACGGCACGGGAGGCAATCAGCGCGTTCTCCTTTTGATCAAGATAGAGTCCGGTCTTCTGGGCTTGAATCAAATCCAGCTCCCATACCAAACCCTCCAAAGAGATCTGGAACGGGAGGGACACCGAGTTGAAAAGCCAACCGATCTCTGTGGTCAGTCCTTCTTTTCTCCGGGAAGAATGGTCGCTTTTCTCCAAAATGGCTTTGGGGTGGAGAAAATCAACCAAAGCCTTGACAATCGCAGGTTTCATTTGATCCACCCAAAGAGTGTTTGCTTGGATCACAGCCACATCGCCATATCGATCGATGATTAACCCGCCAATCCCATCCGATTCACCGAAAAACAGGCGGCAGCACTCCTGCATCATGGGCAATTTTTCTCGATATGCCAACGCTTTTTGGATTGTCCGGCGAAGGAAGGATTCATCGATTTCTTCAAATCTCCGAGTCAGCAATCGAACGGGAATTTTGGATCGAGGGTTGTAGTATCCTCGGCCAATGAATTGTTTGGAATGAGTAAACACATCAGCGATTCCCATTGGATCGAGCGCTCCCGTTGAATGGGCGATTTCGTTTTCATAGATCCATGGGTGTCCGTTGGAAATTCGGGGTGATATTTGCTCTTTTAGATAGATGTTCATTTCTGCTGCTCCATCCATTGATCGAACTCGGCTAGGGTGTGGATTCGCAGATCCGCATCGCTGTTTCCCTCTGATGCGTTCCTATGGGCGTTGAATCGGTCAATCCAAATGGTTTTCATACCCAGAACCTTGCTGCCCTGGATATCAGCCCGATAGTTGTCCCCGACCATAACCGTTTCTTCCGCAGAGGCATTCATCAATGAAAGCGCGCGATTAAAAATTTCTGGGTGGGGTTTGTAACACCGCGCTTCTTCTGAACAGACCGCAAAATCATAGGGAAGGTCTGGATACCGAGCGAGCAATCCCTTGAGCGGGGCTTGATCGATATTAGACAACAGAGTAATCAAGCATCCCTTTTCTCGCAACCGGTTAAGCGTATCGAACGTATCCGAATACACGGATTTGGAAGAAAAATCCTCATACATTCGGTCGATCCATTTTGAAGCATCAATGCGAATCTGATAATTCTGTTGGAGGATTTCGTATACACGATGATACATTGCGCGCTCGGACTCGAACGCGCTTTCTTGCTGGAAGATGCGTTCGAAGACTTGATTGTACAGCTTTTGGATTTCAATCTCCAGATCTTTCGCATCCACTGAAGAAATGACTTGGGATAGACGTTGGGCGGTATTTCGAAATAACCCATCGCTGGAGAATAATGTTCCATACACATCGAACAAACAATACCGAATCATTTGTCTCAACTGCCTTTTTCCTGAATATATGCTCCTCGAGCCGGGGAAACCGGAAAACTCATCATATCGATTTCGAATTTTCCCTGATAATCATGCTCTAGAGAAGGAATGACCGATCGGACCAACGAATCTTGAATGAGAGCAATTACGCTGCCTCCAAAACCGCCGCCCATCATCCTCGCTCCCTGAACTCCTCGATCTCGTAGGTATTGAACGATGAAATCCAGCTCATCACAACTGACTTCATAATCATTTTGAAGGCTTTCGTGGGTGGAATACAAAAGGGTCCCCACCGTCGACCAATCTCTTTCTACCAGAGCTTTTCTGCAATGAACAGTCCGCGCCATTTCACTCACAACATGCCTTGCCCTGCGATACAAAAGGTCACCCAACCGATCTCGTTTCAGGTCTTCCAAAGCGACCTCTCGAAAGCTCTTTTTCTTGAGCAAATACAGGATTTCTTCGCATTGGGCCCTACGCGCATTATATTCTCCACTGCCCAAGGCGTGTTGCACACGGGTATTCAAGATCCACCATCGACCATCCGCCATGGTCACGGGGATTGCGTCGTATTCCATGGATTGGGTGTCCAAAAATAGGGCATTTCCTTCTTTTCCAAAGACCGAGATAAATTGATCCATTACCCCGCATCGAACCCCCACAAATTCATTTTCAGCTTTTTGGCATAGCAAGAACCGCTCTTTGGGTTCGAAAGCCAGATCAAAAAAGGACTCAATCGCAATCAAAGTGGCAACCTCAATCGCAGCACTGCTGGATAGGCCAGCGCCGATCGGCACATCGGAAGAGACTGTCAGACAAAGCGGGGGAAAAATGATCGAAAACCGCTGTTGGAGAACATGCACGATCCCTTTCACATAATCCGACCAGGAATGCGAGGGTGTGAGATTTCCGGTAGGAAAGAACTCTTCCCCGAAAGAAGAAGAAATAACCCGATGATTCCGATCGGGGCTTTCTTTAAGGCTCACCTGTGTGTATTGGTCCACGGCAAAGGGCAACACCCACCCGTCATTATAATCCACATGCTCTCCGATAATATTGGCTCTCCCAGGCGCAACCCCTACTACATGTTTCATGGAACACCTCCGGTATCTGGTTGGAAGGAATCAAAGTGAGCGAGAAATCCGCTAACCAAAGCTGGATCGGATGAAATGATGAGCACTTCATCATTTCGACTGCTTGCCGCCTCTGTGAAGTTGTAGGAACCAAACAGTACGATGGTCCGATCGACAATCATGTACTTATCGTGGAATAACGCGCCTTCAACATTTGCTAACACTACGGGAGAGAAATGAACGATTTTGGGAATGGCGCTGGATCGGTTGCTTAGATTCCAGGAAGGGTCTGCCAACGTACGAACACGAATACCTTTCGATGAAAGAATCATCAAGAAACTGGCGATTCGATAGTCTGTGAACGCATACGCCCCAATCAAGAGCTCATGTCGAACCGTTTCTAAGACTTCCATAATCCGGATAAACGGATCGTCTTCTGGGCCAAAAAAGATCCCATGTTTGGGATAAGCCGGAGTTCGCTGGGATTTGAAGACTCCTAGGAAAGACTGCTCGAAATGGGACATAAACCGCTGTACTTGGTATGGTTGATCCATAAAGATGATGTGATTGGCATGTTGGTCTAAACTGGTGGTTGTTAGATTCGCGGAACCACACCAAACGCGGGTTTCGTCGGAAATCATGTATTTCGTATGCATCAGACCCGCGTCATCATCAACGATTACAACAGCTCCCCGGATTCCATATACTTCCATGGCGTTCTGGTTTTCGGTTATGATCCGTACACGCACCCCTTCAAGCGCCCGCTCTTGGAGCATATGTAGGACTTCGGGGTCACTGATTCCATAAACACAAACATCCAATGAGTATCGCGTATCTTGAATAAAGCTGAGGGTTTCTCTCCGGATTTCTTGATTGACAAAGAAGAGAGTCTGAGTTCCAAGAGCGGTAGAAACAAGGAATATCCCTAGAAAAAAAAATACCCATGATCCGAGGGGATGGTTTTTCTTCAATAGGATTGCCCTTCTTTTCCCCCTTCGATTATACTCACCCCATTGCTGGTTCCCAAGAGATCCGCTCCTGCAGAAAGCATCGCGATGGCGTCTTCTTTTGTGCGAATCCCTCCGGAGGCTTTTACGCCCATTGAAGAGGGGGAAAACCGTCGCATCAGTTGAACGTCTTCGATCGTTGCGCCTCCACCAGAGAACCCAGTTGAGGTTTTGACGAACTGGGCACCGCTTTCCATTGCCAAATAAATGACTGCAAGCTTCTCTTCCCATTCCAACAAGGAAGTTTCCATGATCACTTTTACGGGCGCTTTGCCTGCGTGACTCACAACCTTCGCAATCTCGAATTTGATGAAGTCATACTCTTGGTCTTTTAGTCGACCGATATTGATCACCATGTCGATCTCGTGCGCTCCGACTTGAACTGCGGACTCAGCTTCATACCCTTTCACCGCGGGAATGGTTGCCCCTAAGGGAAATCCCACGACTGTCACGATTTTTACCGGGGAATCTTGGAGCTGATCCATGCAAATCGATACATACGAAGGGTTAATGCACACCGATCGAAAGCCGTATGTTTTTGCTTCTTGGCACAGCTTTTCAATATCCTTTTGGGTTGCTGAAGGTTTCAACAAAGTGTGCTCGATTCGCTCAGCGATTTCTTGATCGGACCATTCACGGGTTTGGGGTTCAGAGGAGGTATCCTCTTGCTTGGCTTTCTCGATCCATCCCCGAACGGCAAAAAAAAGGTCAGGCATCTGTGTTCCCTCCTTGTTTAGGGGCCATGAGAGTTGCCAACGCTAATGACGCCAGCTTCGCATCGGCTTGATCCGCTCGACTTACGATCACGACCGGCACTTGCGCGCCCATAATCAACCCTGCGATGGTGCCCCCGCCAATATACTCTGCGGATTTTCCTAGAAAATTTCCGCTATGGATATCGGGAACCAAAAGGATATCTGCTTTTCCCGCCACAGCGCCTTCGATTTTTTTGATCTTTGCTGCTCGTTCGCTCAAAGCAATATCGATCCCCAAAGGTCCTTCGACAACGCAATCGGGAATTTGTCCTCGTTGGTTCATTTTGGCCAACAATGCTGCGTCCAGCGTTTCCGGCATGGACGGGTTCACAACTTCTACCGCCGCAAGGCATGCAACCCGGGGCGTTTGGACCCCCAGACTTTTGGCCAGTTCGACCGCATTTCGGATCAGGGTTACCTTTTCCTCCAAAGTGGGATGAATCACCATACCTCCATCGGTAACAAAAATCAACCGGTCCAATATCGGCACATCCAGTACAGCAACATGACTAAGCAGCGGCGCTTTTCGCAAACCCCACTGCTTATCCAAAACAGCTCGAAGGAGATCGGCTGTCTTGATCGATCCTTTCATCAGAATATTCGCGCCTTTTTCGTGGATTGCGCGAACGCTCTTTTCTGCAATCGCTTGGGGAGATTGAGCGTCCATAATTTCTTCGGGATGAAACCCAATCTGTGCGCATTCCCTTTGAATGGCTTGTGCGTCTCCCACCAGAATCGCTTCCACCATATTCTCTCGTACAGCCATCTGAACGGCTTGAAGGGATGAGGGATCATCTCCCCCTGCAACTACAACTCGTCCCGTTCCTTTTTTCCCCGCTGAATGCACAATCGATTCGAATTGCCTCATACCTTCTCACCCTCCCCGGATATCTTTGCGTGCCATGCGTCCATACACATTGACATATGGTTGTGAAAGCTTGGATAGAGGTCTTTGGGAACTTGATCCAGCTGATGTTTGATTCTTTGCTGGAGGATCGCTTCCATATGCTTTCGATCTCTCAACTCACGTTTGCGTTCAGATTTTTCTGATTGACGCATAATCTTCCGATGATCCTGTATGGATGCCCAAAGATCTGAGATTCCTTTTCTCTGCAACGCTTGGGTACAAATCAATTTCCGTTTCCAAGGTTCATTCGAACGCTCGGCCATTAGGAGTTCCTGGATATCTTTGAC
>CAZOJQ010000044.1:0-19796 GCA_964580185.1 uncultured Thermotogaceae bacterium
CACCGAGTATCCATTATTCCTCGTGGGCATAAGGCGCTTGCCTATACACTGCCCCTGCCCAAAGAAGAGAAGTATTTATACTCCAAAAGCGAACTGATGGACAAAATAACAGTTTTACTCGGGGGAAGAGCCGCAGAAGAGGTCGTGTTCGGCGAGATCACAAGCGGCGCTCAAGATGACATCCATCGAGCCACACAAATGGCTCGCTTCATGATCTGCGAGCTGGGTATGAGCAAAGATCTGGGGCCGGTTGCATGGGGGAAGGATGAACAAGAGGTCTTTTTGGGGAAAGAGTTTTCCAAAACCAAGATCAGCGAAGGCACCTCTGCCAAGATCGACCAGGAAATCCGGAGGATTATTGAAGAGGCCTATCAAACGGCTGCAGATCTTGTTCGAACGTACCGAACAGAATTCGATCATCTGGCCGATATTCTTCTGGAGAAGGAAGTCATCGAAGGAGACATGCTCAGAGACTTGCTTGAGGTTGAGATCCGGAAACATCATGAACCGAAGGCAAAGGAAGAAAAAACGGAGTCGAAACAATCGGAGAAGAGATTGGATAGGATTCCGCAGCCATCAACAGAATGATTGAAGAGAGGGGGGTTTCATGAAAAGGCTTCTGTTGTGTTTGGCCATAGCCATGATTTTGTTATCGTGCGTAGGGGTTTCACAATCGCGGTTCGAATTAGGGATCAAAATGCAAAACATCCGCGAGGAAATCACAGGGGGATATAATGTGGGTTTTGTTTTTGATTATGCTCAAGTATCCATGGATTTCCTCATTGTCCGGGGATTCGGGTTTTTGTCAGTCGTTGATCTTTCCCTACGAATGCCCTGGATGATTACACCAACGGTAGGTGTTGGGGTTGCATGGGGCAATGAGTTTTTTGATGGTCCCTTTTTTGAGATGAACGGGTTTTTTATCGGCGTGGGACTACAGTATGTAAATGAAGGATATACCTTCTCCTTGGGCGGAAAGACATACGTCACCTGGGATGGGGGGATCAGCACGTTTCCTGTTATCGAGGCATCTTTTAGAATAAAGGTAGGGGAGTGGTAATGGTGATGAAAAAAACGATCGTATCCCTAATTGTGCTTACCGCGGTCATGATTATGGCAACGGGTTGTTTCAATCTTCAAAAAGTGGTACAAGTTTCGATCGAACCGCTTGAAACCAAGACCCGATATATCGGAGAGACGGTTTTGTTCACGGCCAAAGTAACGATGACCGGTTCGGGGGGTATAGGCGACGTGTTTGCTGCCGAACCGACCATTAAAGAGTATCGATGGACGGTTCAATTGGTGGGAGGCGCTGCGGAGCTCGTTACGACGAAAGACAAAACCCTCACGCATACGTTTTCCAAACCCGGGAGCTTCCAAGTATCCGTAGAGGCGATGTATGATACCCAAAGCGCAAAAAGCAGCGCATTAAGCCTTACCATTCAAAAACATACACCGAGCACCACGTTTACGGCTTATGTGAATGGGGTTCTCGTCGAAAACCGAAACAACTTACGTCGAAACCAGCAGGTAGAATTGAAAGTGGAGATTGATGATCCGGGAATTCCCGACTCCGACCTCAATGACTATATGGTGAAGTGGATGCTCTCAAGAACGGATCTAGTAGGCACACAGGTATTGGGTGAAGGGAAATATCAAGATAAGCATACCATCCACTGGACCATTCAAGAACGAACTCCTACCAACGCATTGTACATTTTGTCTTTGGAAGTCAAAGACAAGTTCGATAATCTATATGTCATCGAATTGGACCGCTTCCGGGTTCGCCTTACTCAACCTTCCATTCCTGTCCTTGGGAACTCTTCATGGGAAGAGCACTTGGCTCAAAGGCGAGAAGGATTCCGAATTCCGGTCCGTGTGGATGATGACGATACTCGATGGTTTGAACTGCATCGGGGCGGTCGATTGATCGACCGAGTATTTGTGGAGGCAGACAACCCTGTGGGCAGTTACGTGTATCTTTGGGATTTTGACGCGGCAAAAGGTCCCACAGTGTACACAATCCGCGCAGTTGATGGAGGAGATGCAGCAACTCAGTTGGTAACGGAAATCAATGTAACCAATCGTGCTCCGACAAAAGCGATCATTTTTTCTCCGGGGATTCGCGTGATATCAGTGGCCGATCCAACAAACTTCGTGATTCGATGGACTGGTGGAGATGATCCAGATTTTGACGATGTCACCTATCGGATCTTTTTAGGGGAAACCAATCTTCAGCTGTTCTTGAATGGCCAGTCAGATCGGATTAAGCAGTACACGCTCAACAAAAAACTCATTTCGGGAAAGACATATTGGGTTCGCGTGGATTCTTTTGATGGACAGCATACACGAACCGGTGAACTCCACTCGTTCTTGTTCCAACCAGATATTGGGGCTCCTTTTATCAAAGAATGGAACTTCAAAGAATTAAATAATGGGCGATGGATCTGTGAAGTCGTTTTTGATTACAATGACCCATTCGCAGGAATTTTTAACAAAACTCTAAACTATGAAGTCCAGTGTTCCAAATATCCTTCCTTCCCTTCGGGCAATACATACACTCAAGTGGTTTATGCAGGCGTCTCTGATATTCAGGTTCCGGAACGCTTCGCAAATCCCGAAGATCATTTATTTGTGCGGGTTAGGGCTGTTATTGAGACCAATCAGATGAAGATTCTTGGGAATTGGTCGAATGTTCCTGAAGCATTAAAGCTCCCGGAAAATCGGACGACATATCGCTACGAAACAATCAACTAGCACGCCATTCCTACGATGGCGTGCTATAGTTCGAAGGATCATCTCGAGTCCAAAGAAAGCAGGTGAATCTGATGGATCAATACAAACAACGGGTTAAAGAAGCAGCGCTGTGGTTGAAGGAAAAAGCGCAGGTTATTCCCAAAATCGGAATCGTATTGGGATCCGGTTTGGGGGGAATGCGAGAGGATCTGGAAGGGGTTCAAGCGTTTTCATACGAAGAAATCCCCGGCCATCCGACATCAACCGCACCCGGCCATAATGGAGAACTCGTTTTTGGAAGGCTCGCGGGTGTTCCCGTGGTCCTGATGAACGGTAGGCATCATTTCTACGAAGGGTATTCCATGAAAGAGATTACCTTTCCGGTCCGCATTCTTCAATCGTTGGGGATCCAATACCTTATGGTTACAAATGCTGCTGGAGGCCTTAACCCTGACTTTGAAGTCGGGATGCCGATGATGATTACCGATCATATCAACATGATGGGTGACAATCCTTTGGTGGGTTCCAATATTGATGAATGGGGTCCTCGATTCCCCGATATGTCTTCAGTGTACGATCCTGAGCTGATCGATATTGCTCGTGAAGTCGCGCATCGTCTTTCAATCCCGATTTACGAAGGGGTATATGTTGGGGTCAGCGGACCAAACTTTGAAACCCCGGCCGAACTTCGGATGCTCCGTCATATGGGTGCTGATGCAGTAGGGATGTCAACAATTCCCGAAGTGATTGTTTGCGCCCATTCGGGAATCAAAGTGCTTGGGGTTTCTGCGATAACCGATCGAGCGGTTCCAGACGATCTTCAACCGCTTACTGCCGAAGAAGTGATTGAAATCGCGCAAAAGACAGGGCTTTCCATATCGGCTCTTCTCATGGGCGTTATTCAGCAACTCACTGCACCGGCATAAATATTCGTGCTTGATTGGATTCACTCCATCGGAGCCGGAGCCCTTCAAGGGTTTACGGAATTCCTTCCTGTATCGAGTTCAGGGCATCTTTTTTTGTACCGGAATCTTTTTGGAGCAGACATAGATACAGCTTTGGTGGTCCTGCTCCATGTTGGCACGTTACTGGCCGTCCTTTTTTTTCTCCGCAAAGAGATTTTCACCATTTTCCGCGGCTTGTGGAGTCGAGAGGTTCGGTCCCTTCGGTTAACGGCGGCTCTATTCGTTGGAACCCTACCGGCGCTATTCGTCGGTCTTGCGATTAAAGGGTTTTTGGACTCGTATTTGAGTATGAATTGGGTGATTGCTCTCAATTTATGGATTACAGGGACCCTTCTTCTTTTGTCTGATCGACTTCAACGAGAAAGGATTTCCCTTTTTGAAGTGGGCATCCGCAGCGGAGTTCTGATTGGCTTATTCCAAGCGGTGGCGATCATGCCTGGGATTTCTCGGAGTGGAGTTACTCTTTTTGGCGCTTTGCTTTTGGGTCTCAAGAGAGACGCGGCTTTACAGTTCTCTTTTTTGTTATCCATACCTGCGATTTTGGGTGGGTTCGTTTTGAAAGCGGGTTCGATCCCCCTAACGGGACCCAATATGGCAGGTTTCTTGGTTTCGATCGGAACCGGATGGGTAGCCCTTTGGTGTCTTTATCAACTGGCGAAAATCCGGAAACTCTTCTTTTTCTCTTTCTATTGCTGGACAGTCGGATTCATCGTACTCTTTCTCTGATGATCAAAAACCATGGCTAGCCGTTTGCGTTCAGAGATCGGTTGACCGAAATCATCGATCGCTTCATTTCTGCCGTGTACAACTTGGGTCCGGGTTTTTTGCGGGTATCCAAAGGTTCCCAATCCAGGAGCATCCAGGATACCGATTTGAATTGCTCGTTCCAAGATCGCGGGATCACATAGGGGATCCAGAAAACCTCGATCCAAATTGCGAATGGCATCAAGGATATGATACGCTTGGTCTTTCAGGTATTCCTTTCGGTCGCGGATAATGGGGTCAGCAGAACAATCGGGACAACCTTTGTTCGATTCTTCTACGATTTGCTGAACCATAGTTGCGCTTTCAATGATCTCTCGTGAACTGGCTCTTCGGATGGCTTCACAATAGGCGACCACATGGACAATCTCAGGTCTCAAAAAAGAACCGATCATCATTGAACCGTTCAACTGGCCAATGGAGCGAAACAGATTGGTTCGAAAGGAAAGCAGACCGGTTCGGATCATTTTGATGATTCGCATGGGTCGGGAATCGGGGGTTTGAACGATCTCCAAAGCCATCTCCCACTTGGCGAGAGCTTTGGCAAGATCCATCGCGGGAGAGATCTCTGGAGGGGTGCAAAGCATAAATTGCATGATGTAATCTTTAACCCCTATAACCTTCGCGTTATGGACCGCAATCGCAGAGACAGCAACTTCCA
Organism: uncultured Thermotogaceae bacterium; assembly: GCA_964580185.1. GTDB lineage: Bacteria > Thermotogota > Thermotogae > MWEM01 > MWEM01 > CAYWWY01. Next base: position 5,125 of record CAZOJQ010000044.1, read on the forward strand.
TCGCATCATGAGCAAACCGCAATCCCCATTGGTGCGCTTCATTGATTTCTACAGGCAACCCCTTTTCCGCATTGTATCGAATGGCCTCCTGGTTTTCAGAAATCGCTTGCCCCAAAGGTCTTTCAGATCTGCGGTCCATCTCGGAATACCAGGTCAAAGGGATCGCAGCCCAAGCATTCTGGATCGTTTCGATCAACATCTGAGAAAAGGGAATGATATCCTGAGTTCCAGAGTAGCACCGGAGCAAAGGATAGTTTCCAGTTCGGCTGGCCATATACATGGATTGAAAGTCCTTTCGATCCCGAAATGGAGCCCCTCCCGCTCCATCCTGAGTCGGATCCATCTTGTCAGGGTGAAACCAATACTGCTGAGCGTTTTGATCTGGCGCAAGAGAAATGATATCCAGAAGACCGGATTTTGCAAGAGATCGAATGTTCCGACTGGTTTGCCGTAGGGTCGGAAGGCCTATATGATGCCGGATCAAGGGGTTGGGCGCTTTCCATTTGATTCGTTCGACTACGGTTTGGGGAGGAATATGAATCTCCTCGTTTACGGGTACTGTATTGGTGAGGGTCTGAATCACCTCTTTCTCGGATTCACCCCCGTCAAAAAAGCGGGTGAATTGCTCATATCCTCGGGCAACTCCAACCGTCTCGGGTGTTCCGCCAAACCAAAAATCGGTACGGGTTGTATTGTACATTGAGAGCCGCTGAAAGAGCTCGTTAAGGATACCGCGCAAGCCGTTGGGGCTCAGCCGATAACTCAGTGCCACCATATCGGGCTCTATTTCGATGATGCTTCCGATTACCTTGTCGATAGGCACTGCGCCCCCTAAGAAGGTGCAATGATGTCCCTTTTCTTGAGCGAGCTGAGAAAACCGCAGAAGGCCTGCTATGTGAACACATCCTCCAAGGGCCGCGCATAAGATCTTCACGAGCCAGTGATTCCTTCTTCGATAATCCTTTGAATTTCTTCTGCCGTTCTTCCTGTCAGTCCGAGTTTTTCGATCGTTCGTCCCTCGCGGGCAAAATCCGTTTGCATGAGAACGGACGACAGTTGGACAATCGAATCGATTGTGGGAGTTGAGATTCCAAAGGCTTTTGCCATCGAGGCAATCGGAACTAAGCTCATGGGAACGTCTTCCAAGATATACCGGTTTTGGAGGCTTGGGGGCGCCATGATTCCTTGATAACCTGTATTGCTATGGATCGCTTCGTATAAATTGGAACCGTATACATCATACGCATAGTCAAGCCATGATTTGGCTGTCTGTAGTTCCAACCCCAACGCTTTCGCCAGTTGGCATCGTTCTGAGTCAATCTCTTCCAATACCTTTGCTACCGAACGGGTAATCCCATCTAGATAGAATTCGAATTTCCCAGCGGTTGATTCCACCCAACCTGCGTTTAAAATGAGCGCAGCAGGGTGGAATACAGCGCCGATATTATTCAGACTCGTATGGAGAGTATTTTTTTCGACGATAAACTCCGGCATAATGGGTTCAAGAAGATCGGCAACGGCTTTGTTCTGATTGGCGGGCAATGCTGCAACGGGGACAGCGTTCTTGATCCGAAAAATGTTTACTACTCCAGGATTTGACGCCCGAGACGCGAATACAAAGGTTTGAGCTTCTGCGAGTATGATCTTCGTAGTCACCTTCATCTGCTCAAGAATCATACGAAACTCCAATGCTCCGAATGTACGCCCGGGATTGAGTAGGACAACTTGACCCTCTTCTAAAACGGGTGCCAATTTTTCCGCCACATCTCTGTGGGCAAAGGCGGGAACCACCACCATGATGAGAGAGGCCCCATGCACTGCTTCTTCGAGATTGGTGGTGATTCCATCGAGTTGAGCGCTATCAAAGATGGATCCTTCCAATCGAATGGTTCGAGATCGCATAATTGGACTGATTCGTTTCCGACTCCGGTTGAATAGTGTAACGGATTCCCCTTTTAGAGCAAGATACGCCGCCAGCGCTTGACCACCGTTTCCGGCGCCAATTACACAGATTTTCATGATTGCCTCCTTGAAAACTCCTTATGAAATGCGACTTCAAGATCAGCCATCCCGTCTACGATCCATACTGGAGCTAAAGCGCGTTGATCAAAAAAGACCGGTTGGGGATGGAGTTCATATAGCGAGGCCATTCGATCGGTCCAACCTCCTGTGCCTTTCATCAAGAAGAGGGGTTTGCCGTAAGAATACGCTGCGATAATCTCCAAAGCTGTTCCGCATTGTCCCCCGATAGAAATTACACATTCAGCATTTTGCAACAGGATCAAGCTGCGCATTTGGAAGTCTAGACCTGTGAACATGGGAAGATCCAACCACAGGTTTGGGTCAATTCCAGGTTGGGACCGGTCATAAGGCAAAACTCCGATGGTCGTTGCTCCATGTTCTTGAGCAGCTTGGCTTACCAATTCCATCACCCCGTCCCTCCCTCCGCTCCAGAGACGGTGTTTTTCTGATCCGATCCATGCTCCAAGATCATAACACAGTCCTTTCAATTCAAAAACAGGAGACGCCTCTGCATCTCCTGAATAACCGATCACAGCAATATTCATTTGGACCTCCTTCACAGTTATACCCCCAGAAAGTGTTCGATTACTAATGGATTATTCAATACTTCCTCAGGAGGACCTTGAGAGAGGACTTCTCCTTTATGGATGACATAGATCCGATCCACGATCTTTCGAATGTCTTCGATATTGTGATCAGTGACTATAAGCCCCATGCCCCGATTTCGAAGAGAAATGCTGAGCTTCTGGATGTCTTTGACCGTCATGGGATCGATTCCACTAAACGGTTCATCCAAAAGGATGAATTTGGGATCCAAAGTCATCATCCGGGCCAATTCCAACCGTCTTTTCTCCCCACCAGACAAAGTGTCCGTATCTTGACGGGCCAGGTTGGAAATACCAAACTCCTCGAGAAGGGTTTGCGTTTTCTCTTTGATTTTTTTCGAAGGGACTTTGAGGTTTTCCAGGACAATTTGGATGTTCTCTTCGACCCGGACCCCATTGAATACCGATAGCTCTTGGGGAAGGTATGTGATCCCTTGCAACGCTCTCAGATGGATTGGGGTATGGGTGATGTCACAGTCATCTAATAGGATGGTACCCGAAGAAGGGATCACCAACCCCAAGATCATCCGGAAAATGGTGGTTTTCCCCGCACCATTTGGCCCAAGAAGACCTACGATTTCCCCTGAATTGACCTCTATGTTCGCTCCTTTGACAACCTCTCGTCGTCCGTATTTTTTCCGTAAGTCCAAACACGTAAGGATATGCCTCAAAAGCTGATCCGACCCATTCCTCTATTGTGCTCGGGAGTTGGCGAAAGTTACGAACTCCTGGGTGACATCATACGAGAAATCCACATATATGGCAACCTTATTGGTCATAAGCACATCGATTCCGTTTATCTGCGCGTATTCTTTTGCCAAAGCGATCAATTTTTCATTGATGGCATCCAATCGAGGGGTGTATTTGTTCTGAATCTGAGTCTGGTACCGCTGTTTCTGTAGCAGGTACTCATTCTGTTTCAGTTGGAAGTCGCTTCCGACATTCCCCATGCTTTGCATCTGCATAAGCTCATTTTCAAGTGGGCGCAGCAAACTGTTGTAGTATTCAACATCTGCCTGATACTCCTGTAGCAGGACTCTGGCTTCAGTATATTGTTCGCCTGCTTGATCGAAATCGATAAACGCGATTACAGGTGTTCTTGCAGCAGCTGAACGAGCTGTTCCCCCAAAAACAGAAAAGGCGAAGAGAAGGACTACCGAAACAACGAGTACCGCTTTTGTGACATTCTTGCTCATCATGTTTCCTCCTTTTGCGTTGTTAGTCTATAGAAACCAGATTTCTGAGAGTATTCAGTGTTGCTGGACCAATTCCTTTTACTTCTAAGATCTGATCGATTGACCCAAAAAGCCCCTGTTGGTTCCGGTAATCGATAATGCTTTGGGCTTTTACCGGACCGATACCAGGAAGACGGGTTAACTCTTCGGCAGAGGCTCGATTCAGGTTGATCTTTCCGTTGGGTACAGGTATTGAAGACGAAAATAAGTCAGAATTTCCTACAAATACCCATTCTCTCATCGATTCAAATGTAGCCGGGCCGATCCCATTCACAGCGAGTAAGTCTTCCACTCTCCGAAAGCCACCTTGCTGCTCGCGATAGGTAACGATGGCTTGGGCTTTTACCGGACCGATTCCTTTGATTGCTTCCAGATCCCTCGCTGAAGCAGCGTTCAGATCTAGAGGGAAAGAAACGATCGATTCCGGTGGATTGGAAGTCGACTCATATCCTTTTGAAACGGGAATTGGGCGTTTGTCATAGTACAAGGCAAAACCAATCCCAATAATGATTACTACAGCCAAAACGGTAAGGATCAACCGTTCTTTCCGAGTCATGGGGAAGGACTCTGCATCGATTATTTCTCCAGAGAGATAAAGAACGGATAATGCGGTTGACCGCCATGATAAAGCGAGACTTCCAAGTTCGGGAAAAGCTCCTTTGCGATCTCGACCACTCGTTTGCTCTCGTCTTCAGTGACTTCATCCCCATAAAAAAGGGTCATCACTTCGTAATCATTGGCTTGACAGGATTCAAGACCTTTCATTACGGTCTCGAACAAGTCTCTGTTATGCAATATCAGGTGTTTGCCTTCAAAAAAGAGGAAATCCCCTTGAACAATTTTGCTTCCTTCAATCTCCGAATCGCGGATCGCTCTGGTTACAAACAAAGAAAGAACCTCTTTTCGGGCCTCTTGCATGGCAGCGAGGTTTTCTTCCAAAGAGCGAGTCTCCACATAAGCAATCAAGCAAGCGATTCCTTCCTGTACGGAATGAGTTGGAAGGACGGTAGCGGACATTCCTTCTTCCGAAGCCATATTGGCTGCGCTCTCCGCTGCCAACACCACATTGGGATTGTTGGGAAGGATGATGGTATGCCGGGCATGAGTATTGTGAATGGCCGAAAAGATATCGGAAGTGCTTGGGTTCATGGTTTGTCCCCCATTCACAATCTGATCCACATTCATCTCTCGGAAAATTTCTGCGATCCCTTCTCCGGGAGAAACAACCACAAAAGCAAGGTTTTTCGTTTCCTGTTCTGTCGCTATGATTCGTTCATCCGCCAATGGGTTGATCAATGGTTGGCTTTCTTTTCTTTGTGATTCCTGCTCCATGATCACATTTTGGTGTTGTTCTTTCATATTGTCCACTTTCAGCATCCCGAGTTCTCCCAATTCCAAAGACATTTCAACGATGAGTCCTGGATGATCGGTGTGGATATGTCCACGGAGGAGGTTTCCATCATGAACAACCACAATGGAGTCCCCCAAATCCTCAAAAGAGGCTTTTAGGTTCTGAATATACCCATTTTCCACTCCCGGGAAGAGTTTGAGCATAAATTCAGTGCAGTACTGATATGTGAGCTCTTCTTCCATGATGATAGCGCCTTGAGAAGGAAGGGATACATCCGCGCTGATCAATACTTTGGTCTCACCAGTGGCGAAGCGATACATACCCTCAAAGATGTATGCCAACCCTTTTGCGCCCGCATCGACCACACCAGCCTGTTTGAGTTTTGGCATCATCTCTTGGGTTCGTTTGACCACAAGAAAAGACCGTCGATTCATAGCTTCCAAAAAGGGGAGAAAATGGGGATATTGATCCAAGTTCTTTTCCATGTATTGAGAAATATCTTCGATAAGCGTGAGAATAGTCCCGCGAACTGGCTTGATTACCGCGCTTTTCGCGATGTGGTTGGCTCGTTTCAATGCCTCGCTGAATAACGGAAGGTCAATCTGTTTTTCTTTCGAGATCACTTCGCAAAACCCGCTGAAAATTTGGGATAGGATTACACCCGAGTTGCCTCTTGCGCCCATCAATGTCCCTGTTTTGATCGCATCGGCTACGTTTTTCACGGATTCAAATTGTACCCGATCCAGTTCTTTGCACGCTTCCATCATGCAGGCCGTCATATTGGAGCCTGTATCGCCATCGGGAACGGGAAAAACATTCAACGCATTGATTTCATCTTTATGGTTAATGAGGTTTTCAGTGGCCTTTTTGAAAGCGTCCTTTAAAAAGGCACCATTGATGGTTTTCAATTCTTCCATATGAACACCTCGAGTTTAATCGATCTTGATACCCAGAAAATGGACATTCACTTCTTTTGGTTCAACACCAAGCATTTCAAGAAGTTTATAGCTGATGTTTTCTTGGGCGTTGATGGCGATTTGATCAATCTTCATCCCATACGAAACCACTGGGAATACATCAATTGCCAAACCATCTTCTTCCTCCCGAACACGTATTCCTTTGTCATCCCCACCAAGGTATTTTGTGATGATATTGATATCATCCATGCGAACCAATCCGTAGCTTTCGATGAGCGCTTGATATATAAGGCTTTTTAAAACATTGAAACTAATTTGAATCTCGCCCAAAGGAGTAATGATTTTCACGGTTGCCCCCCTACCCTTTTGGAATTTCGATGGCGAATTTCAGCAACAGAAGCACCGGCATAGTCCGGGATGAGAGTATAGACGTCAGACAGAAAGGTATTCTTTGAGAAACAATCCAGTCCAAGGTCCATCAGATGGTCTGCTGTCAGCTGTATGCTCCGGATATCCCCTTTTCGGGTGTCAAAGGACTCAGGGATCCTTCCCTCACAACCAATCACTGGGCTGTTGCGGGTTTGATCCATCAACTCCGGAAGCGAAACGGTCTGATAATCCATAGCTGGATCTCCTTTCCGATAGAGATAATACAAGCCTTTTCTCGCCTTCATCACAATTGGAGTACCATCGGCGAAATCAGCGGTTGATGCGAGCGCATACAAAGTCGGGATACTGACAATCGGAGATTCGCATACTGTTCCGATCGATTTAAGAGCACTCATCACCACTCGCAATCCGGTAAACGACCCAGGTCCTCTGGTGGTGATCCATAGCTTGATCCCTTTGGGAGCGACATTTATGGTAGATACCATCAGTTGAACAATATGCAATAGATCTTCTCCTTTGACCAAAGAAGGGTCCAAAGCCATACTCTGATTGATCCGGGTTCGTTGTGCGTTTAGTCCGATCAAGTAGCGGGAAGTAGACGCGTCCAAAACAACTGTGACTTGCTCGCGAACCGAATCATGAGGATGATTCATCTTGCTCTGAACCCTCCTGATTGGGAAGGAAGGCAAGGTCTAATGAAACCGGACTTCGAAGCTTGGATAATTCCATGATTCCTAGAGCGTCCAGACCCGCATGGGCAAATCCTTCGATATTGCTACTGTCCAGAGAACCACAGTATTCGATGTAGCTCTTCTTGAACCGTTCCCGAAGACCGCGAGCTATATCGGTCGCAATTTCTGCCCGGACTCCTTTGAGCACAATCCCTTCAGCGCCGGATTTCATCGCGTTTATCGCATCCGAGAGATTGTTGCATTCCACGAGTATTTTCAAATTGGGGATCAAAGAACGCCGATAGAGGTCAATGGTTTTGTCGATATGACCCATCTCTTTCCATACTTCCATGTGAACGATTCCATCGCAAATGGTGCTTGGCCAATAGATACAACCTGTGTCTTCAATGGCTTGTTGAAGCAATCCAGTGTTGGCGAACACAGCATCCGGACTACGGACAATCAGTAATATGGAAGGATTGATTCGTTTGCATACTTCCTTCATCCTGTATAAGGCCGTAGCAATTCCGAGCATCTCGGAAAAGGCGGGAAGCAAACTCTCCCGAAAAAAAAGAATCCGGTTTAGATCTCCCGTAATGCGGAGCAGTTCCCGTTCATTGGCCACAAAATCACCGCCCTCGAAGGGAAAATCCAAATCAAAACCCATCTCTTCGCATACTTCATCAAGATAGGCCTTTCCCGTGATCACAATGGGAGATTCGTTTTTTGCCCGTAGCGAAGTGGAACCCAAAGACCAGAGAAGCTCCATTGGCCGATCAGGACGCATTACACATCCCCCCCTTTCATGATATCGGCAAGATCATAGGCGCGAGAGCATTTTCGATGTCCAAAGAAGACCCGGTATTCTTCATAAGGAAATAGGAAAAACTCAAAATCCCCAAACCTTTCGATGATCGAGTCGATAAAGGCGGAAAAACGATCTAGCTCCAAAGCCGCTTCATATCGGGTAATCATGGTCGGTTGGTCAGCCGGAGATAGACCCAATCCTTTATATTCGGATGTTGATCGAGGGAAGATCAGAAATGTCAGTGTTTCGAAGACCTTTAGAAGCTCGAACCATACCTGTTTGGCTTCTGCTATATTGCCTTGATTGAATAAGGCCACTCCTTTCAAAACAAATCCATAGGGTTCTCGGATTTCCAGAAGTTTTTGTGCCACTCGCATGATCCGTTTGCCGTTTTTTTCGAGAGCCAATTGCTTGCAGTATATGTACAGTCCGAAAGGGCAGTAAGCGATGGGAACTCGCTGATTTTGGTGAAACTGTCGAGAATAGAAAACGTCGAAAAGGCGCGTACAAGGATAATCTTTCCGCTTCTTCAGCATATCCGAAACGAGTTGGGGATTGCCCAATTCTTTATCGAAGAGGGTTGCTGATCCGATGCAAATTGAATGGAATTCTTTAAAGTGATTGGTTCGATACAAAGCCATCGCTTGGCTATACAGGTCTTTAATCCGGAAATTCCACAAATGATCAAACAACAGGTACTGTTCTTGAGGAAAGGTTTTTTGGAAAATGTCCAGCCATTTCCGGACGGATTCCGCCGAAGAAAGGTGAAAGACCAAAAATTCTTGGATGAGCAACAAAGGGTAGGGGGAGGTTGGAAAATCCTTGAAAAACTGGGCCACCATTTCTTGAGTCAATTTCTGATCGAATAAGAGTGTTTCGAGGAAATTGAAAGTGACATAGTCAGAGCGGTCAAACTTGAGAGCCGTTTGAAAGATTTCCTGGGCTTTTTTTGTCTGCTTTTCCAAAAGGCAGATGAGTCCTTCCATATTCTGCCGATGAAGGGGATTGGATATCCGATCTTTTTCCGCGCGTAGATACTGAATCAGTTCAATATCGGGATTGGCGGCATGAAATTCGTCCAAGTCGCTCAGGATGAAAACGGTCTCTATACCAATCGCCAAGCCCTTCTTTTCTCCAAGCCTTCGCTTTATGTCTTCAGACAAGCTCAATCGGGCTCGTGAACCCGAGCCATCTCCTGGTTTCTTTTTGAGCTTTCCTTGTTTTTCCAAGTCTGACTCAATCTCTTTTTTGATCTGAAGCAGCTTCTGCAATTGCCGATCCTGCTCGCTCATCCCATTGAACCTCCTTTTCTTCAAAGACTGTGCCTAGGGTGAAACTATAATACTTGGATCCACCCATAATGATATGATCGGTCAAGGGGATCCCTAATATTTCCCCGGATTCACGGATCTTTCGTGTAATCTCGTGATCCTGTGGGCTGGGTTTTGGATCCCCAGAAGGGTGATTATGAGCCAAGATGACGGATGTCGCGCTATGTCCGATGGCTTTTCGGAACACTTCCCGCGGATGGACCAGCGACGCGTTGGTGGTTCCAATGGTAACATCGTCGATACCGATTACCATGGATTTCGTGTTCAGCGATACGACACGAACCAACTCCTGATCCAGAAAGACCATGTCGGCACATAAAACAAAGACATCAGCCGGCACCCGAACGTGAACCTTCTGAGTAGCCATTTCTCGATACATCCGGATTCCCAATTCTAGAGCCGCTTGAATCGTAATGCTTTTCACTTTTCCCATTCCATTGTATTTCATCAATTCCGTCAGTGTCCGTTTTCGGATTTGGAACAGGGATTGTCCATGATCCCGGAAAAGGGCAGACGAGAGAGAAAAGACATCGCGTTCTATTGATCCGGTGCGAAGGAGTACAGCCATCAATTCTTCGTTGGTCAACGATCCGGGACCATAGATCTCCAATTTTTCTCGGGGCAGCACTCAATAGGCTCCCAAACTCATAAGGGTTTCCCATATACGGCCCAGTGGAAATCCCATTACGTTGTAGTAATCCCCGATGATCCGTTCTACAAGGAGCCCGCCATATCCTTGAATGGCATATGCGCCGGCTTTATCCAAAGCTTCTTCTTTATCCAAGATTCGTTGGATCATGGAAGAGGGAACATTCCGGAATTTGACTCGTGTTTCTTCACAGAAATGAATCTTCTGTGCGTCCGATTCATATCCATATGCATTCAGCACAACGCCTGTATATACAAAATGCCAATTTCCGCAAAGGGTTGCCAACATCCGAAAAGCATCGTCTCTGTCTTTCGGCTTACCCAAAAGGTGTTCTTGATACACCACAATGGTATCGGCAGAAATCCATACTTGTCTTGATGTGGGGGTGTTTTGACTCAAAACGGAATCCATCTTCCATTGCGCAACTTCCAAAGCGTGCGATTGAGGTACAGATTCCTGAGAGTCTTCGTGGAGATGATCGGGTTGAACTGTACAGAATGGCAGATCCAACCGTTTGATCAACTCTTTCCTTCTCGGGGATTGGGATACAAGAACCAATTGAGTTTTCTCTTCCGCAACCATCGAATCCCTCCTGAAACAATTATCGCGTTTATCACTGCGCTGACAGTGCCCATAAGGATTAGAAAAGGCATAAGGGCTACCACCTGTTGGGATCGCAAAAGGATTGATACCAAAGTGAGCTGGACAATGTTATTGAAACAGGCTCCGAGGATGCTAATTCCCGAAATCCCGAACCAATTGGTTTTCCGCGCGAGGATCATCGCGAATGTCCCAGTGATTACCCCGCCAAATCCGAGTAGAAACGGGAACGAGAATAACGTTCCAGTGAAAAAAGAACCCAAGACACTCTTCAATATACTCACAATGATTCCATCTTTGTAGCGTCCACTGATCACACAGAACAGGATGATCGAATTGGAAAAACCCCACCGGAACCCCGGAATCACAAAAACCATGGGGATCAAGGTTTCCATCATATACATACTCGCGCTCAAAACGACCAAAAGGCCGAGTCGAACCAATCTTCCAGTCCTCTCGCCGGGTTTCATCGTGTCATTACATCCCATGGCGCTCCGGGGACAACAGGGGTAGTGTTATATCGAATAACGGTTTCATTCGGGACACAAATAATCGCATCTGATGGCCCTTTCAAAAATCCGTGATGAACGCATCGCTGAAACGGGCAATCAGAGAAGATAAGTCGGGTATGGTATTCTGAGATCTCCAGAACCATAGCCTCTCTTCCCTCGATGGTCAATGGGTATGATCCCTGCGCGGGGAGAGCGTATTGATAGGCAACAACACCCGATACTTCCACCAAAACTTGGGATGGAATGGCCGGATCTTTCATCTGGAAGACGATTAGTGATCCGCTCGCCGCAAGAATCCCAATGATCAGCAAAAGATCTATGGGAGTCCACATCTTGGGAAGTGACGGCCGCACAATGACGCCTACCTTGGATTCAAAAAATGGGAGAACCCGGTTGAATACCGGTGGGATCCCTGTTCCGGGATCAGGAACACTTGCCCGCCCAATTGAGGAATGGTATAGATCGCAATTTCGCTCCCTAGCACCATCGCTGCTGTTGACAACGCATCTGCATCCATGGCTGTGTTTGCAATAACTGTGGAAGAAATAATCTCTTCCACGGGTCTTCCGGTCAATGGGTTGATTACATGATGATAACGCTTTGCGTCGACTATGAAATACCTTTGGTAATCTCCACTGGTAGCTACGGCGCCTTCCCTCAGGTATAGGATATGAATGGGCGTGTCATCCTCCGGGGAAAGCGGGCGGGGATTCTGGATACCCACCAGCCAGTCCGCCGTACCGAATTTGGCCCCTAAGAAACCGATATCTCCCCCTGCGTCAACATACCCATTGACTTGTGGATCCAATGCCCGGGCAACCTGGATTGACCGATCGATCGCATATCCCTTAACGATTCCCCCCAAGTCCAATTGAGTGTTTTCCAAAAGACGGATCCCCATGGACGTGATCTCCACATGGTAGTATCCAGAGGAATGAAGCGCATCGGAAATTTCTTGTTGTGTCGGCACACGGGGTTGAAAAGAGGCGTCGGAAATCCGGTCAAACCCCCATAATTGAATGATCCGTCCCAGCGCAGGATCGTAAGCACCATTGGTTGCCCTTGCGATTGAAAGGGATCGCTCGATGACAAAACGCGTTTCTTGGTCTATTTCCGTTAATGTGGATCCGTTCTTGTTAATGGTGTAGATCTCACTACCTTCCCGATACGGATCGAACTTTGCTTCGATCCGTCGGAGTTCGCGAAATATGGCATCCATAATTGTGTAGGGATCCTTGGAAGAATGAACAACCACACGCACGTAGGTACCCATGAGAAATCCATCTCGCGAAAGATAAGCAGGCGGCTGACGCATCACGATCGCGATCAGGATAACTGTCATAATCCCAATCCCCCCATATGTCATGTACCAGGCCTTTCGCGACATTTTTACAAGATCAGATTTAGTTTTTTCCCGCATTGAGTGCATTCTCCCTGTTCATTGATCCCGAATCGGCGGATTTCGTATCCGATTCGTTGGATGGCCAAATGGTTGCATGAAGGACAATACGTACTGGAGGTATCCAGATCGTCATGATTCCCCAGATAGACATATTGCAAAGATCCACGCGCAACCTCATACAAGTGGCGCATCGTGGACAGGTCTGTAGGGGGTTTCTGAAAGTGATGCGCCGGATGGTATCGGGTTAAGTGCAATGGAATCGTATTACTGATGGATGCGATCCATTCCACTAGTTCCCGAAGTGTTGGTTCATCATCGTTTTCCCCGGGAATGATCAGAGTCGTAAGCTCGATATGAATGCCTTCGAGATACGCTTTCTGAATGTTGCGCTTAACCACTTCCAAATCTCCACCGCACCGTTTCTTGTACCATTTGGCCTTGAATCCTTTTAGATCAATATTCATAGCTGTAACGGTCTGAAGAAGAAGCTGAAAGGGCTCTTCGTTGATATACCCGTTTGTGACCAAGACATTGTACAATCCGTTCGCGTTAGCCATTCTTGTGGTATCCAAAACGAACTCGAACCAAACGAGGGGTTCATTATAGGTGAAAGCGATTCCATCTGATTGTCGATTGATGGCGATATCGATCAATCGATCCGAATATACGTTTTGGGTAGCTGGTTTCTCTTGAGCGATCTCCCAGTTCTGGCACCAAGGGCACCGAAAGTTGCATCCCCAACTCCCGACCGAAAGGATCATCTGTCCTGGATGAAAGTGATATAACGGTTTTTTCTCGATCGGATCCATAGAAATCGAAGATATCCGTCCGTAATTGGTAGAGTACATCACTCCATTTTCGTTGCTCCGGACCATGCACAACCCGGCTTGATGCGGGTGTAACACGCATAGGTGTGGGCACAAGGTGCAACGGATGGTTTTGGGTTCTTCTGCTGTGGGAAATTCTTCATAGAAGAGAGCTTCCCTCATTCCTTCCCTCCTTGCTCGTAATCCAGATACCGTTGGACAGAAAACCGGTAGATCGTCAGGGGAACCCCTTCCGGGATTCCCGCTTTCATCCGCGCGATTGAAATTTGTTGGGAGATTTGGTCGACTCCCTCAAGATCGGGCAAGAGTACCCCTTTTCGAACTCCGTGTTCCACAATGATTCCATATCGCTTGGGATCCAGTCCGCGTTCATCGACGATTGGTTCAGGTTGCCCCAAAACATCTACAGAGATTCGTAGATCGGTTACCTCATGGCATAGTACGGGTGGGAATCGGGGATCCTTTGTGGCAGCAGATATCGCGTTATTCCTGATCTCCATCGCCAAATGCGCGCCAGAGGGTTCGATCGTCCCGATACACCCCCGCAATAGCCCATGCAATGAATGAAGAGTCACAAAGCAACCCGCTCGGCGACGGAGCATTTCTGGGGGGAGAGCTTCGAATGAATCCAACATCCTATGGTGACAGACAAAAGCTTCAATAACGGTTAAAGCCCATTGGGGATACGTATGGGGGGATCGATTCATACACGATCCTTTCGTATGTTCATTCCATCATCCAAAAAAGAGCGATGCCAATTGATAGTATTCATACGGGACCAGTTTCTTAGTAGCCACACCATATTCGATCGGAACGGATATGATTTCGTTTCCTTTCAATGCAACCATTCGGCCATAATCGCCATTTTTAATCAGTTCCATCGCTTTGACTCCGTAGCGCGTCCCGAGAATCCGATCGAATGCCGTTGGGGTTCCTCCACGCAGGAGGTGGCCCAAAACAACAGAACGGGTATCATGATTGAGGTGCTCCTTGGTCACTTCAGCCAGGTAATGGGCTATTCCTCCCAAGCGAATGTGACCGAATGCATCCGATTGTTTTTGATCTCCAACAGCCTTTTCCAATTCCGTCGGTTTAAACCCTTCCGCTACAGCGATCACGGCATATTGAGAACGCTCCATCCTATGTTGAACGATTTGGAGAACCTCTTTCAAGGTCATCGGATACTCGGGAATGAGAATCAGATGTGCGCCTGCAGCCAGACCCGCTTCTATAGCGATCCATCCTGCTTCCCGGCCCATGAGTTCAACGAAGAAGATCCGACTGTGGGATTTTGCTGTGGAGTGAAGACGGTCAATTGCGTCCGCTCCCACGTTGACAGCGGTATGGAAACC
>CAZOJQ010000045.1:0-18099 GCA_964580185.1 uncultured Thermotogaceae bacterium
TTTGCAGCGATTCGATACAGCGAAGCAAGCTCTCTCTGATTCCGAATGTCGCCGAAAAGGACCCTATCTTTAAGGTTTTCTTTAATCACAACCTCCACAAGTCTCCTCAGAACCCTGTGTTCGTGGGACGAACCAGTTGTAGTTCCGCCATAAGGGTCTGTTACTCCACTGGTTATTATGATAAGGTTTGTGTTGTTCCTAAGGTAATTGCTGTTTACATAGGCATTGAGCAGTCCAATGTGATTCTTCTTCTCGTCGAGCCTACTCGAAGAAACAATCATTGGCAGCCCGAGCCTTTCCTTTCTCGAAAACCGCTCGAACAGCTCAGCAATCCGTTCTTCGACCTTCCTGTCATCCGGTGAGTCATATGGATTAAACACTTCCGTGTTGACACCAGGGGGAATGACGCTAAAACGACTATCCTCTTTGACATCGATGTACGGGTTGTAAAGCATATGATTGTACTGCTCAAATCTTTCCATTGATGTGCTAACTATGTTGACAGCTGAGTATTTCATGGCAATTCCTTCAGCAATGATCCTTGTCGTGAAACTGAACCGATCGTCGTATTGCAGGATATTGCTCTCATCAACACCCAATTTATCCATCTTCAGCGCACCCAGAGAATGGGCTGTAAAAGAATATGGAATGCCTGTCCATTTTGCAAAAATCGCTCCAGCGATTCCGCCATCACCATAGTGTGTAGTAACAAAGTTTGGCATGACTTTTTCCGAGTCATAAAACGCCAACGTATTCTTGCAATACTCCTGAATATGTGGCCAAAGGTTCTCCTTCCTGACAAATCCCCCCTTACCGAAAGGGATGCGTATGATCCTCAGGTTGTCAACACCAGGATAAAAGTCAATTTCTTTGGAAAATTCCGGCCAAAGGTCATCATCAACTCTCCTGGTGATAATGTCGGTTTTCACGCCCATTGATGCCATGGCTATTGCCAGCTCTTTGACATAAACAAGCTGTCCTCCAAAATCTGGATGCGTGGTCCAGTAGCTGTCTTTCGAATCGAAATTGCCTTGAGGATTGAAAAATGCCACTCTCAAAATAATCACACCAATCTATATCAATGATGGGGTTCCGAAAGGTACGTATCGATCAGTTTGAATCCTGTAGATGTCGCAACAGAAAGCCAGTATTCATGTTGTTTGAAATCCGGGAAAACGGTAATCAGTGTATCCTGAGTTGACCATTCACGAATCCGAATCAGCGATTGTTTCCCAATCTTTGAAGGATTTGCCATAATGAAAATCTTAGAAGCTGACTGACACACAGATCGTTTGAAGTTTGCCTCGTGAATATTCGATGCGTAATATCCCTTTTCATCCACAGCATCCACCCCCAAAAAGACCTTGTGGATATTATACCGTTGGAGCTGTTGTGCGATATCAAAGTCCAAAAAGTTCATTAAGCCGTAGTGGAACACTCCACCAAGAACGACCAGGTTGATATCCGGTTTTAGTGTGATACAGTTGATGATATACAATGAATGAGTCACGATAGTAAGGTTGGTGGGGGGGGTTTGAACCAATTTTTCCACAAAAAAGAGCGTTGTGCTTCCTGAGTCGACGAATATAATATCGTTCTTTTTGACCAAATTCGAAGCAGTCTCTCCCATCACTTGTTTGGCATCGACATCGACAGCAATTTCTTCCTGGAACTTGGGATCATATCTTTGGGGTTGAAGTCGAGCTGCCCCTCCATGTACCCTTTTCAGAAGGCCTTCTTCTTCCAACTGGCGAAAATCCGCGCGGGTTGTCACAACTGAAACCGCTAACTGTCGTGCAATATCTCTCGAGGATACACTTCCATGCTGACTCAACTTTTGAAGAATAAAAGCCTTTCTCTCTTCATACATCTTCATTGATGGATCTCCTATCCCATTTTCACGGTTGGGTTTGGTATTCCAAATTTTCCGGATTCGTTGCTCTCTGTACCCATTATACGTGGATCTTACTGAAATCGTAAATTCCCCTATGGGGGATTATTCCTGTTGAACCGAAAATACCTTCGTCTACTTGCTAATCGCTTATTTTTTCTTAGCTTTTCTTTCGGTATCGCTTTTCTTTATCCAATCCTTTTTTACTCTTTTTTTCTCCCGAAAAGAGGATACCATGGAAATGACCTCTCTGGAAACCCGAGGCCGATCTTTCAGCGATGACGAGCCGAATTGAAAAAAAGAGCCGGTATCATGGTAACAACCGGCTTAGAGACTGCTGATACGCCTTCCGACTGGTTATTCCTTGGGCCAGGAATCCTGAAGCAAGAGAGGAGGAATGGCAATGAAGGTTTTCAAGAGAAGAAAAGATCGAAACGAGAATTGCGGGGAAACGGGATAAGGAAGATAGCTGCAGGGAACATACTTGTCATCAGGATGAACAAGAGATAAAACTTCTCAACCGCTGCATCAAGGCTAAGGGATGACCGTTCTCGAAAGACGAAACCCAGAATAACTGTACCGGAAGTCCGGGATGGAAAGGAGGCGGAAGGTTACACGGCTGAACCACGCGCTGCTGCTCCAACATCCGCCCCGTTGGACACGGTCGTAACCCGTTGAAGGCCCTATAGGATTGGTCTTTGGTTCGCTTGTGTAGTCTTCATACATGTCATGGCACCACTCCCGCACATTTCCGCTCATATCGTGCAAACCAAGGGGGTTGGCTTGTTTGCCTCCTACCGGTTGGGATCTATCAGAGGAGTTTCTCCGATACCACGCCGCTTCATCGACATCATCGCTTCCCGCATACAGGAATCTTGGAGGAATCGGTAACGCTTCATGTCCCCCGGAGGCTGCATATTCCCATTCCGCCTCTGTGGGCAGCCGGTATCCTACAACCCGAGTGATGTCTTCAGTCTCATTTCCATCGGCATCCAATAAACTGCCTTCATTTGGCTCCCCTTGCAGTTTGTATGCTACAGGCAAACCATTCTGTTCACTGAGCCAATTGCAATACGCAATCGCGTCCCACCACCACACATTGATTACGGGGCGGGAGCCTCTTCCCCAACCTTGGTCATTGGGTTTTTCCCTGTTCGTTGCATCACAGAAGGAGTCATATTCCGCAAAGGTTACTTCATACTTTCCAATCCAGTACTCATAGGTCAAGGTTACGGTGTGTACCGGTAAGGCAAGAGCCCATATTGGGAGATCTTCAACCTCATCCCCCATCTGGAAGGTCCCCCCTTCGACACGGACCATCTCACCGACGACAAAGTTTGCTACAAGGGTCACATTTTCTCTGGGCATGGAGTAATCATAGATGGCTTCCCCGCTAATTGGCGTCCCTTCCAATGTCCAGTTCAACAAATGATACCCTTGGTAGGGCGTCGCTTCAATCCGGACAACTTGATCAACCGTGTAGGTACCTCCCCCGCTCACCCCTCCCCATGCGTTGTCGTTCCTGTTCAAGGTCAAAGTATAGGTAGCAATGACTCGACCTGGACACCCTCCAAGCAGAATCACCAGCATGGCCAAGACTAGGATCAGCGCAAGTCCTTTGGTGGCTTTCATTTTCTTAATCCCCCTTTATCTGGTTTAACGATTGACTCCAATGGGGCCGTATGTTCTATCCTACCACAGATCTTGCTTAGATCAACTCTGCCCCGATTTTCCATCCCGCTCCCAACAATTGATTTAACGTTCAAAGGGTACAATACTACGTGGGGAGACGGTATGCTAAGGGTGCGTCCTCACGATACGAAAACCTAGATATTCTCTGAGAGTGTCCGGTGAGAAGCCAAGGCGATAGGCGACCCGACAAACCCGCGCTGGTCCGGTCCAAGCTCCGCCGCGAATGGGACGATGCGTGCCGCTGGACGGACCCACAGGATTGGTTGTTTCTGAGCTTGTGTACTCTGTATACCAATCATGGCACCACTCCCACACATTCCCGCTCATGTCGTGCAAACCCAGTTCGTTGGGGTTCTTTTGTCCTACTGGTTGTGCCTTGTTTCCTGAGTTGCCAAAATACCATGCCACTTCATCGATGTTGTCACTTCCAGCATACAGGAATCTTGGAGGTATGGGCAGCGCTTTGTGTCCGCCGGAGGTTGCGTATTCCTGCTCCGCTTCTGTGGGAAGTCGATACCCTTCCACTTGCGTTATGTCCTCCGTGATCTGTCCAGTTCGATCCAATAGGTTGCCTTCGCTATCATATGCCAGGGCCAATCCGTTTTCCTGGCTGAGCCAGTTGCAGTACGCAATCGCGTCCCACCAACTTACATTGATTACCGGATGGGCGCCTCTTCCCCAATGGGTGTTTGGGTCATTCCATGGCCCGTCATGAGGTTTGATCCTTCCCGTTGCATCACAGAAGGCGTCATATTCATCAAAGGTCACTTCGTACTTTCCGATCCAATAGTCGTAGGTCAAAGTTACCTCGTGAACCGGCCGGCACCAATCCCCCAGATCTTCGACCTCATCACCCTTTTGAAAAGTACCTCCTTCGACACGGACCATCTCACCGATAGAAAAGTTCGCAACAAGGGTCACATTTTCTCTCGGCATGGTGTAATCATAGATGGCATCCCCGCTAATCGGTGTCCCTTCCAATGTCCAGTTCACAAAATGATACCCTTGGTATGGAGTCGCGTCGATCCTGACTGCTTGATCTGCCAGGTATGTTCCTCCTCCACTCACTCCTCCCCATGCTTGGTTGTTTTTGACCAAAGTTAGAGTATAGGTGGCAAGCGGGCGGCCCGGACAACCTCCAAGCATAATCACCAGTATGAGTAAGACTAGGATCAGTGTAAGTCCTTTGATGGATTTCATTTTCTTGATCCCCCTTTATCTGAATTGACAATTGACTCTTCTGTGGCATTACGCTCTATCATACCATAATTTTCACTATGAGTATCCCTTTTCGCTTGCTCGGGAACGCCCATTCCGTCTCTTCTTGTTTCATTTCTCTAAGATATTAAGGGGGGCTAGTGGTATAATATGCGCGAAAAAAATCTGTTTATACCGCTCCGGTTCCCTGAGATCCTCTTTGCTATTCCAAAAGGGAAAAAGCTTTACAATATGGGGTATAATTTGGACATAAGACATTGGCAAGGTAGAATCCTGTTCCATGAGGGGGAAGATTCGGATTCATTTGGGTCGATGAGCCACGTTTTCAATCGAATGGATCGGGAGTCGTTCAGAGGAGTGTGTTAAGCATGAAACCCAAACTCAATCCAGAAACTGTGCGCGAATTGTGGTCGAAAACCTACAACAGCAGTGGTCGGCCCGATTGGTCGCACTTGTTTCCCTATTACCACGATGATATCGTATTTAAGGATTGCATCCAGCAAGTCGAAGGCCGAGCGGACTTTGAAGCCTTGTGCAATCGACTCTCCAAGCGCTGTCGAGAATTACACATGAAGATCAAGGATGTGTCGCAAACGGGTAACTCCATCTTCCTGGAATGGGAAATGACGATGATGTTCAAGAAATTCCCTATGTCCACACTCTATGGCTGCTCGAAGTTGACGTTGAACGATGAGGGGTTGATCATCCGCCAGCGCGATTACTTTGACCTTTGGGGCGACATCTTCGACAATATCCCTCGCTTCGGCAAGCTTTATCGTCGGTTTATGCATCGAAAGTTCGGGTGAGGAATGTTCAAATATTTGAAACAATATAAGATCAAAGATATGCAGGAAATGGTTCGAAACAATCGGAAACCCCACCATCAAACAACCGCATCCATGGAAGATAAGATTGTGGTTATTGCTGGAGCCACATCGGGTGTGGGATTAGCAGCCGCTCGAGAAATTGCCCGGTTCGGAGGGCATTTGATATTGCTCGCGAGAAATGAAGCGAAGGCGAAAATGGTTCAATCTCAGCTTTACCAGGAGTTTGGCGCTACGGTTTCTCTGTTTTTTGCTGATTTCTCCCGTCTGGCTGAGGTGCACCGTTTGGCCCGTCAGTTGGTGGATGCATTGCCTCGCATCGATGTATTGATCAATAGCGCCGGGCTCCATTCCACCCGTCGGATCATCACTGAGGAAGGGCATGAGTTGGTTTTTTGCGTAAACCATCTCGCGCCATTCATTTTGACCTACAAGCTGATTCCGCTGCTGCGCGCGAGCGGGCAAGGGCGAGTGATTCAAGTGAATTCGCAGGGGCATCGATTTGGCAGTTTGAATTTGAACGATCTAGACTGGAAAAAGCGGTTCTATGCTGGACTCCGGGGCTATGGAGCATCTAAGACAGCGCAACTGCTGTCCGTTTGGGAGTTTGCCGACCGATTGGGAACCGGGATAACCATCAATGCGATGCACCCTGGTGAGGTCCGCACCGCCATAGGCAGCAACAACGGGCCCCTCTATCGTTGGTACCAAAGAAACCTCCTTTCGCGGATCCTCAAGGACGTTCGCATATCCGGAGAATCATTGCATTACTTGGCCGCAGCGCCAGAGTTGGCAGAAACCACTGGTCAATACTTTAATCGGACCCATCGCGAGAAACCAGCTCCCCACGCTTTAGACCGCCAAGTAGGTAAGCTTTTGTGGGAGCGCACGCTGGAGGTGACAGGGATTGACGAAGCACTTTGATGTAATCATTGTGGGAGGCGGAGCGGCAGGTCTGACCGCTGCGGCTTACGCTACACGAGCGGGTCTTTCCGTAGGGTTATTCGAACAACAAGCCCGTCTGGGCGGATTGGTGCAGACGGTGGAAAAGGATGGATTTTGCTTTGATATGGGGTTGCGCGCCATCGAAAACGCCGGGATTGTCCTCCCGATGCTGGATGAATTGGGGATTCCCCTCGACTATGTGCCCAGTACGGTATCTTTGGGAATCGAGGATCGGATCATTCATCTCCGATCACGGGAATCATTGGCTGAATACCGTGCGCTTCTTCTGCATTTTTACCCGGAGCAAGCAGCCAGCATAGAAAAAATCATGAGTCTGATTCAACGAATCATGAAGAATATGGATGTGCTGTATGGTATTGATAATCCGTTGTTTAAAGATCCGCTGCGAGATCGACGCTATCTGTTCAAGACGCTACTCCCATGGATGTTCAAGTTCTTGGTGACCATCGGCCGGATCAACCGGATGAATGGCCCTGTGGAGCAATTATTGGAACAGATCACCGATGACCCCTCCCTACGGAGCATTATCGGACAGCATTTCTTCAAAGGTACGCCCGCGTTCTTTGCCATGAGCTACTTTAGTGTGTACCTTGACTATCTTTATCCCATCGGCGGGACTGCCGCTTTATCCGAAAGCCTTGTTAGTTATTTCAGGGAGCGCCAGGTGGCTGTTCACACGCAAACCGCTATTTCTCATGTGGATCCAGACGCCCGGTTGGTGGTCGATGACAAAGGGTCGAGCTGGACATATGGCAGGCTGATTTGGTGCGCGGATCAGAAAGCCTTGTATCGATCCATCGATTTCGATACCATCAAAGACGCGAGCGTTCGTCGGTCAGTGGAAGCGCGATGGCGCGAACTGGAGGGCCATTCGGGAAGCGATTCCGTGCTCTCCTTTTTCATGGCTGTGGATGCGGATCCTGACTTCTTTCGCGCGATTGCCAATGGTCATCTGTTTTATACTCCGGACGCTCATGGTCTCCAAGAAATGCATACAACCAAATTAAACGCGCTCTTGCAGGCTTATGAAGACAAACCCATATTGAAAGAGGCTGTCCAGGAGTTCCTGCGGGATTACTTTGCCCGCACAACCTATGAGGTTTCTATTCCCGCGCTGAAAGATCCCACAATGGCGCCTCCCGGAAAGACGGGACTTATCGTCAGTTGCTTGTTCGATTACTTACTGACGCGCCGAATTCATGAGTCGGGTTGGTATGAAGAATTCGATACGCTCTGCGCCGGTATGATCGTCAAGGTTTTATCCGACTCGCTATACCCAGACTTGGACAAAAAAGTGATGTCATGGTTCTCCTCTACCCCTCTTTCAATTGAACGTCAAACAAGAAACAGCGATGGGGCCATTACTGGTTGGGCTTTCTCCTCGTCTGAGATGCCCGTAGTAACGAAAATGCAACAGGTCTCTCGTTCGGTGCTCACTCCTATCCCTGGAATCTTGCAGGCGGGGCAGTGGACCTACAGCCCGGCGGGTTTGCCTATGGCGTTATTAACGGGCAAGTTGGCGGCAAATCGTGCTAAGAAGGGTCTTCATAAAAGGTAACCCGAGCTCCGGTACCCTTTCCAAGAGGGTCTATTGGCGGCGATAAAGCAGAATCCCTTCTTTCATTACACAGGAGACTTTGCGCAAATTGGAGATGTTTTCAAGTGGGTCAGCATCCAGCACAACAAAATCGCCCGCTTTTCCCACTTCTATACTGCCCAATCTCCCTTCCAACCCGAGAAGTTCTGAGGCGGTCGTCGTAGCAGTTTGAATCGCTTCGAACTCACTCATGCCATGCGCAACAAAGAGTTCTAGCTCATTAATCAGTTGACCATGAGGAACATATCCTGCGCCAGAAGCGCCGGCATCGACTCCTGCAACTATCTTGACTCCCTTTTCTTTAGCCCGCCTAAAGTTTTCAGGGAAATACTCTTTTTTAAATGGTTCCATTTCTGCATAGAACCTACTCCACATTGGATCGGCACCAGATTTGATTCCTTCCCTTAGCTTTTCCAACCCCCGTTTTCCGACTGAATAAAATGGTTCAGGTATTCGCTCCTTTATCTCTTCCCTTTCAAATTCCTCAGGATGATCGATAAGAGTGGTCCAGTGATAAAAGGGATACGCGGTAGGAACCCAATACACTGTATGCTTTTCCATCATTTCGAATATATCGTTGTGAATCAGCCCAAGCGGGGTGTGTTCTATGCTATCTACACCCGCCTTAACCGCTTCGGCCATATCCTCAGGCCAGGCAATGGTATGGGCGGCAACCCTAAGCCCCACTTCATGTGCTTTATCTACAATCGCGCGGAGAACATTGGGTTTCATGCTGGCCTCGATCATCCGAAGATTCAACCCTTGTTTGACCAAACTCTCTTTAAGCCTGGGATCCTTCTGGGCAAAGGGAATATACGCGCCCGGAGTGACTGTTTTCACAAAATCAGCGCCGCTTTTTTTGAGTTGGTTCACTGCTTTACGCGCTTCTTCTGGAGTATCCACATCGATCGCCAACCCATTGGCGCCAAATACTCTGCTCAGAATAGCCATTGCCAAGGGGTTGGGAGGAAAGAAGCGCTTCAGGCTGAAATATCCATAGGAGGGCGCTAATGCAGGTCCAGACGCGAGGATTCTCGGTCCAACAACTGTACCTTGCTCAACTCGTCTCTTGAAAGTACCGATGACATTGCTTGAACCTCCAGGCATGTTCCTGACGGTAGTCACCCCTGATTGTACCGTTAGATAGGCGTTCCTCTTCAGTTTGGTGTACATTCTTTCTGCGAACGGTTTGGTAAAATCGTCAACTCCTGATTGGGCAAGGTGCAGATGGGAATCGATCAATCCGGGAACAAGCACTTTTCCGGTAAGGTCCAAAGTTGCAGCGTCATGAGGAATGCGTAGTTCCTCCTTCTTACCTATCGCTACGATCGTGCCGTCCTCCACAATCACTGTCTTGTCGTCGATTGCTTTCGGATTGAGCCCATTAATGATTCTTGCGCCTTGCAAAACAAGGTTTGGCTTCTGCGACACACCATCACCACCTTTGACGAATCGTTGGAAAAATCAGAAAAGCGCTTTCCCGAAATCCATCTGAATCCTTCATCCGATCAAAATATTCCACATGCGCTTGACACTGTCCGCCCTTCTGAGCTTGGCTTACTGATTTTTCAAAGCCTATGGTTATTCCGTAACACAGGAATATTGTATCATAATCGGTATAGGAGAATCGTTTGAAAAGAATATCCCTTATTCAAGGAACCTGATCACAAAAGCATCATCCTTCAAAAAGCCCCCCTCATTTCTCCGGAGTATCCTTGTTTGAAAATTGGCATTGACATGAAGGCTCATAATCGATTATACTATTAGAAATTGGTTGACCAAACGACCGATCTTTTCGTGCTGGACCATTTCGCCCCGGTTCCTGCATGAAAAAGATCCGGGAATGGCCTCTCGTGGTGTCTGGAATTCAACGCTCCAATCAAATATCCAACTGAATGGTTTTCTCAAAATCTTGGGAAAAAAGGAGAAATCGAATGAAGCGGATCATTATTATTGGAGGGGGACTCGCCGGGCTTTCTGCAGGCTGTTATGGACGGATGAACGGGTACCAAACATCGATATTCGAGATGCACAGCATTTCTGGGGGTGTATGCACTGCTTGGAAACGCAAGGGGTATACCATTGATGGGGCTGTAAACTGGGTGATGGGAACCAGACCCGGTTCTGAGTTTCACCGGTTTTGGGAAGAATTGGGTGCTGCGCCCGGTTGGAACATCTATAACCATGATCTTTTATTGGCGAGTGAAAACAGCGAGGGCAAACGGTTATTGGTCTACTGCGATGCGGATCGTTTGGAACAAAGCCTGTTGGAAATATCCCCGGAAGACGAAACAGTGATCAAAAACTTCACAAAAGCCATACGCAAAGCAGCCAAAATGTCGATGCCATCGGAAAAACCCCAGGAATTGTATGGGATTTTGGATCAGATAAAGCTGATGAAAATGCTGTCTCAGGTGGGATTTTTTAAAAAATGGGGTGCCCTTACCATCGGCGCTTTCGCGGAGCAGTTTAAAAACCCCTTCTTGAGAGAAATGCTCACCCATAGTTTTGGTTCCGAAAACCCGATGATTATGCTCTTGTTCCCACTCTCTTTTCAGCATAGCAAATCCGCAGGGTATATTATCGGGGGAGCGCTCTCTTTGGTAGGCTCCATCGAAAAACGCTATCGGGAACTAGGAGGGGAGATTCACTTCAATTCTCGCGTTGAAAAAATCCTGGTTGAAAATGACCGGGCAGTCGGGATCCGATTGGCTGATGGGAGCGAACATCGAGCGGATTGGATCATTTCTGCCGCTGATGGACGCACCACTATATTTGATATGCTGGATGGCACTTATCTGGATGAAAAGACCAAGAGAAAATATGATAATCCCAACCTCTTCCAGCCACTTGTTTACGTATCGTTGGGGGTGTCGCTCATGCTTGAGGATTTGCCGGCCTCTCTCGAAGGATTGAGTTTTCCTTTACAGAAACCCTTGGTGCTGGCAGGCGAGGAGAAAAAGACCATGAATGTCCGCTCATACTGTTTTGATCCCACAATGGCTCCGGAAGGGAAAACTGTATTGGTTGTGCAGTACGGGACCGATTATGATTACTGGCACAAGCTCAGGCAGGAACCGGAACACTACCGCGCAGAGAAAGAGAAAATCGCCCAGGAAATCATTCTTCGTCTGGAAGAGCGGTTTCCTGGGATTGCCGCGCAAATAGAAATGACCGATGTCGCCACACCGATAACCTGGGAGAGATATACGGGCAACTGGCGGGGTTCTTATGAAGGATGGATGTTCGATAGCGATTTTTCGCCAAAGTCGTCCATGCGCAAGACATTGCCCGGATTGGCAGGCTTTTATATGGCCGGGCAATGGGTGAACCCGGGCGGCGGCATACCAACCGCAGTGATGTCTGGCAACCATACGATCCAGATGATTTGCAGTGACGATAAAAAGAAGTTTACGAGTAGCAAACCTTAAGCCAAAGAAAAGAACCCAGCAACGAATCAGGCCCGAATGATTCCAAAGACTTTTTTATTTCAGAATCCAAACCCTCAATCAGTTATTTGCTGAAACAGATAGGACTTGAAGGCTTGCGCATCGATTTCCAGAACAACCTCAGCATTGGGTTCTTTCTTGGTTAGACCGTGAAAGTCGATGATGGATTGTCCGTACCCATCGTTGCTTATGTACTCGATCTCCACAAAGGCCTTTTGTTTTCGGATCACCCTTTCTGGGTGTATGGCGCAGAACATGGCCACTGGATCGGGAAGATCAAATCCTTTCTTTCCCCAAATCAGGTTGTGCTCCTGAAGCGATTGATTGCAGCGAACACAAAAATCGGCTAAAGACGAGTTTGTCGATGTGAGATAATCAATGTCTTGTTCCGTGATGAATGTCTTTTCGGTGCTCGCATCCCAGCCGACTAAAGTCAGAGGCATTCCGGAATGCATCACGATATGAGCGGCTTGCGCGTCCACAAAGAAGTTGTACTCCGCAACCGGAGTAATGTTTCCTGGTCCTGCTCCAGTCCCGCCCATGATCACGACTTTTTTCACCTTCCGCGCAATAGAGGGTTGCTTCAAATAGGCCAGCGCTACGTTGGTCAAAGGGCCCAGGGTAACCAACTCCATCTCCCCCGGATTCGACTCGATAAAGTCGATCAACACATCGATGGCATGTCCGCTTTGGGCTGAGATCGAAGGTTCGGACAGATTCATGTTCCCCATTCCGTCGTCTCCATGAACGAACTCAGCCGTGACCAAAGGTCTCATCATGGGTTTTGCTGACCCTTTGTACACGGGTGGTTGGTAGGTGCCAGCCCTTTCGATGGAAATGAGCGCGTTTTTTGTCCCTGTTTCCAATGGCACATTCCCCGCAATGACGGTAATCGCTTCGACTTTGACCGTTTCGTCCCGAAGGGCCATGATGATTGCCAATGCATCATCAGAAGCGGTATCGGTATCAATCAACATACGTCTCATTCAGTACCCTCCTCTACTGATCCTTCCTTAGAATAAGGCTATGAGAATCTCGCATCTAACAGTTGGGATGGATCTGTTCGAACGAATTATACCTCGATTTTCCCTTCCTGTCAAACGCGCAAAAAAACCGACATCATGGGGACTGTCGGTATTCGTGTTCATTTTAGAGCTGTGTTCATTTTCAACAAGAACTGATATGCACCCTCAAACCGGCCCTGTTGTTACTTAATGGGTCCACTTAAGTCCGGCATGAACCATCCATCCACTGCCGTTGTTTGCCCCCAAGCGATGATCCTATCGGCGCTACAGACAAATATGATTGCAGTGATCTCACCAATCTCTTGATTGAGGTTAATGCTTCCTTGAGGATCATCGAATCTTTCGAAATCTCCAACGTAGTACGAACCATTTGGTTCATCCGGGTCATCCGTCGTAATAGCGTTCTCAATCCGGGGGATGTTACCAGTCAAGTCTGTATTTGCTTTTGCATAGACAGCAAATAGGCCCGTACCGAAAGGAGTCCACAAAACCAAATCATTTTCACCTTCTGCGAAAAGATCGATTCCTTCGTGAGCTGAGTTAATTTGAGGGCCCAAGATTGGGATTGGGAGGTCACTCGAAAAAGGAAAACCGGCATCATGGTGACTGCCGGTATTCGTGTTCATTTTAGAGTTGTGTTCATTTGTAACAAGAACCGTCCCGGTTGTTTCCATAATGGAGCTGGAAGTGTCAATGGAGACAAAAGGCACTTGTGTCTTCTTTTTCTAGACCGGTGTTTTATACCTGTGAACTCAACTGTGTGATCTCGATCTTTCATAAAAAGACCCCCATTGCTGAGGGCCTTGTCTGAATAGAATACCTGCGTGCTCATCTCCAGATATAACCAAAACCTATCGGTGCTCCGCACCGACTAGGAGTAGAGCGCTACGGCCCTTCGGCCTGGCTCCTTCCTCGCCCCCTCTGGCCTTCGCTCTCTTCTCCTCGAAGATCAAAGTCAAGAACAAGATCAAAATCCAGATCAAGAGCGTAAAAGGTAAAAAACCGGAAAATTAAAAGTGCGTCCTCGTGATACGGAACCCGAAGGTACTGACCCTGGTGTCCGGGGAGAAGCTGATGCGGTAGGCCACGCGACAGTACTGCGCGCCGCCGCTCCAACTCCCGCCCCGCGAGACACGGCCGGAGCCCGTAGGGGGACCTATGGGATCGGTCTTATTAGCACTTGTATAACTTCCATACCAGTCATGACACCATTCATATACATTCCCGCTCATGTCATGCAAGCCCAGTTCGTTTTCGTCTTTTCCTCCTACTGGTTGGGTTTTTCTTACTGTTCCGTCTGCGTTGGAATTGTCCCAGTACCATGCTACTGCATCTATATTGTCACTTCCTGCATACAAGAACCTTGGTGGTATAGGCAGGGCTCGATGCCCTCCCGAGGCTGCATATTCCCACTCCGCCTCTGTAGGCAGTCGGTATCCTTCCACTTGTGTGATGTCTGTGGTGATCTGCCCATCTCTGTCCAACAGGTTGCCATCACTGTCATACGCAGGCGCTAATACATTTTGAACACTCAGCCAGTTACAATATGCGATCGCATCCCACCAACTTACGTTGATCACCGGTCTTGTTCCTCTCCCCCATCCTTCGTCTGCGGGCGGCTCCCTTCCAGCCACATCATCACAAAAGGCGTCATACTCGTCGAAGGTCACTTCGTACTTTCCGATCCAGAAGTCGTAGGTGAGTTCCACTTCATGTACGGGTTTAGTATTAGGGTCAAGGTTATCATGCTCATCCCCCATCTGGAAGGTTCCTCCTTCAACTTGAACCATCTCTGGAACTCGTCCGAAATTTGCGACCAATGTGGTATCTTGACCCGGCATCGGGTATGTGAATCCGGCATCTGTACTGACCACATCTCCGTTTTTGGTCCAGTTCACAAAAGAATACCCTTCGTTATGATAAATGCTGATTTTGGCCTCGCGTCCTGCAGAATAGTTTCCATCACCTTCGGGAGACATACCACCTTCAACTGGATTTGCTTCCAATGACAGCGTGTAGGTTTCACCGGTTCTTGCAATGCGGAAGCCCATGTTGTTGAGCTTCTCGCCCGGGTTCCAGTAGTTTCGGTGGGCCACGCGACAGGCGTCTATGTTGTTGTGCCAACTCCCACCCCTTAGCACGCGGTCGGAACCCGTATCGGGACCTATAGGATTTCTCTTATCGCCTTGATCATAGAAATTGCTATTATACCAGTCATGGCACCATTCCCATACATTTCCGCTCATATCATACAAGTACAGTTCGTTCGGGTCTAGATCACCTACCGGCTTGGTTTCACCTCCTGAGTTCGCAGTGTACCACGCTACATTACCAATGGTGTTACTTCCTGCATACTTGTGCCTTGGTTCTGTAGCATTGTGTCCCCCTGAAGCTGCATATTCCCATTCCGCTTCTGTAGGCAGTCGGTATCCAACAACCAAAGTAATGTTGTCAGTCACATTTCCATCAGCATCTAATAAACTACCTTCATTTTCTTGGCCTTGCAGCCGATATGCAACAGCCAGCCCTTTCTGTTCACTCAGCCAGTTGCAGTACGCGATCGCATCCCACCAACTTACATTGATGACTGGACGGTCGCCTCCTCCCCAACCTTCGTCATAAGGCAGATCCCTTTCCGGATCAGCATCACAGAAAGCGGCATACTCCGCGAAGGTCACTTCGTACTTTCCGATCCAGAAGTCGTAGGTGAGTTCCACATTATGGACCGGCCTTGTAACTGGAAGAAGCTCATTATACTCATCCCCCATCCGGAAGGTGCCTCCCTCGACAAGGACCATTATAGGAACTCTCTCGAAGTTTGCCACCAGCGTCACATGTTCCGCCGGCATCGTATAGGTGAAATTCGCTTGATCGCTCACTTCTGCTCCTCCCGGCGAACCATGGGTCCAATTGACAAATTCAAATCCTTCATTTTCAACAGCAGTTATCTGAACCTGGGTTCCAGCTGGGTATGTTCCCGCGCCGCCCAAAACACCACCGTTTTCAGGGTTTGCAGTCAAGGTAAGGGTATAGGTAGGGATGGCCTCGAAGTTTGCCACCAGCGTCACATCTTCCGCCGGCATTGGGTAGGCATGGGTAGCTTGCGCGCTGACAACCGTCCCGTTTCTTGTCCAGTTCACAAAGCGGAAGCCTTCGTTTGGGGTTGCTTGGATGGTGACTCCATGTCCAGCGGCATAGTTCCCTCCTCCGGTGACTGTTCCCCAGGCGTTGTTGTTTCTGTTCAGGGTGAGGGTGAACATTTGCGCTTGCGTGGTGAATCTCCACACATCTCCTTGCGTCAGTTCTCGCGGTCCGCTGGTCCTTCCGTCATCGGCGTCCACTCGCCAGAAGTATTGCGTGGAGTATGCCAGTTCTTCCAGGGGATGGTTCTTTAGGGTGGTTGTGGCGATCAGTTCCAAGTCCTCTTCCGATTCGCCCCAGTAGACCATGTAGGTGATGGGGTCGTCTTCATGATCGCTCGAATCCCACCCCAGCACCACTCCTTCGATGGGTTGGCCTTCTGCGCCATCTGCGGGTACGGGGTTGAATGGTTTGACCGGGGGGTGGTTGACAACATGAATCCATAAGCGCACTTCTGTTGTGGTGTTGTTTCTGGGGGTGCTCTGATCCGGCGGAATGATCGTGGCCCGGATGATGATCTCGTAGGTTCCCGCTGCGGTTGTGCTCACGTCGATCTCGTAGACCAACACATCATCGACAAGGACAGAGGGTTGCTCCTGGTCTCGGAAGATCACGATGAACGCGATCCCCTCTTGGGGTGTGATCGAAAAGGAGAAGGACTCTTCCCCTTCCAGGTTGAATGGGGTCGTTTCGTCGGTGAGTTCAGAGGCTGCTACCTCTCCGTCGCCAGTGATGATCCCTACCAACATGTCCAGGACTCCGGGATCTTCCAGATCGGGAAGGACTATCTTGGGAATGCCTCTACCTACACATGAAAACAGAAGGAGAATAACTAGCAAGACCATGGTCAGAATCGCAATCCGTTGTTTCGCATTCATACCCGCGCACCTCCAGCAAAAGTTTCGGTACCGTTTTGCTTATGAGGGAGGATTCCTGCCATACGACGGATCCGACCGCTGTTGCTCATTTGAAGGAATTCCTAGGAAAGCAAATCGTCAAGGAAATGACTTAGAAACAAGGAGATTCTGTTTTGGGATTTGAATACTCGCCGCAAAACCCTCCTTTTTTCGTTATTTCATTTTACCATTTTGTGTACCGATTGTCAAGGTTTGGTTTTCATAGAAGCCGGGTGAAATGGTCCAGTTGAAAATCCTTTTTTAATCCTTCAAAAGCTATCGGGGTATATCAAACCCTGAGCCTTTCGGTGACGAAACTCAAAACGGGATGGAATCATGTATGGTATAATTATCTGGGTTCATGGAAACAATTGATCTTATCTCCTCCCTAAGGGTGTCATGGTTTTCGTCATAGTATTGCTGTCATTACGGATCCTTGATTGGGAGTTTTGCTGAATCGGAGTTCTATACTATCAAAACGATTGATCGGAATGCGCGCAGCGAGGTGATTGGCTATTGGATCAAACTACCTTAACACAGATGTATCATTATTCTCCTTTCGGGTTTGCCTATCATAAGATCCTATTCGACGACGAAGGAAATCCCGAAGACTATATTTTTCTTTATGTCAATCCTTCCTTTGAGAAACTGACCAAACTTTCCTCCAGTGAGATACTCAACCACCAAGCAACCAAAGTCCTTCCCGGAATCCGCGACAAGCAATTCGATTGGGTCGATTTCTTTGGGAAAATGGTTCTCGATAACAGACAAGAGGTATTTGAGCAATACTCAAAACCATTAGGCCGGTGGTACAAAGTCCATGCTTATCCAATCGATTCGGAGCATTTTTGCTCGGTATTTCTTGATATAACCGAACAAAAACAAATCGAAGAAGAACTGAAAAAGAGCAAAGATGAGCTAACTGAAGCCCATCAAATGGCAAAAATGGGACGGTGGGATTATTTCCATCTTGAAAACCATTTGAAATGGAACGAGACCATCTTCGAAATCTTCGAAATCGATCCCAGCCAGTTTCAGGCGTCCTATGAAGCCTTTTTGAACGCGGTTCATCCCGATGACCGGGATATGGTGGATCAGGTATGGACGGAGTCTTTGAAAACACAAAAGCCTTATGATATCGAACATCGGTTATTGGTCAGCGAAGGTAGGATCAAATGGATTCACGAACAATGCCGGACCGAATTTGATTCTGAAGGAAATCCCCTTCATTCAATAGGGATCCTTCAAGATATCACCGATGACAAACGAGCCCAAGAAGACCTTCACGCTGCTCACAATCGGCTCCTAACCGTCTTGGACAGTTTAGATGCAATCATTTATATTGCTGACATGGATACCCATGAAGTCCTTTTGATCAATGAATTCGGACGCGCCCGTTG
>CAZOJQ010000046.1:0-15865 GCA_964580185.1 uncultured Thermotogaceae bacterium
CTGGAGAGTGGATGCAGACGACGGCAGGACCACAGTTAAACGGGAAACGACCTTCGGTGATTTGTGGACATTTACAACCGGTCAAGCATACACCCTTACCCTCACCCTAAGTCCTTCCGAGGGAGGAACTGTGGAAGGAGCGGGGCGGTATGTCGCAGGGCAGGAGGTTACGGTCATCGCAACTCCCGAAGAGGGCTATCGGTTTCGGTATTGGGTACGCGGATGCTGTAGCGTAAGCAATAAGCCCATATACACCTTCACCATGCCGGCGCAAAACCTAACCCTGGTCGCACACTTTCTAAAAAACTAGGTTCTCCTTTTAAGGCGGGAATCAAGCAGTCGCCGCTTCTGTTTTCGGAAGCCAAGTAAAAATGTTTACACGGCTCGGAGACGATCGGTTTAGCGACCAGTTGGTAGAAGCCCTTCTTTCTAGAGGGGTATCCACTACCCAAATCGATCGAATCCCCTCCCACACATCGGGAATTGCCTTGATCATGGTCGATCGCCAGGGCAGCAATATCATTGCCTACACACCTGGAGCGAATGGGCGTGTTTCGCCTGAAGATGTCCGCAACCATGCCCATTTGTTCACGGAAGACTCTGTTCTGTTGATTACTCTGGAGTTTCCTATAGAAACTGTGGTTGAAGCCGTAAGGCTTGCGTACAAGCAAGGAATGCTGATCATAATGGATCCCGCCCCCGTTCCGAAATCCCCAATTCCTCCCGATCTTCTTTCAATGGTTCACTGTGTAAAACCCAATGAAACAGAAGCCTCTCATATTACAGGCATTCGAGTGATGAATCAAGACACAGCCATTGAGGCCTGCTTTCGATTGCGAAAGATGGGTGTTCAGGTTCCGATTGTCACCATGGGGCATCAAGGCGTTTTGATGCTAGATGGAGATTATCCAATAAGGATCGATCCAATTCAGGTAGACGCTGTGGATTCCACCGCAGCTGGTGATGTCTTTTCTGGAGGGTTGGCAGCCTCTTTGTCCTTGAATCGAACATGGGAAGAAGCGCTTCATTTCGCCAATGCCGCCGCCGCCCTAAGTACGACGATTCAAGGGGCCCAGTCTTCCATCCCTACGCTTGAAGCGGTGCGCGCGTTCATGAAAAAACAAGGCGAAGGAAGCTGGGTTGAACGATGAACCATAAGGGCAGAAATCCCCGCCCTTTTTCTTTTCGCCCCAGATGGGATCTTACGGTACGTTCACACCGATGAACTGGATGCTGGATCCGGAATCTCCCGGATGGGGGAAGGGTTGTGTCTTGGATTTGACAAGAGCGCCTCCTCCTCGGAGAGGTCTTCCAGTCCACAGATACAAAGGCGTTTGGACGATGGTAAAGACTGGTTCGCCTCCAAATCCATAGGGGCCGCTCGGTTCTTTGAGCAACATGGCGATCCGCCATTGCACCAGAAAATCGGCCAAATTCATCCCTCCATAATGGGCATTCAAAAGATTTTGAAGGGCTTGGGCATCATGCTCGGAGTTTTCGATCAACTGCCGATAGACCCCGTTCCCTTGGCCCATCTGAATCCGAAAGTATTGCATGAACAGATACGACAGGGCATAATTTGGAAGGGGGTTCCCGTGATCCCAATAGAGAACGGAGTGGCCATCGCGAATGTGTGGTGAACTGTTGTAGAATTGGATTCTGTTTTCCAGCTTACCGTATATAAGGTGTTCAGCAGCCATCGATAATCCCTCATCGATCCATAACTCCATGGGATACCCTTTTTCGATCAGAACATTTCGATTGAAGTTGACCATATGCTGGAACTCGTGGGCTATGGTCGAATAGGAGCGGGCAACATCGATTGGATCCGATCGGGTACGGTGCATCGTCGGATAGGTCGATATAGAAAATCTCCATATGATTGGAAGAACCATGAGTATAGAGATCACCGGTATAGAAATACCCACCAACATAGGCCCCTCCTGTAATAGGGTTGAAATTGTCTTGGATATCGAAGAGGAGGATGGCGATCTTGCCATCCCCGTTTACATCGGATGGGGTATAGAAATATGTCGTGACTGCGGGGTATATGATCGTATCGAACTCGTTGGCGATCTGGCTTGCTTGAATGTCGGTGATCAACAAGTTATAGTTGTACCCATCAATACTTTCATCACTCACCCAAATCAAGGCATGGGTTCCGACCGCGCGCAATTGAGCGTTGATCGTTTCGAATGAGTTTGTTCGGAAGTTGTGTGTCCAGAATTCCCTCCGATCACCCAAAGCATAGCGAGGCGCTGGATCTGTTGGAGAAACCAGATCGTGTTGATCCAATCCCTCTGGGAGGGGAATCACCGCATCAATCTGATAGGCTTCCAAAGGCAAATCCAACGGTAACGGATAACGCTCGCTGGAAGTAGTATTCAAAGTGCCAGTTTGCTGATAGGTTTGTCCATCCAGATTTCGGTTGTTCACGACCAAACGGTTGCCCGTATATGGGCTGGTGTAGTCGAAGGGACCATCATCATCATCATCGTCGTCATCTTCATCATCCTCAACAAACCATGCGACAAGACTACGGTTTGTGCTCGCGGAGAATCCATAGGGGTTGTCAATGCCAACAAAGATCCCTCCCTCCCGCCATTCCTGGAAAGACCAACCCGATTGCGCTTGAGCGGCGACCGTAACGGGCGTCCCTACATTGTAGGTTTTGTTGTCTGTTGTCTTCCAACCCCGATTATCGATCTGAATCCATCCCCCGCCGGATGGTTGCCTCTGCGCCGATACAGTCACCGTTTCAACGGGAGCCGCTTGGGTACGGAAGGTCCATATCGCGCTTTCCGTTTGCTGACCATCGCTTTGGAATGCCACAACTTTCCACTTGAAGTCTGTGGAATAGTCGAAAATGGGAAAAGGTAAGGATGTTGTGGTGTTGGGAAGCATGATCGGAGTTCCGAAAGGCATAGAAGACTGCGTAACGTAAAGGGCAAAACCGGTTAGGGAAAGCCCAGCCCGATTCTCGACAGAATCCAGCTCTCCAGGAGATGCGGTCCAATGAAAGGTACTGTTCAAAGGTACATTGGTCGAACCATTTTGTGGAGCAAGCAGCGTGATCGTTGGTGGGGGATTGTCCTGTTCTTCATCCTGAGCAAACCACGCAACAAGATTCCGGTTTGTGTGTGCAGAGAAATGATAGGGATTATCTGCGCTGACAAACACATCATGTTCCCGCCATGTCTGGAAAGTCCATCCTGGTTTGGCCTGAGCCGCGAGTGTCACCACCGTCCCCGTATCATATGTTTTGCTGTCTGTTGTCTGCCACCCTCGGTTGTCGATTTGGATCCATCCCCCTCCGGATGGTTGGCTCTGCGCCGATATAATCACCGATTCAACGGGGCCTGATAAGGTTTGAAAGGTCCATATGGGACTTTCCGCTTCCTGACCATCGTTTTGAAATACGACAACCTGCCACCGGTAATCGCTTGCATAATCCAAAAAGCTGACTGTCACAGAGGTCGCGTCTGCAGGGAGCATCAGAGGAGCTCCGAATGGGTCTGCTCCTTTGGCAAGATAAAAGGCGATGGAAAGGATCGAAGTGTCCGCCCTGGCTTCCTGGTCCTCAAGTCCCCCAGGAGAAGCGGTCCATGAGAACTGAACGGTTGTTGCTAGATCAGTCGCTTCATGCTCCGGTGAAAGAAGGGTAATGGATGGTGGGTGATACTGCTGCTCCACAACGGAAAAGGCCCACAAAGGACCCTTCGTTATATCTCTTTGGCCAATGGAACGCCCATCCGAGGCATCGACACGCCAAAAGTACGTTACTCCATCTTGGAGTCCGGTCCAACCAAATGTTTCATGCGATTGGACAGAAAGCAGCGGCGGGTTTTCCGTTGTTCCTCCATACACATAGTACTCGATCGGATCATTTTGACCATCGGTTCCAGGCATCCAACGGAGCGTAACCGCGGGAGGTGGGATTGTAGATCCATACGCTGGGGAAAGATAGATCAGGGGATCGGGTGCATCATTGGTCAGAGCAATCCATAGAGTAACTTGGCTTGTGTTGCCATCCACAGCCCGAGCAGCTGAAAGGCTTTGAACAGTAATCTGAATGGGCCATATTCCCCCGGTTGTCGATGATAGATCGATTGTGAAGAGCTGGTTGGTTCCTTGGTCTTGCATTGAGATCGTTTCAGTAGACCCTCGAAATCGGACCGCAAAGGAAACCCCGGGCACTTTCTTTATAGTCAAACTCATGCCCTGCGTTTCATTTCCCAGATTGATGGGATTTTCGGAATCGGTATGGTGGGATGGTGTGACTCCGGCAATGAGAACCGTTACCAGTGAGTTTAGGGTGGCATCCCTTTGAAGGTCGGGTACCCGAAACGGTGTTCCTTCGGCTCCCCCACAAGAAACCAACGAAAGAACCGCGTACAGCATTATCCATAATCCGATCATCTGCTTTCTCATGGGACTGGCCCCTTTCTCTGTACCAAAATCCGATCTTCTTCCTAGGTTTTTCTTCTTTTTTTTATTTTGGACGAAGAATCGATCCGAACCATTCGCCGCAGTCTCTTGGCTCATCTGTGTTATAATTTAATAAACAATTGACAAGAGAAAGGGAGGCGCTTTTCGGTGGTGAAAAACCTTTGGCTCGTATGGATGATCTCCAGCGCGCTCGTCGGATGGATCGTTTCTCCCCCTCCACAACTCTCGGTGCATTTTATCGATGTGGGACAGGGGGATTGCATTTTGATTCAGACTCCTGTCGGCGAATCCATCCTGATCGATGCCGGGGAGAGAGATCAAGGTCCGAAGGTAGTCCAGTACCTACAAGACCAAGGAATCGGAAAAATTGACCTAATGGTTGCTACACACCCCCACGCCGATCATATTGGCGGACTGATCGATGTGTTGACCTTCTTTCCTGTGGATCTTGTATTGATGCCTAATGCGACCCATACCACCAAAACCTTTCGGGATTTTTCCGAAGCGATCCTGGACAACAACATCCCCATAGCCACCGCAAGGTTTGGAAAGGAGATCGACCTGGAAGGGCTCGAAGCTTTCTGTGTAGCGCCTGTATCGGAACAATACCGCAATCTGAACCTATATAGCGTTGTGATCCAAATGCAGTATCGGAATGTCGCTTTTCTCTTCACAGGAGACGCTGAACGGGAATCGGAAGAGGAAATGCGGGAAATCGCCGCCTTAATTGATTCTCAGGTGCTCAAGGTTGGTCATCATGGCAGTCGGACGAGCACCTCCCTCGAGTTTGCTCAGGAAGTGAACCCAAAGTTTTCGGTAATCATGTGCGGAGAAGGAAACCGATACGGACATCCGCACCCTGAGACCCTTGAAACCCTTCGATCTTTGGAATCTGCGGTCTTTCGCACCGATCAGATTGGAACGATTGTTATGAATACCTTTGGGTGGGGACTTCGGATGGTATTTCCCGATCAGTATCCCCAATGGAATTCTTTGCAGCGCGCGCTTTCTTCCATTTCTTCTCTCGTTATGCAATCCTGCTCCATTCAAGATCGTCTATCTTTGATTGGATTTCGCCTTCTATATGGTACAATTGATAAAAAGATTTGGGTACCGAATCATTTTTTCTTTGAAGATAAGGAGGGAGTGGATTGAGTCTATTTCGCGGCGCGCAAGTATGGACCCCAAAAGGGATGGAGCTCCTTGATTTTCGGGTGGAAGAAGGGAAAATCACGGAAATCGGGCCAGAATTGAAAGCACCGGGGACGAATGTCATCGGGCTGGAAGGAATGTATGTATATCCCGGACTGATCGATGCGCACACCCATGTGGGAATCATGGAGGAAAAGGCCGGAGGGATCGCAGGAAACGACACCAATGAGATAAGCGATCCTGCCCTAGCTGGAGTTCGAGCCTTAGATGCCACATCTCCCCATGATCCGGGTATTTCGTCGGGGCGTAACTTTGGGTTTACCACCGTATGTGTTCTTCCCGGAAGCGCCAATGTCATTGGCGGAGAAGGAGTTGTGATCAAGACCAACGGGACGTGTATCGACGATATGTTGGTCCCGACCCCGAAGAAGATCATAAAAATGGCGTTTGGCCGGAATCCTATGGGGGTATGGTCCGAACAGAAGAAATTTCCATCTACTCGTTTGGCTGTTGCTGCGGTGTTACGCCGGAAACTGCACCAAGCCTCGAACTACCAAAAAAAGTGCGAGAAAGATTTCGACTATGAAATGGAAAACCTGGTTTCCCTTCTCGAGGGAAGAGGAGTCGCTCGAATGCATGTGGCCAACCTTGAGGATATCGAAACCGTTGACCGGGTGATGAAGGAATGGCAGATCGAATATGTCTTGGATCATGCCACGGCTCTGCACAAAAACCCGAAATTCGCCAAAGATCTGGGAGTGCCTGTTATATTGGGTCCAATCCATGCTTCTCCTCGATCATTCCAAACGTACGATTTATCTTTTGAATGCATACCGATCTTGCTTTCTCAAGGCATCCTTTTGTCTCTAATGACCGATGCGCCTGTTATCCCCCTTCCTTTTGCGCGAATGCAGCTTTGGATTGCCGACCGATTTCGTTTGGATCGGAATGAGTTAATGAAAATGATCACGATCAATCCGGCCAAAACATTAGGGATCGATGATCGAGTGGGCACGATTGAACAGGGAAAGGACGCGGATTTTGTGATTATGGATGGGGATTTTTTCGACTATCGATCCAAGATTCTTGATACCTATATTTATGGAGACCGCGTGGGAGGTGAAGCCGATGAATACCCAAACGCCCTCTGACATATTGATCCGCGCCGCGACGATCTGTCCGGTTACCTCGGAACCCTTTACCGGAGACCTTTTCATCGCTGGTGGGAAGATCGCCCAAATGGGATCCCTGATTTCTCAAAAAGGGGCGCAAATCATTCAAGGAGAAGGAATGTATCTTTATCCCGGGATGATTGAAGGACATTGCCACATTGGAATTATGGGGGATCGAACCAACCTAGCGCGGGACAACGATACCAACGAGATGACCAACCCAAACACGGCGGAGTTGTACGCTCTCGACGGAATCAAACCATTTGATGCGGCTTTCAAAGTGGCCCTTTCCTGTGGAGTGACCGCCGTCAATGTCTTCCCAGGTAGCGCAAATCCTATCGGGGGAATGGGCGTTGCCTTAAAGAACAACCTATCGATCCCTTTCGAACAGAGGATTTTGGTGGAAGAAAGCGGTTTAAAAATGGCTTTTGGAGAGAACCCTCGAATGGTGTACTCCGCTCAGAAGAAAATCTACACCCGAATGGGGACTGCTCAGGTTATCCGAAAAGCCTTTCAGAATGCAATCAATTACGCGAAGAAAGAGGAAAAAGAAACGGATTTGCAGATGGAAGCGTTGCTGAAAGTTTTGGAAAAGAAAGTAAAAGCTCGGATCCATGCCCATCGAGCCGACGATATTTGCACAGCCATCCGAATCAGCGAAGAGTTTGGTTTCGATCTGACCATCGAACATGCGACTGAAGCCCACTTGATCGCGGATTATGTCGTGGAAAAGGGAATTGAATTGAACCTGGGGCCATTGTTCACCGGGCGGTATAAGATGGAGATCAACCAACGATCGCTCAGAAATCCGGGCATTCTTGAGGAAGCTGGTTCTCCAAATCTTTCCCTCATTACAGACTTCCCTGTCATTCCAATCTATGATCTTCCACTGATGGCTACAATGGCTGTACGGGAAGGATTGTCAGAACATGCTGCGATTAAAGCCATCACCATTCATCCCGCGCGCGTTTTGGGGGTGGATGACCGGATCGGATCGATTGAGGTCGGAAAAGATGCGGACCTGATCCTGACTGACAGACCTCTTTTGGATCCCACTCATCGAGTGATGATGACTTTTGTTGATGGAATTGCCCAATACGATCATGAGAAAGAGGGGATGATGATATGAAACAAAGGATAACCAATGTTACCGTCTATCCAATCACACAAACGCCTCTGAAAGCGGATGTATGGATTGAAGACGGCGTTATCCAGAGCATCGGTGATTGGCCAGGGCAAGAAGCGGACGAAACGATCGACGGCAAGGGAGGATTGCTTTTCCCCGGATTCATCGACGCCCACTCCCATATCGGCCTTGCTCCCGAAGGTCAGGGGTTGCCTTATGATGATACAAACGAAGCATCTGAACCAGTTACGCCGGATGTACGCGCTTTAGACGCCTATACCCCTGTAGACCTGGCTTTTCGAGAAGCAGCTCGTGGAGGCGTGATGATCTACTGTGTGCTTCCCGGAAGCGCGAATCCAATTGGAGGATTGGGGAGCATTTTCCACTACAGCCGCTCGAACCTGGCTTCGGATCAAATTCTTCGCGCGGATTGCTATTTGAAAATGGCAACAGGAGAGAATCCAAAGGTTTGCTACGGGGAGAAGAAGGTCATGCCTTCCACTCGGATGGGTGTCGCTGCGGTCATGAGAAAGTTTCTGAACGATGGGAGGAACTATATCCAGAAGAAAAAAACCTTCGCGCAGAAAGCGGAGGATCCGGAAGCCAAACAAAAGGTCTTCGCAGAAACCGATCCTCGGATGGAGGTAGCGGAACAATTGCTCAAGAAGGAAATTGGCGCCCGAATCCATTGTCACCGCGCAGAAGACATCCTTACTGCTCTTCGAATCGCCCGAGAGTTCGAGATTGACATCTGCATCGAACACGCTACAGAGTTTTATAAGGTGCACGAAGAGGTGAAAAAGGCCGGAGTTCCCATCGTCATCGGTCCTTTAGTTGGCTTTCGGAGTAAGGTTGAGTTACGTGACGCAACCTTGGCCGCATATAGCGTGGCTGAACGCGAAGAAATCCTCTTTGCAAGCATGAGCGATCACCCTGTGATTCCTGCTGAAACATTGCGATTGCAAGCCGGTATGGCAGTTCAATATGGAGCGAGCGAGGAAGCCATGCTCAAATCCATGACCATATACGCAGCAAAAATTTTGGATTTGGATCAAGAGTACGGTTCGATCGAGGTAGGAAAAAAATCTTCTATGTGTATATGGGACGGCCACCCTTTCCACTCCAACCGGAGGGTGATCTGGAACTCGGTAGATGGATGGGATGTGTATGAACCCAAGATATAACGGTTTGACGCAACAGAATCATTCGGTTCCATATGAATCGTATTGAATCAAGGGAAGGGATCATCATGCAATGGGCTTTTCTGGATGGACGGTTTATCCAAAAAAAGGAAAAAGTGGTCACACTGGAAGAACGCGGGTTGACTTTTGGCGATGGGCTTTTTGAGGTGCTTCGAACCATTAACGGAACGATTCTATTTTTTTATGACCATCTGAATCGAATGAAAGAGAGTGCGTCTTTCTTTGGTTACTCTTTTCTTTGGTCCCTTCCGCAAATCGAACAGTGGGCCTTGGAGTTGATCAAACGCAATCAGATTCAAAACGGAGAACTATACATCCAACTCACTCGAGGGGAAGACCGAAACCGAGAGCATCGGTATCCCCCTCGGGAAAGCCTGTCTTCCTTCTTCATGCTTGCTTTGCCCCTGCGCGAAATTGATCCAACGCTATGGGAACAGGGCGCGAAAGTAATTCCCTTTCCCGATCTCCGTCATGGATTATGCGTCCACAAGACCATTAACCTTTTAGCGAATGTCATGGCCAAAAACCATGCCTATCGGTATCAAGGGTATGAAGCCCTTATGTACCGAAAAGGTCCCTTTGGATCAACCATTACAGAAGGAGGGAGTTCTTCCTACTTCGGAGTGAGCGATCTCGGAGTGGTAACCCCGAAGATCGATAATATCCTTCCAGGCATCACCCGGAAAAAGGTGATCGGAATCCTCACCCATATGAACATTCCCGTACTTGAGCAAAAGGTTCTTCTTTCGGAATATTTGTCCATGAAAGAAGTATTCCTGGTAAGTACCGTATCCAAGGTTATGCCGATCCGTGCGATCGGAAACCGTTCATTTTCTTCTCCCGGACCGATAACAGTGATGATCCAGAAGGCCTATGAGCAGATCTTTACAGCCGAATTGTCCTGATTGGATCACTTCGATTCCGTACCAAAAAACCCTTCCTCAACGATTCATCGGAAGGGTTTTCTTTTCCTGTCTCGTGATCTATTGAACGAGATGAAACAAAGAGCTTAATCGGAGTTCCTTTTGCAAGCGATCTTTGCATACCGATTCGTTCGTATGGATTTCAATCTCTCTCCTTTCCCCTTTCTTCATCGGGAAGAAGTTGTCCGATGCGACAAAATCGATCTCCTCTGTATCGATCCATACGTACAGGGCAATCTCTTGAGATTCGATCGTTATCAGAAACTGAAATCCTGAGTCATCGATTTGCTCAAGTTCCCATGATAACCCAGGATCCTTTAGGGGAAAATCTTTGGGTGCACCTAAAAGGCGGGCATTCTTTGAAATATCTCGATTCCCCTCATAGGCTTCGAAAAACAGAATCAGCTCCTGTGGGGAATCATCGGTTAGAAGGCTCTTATATTCAATTTCCCAGATCATTTTGGAGGCCAATGCAGGCGCATCAATAGTGAGATCATCCCCTAAAAGACATCGTCCATCCGCATGGTACAAACCGTACCGCACTTGGGTTTTTTGCGGAAGTGGGTAGTCATTGGTGATCCATAGAGAAATGTTGTCGGATTCTTCTTGAGCGCTGAGAAACACCGGGGCGTAAAACCGCCTGGCAAGGTAATGCAAGGCTTTCCATCGCCCGAAATAGTCGATGGAAGACCAGCTCGCCACCGGCCAACAATCATTGAATTGCCAATATAAGCTCCCCATGCAACGGCAATCATTCCGATTTCTTCGCCAAAACTCCACTCCATACTCGATCGCTTCCGCTTGGGTAATTTGAGAAAGGATGGCTTGTTGTTCAAAAGATCCCGGTATCTGAAACCGTTTCTGCATGTATGCCAGAATCTTCTGATTGCCGGCCGGGTTTTTCTGATGCGCTTCCATAATCTCGGAATGCATCTCCATTTGATCTTCGGGGCAAAAGGAGCGAATTGTCTTCAAGGACGGGAACGACTCGAATCCGAACTCTGACATAAAACGCGAGGGAAACTCCCGATAAGCCGAAAAGGGGTATTGATCGTGCCACACCTTCCAATAATGGGAATCACCGCGATGGGGAGATTGCGGATCGTGAAAAGCCCCGCCCGAAGACGGTGAGCTTGGCCAATACGGACGATCCGGGTCCATTTGATCAACAAGTCCGGGAAGCATCTCTTCGAAAATGGCCTGATAGATCGCTTTTCCTTCCGGGAAATGATCTTCAAAACCCCAATGAACCCAACCTTCTTCCACCTCATTATTCCCTACCCATATACAAAGCGAAGGATGATGCCTCAATCGATGAATATTGTCGATGGCTTCCTGTCGAATGCTGATCATTAGCTCGGGGTCATTGGGTAGAGGGGCGCATGCGAAAGCGAAATCTTGCCATACAAGCAACCCCATTTCGTCGCACAGATCGTAAAACAGGTTTTCTTCATAGATACCCCCGCCCCAAACCCGAATCATGTTCAT
Source organism: uncultured Thermotogaceae bacterium (assembly GCA_964580185.1). Lineage (GTDB taxonomy): Bacteria > Thermotogota > Thermotogae > MWEM01 > MWEM01 > CAYWWY01. Next base: position 11,513 of record CAZOJQ010000046.1, read on the forward strand.
ATTCGCGTCTCGCGCCGCTTGCAAAAGCATAGGATACTTACCTTGGCGAATGGCTCGAGGAATAAAGGAATCCGGAGGAACCCAATTTGCTCCTTTCGCAAATATCTTAACCCCATTAAGGGTGAAATAAAAGGTTTCACCCCATTGATCCTTCTCCCGTTTCAACTGAAGATCACGCAACCCAATATTAAGCTTTGATTCGCAGTGAAGGCTCTCTGCATGAAAGAGCTGAAGATGAAGGCGATAAAGGGGTTGTTCTCCCAGATCATGAGTCCACCATAGGCTGGGATGATCCACCCGCAAGGCGCGCGTCATTGACTCGTTATCGATCGCTCCTTCTTTCTGAATCACCCGGTTTCCTGAAGGATCAATCAGGGAAAGGGAGAAAGAGAGGTTGTCATAGTAATCAAACCCCACAACATCGAAAGATACTTTCAGATTGGCCTGATCAATGATATCCTGTTGATACTCGTAACTTGCCTGATACCGAAAATCCTCCAACCGTAGACTGTGAACTCGTTTCAGGTACACCCCACGCCAGATTCCAATATCAGGCAATTTCGGACCCCAATCCCACCCAAAGGAGTATTGAGCTTTCCGCAAATAATACACACCCGGAAGGGTATCCACAGAAGACCATTGCCTCGCTCCATCTTCTTCCCATTGCTGCCGAGCTACTTCTACGGCGCTTTGGATGCAGATTCGCAACCGATTCGACTTCTTCCGCACCAAATCCCGACTCATGATCGGAAAATCATACTCACGATGCATATTCTTGGCGACCCCGATTTTTTCGTCATTGAAAATGACGGTCGCAAATGTATCAATGCCTTGGAAGCTCAAAACGAGTTCTTCATCATCGGATAGATCCCAAGGAAGGTCGAACTCGAGTCGGTATTCCCATTCGGTTTCGTAGATCCAGCTCATTTCCTTTTCTCGTACCCCGTAAAAAGGGTCAGGGATGATTCCGTGGCCGATCAACTCCTCAAATACCGAACCGGGTACTTTTGCAGGAACATTGATTTTCCGTTCCGGATGAATGAGTCTCCAATTCCCTTCCAAAGCAATCATCCAGGGTTCCTTTTTTCCCATCGTTTGCCTTCCTTTCTTTGCGCTGATATCCAAATCATACCAAAGTTTGCTTGGAAAGTCAATCGAATCCAACATATTCTGTGCGTTCTTCCTTGACTTTTCCCCGTAGGATTTGCTATAATCATCATGGATAGATTCTCTTCTTCTTTTTTTCTCTATATAATATGATCTAGATTCGTCATAATGGGGGGTATTCACGGGAGCGCGATCGTTGCTCCTTTTGGATGGACCCCTTTTTTGCTATGAGAGGATGCAAGCATAAAAAAGCTTGTTGGTTGACTAAACCTGAAAGCGAGGTGTGTTTATGGGGAGGAAATGGTTGTACCGAGGATTTTTGGTCACTGCAATGATGCTGGTGTTTTTGCTCGCGGTATCTTGCGCGTATCTACCGTTCTTTAAAACGGATCTTGTAGTTCATGTGCTCCATGCTTTGCACAATGAAAAAGATGTCGGGGATACGATTGCGTTCAGCTTAACCATTACGGGTGGTACCCTTCCGTATACGGTTCAATGGTATAAGGGCGCTGAACTGGTCGGGGCAGGAAATCCGTTAGTGCTGAACAACGTACAGGTTGCTGATTCTGGCCATTATTGGGCTGTAGTCACCGATAAGTCGATACCAGCCAAAGTGGCTCTTTCTCAACGCGCAGAACTTGTTGTCTTTGACGGACCCCGGTTTGTTCAGGGTTTGGTCAACGACGTTGTCAATGCGGGTGATCCTTATACGCTCGAAGTGCAGATTACCGGAGGAACACAGCCCTACACAGTAGCGTGGTTTTTTGAAGGAAACCCCCTTCCCGCACCCCCGGCCAGCGAACGCGTCGTTACCCGGCTCTACAACTTGGGTATCATGACGCCCGCTAAAGAAGGGTACTATATGGTTCGGGTTGAGGACGATAATGGAAAGATCGCCGAAAGCACCGCTTATCTTACCGTTCGATCCGAAGGATCCACCTTGGCCATCGTACAGCATCCTGCTTCGAAAACAGTGCTTCAAGGGGATCGAGTCACTTTTGAAGTAGTCACTTCGGGAGGCGTGGGCCAGGTCAATTATCAATGGACACGCAATGGTGTGGCCATACCGGGAGCAACCGAAAGGACCTATACCATTGAGCAAGCGCTGGAAACCGGTTTGGAACCTGATGAATACCAAGTGATTCTGGAAGACGAATCTGGGGTTCCTTTGGTTAGTAATATTGCATACCTTCGGGTTCTCGCTGTACCCAATGCCGCTGGCAATTGGAATGTTGCCATTACGCTTACAGCGGTCAAGGTCCCCTATTTGCGTTATGCAGGCAACCACGTTGTTGAAGTGGAACAATGGGGGAATTCCTTCAGAGCTACGGGTGATGCGCTGGGAACACCCATCCAGATGAATGTTGTTTTGGAGCGGTTGAATGGAGAATGGGTCTTCTCCATGCACGGAACTGTTATGGGTATCTATACCGTTGAACTCAATCACGGGTATGTGCAACCCAACACAGCCAATCCAGACACAATCTGGGGCGGTTTCTTGGTCCGCGATCCTACTGGAATTGCCTGGGTAGGCGTTTTCAACGGCACTCTGCCTTAACCGATCTTCAATCATTGTTTTTTGTCCATAGGTAAACCATACGCAACCGGTCCCTTATCCGTTTCAGGGACCGGTTTTTGTTTGTTCTGAGTGTCTTGTGAATCGACAAAAAAGTTCAAATCCTATTGACTTTTGATGAAAAAAATGATAGGATAAAGCAAATCCATCTCGGGGGGGAGACGATGGCCAATAACGGATGGTGGATCTTGGCTCGAGAATGGTTGCTTCCGAAGAGGGGTTTCATAGATTGGTCAAAAAACCGCTATATGTAGCGGTATTTTTTTTGTGAAAGGGGAGGATTGAAATGCAGTGGAAGCGGTTTTTGCTTGGGATTCAGCATTTGTTTACCATGTTCGGCGCTACGATTTTGGTACCATATTTAACGGGAATTCCTGTATCGGTGGCATTGTTTACCTCGGGTGTGGGTACACTGATTTTCCACATAATCACGAAAGGTAAGGTTCCCGTGTACTTAGGGTCTTCGTTTGCCTTTATTGCCCCGATCATCAGCGTTACTTCGTACTACGCCGCACAAGGAGAACAAGCATTGGCACTCGGTTATGCAACCGGAGGGATCATGATTGCGGGGCTTGTGTACATCGCCTTCTCTTACTTGATCTACAAAGTGGGGATTGAGAAGGTTTCAAAAGTATTCAATCCGCTCATCTCCGGTACGATGATCATGTTGATCGGTCTAATCTTGGCGCCAGTGGCTATCGGAATGGCCTCCACCAATTGGGCGCTTGCTATTGTGGCCATTGTTACCATGGTGGTTGTTCGGATGATGTTGAAAGGGTTCATTTCCATGCTTCCTGTCCTGATCGGAATTTTTGTGGGCTATATCGTAGCTGCTATCGCGGGGCAGGTCACGATCGAACCCGCCCCCTGGATCAGTTGGCCCGCATTTTATCTGCCACGGTTTTCATGGTATGCTTTGAGCCTCATTGTTCCGGCTGCAATTGCCCCAGCCATCGAGCATATTGGAGATGTGTATGCAGTGTCCATGGTTACCGGGAAAAAATTCTACGATGATCCCGGTATGCATCGCACTTTATTGGGAGATGGGATTGCTACCTCTTTCGCAGGATTCCTGGGTGGACCTGCTAACACGACTTACTCCGAGAATACCGGAGTACTCGCCTTCACAGGTGTTTTTGATCCTTGGGTGATGCGAATTGCTGCGATTGGAGCGATTATCCTCTCGTTCGTTCCAGCTGTGGAATCCTTTATCGCGAGCATTCCTCAATCCGTCATGGGTGGGGTTTCCATCATTTTGTTCGGGATGATCGCCTCCGTTGGCGCTCGAACTTTGATCCAAAACAAGGTTAAAATGAATAACAAAAACGTAATCATCATGTCTTTGATGCTTGTCAGTGGATTGGGTGGCGCTTCGATCACTGCTGGGAACTTTTCTCTTGAAGGTTTAGGTCTTGCTGCGATTATCGGGATTGTTTGTCAATTGATCATCCCAGAAGACCGGACAGGCGAAGCACAAGCTTTGCCGCAAGATAAGAAGAAAAAATAGTCCATAGGTTGAGAGTAAGGGCCCGCATGGGCCCTTTTTTCGTGGCTGGATTCTCTCAGTCTCCAACGAACATGACCTAAGTAGGAATTCAAAGATCAGTACCCCTTCAATCGAGTAGGAGGCTACTCATTAATTGAGTAGCCGTCCTCTCACACCACCGGGC
>CAZOJQ010000047.1:0-15175 GCA_964580185.1 uncultured Thermotogaceae bacterium
GTCCATTGGAGTCGACACATGTTTGAACACAGTAATGGAGAATATCCAAAAACTTAAAGATACCGCTGCTTCTCATGAACGAGCATTCATCGTGGAAGTTATGGGTCGTGAAAATGGCTACATTGCAATGATGGCGAGTATTATTACTGGGTCTGAAGCCGCAATTATTCCTGAAGTTCCTGTCGATTACGACAAACTTGCAGAACGGCTTTTGGAAGAAAGAAAAAGGGGGAAAATCAACTCAATTATCGTTGTAGCCGAAGGAGCAGCAAGCGCATATACGGTATCCCGCCATCTAGAACACAAAATCGGCTACGAGACCCGAATAACCATTTTGGGGCATATTCAAAGAGGGGGAAGCCCTTCCGCGTTTGACAGGATTCTAGCCACAAGAATGGGATTGCATGCTGTGAAAGCGGTTATGGAGGGAGAGTTTGGTGTGATGATTGGACTTCAATCAAATTCCATGGTGCGTGTTCCTTATAAAACAGTGCTAGAGCAAAAGAAAACGATCAATTTAGATCTCTACGAGATATCATATCTACTTTCCTAATCTCACAGATTTCAGTATAGAAGGAGAGGCGAGTAATGAGGCGCACAAAGATCGTTTGCACAATTGGAAATGCCACGGAAAAAGAGTCCGTAATCGAATCTCTCGTTCAAGCCGGGATGAATGTGGCTCGGCTGAATACTTCTCATGGAAAACCCGAAATGCATATTCAGTTGATCCGTCGATTGAAAAAAATCCGAGAACGGATGTGCCAACCTTTGGCGATTCTGCTCGATTTGGAAGGTCCAAAGATACGAACCGGTCAGTTTTGTGCGGATGAAATTCAATTGGAAGAAGGACGGGAGTTTGTGCTGACTTCTGAAGAGATCTTAGGAAATGATCGATGCGCATCGATTAGTTATAGGAACCTTCCGAGAGAAGTAAAATCTGGAGATGTTATTCTCATTAACGATGGCTTAGTCGGATTGAAAGTACTTGAAACGAGTGAGACACAGATTCGAACCAGGGTTATGAACTCCGGTATGGTTTCCCATAGAAAAGGGATCAATGTCCCGGGGGTAGATATCGGATTGCCTCCCATAACGGGTAAGGACATCGAGTATTTGAAGATTGCAGTAGAAGAAGAAATCGATTTGATCGCACAATCCTTCGTCCGAAAACCTGAAGACATCGAAGAAACAAGAGACCATTTACGGAGGATGGATTCGAGTATTCCCATCATCTCGAAAATAGAAACGAGCCAAGCAATGGCTTATCTCCAGAGTATCATATATAAAAGCGACGGCGTTATGGTTGCTCGAGGAGACTTAGGTGTAGAGATTCCAACGGAAGACGTTCCAATTGCGCAAAAAAGGATTATCAAAATGTGCAATGCCCAAAGCAAACCAGTGATTACCGCAACTCAAATGCTTGAATCGATGATTGTCAATCCGCGTCCCACTCGGGCGGAAGCCACAGATATTGCCAATGCTATACTGGATGGAACAGACGCTATCATGCTCTCTGGAGAAACAACCATCGGAAAGTATCCCCTTGAGGCAGTAGGGGTTATGCACCGGATTGCTCAGCGAATTGAAACCGTTCAAGCTGATCTCGGATCCAAGGCATGGAAAGAGCTTCCCCTTATGGAGAATTCGGGAGAAGCAATTGCAAAAGCTTGTGTACAGATTAGTGAACAGGTCAATGTGGGTGTTATCGTTGCTTCAACAAGCAGCGGTAGCACGGCTCGGAGGATCTCAAAATATCGCCCGAAAGCGCAGATCATCGCAACAACCCCTAATGAACAAACATTCCAGCGATTGGCACTGGTCTGGGGAGTTATCCCAGTACTGATCCAAAAAACCATGGATACAGATGAAATGATTGAGTTGTCGGTAGAGAAAACAGTAGAGAGGGGAATCGTGCGAAAAGGAGATCAAATCATTATTACGGCAGGAATCCCCTGGGGAATCCCCGGAACAACAAACATGCTGAAGATACACCAATGCTAAAATTGTTCCTTATCTTCGGGGTTTTTCTCAGCCTACCATGTTTGTATGTAAGCAATACCCTCCAACTGCGATTCCATTATGATCCTTTGTTAAGCTCTTCTTTTCAGTCACTTACCCACGAAATAACCGATGCGATCCAGAAGCACCTCAGTTCGGAAGGATATGTGATCCGCACCCCTGCTAGTTATTCAGTTACCATGCGCTTTAGTTCAGACGATTCGGGTTTGTTTCGGTTCGATATAGGATTGGATGGGAAAAAGGGAAACTCATATACCCTGAATCATAGCGAGCGATGGGAACCAATCGCTTTTCGGAGCGCAATGACTCTTTTGGAAATGCTCGTATTGGAAGGAGTACTCAATCATCGGATGGAAGCGGAATCTCGCTTTACTCATTTTCTCTCTAGTTATGAGTACGCGAGTTTTTCCCAAGACGGAAGGTTTTTCACCTATATTTCCGATAAACTTACAGGGAATACCAATCCAGTCGTAATCAATTTGGAAACCATGGAAGAATCAATTTATGTGTTACCGGAGGCAAGCGAGATTTTTCCTATGGTGATTGGTTCTTTGAAAAACGAAAAAGGTCCGTGGTTGGTTTTTATTCAAAGTGGGACAAATCACTGGAAACTCCGCGCTTTGGTCATTTCGAAAAATCCTGGTCTTCTCTCAGTACAAGGATCAGACCTGATCACGCTAGATTACGGAGACATCCATTCCCCCTGCGTTGATCAAGATTATTTGTATTACATTCGTGACGGAGAGATCATTCAGATGCACATGGATTCCACGGAAAGATGGATCCTCCATCCTCCCATTCCTTCTTCATTTCCCCAATCAATCGATGTGCGGAATGGAATTGCTATTCTTTCTCTACTCGTGGGATCCCATTATAATTTGTTTTCTTGGGATCTAATAACCAATCAATGGATTTGCCTTTCGCAGAATGATTTTAACGAAGTCGATGTCCGTTGGTCATTCGAATCACCGTATTTTATCTACAGCGCCAATCCATCAGGAGTTTATGACCTTTTTTTCCGGACAGTCGAAGATGGTACCCCTCAAAGGCTTCATACCAAATCCGGCGATCTGTTTTATCCTTTTTTTTCACCGTCTGATCAGTATGTGGGGTTTTCTGCATATGCAACGAACCAAAAACCTGAGTTGTTCTTGATTCCTTTTCCGATTAAGGAATCCCCTTAATGGGCTTTAAAAAAAGTTTGATTACCGATTATGTCGTCCTCTTTCTGGGGTGTTTCTTGACCGCTCTGGCAATTGCCCTATTTCTGGTGCCCAATCGGATTGTAGCTGGCGGTGTCAGCGGTTTAGCAATCGTGGTATATGAACTGGTCGGTTGGCCAGTAGGGATTCAAATGCTTGGATACAATATGGGTTTATTTGCACTCGGATTTTGGATCCTTGGGGCTCGTTTTGGAATTAAAAGCATTGTTTCTTCGGTCACCCTATCCCTTCTTGTGGATTTCTTCTCATACATTTTTCCTTTATCCGCTCCCGATCTTTCTAAGGATCCCCTGCTTGCGCCGATTTATGGTGGAGTGATCGCAGGTATAGGGATGGGTTTGGTTTTCTGGAAGGGGGCTTCTACAGGGGGCACCGACATTATCGCGATGATCATAAAGCGTTTTTCCTCAATTAGCACGGGATTTGGACTATTGATTGTAGATTCTTCCATCACTTTCATTGCAATGATAGTATTCGGACCGATCATCGTTCTATATGGAATCATCGCAATTTTTGTTACGACGAAAGTGATCGATGGCGTTTTGGAAGGGATTGAAAACACCCGGAGTGTATGGATTATATCCGACCAATGGGAAGAAATCAAAGAAGAAGTCTTTCAGAAACTGGAGCGAGGAGCAACCATAGTCCCTGGTATGGGGGCATACACACGAAAAGACCGTCCTGTTTTATGGATTGTGATCCGGAGAAGGGAAATCAGCCTTCTTCGCGGCATTACCCTGAAACACGATCCCAACGCTTTTATGATTGTCCAACAAAACACGGAAGTTTTCGGAGAAGGGTTTAAGCGATTGAAGTTCTAAGCTGTTTCTGACGGAACCCCATACCGATTGAGTTGAAAAAATGGGGTAGCGAGAGAATTGTTAGGAGGAAAACATGGACATTCAACAGATTATGGAGATTTTGCCTCATCGGTATCCCTTTCTTTTTGTAGATCGAGTGTTGGAAAAGACAGAAACCACCATTAAGGCAATGAAATGTGTCACAATCAATGAACCTTTTTTTCAGGGACATTTCCCTTCTTACCCCATTATGCCAGGGGTGCTCCTTCTGGAAGGACTTGCGCAAACAGCGGGATTGATGCTCATTGATTGCGATCAGAGTTCCTCTAATGGAACTCGAGAGCTTCCCCTTTACCTTGGTATCGAAAAAGCCCGGTTTAAGGAACCCGTTTACCCTGGAGACATAATCATCTACGAGATCACCGGTATCCAGAGAAGGGGAAAGATTTCGATCGTTGATGGTCAAATTGAGAAAGAAGGAAAAAAAGGTTTAGTCGTTACCGCGCAGCTTATTCTTGGAGCAAAAGAACTATGAACCGAGTGTGTATTTCCCGGATGGCTCGATATATACCCGAACGAATGGTCAGCAGCACAGAAATGGAAAAACAATTAGGGTTGGACCCCGAATGGATCCAGCAAAGAACAGGCATTCTTCAGCGGTTTTTTTCGGATGAAGCAAATTCCATAATGGCTGAAAAAGCCGTCTTAGAGCTCTTAGAAACCCATCCCAGCGCTTTGGAAGGGATCGATCAAGTCATTTGTGTCTACAGCGCATCGGAACAATCTTTTCCTTCCATTTCAGCCTATATACAAGGTGCTTTTGATCTCCAATGTGGGGGTTTTGATATGAACAACGGATGTACAGGATTTATCAACGCTTTAGAAGTCGTTTCTGCGTTGATCAAAAAAGGAACGTATCAAAAAATCCTCCTTATCACTTCCGAACGGTTTTCTCCTTTTCTCGAAGAAGGGGATGCTGGTACATACATTGTATTTGGAGATGGAAGTACTGCTATGACTATTGAAGAAGATGGTTGGATGGAAATCGGCCTGTCTTTTAACACTCATAAGTATGACCATGATTTATCGCTATCTTTGAGGAAACCGCATTGGAAAATCCATATGGACGGGTTGCATGTATACCGATTTGCTGTTAAAACCTTTGAAGAAATTTTCACGAGATGTACGGAAATCGTTGATTTCAACCAGCTTTCCATGATTATTCCCCATCAATCCAATGCAAGAATCATTGAAAAACTCTTTCATACAGCGAGAAGATACACAAAAGCGCAAATACTATCAACGGTGTCTCTCCACGGCAATACAGGCGCAAATAGCATTCCTTGGGCGCTAGAAGAGGTATACCGTTCGAAAATCCCGGTAGAAAGCATTCTCTTAATGGCTTATGGGTCCGGCCTGTCGTATGGAATGGCAACCCTGCATCGAATGCCAAGTTGAAGGCAAGGAGGAAGACGGTATGAACCGAATTTGTACACTTCTTAAGATTCAATATCCAATCCTACAGGGAGGGATGGCCTGGGTAGGGACTCCAAATCTTGCTTCTGCGGTTTCGAATGCAGGAGGGTTGGGCATCATTGGTTCCGGAAGTATGACACCTGACTTATTGCAAAGGGCGATTCAAAGATGCAACACCCTTACTACTTTTCCCTTTGGAGTGAACTTGATTCTCGTTTCCCCTTATATCGATGAACAAGTCGAGGTTGTTTTGAAAGAACGACCGTCAATCGTGACATTTGGCGCTGGAAATCCTTCCAAATACATCTCAAAACTCAAAGAAAAAGGGATCAAAGTAATCCCGGTTGTCGCAAGCGAAGGGATGGCTCGTATGATGGAAAGAATCGACGCAGACGCCGTTATTGCAGAAGGGATGGAAAGTGGTGGCCATATTGGAGAAGTTTCAACAATGGTTTTGGTTCCTCGAATCGTGGATCAAGTCTCGATACCAGTAATCGCTGCGGGCGGAATCGTTGATGGCCGAGGAATGGCAGCGGCATTTGTTCTTGGCGCGGAGGGAATCCAAATGGGGACGCGCTTCATTGCTAGTGTTGAATCAGAAGCTCATGAAACCTATAAGAAAAAGATCCTACGCGCTTCGATCCGTGACACCGAAATCACCGGTTTAAAAATGGGACATCCAGCCCGCGTCTTGCGGAGTAAATTATGCAAAACCCTTGCAGACATGGAGAATATTGGAAGTCTCGCTGAAGCCGAAGATCTTTTGGTAGGGAGTTTGCGGAAAGCGTTCATGGATGGCGATTTGGAAAAAGGGTCTTTTATGGCTGGACAGTGTTGTGGACTGATTGATGAAATCAAAACCGTTCAAGAGATCATTGAAAGCACATGGATACTCGGTATGAGACGATTTCAGGAATGCGATCAGCAGTTTAATCATTTTGGGAACAAGGAAAAGAAGGAGAGGAACGAATGAAAACAGCTGTCTTTTGCGGTCAAGGATCGCAAAAACTAAGGATGGGGTATTCTCTGTATAATCACTTTTCCCGTTGTCAATCGATAATGGATGATGCTGAACAGATTCTCGGATATTGCTTGAAAGAAATCGTTTTCGGGGATGATCCGGAAATCCTTACGGATACTTCATATGCTCAGCCGGCATTATTTGTCACTGGGCTAATGTATGTCGCCGCACTCGAAGAGCAAGGACATCATTTTACAGCCTGCGCTGGTCATAGCCTTGGTGAATACACCGCGTTAGTTTTCGCGAAATCTCTTTCCTTCGAAGAAGGACTACAACTGGTTCAAAAGAGGGGTTCCGCAATGAAAAAGGCAGCTGATGGGACAGGGACCATGGCAGCGGTGATCGGGTACACACCCGAGGAACTGGACTCGGTTCTCGTTTCCTTTCCGAATGTTCAAATCGCCAATATCAACTCAGATGACCAAATCGTGATCAGCGGAGAAAAAAACGAATTACAAGCAGTTTCTCAATCAATTAAGGCCGTTAATATACCCGGAAGAAGGATCCGAGTCATTTCTTTAAAGGTTAGTGGACCTTTTCACTCCGCAATGATGAAAGCCGCTCAAACAGAGATGAGGCCATATCTGCAAAGCGCAACTTTCCAGAAGCCTCAAATCCCCATCGTTATGAATGTGAGCGGGAACCCGGAAACGGATCCAAATCGCATCCGAGAACTGTTGATCCGTCAGATCGTTGAACCGGTACAATGGGTCAAGACACTTCATTCGCTTTCAGCTCTTGGATCTCTTGAAAATATTGAATTGGGACCGGGGAACACTCTGACAGGACTCTCTAGAAAAACCCAAGGTGCGCCCAACACGATTGAATCCGATATTCTTCTAGCCTCTTCTGGTATGGTATAATCACCCAGGGTGAACGAATAGTCGGAGGTGAAACCATGAACACCCAGAAATGGTTGGAATTCAGTCAACAGTGTATGGATGATCTTCAGAAAGGAAGGATTATCATTACAAGTGTTGATGCGCGGGGAAAACCAAACGGAATGACTGTGGCTTGGGGTTTTCTTGGGTTCATGTGGAATGAACCCTATTTTATCAGCGCTGTACGTCCACAGCGATATACGTGGCGATTGATAAAAGAAACGGGACGATTCTGTGTGAACTGCTTTTCTGATGCGTACCAGGAAGCATTGCACTTTTTCGGAACTGAATCAGGATCCAATCTCGATAAGTTTGAAACCGGGAGCCTCCATCTTGAAAACCTACCTGGTTTTACTGCCCCTATTCAGGAAGCCCACACCCTGATTGAGTGCATGGTTGTTACCACTACACAAATCCAACCATATGAGCTTCCTTTTGACTACATCGAAAAAAACTATCGCGCTGATAATGGATACCATACCCTCTTCTTTGGTAGACTAGAAAAAGCGTACCACCGATCGGCTTCAGGAACCTAGACAAATGAACCAAGATCCAAAGGTCGAACCAAGGAATTTCTTGATGGAAGATGGGGGAGAAGTTTCAATTCGTGAAGCCGATGAAAAAGACGCAAACGAGATCCTAAAATATCTTCACCGCAATTCAGACCGATTTCCTTACATGATCAATACTACAGAAGAGCTGGAAAAAAACCCCATATCCGAAACCCGCTTCATTCAAGCACACCACCGGTTCGATAACTGCATAATGATTGTCGCGACACACAGGATGAGGATCGTTGGCCTGCTGAATTGCCTTGGTGGACAAAAGAAAAGGACCAAACACGATGCGGAATTTGGCCTTTCCGTTGATGCGGACTATTTCCGCAAAGGGATTGGTTCAGCAATGATGGATACGCTTCTGCATTGGGCAAAGGAACAATCGCCTTTAGAACGATTAACTTTGATGGTGATGCACGAAAATCTTGGCGCGATTGCTTTATACAAACGGTACGGGTTTGTTCAGGAAGGGATCCGGCATAGCGCTGTAAAGTTTGATGATGCCCATTATCAGGATTTGATCATCATGGCTCGGTGGATAGGACACAAGGAGGGTTAATGGATCGAAGGCAGGGGGTTGTCGCTCGGTTTCACTCGAATTTGGTTGATATACGCGATATGGCAACTGAACAAAGGTACCTATGCTCACTTCGGGGAAGGTTCCGACTCCAAAACATTCGTCCGATTGTTGGGGATATTGTTGAATACTCTCTTCAAGATGCTCATCATGGGAGGATCGAAAACATTCTTCCTCGGAACAACCTACTTGCTCGCCCAAATATCGCCAACCTGGATCATGTACTTTTGGTTGTGACGTACCGTTATCCCCATTTCTCGCCTATAATCCTTGATAAATTCCTCGCGCAAACGGAAAAAGAGGCTGTTGATACCTCTTTGGTTTTTAATAAGGTAGATTTGCTCTCCGAACTTGAACTGCAGAGGATGCGAGAACTGACCAAATATTATCAGCAATACTACCCGGTCATTGAAACAAGTGCAAAGACAGGGTTAGGGATTTTGGATGTTCAGAGGATTATGGCTGGGAAAATCTCAACCATGGCAGGTATGTCCGGTGTCGGGAAAAGTACTTTGCTTAATGCAATTAGACCCGGACTAAAACTTCGGACAAATGAGCTATCTGTCGGGCTTGAAAGAGGAGTACACACTACCACATACACAGAATTGATACAATTGGGTCCAAGGACGTTTATTGCGGATACGCCGGGATTTTCCCAATTAGAGTTGACAGAAACCGAACCTCAACAAATCCGTTTTTTCTTCCCGGAATTGGTTGAAGCAGGCCAAAAATGTTTGTTCTCCGATTGCCTTCATCAGGACGAAATCAATTGTGCTGTTCAAGAAAGAGTAAAAACTGGAATGATCTTACATTCTCGATTTGATAGTTATCGAATGATGGTAGAGGAAGCCAGAAGCTTTCAAATACAGAAACTCAAAAAGGAACGGAACCGAAAATCAGATAAACCACAGAAGATTGGAGGAAAGCCATGATTCGATTATCTCCTTCCATTTTAGCAGCAGACTTCGCAAACCTTCAGTCTGAAATCCAGAAAGTAGAGCGCGAAGTGGATCTGATTCACGTTGATGTAATGGACGGTCACTTTGTTCCAAACATTACAATAGGTGTTCCAGTCGTTCAAGCGCTACGGAGGATTACTGAACTCCCTTTAGATGTTCACCTCATGATCAGTCGACCAGATCCATTTATTCCCATATTCGCGGAAGCTGGTTCATCCATTCTCACAATTCACTATGAAGCGTGTGTTCACCTTCATCGTTCCATCGAACTAACGCGAAGTTTGGGCGTTTCCCCTTGGGTTTCAATCAATCCTCACACCCCAGTTATTCTTTTGGAAGAAATCCTTCCTTGGGTTGATGGAATTTTGGTAATGGGAGTGAATCCTGGGTATACAGCACAAAAGTTTATCCCTTCGACCCTCCGAAAAGTACAGGAAATCCGGTCCCTTTCAAAAAAGATTCATCCTTCCCTTGATATTTCAGTCGATGGGGGAGTAGGTCTCGATAATGCTCGGATTCTTGTTGAACACGGAGCAACTGTACTTGTTGCAGGGGCAGCAATTTTTCACCAACCGGATCCCGCGTTGGCATCCAGGACTCTTAGACAACACGCCAACGGGGAGTGGTCTCGGTGAAGAACCCTTTCTTTCTCTTGCGAAAGCTACTGGTTGTAATTATCCTATGTGTTACGGTGCTCATGAGTGTCTATGTTATGATGAATATGTACTTTGACAGTTCCCCAACTGCATATCTAGACCCAGAAGACCCTTCTCTTCAATCATTTCAAAAAGTGGCGAGTTCCTTTGGTGACGCCACAACGATTATCCTATTGCTTGAGAGAGATTCTCTTTCACTCAATGAAGCCCTAGCGGATATCGATCAGATAACCAAAGAAATCCAGAAGGTTGATTATGTTACCCATGTTGAATCCATCATAAACGCTTCTCGGATGTCCCGTTCTCCTGGTTTGTCATTAACTGTACAGTCGGATCCTTATGTTACCAAGCAAGATGGACAATATTTGTTGGATGAACGCATTTTTTTGGACTCTTTATACGCTGGGACGGTACTCTCAAAAGATGGTTCGCTGTTCATCCTCATGATCCGAAAAGACGATTCAAAACCGATCGAACCACAACAAATCGTTCAAGATCTTAAAGATATCATACATCCGATGACCCAAATGTCTTTTTCCATCCTTGGAGAGCAAATCGTCAACTATGAAATCTTCCAATCGTTGAATGTCATGACTTTCACGTACCCCCCCCTTATCCTCCTGATTATTCTCATTCTATACTTTTGGAAACTACGGAACTTGTATCTTAGCTTCTTGACCTTGATCCCACCTGTCCTTGGGTCTGTATGGGTCTTGTTCTTTATGCTTGTAACCGGCAGAAACATGAACAGCCTAACCGTGATGATCCCTTCTTTTATCTTGATCGTGGGGACAGCATATGGAATGCACTTTTTGACTCGATGGGTTGAAAACGCATCCAACGGATTATCCCATTCCGCTCTGGTAAAAATGACACGGAAGGATGAGATGATCCCCATTTACTTTTCTGCATTAACAACAACCGCTGGTTTTTCTTCCTATATTTTTATCAACTCTCAAGCATTTCGAGACATGGGTATCTTCGTATCACTCGGGATTCTCTTCTCAGCTGTTTTTACGATTACATTTCTTCCCAATTTGGCCAATATTCCAAAGATACCTCGAACGGTAGCAAAGAAAGAAAAGCAGGTTTTGCGGGCTTTCCTGCGATACAAAAGGCTTTTTTTCTGGGCAACGATCATCGTGTTGGTCCTTTCTCCTTTTTTGATTGCGAGAATCCCTCTTCAAGTTGACCAATATGTCTTTTTCCGTGATTCTTCTCCAACAATGCAAGCATCGATGAAAATGCGAGAATCGTTCGGATGGATCACCAACTATACCTTTATGGTAGAACGAAAAGACTCCTCTCTCTTTTATTTAACTTCGGAAGAAGCCCAGGAACTCAAGCTACTTCTTGACGACATTGCCCGGTTTCCGAAGATCGCTCATACGCAAAGCATATGGGATATTTCCGATCGTCTGAATCTACCGATACCTCTCTTGATCGCGGGATTGAGAGTTTCGGGAGACCCTATGGCACAGTCGCTGTTAGCTCCCGATGCAATGAGGGTGATGCTTTTGTCCAGCGAAAGCGACTCGATTAGCGCTTCTTTAACGCAAAGCTATATTCTTGAGAAGATTGCGGAACACCCCGCCCTTTCCGATACCTTTTCTTTTACCTTAGCTTCTGCTGCTCTCATTTGGAGCAACTTAAACGCAACAGTTGTTGAAAATCAAATTCAAAGCCTAGTGATCGCATTCGCCCTCATTCTCGTTCTCTTGCTCATCATTTTCCGAAACCTGAAAATCGCATTTCTATCAACTATTCCCATTCTCATTACTGTTCTGTTCAATTTCCTCTTTATGAGCCTGTTTCAAATTCCCCTTCAAATATCCACTGCTATGATTTCGGGAATGCTGATGGGGTTGATCATCGATTATTCCATCCATTATATGGTTTGGTGGCGCAGAGAAAAAGACGCAGAGAAAGCTTTGGCGCGTACTTCGACTCCAATCCTTGCCAACAGTTTAGCATTGATGGCCAGTTTTGCTCTGCTCCTTACCGCTCCCCTTCTGTTGTATGTTCACGTATCCATCTTAATGATTTTGAGTATTGCTGTCGGAATGGCAGCTACTTTATGGTTTATGCCTGCTATGCTCCATCAAAAACCCGAGCCTTCTAAACCAAAAAACCCAAGATAATCGGAGGGATCATGATGGAGAAACCGGAGAAAATCAATAGCGAAATTCAAAAAGAATATACATTGCTCATCCGAGAAATCCAAAGTCATAATGAAGCATATTTTCAACAATCCCAACCAAAGATTTCGGATCAAGAATACGACCAACTCTTTGCAAAACTTATACAAATTGAGAAAGAGTACCCGCAAATTATTCACCCCGATTCACCGACCCAACGAATCGGTGGGTCTCTTTCTGAATCCTTCGGTTCAGTAACGCATTCAATACCTATGCTCAGTTTGGATAATACCTATGACTACCATGAAATTCTCGGTTTTTATCAAAGAATACAAAAAACTTTGAATGATGATGGCGCTCTTGGAAATACAAAATTGTCCTTTATTGTGGAGCTTAAGATCGATGGTGTCTCCATTTCACTACGATATAAAAAAGGGCATTTATCCAAAGGGATCTCTCGTGGAAACGGGATCGTGGGCGAGGATATTACCCAAAATGTTATGATGATCGAATCGATCCCGCCCATTCTTCCTGAAGCACTTGATTTGGAAGTTCGTGGAGAAGTCTATATGCCTAAAAAATCTTTTTATCAAATCAATCTTCAAAGGGAGGAAGAAGGGACAATACCCTTCGCAAACCCGAGAAATGCAGCATCGGGGACTTTGCGTCAACTGATTCCCCATATAGTTCGAGAAAGAGGGTTGGATGCGATCTTTTACCAAGTTCTTCACGCACACGATTTCGGATTGAACAATCAACAGCAAGTACTATCCTTCCTCGGGAAAATGGGATTTCGAATTCAAGAAAACTCTCATATTTGCTCTCATCCCGATCAAATTATCCAGTATTGGGAAGAAATGCTTCAAGAAAGACATGACCTTCCCTTTGATATTGATGGTTTGGTCATTAAGGTCAATGAACTGCCTTTTCAGCAAATCCTTGGGAGCACGACTCACAGTCCAAGATGGGCTGTTGCCTTCAAGTTCCCTGCTGAGCGAAAACGAACACAGATCAGGGATATTTTCTTTCAAGTCGGTCGTTCGGGTGTTATAACGCCCGTAGCGGAACTCGATCCTGTATCTATTGCCGGTACAATTGTAAGAAGAGCTTCTTTGCACAACTTCGATAACTTGAGGGAAAAAGGGGTCCAACATGGTGATTGGGTCTGGATCGAAAAAGCAGGGGATATTATTCCTCAAGTCGTAAGCGTTGACCATGAAGCAAGAAATGGCACACAAAAGCCTGTAAAGAGACCGTTCTCTTGCCCAATATGTAACGGAAAAGTAGGGAAGAATAACCCTCAAGAGGTAGCTTATCGATGTATGAATCCCGTTTGCCCCGCAAAAATCCAGAGAACCTTCGAGATGTTTTCATCAAGGAATGGAATGAATATCGAAGGCATGGGTGAAAAAGTGATCGAAGCACTTCTTATTCGGGGGATTATCCAATCTCTCTCGGATCTGTATCGATTGACTGCAGATGAAATCGTTCGGATCCCACGGTTTGGAAAGAAAATGGCTGAAAACCTGATTCAACAAATCGAACAAAGCAAATCTCAACCCCTACACCGGCTTCTTACTGCTTTGGGTATTCCTCTAGTTGGTCAAAAGACAGCGAAAGATCTTGCTTATTCCTTACAAACCTTGCCTCGGTTGATGACAGCGAGTGAGCAAGAGCTTTTAGAAATACCAGGAATCGGTCCCGAAATTGCTCAGAGTGTAGTCCGGTTTTTTTCGCACCCAGAAACGCGGAAGATGCTAAACGAGCTTATTGACCTTGGGGTGAACGCCTTAGAACCTGACTCAACTCAATCCAATACTTTCCAAGGGAAAATGTTCGTTATTACAGGCACACTCTTTGGATATTCTCGAGAACAAGCGCGCGCGCTGATTGAAGCCAACGGTGGCCGAATAAGCGAAAGCGTTTCCAAGAGAACTGATTATCTCCTTGCAGGAGAAAACGCAGGTTCCAAACTAAATAAAGCGAAACAACTACAAATCCCAATCATTTCCATTGATGATCTTCTTTTCATGATTCAGGGGTAATCGAACCTTTTGTCAATCAGTTCGTACACCCTACGGAGAAAGCAAATCGATTTCCTAACAATACGGGAGATTCTATAGGCGTTAACCCCACAAGGCGGTTTTATTCCCGATTGGCAACCCATGGTTTTTGGATTGATGGGATTTGGCTTATTTTTGCTTATGAATCAAAACCGGAATATCAAAAGGAGTAAACCCCTTATTTTACACAACTGTCACTTTTACGGGCAGGAATCGCTGATTGACAAGGTGTATAATCCATATGGCATACTTGAGAAAAAGGGACGGGAGGTGCGCAGATGGACTTTTCCTTTCCAGAAGGTATATACACCGATATTCGTATTGAAGAGGTGTCCAAGACAGAAATATTGCTTCACCAAGGAAAACTGGAAGGATATCGAGAACCAAACCACACAGCCGCTTTTATTCGTCTCTTTGATGGAACCCGATGGTATTACGCTTCCACAACCGATCTTCGAAGGATTCCCAAAGAAATTGAATGTTTGTCAAACTTCTGCAAAAAAAACCCCAAAATATCTGAACACCCTTTAGTAAAAACATTCGAAGTTCATAATAACAATACGCTTCTCTTTTCAAAAGAATTGCATATCAATTCTATCACTCGACAAGAGAAGATCGACCGTTTGCGTTCCTATGACCAGATCATTGAAAAGAAACCCTATCTGCTAATGCGCAAAAGTCAGTATGTGGACGAATATGTAAAAAAGACCTTTATTTCCTGTAAAGGATCTTTGATTACTTTTGATTTTCAGCGGGTTGGCATTCATATCCACTTCGAACTTGCCGATTGCGAACGACGCCTTCG
>CAZOJQ010000048.1:0-13735 GCA_964580185.1 uncultured Thermotogaceae bacterium
CGGCAGCGTCTTGAGTTTGAGCGTCATCGCATGGATGTGCTGATCCGCGAATACATTTACTCCGAAGAAGAAGCCCAACAGAAGTTTTTCCAATCGGTCTGTGATAGTACTCCAGAGGAGTACGATTCTTTGATCGAGGAAGGTTTGCTAGACAGCATGCGGATTGAAGGAAAACGACGATTCGCCAGACGGTTTCTTGAAAACCTTGGGTTTGCGTCGGATACCCATAAAAACCGGATGAAAGAGAAGGATCCTTCCGAAACTGAAGGAGACAAGCTCCGTCAAGAGCATTTGGAACGACTTGCTCGATCCGAATGGCCCAAACGGTATCGTGTTCAAGGGGAAGTCCGCCTTCAGTTGGAGGATGAACAGGTTTCTGGAAAGATTCTCCGGTGTTGGCTTCCCCTACCTCGTGAAGGGGATCAACAGATTCGAGTTCGTCTTTTATCCGCTTCTCAACCATCATACGCGGTCAATCCGATGTTTTCAGAAGCTCGGTCTGTTTACATGGAAGCCCAAAAATCAAAAGAGAACACCTTCTGGATCCGTTTTCAATACTTGATTCGGGAGTGGATCTCTCAGGTTGATCCGTTGAAAATCATCCCTCCGAGAAACCCCATGGATTCTTTTTTACAGGAAGAAGCCCCCCATATCGTATTTACTCCGTACTTGAAATTCCTTGCCCATCAGATTGTCGGGTCCGAATCCAATCCCTACTGGAAAGCAAAAATGATTTATGAATGGATTACGCACCATATCCGATACTCATTCATGAATCCGTATATTGTCTATGAAGACCTGTCCACTTTTGCGGCGATCGAAGGAAGAGGCGATTGCGGAGTTATGGCCCTTTTATTTATTACGCTATGCCGAATCACTGGGGTTCCCGCGCGATGGCAGTCTGGATGGTATGCCAATCCCGCTCATTGTGGAAATCATGACTGGGCACTCTTTTGGGTCGAACCGTATGGCTGGCTTCCGGTCGATGCTTCGTTTGGACGGAGATTCCGGAATGAACCGATTTACCACAGCTTCTATTTTGGAAACCTAGACGCCTTTCGAATGGTTTCAACCGCCTCCTTCATGGCTCCATTGAGCCCCGACAAGCGCTATATCCGAAACGATCCATACGATCATCAGGTGGGAGAGATGGAGACGGAAGAAGCAGCGATTTATAGTCACCAATTGGATTCGACCATTCGAATTCTCGCTTTTGAAGAGGATCAAGAGATCGTATGAACCAAAAAGAAGGGTTCAAAAATCGGAGTATGATTATTCAAAGGGTGATTGACCATTTGGGTGATCTTCGGTTGCGCCATTTTCGTGGGGATCTTCTGGAAGGAGATCCCAATACACTAGTGGGAGAGGTTGATACTCGGGATACATTGGAACAAATCCGCGATCACTTCCACAAGCTTGGTCATGAAGACGTAAGTCTTCAATTGCGCGTGCTCGAAGAAACCATTCCGGAAAGGTATCAATATGCCATGGTGCGCGTTCCGGTCAGCGATATGCGCAAAGACGGCCGGTTTCGGAGCGAACGGGTTCATCAGCTCTTGTTTGGCGAATGGGTACGGGTGTTGGATCTTTCGACCGACTACTGTCGGGTGAAAGACTTGACGCGTGGGTACCTAGGTTATCTGCACCGGCAAAATTTGGATTTTTGTAGTGAAAAGCGGTATCAAGAAATTCGAAGCCTTCCGAGATGGCTGGTTCGCAAACAGCATGCTTTTGCCTTCCGGATTGTCAATCGCGGGACCGATCAAGATATCCATATTCTGGAACAAGATTTGGGTTGGCTTCCTTTGGGATCATCGGTTCATGTGGCCAATGCAAACGAAGACCCGTTGCGAGCCCTGATTCCTTCTGGGGAAATAGGGATCCCCCAGGATAGCTGTGGGCTGCATGAGGCCTCATCCATATGCGAGATAAAAGGATATCTTCCTTACTACTCCCATGTCCCCTATCTCTGGGGGGGTTGCTCGACATATGGGACGGACTGTTCGGGATTTGTGATGCGATTGTTCGATATGATCGGGCAAGTGATTCCAAGAGATGCAGATCAACAAGAAAGAGTTTTTTGCTCGATTGAGCAAAATCAAGCCCGGTTTGGAGATCTTTGTTTTTTTCCGGGGCATGTAGGGTTGTTCTTGGGAGATGGATGGATGCTCCATTCCAACATAACACTCGGTGGAGTGACCATCAGCAGCTTGTTTCATCCTCGCAACTCCTATGAATGTACCTTGCTCAAGACAATGACGAAGATCGGCCGTTGGGAACCTGGTTCAGCCGAGGAAAGACAATCATGAATCCAAACAGATATATGTTGGGTTGGGTAGATGATCTTCTGGATTATGCGAAGAAGGAAAACGGGGAATAATTTTGGATTTTGTCGTCCTGGACACAGAAACGACCGGTCTTTCTCCCGAAAAAGGTTCGTCCCTTATAGAAGTAGCTGCCATTGTAGTACGAGATTGGGAAGTCCAAACCGAAGAAACCTATTCGGAGTTGATTAATCCTGGGCGGCCGATTGATCCCTTCATTACCCGACTTACTGGAATCACCAATTCTATGGTGCGGGGTAAGCGCAATCTCTTTCCCGTAATCCGTGACTTTCTTTCTTTTTTAGGAGATCGAACGGTGGTCATCCAAAACGCTTCCTTCGATTTGCGGTTTCTCCAGCATTCTTGTCATCTATGTGGAATCGATCCCTTTCGAAATCCATACATTGATACGATCCACCTTTCTCGCGCGCTGTTCCGAGGGAGGCACAATCTAGACGAAATCTTGCGTCGCCTGGATATTCACGCAGTCGATCGACATCGGGCGCTGGGGGATGCTACGGCAACAGCGCATGCCTTTGTCGCAATGAGCCAGAAAATCGGATACTCCAATCTATGGAGGTGGGTCCGAATCCCATGAATGCGGAAAGTGAAATTCGAATTGGCACTAGTGGGTTTTCTTACGATGATTGGGTTGGCACCGTGTATCCCATGGGTTTACCGAAGAATCAATGGTTTGAATACTACGCGAATCTCTTCGATTGCTTGGAAATCAACTACACCTACTACCGGATGCCTTCACCTCAAACGATGCTTTCGCTGTGCAGCCGCGCTCCGAAGGGGTTCTTTTTTGTAATCAAAGGGCATCAGTCCTTCACACATGGGTTCGATCGATCCGGTATTCCTGAGTATCTTCGCTGTGTATCAGTGATCCGGGATCAAGGGTTCTCCCTTTTGATTCTCCTCCAGTTCCCAAACTCGTTTTGGAGAACCGATGCAAACCGAACCTATTTGGATCAAGTCCTAAAAGAGATTGATATAGATTGCGCGGTCGAGTTTCGTCATGAATCTTGGGATAGGCCTCCGGTTATCGAAACATTCCGTGAACGAGGAGTCTTGTGGGTTTCGGTGGATCAGCCGGCATTACAAGGGCTTATGGACCGTCGATTGGTTGATACGGAGGGGTACTACCTTCGGTTTCATGGTCGGAACGCAGAAAAATGGTATGCCCATGAGCACGCATATGAGCGATATGATTATCAATATTCAAAAGAGGAGCTTATGGAATGGGTTGGAAAGATTCGCCTTGTGGAAAAAGGGAGAAAGCTCGTTTTTTTCAACAACCATTTCCGAGGAAAAGCAGTGATTAACGCAACAATGCTCAAATCAATGATTGGAACAGAGAAGATCGATCGAGCAAACACAGAAAAGGAGGGTTCAAATGAAACGTAAAGATTTTCCGAAAGACTTTCTGTGGGGTACAGCAACTGCGGCCTATCAAATCGAAGGAGCGGATTTGGAAGACGGCAAAGGCCCTTCGATCTGGACACACTTCTGCACAATCGACGGAGCCATTCGAACGGGTGAAGATGGTTCTGAGGGTTGCGATCATTATCATCGCTGGGAAGAAGACCTGGAACTAATGAAAGCATTGGGTGTGAATGCGTATCGCTTTTCGATCAGTTGGCCACGGGTAATACCGGACGGGAAAGGAAAACCGAATCCGAAAGGAATGGATTTTTACAACCGATTGGTGGATGGTCTTCTGGAGCGAGGCATTGAACCGATGATCACCCTTTATCATTGGGATCTCCCCCAAGCCCTTCAAGAGAAGATTCAAGGATGGGAATCCCGAGATACCGTAGAGTACTTTGGCGCGTACGCTCAGCAGATGTTTTCTGCCTTGGGAGATCGGGTATCGAATTGGATCACTCTGAATGAGCCTTTCTGTTCTTCCCACACAGGGTATTTCATGGGAGAACATGCTCCCGGCGTGCGGGATGCAAAACGGTCTTTCCAGGTGGCTCATCATCTCCTTATGGCTCACGGAAAGGCTGTCCAAGCTTTTCGTTCGGAAGTGCCTGGAGGGAACATAGGATTGACCAATGTAACCTCATGCATTGAGCCGGCTTCAAGATCAGAAGAAGACCATCGGGCGGCCTTTTTGTGCAATCAATTCGTGAATGAATGGTTTTATACCCCTCCGATGGAGGGGTCATACCCGTCGGAACTATCGGAAACGCTGAAACCGTTGGGTTTGTACCCCGAAGTGAAAGGCGAAGATTTCGAAATCATCCAGGAACCCATTGATTTTTGGGGTGTGAATTATTACACTCGGCAATTGGCCAAAGCCGATCCAGGAGGCATGATGGGCATTTCCTTTGATAAACCACGGTTGCCGACTACGGACATGGGTTGGGAAATCTATCCCCAAGGGCTGACTCAGTGTTTGAAACAAGTCAGTGGATATGGGAGTCTTCCACTGTATGTTACCGAGAATGGATGCGCAGAAAAAGACATGGTGTTTCGGGAAAAGGTGCATGACGAAAAACGGATCAAATATATCCAGGAGCACATTAAGGCAGTTCAGGATGCGATCAACCAAGGGATCATCGTAAAAGGGTACTTTTCGTGGTCTTTCATGGATAATTTCGAGTGGGCGCATGGATTTTCCAAACGTTTTGGTTTGGTCTTTGTGGATTATGAAGACAAAGGGAAAAAACGGATCCCGAAAGACAGTTATTTGAGTTATCAACAGTTTCTTACCCAAAACGATTCTTGATTGGTACATAAATGCAATATTTGGACCTTGCTTTTTTGTAAGAAATTGACTATAATTATAGTCAATAAGGAGTGAGTATCGTGCGTACTTTGAGAGATTTGCAGTTTGTGCCGTTGGCAGACGCCAAAAAAGAGTTTTCCGCTGTGGTTCAAGAGTCCCAAAAGGAAGAAGTGATTATCACTCGAAACGGAAAACCGGTATCGGCCCTAATGAGTTACGATCGATATGTTCAGATCATGGAATTTTTGAATGAGATTTACGATCTATATCTGATCGATGTGGGAAGCGAATCGGACGCGACATTGATCAAAAAACGAAGTCTTGACGAGTTACTGGTACATTTGGAGACTACAGATCAGGAGGTATAATCGATGGCACAAGTTCTTTTGGACCATGTGTGGAAGGTGTATGAAGGAAAAGTCGAAGCAGTAAAAGACGCAGATTTTGTGATCGAAGACAAGGAATTTGTTGTTTTGCTGGGTCCTTCGGGATGTGGGAAGACCACAACGCTCAGAATGATCGCGGGTTTGGAAGAGATTACGAAAGGAACCGTGAAAATCGACACCAAAGTGGTCAACGATGTGGAACCCAAAGATCGGGATATAGCGATGGTGTTTCAAAACTATGCCTTGTATCCCCATATGTCCGTGTATGACAACATGGCATTTGGGTTGAAGCTCCGGAAATTCCCAAAGGCAGAAATCCAAGAGCGGGTTCAGAATGCCGCCCGGATCTTGAGCATTGAACACCTTTTGGACAGAAAACCCAAACAGCTTTCTGGAGGGCAAAGACAAAGGGTCGCAGTGGGTAGGGCTATTGTTCGGGATCCCAAGGTATTCCTGTTCGATGAACCTTTGTCCAACCTCGACGCCAAACTCCGGGTCCAAATGAGGGCAGAACTGAAAAAGCTCCACCACAGGCTTTCCGCAACGATCGTGTATGTGACTCACGACCAGATCGAAGCCATGACCATGGCGGACAAGATCGTCATCATGAGAGATGGGGTCATTCAACAAGTAGCCAATCCCCATGAAATCTACAATCAACCCGCGAATATCTTTGTGGCAGGGTTTATTGGAACCCCGCCCATGAACTTTATCGATGGGATTATGATGAAGAAAGACGGCGGGTACTGGTTCCAAGATTCAACGCAAACCATTCATCTGAAGATACCCCAAAAGTATGAGGATAAAGTAGTCGACTATGTCGATAAAGCAGTGATTTTCGGGATTCGTCCAGAAGACCTCTATGATCAGCGAGTGTCCTCAATCAAAGGGACAGAAGAGAACTCGATCGAAGTGAAAATCGACGTAACAGAACCCTTGGGCAGCGAAACCTTGCTGCATATTGTTGCCGGAGAAGCGCAGATGATCGCAAATGTCAGCCCGGATACAGAAGCAACCGAAGGGGATAATATGAATCTAGCTGTAGATATGAACAAGATGCACCTCTTCTGTAAAGAAACAGAAAAGGGCATTGTCTAGTCGTTAACCTCTTTACAGGCAAAAAGCCAATGGAATCATTTCCATTGGCTTTTTTTATGGAAGCATCAAATCTTTCTTCACCTTGTCCAGGTTGCGGCAGTAGAGTTTGACCTGTTCAAGCGTGATCTTGCTCAGCTTATGGGATTCAATGAGCGCATTGTCAAAAGAAACCATTCCTAGCTTTTTCCCTGTTTCCATCATAGTCTCGATCTGATGAAGCTTTCCTTCTCGAATCAGGTTTCTGACTGCATCGGTGACTAGGAGGACTTCCAGGACGGGAATGTATCGATTTCCGTTTGCATGGGTCAAGAGCCTTTGATAGATGACCGCGACAAGAGCGTTGGCCAACTGCATGGCAACTTGACGCTGTTGGTGCGCAGGAAAGACATCGACTATTCGTTCTGGAGCAGTGGGCGCAGAGTTCGTGTGAATGGTCGCAAACACAAGGTGGCCCGTTTCTGCTGCGGTAAGAGCCAGTTCCATCGTTTCCAAGTCTCTCATTTCTCCAACGAGGATTACATCGGGATCTTGTCGGAGTGCATACTTGAGGCCGTCCGCAAATGATTGCGTATCCATGCCCAATTCTCGTTGATGAATGACCGCTTTCCTGTTTTCGAAGACATATTCGATCGGATCTTCAATCGTCAAGATATGCACCGGTTTGGTTGCGTTGATATGGTTGATCATAGCAGCAATGGTAGTCGATTTCCCGCTTCCCGTAGGACCGGCAACCAGAATCATCCCCCGATCCCGTTCACTGATCTCCTTGAGCAAAATCGGAACATCCAATTCTTCTAGGGTCCGGACTTTTTTGGTGATAATCCGGAACGCGGCCGCTAAGTTCCTTCGTTCATAATAAACATTGGCTCGGACCCGAATGAGATCCTGGATTCCGAAAGAAAAATCCACTTCTTTTTTTCCTTCCGGTGGTTGGAACCCGAGATTTTGAAAGAGCATCTCGAGACTCTTCTCAACATCGTCGTGAGTCATGACGGGGACTTCTCGGACTCGGTTTAGCTGTCCAAAAACTCGATATATGGGATGTTCATCGGTACACAGATGCACATCGGACGAATTCATGCGATATGCATGCAAGATGAGTTTGGGAATATCGATAACAGGCAAGCTAAAACCTCCTTTTCTGGATCATAATGCCATCGGTCAAACCCTGAACCAAAGCCATTTCTTGATCCTTTTCCAAGACGCGTACAGGATATTGAGCGCCATCGGTTCCGGTGACATGGTTTTGGGTCAAAAAAGAAACGGGAATCCAAGCGGCCGGTTCTCCCAATTCAACGAAAGTAATTTGAGCCCGAGCGCCAATCGCCACAGTCCGAAGCGCCATGTCATTGGGCAACTGGATTGCCCACTCCTCCCCTTTTCCTACCAAAGAGAGACTGGTTTGTGTAAAGGTCCGATTAATCGCAGGCACAAACACCGAGTAGTGCATGGCTTTTTGAAGAACCTGAAGTTGATGGGAAGACAACGAAATGATCCAGCGCGCTTCTTCGGGTATGATCCGCATTAGTTCTCGTCCGAGTTCGACGTGAGTATTGGAGCGCACAGATACGACGGATACAATCCCCGTCGCTGGACTTAGAACACGCGAAAGGCTCAATTCTCTTTCTGCAAGCTCCATAGCAAGTCTTCGCTCTTCTTGGATTGCTAATCCTTCGTGGACCAAAGCTCTTGCATACTCGTTTCTTGCTCGGACAACCGCGTATTCAATATTGATTTGGTCATACACGCACAACAGATCCCCCTTCTGGATGAGATCATACGCGGTAACTTCCATGCGTGTGATAAAACCGGAAATGGGCGCGTAAACCGGTATCAGGGAAGAAATAGCCATTTCGCTGTTCCATTGGGCTTCTTGCAGATAATCGACTGTCTGGATGACCAGAGTTTCATACCGGAACCCCAGAATGATGAGGATGAAAACTGCAGAGAGCACCAATACAAAGATCAAGCGAATGGTTTTGTTCAAAAGGGGCTTCCCCCCCTTTCTTTAACCTGCTTCCCACTCAAAGATGGAGCTTGAACCACCGAGTGATCTCTTCCAATCGTCGAATTCGCGATCGAGGACGACCGCCCCGCGATAGTTCGTGATTTTCTCCCCGGAACCAGCAAAGCCTGGACTCGATTCCAAAATAGCGAAGGGCTGTAAACATCTGGATCCCTTCGGGAATCCAACAACGATAGTCTTCTTCGGAATGCATGAACAAGGTGGGCGTCTGTACTTTATCAGCATATTTCAATGGAGAATGTTCCCAGAGCTTTTCTACTCCATCCCAGGGATTGGTGAGGTGTTGATCGGGAACGAAAAAGTACCCGATATCTGTCGTTGCGAACTTGGAGATCCAATTGGAGATGCTTCTTTGAGAGGCTGCAGCGCGAAAGCGTTGGGTATGGCCAATGATCCAGTTTGTCATGAACCCGCCATAGGACCCCCCGGTCACACCCATTCGGTTTCGGTCGATAAACGGACACTGTTCGATGACTCGGTCCGTAAAGGTCATTATATCTTGGTAGTCTTCATACCCATACCGACCGCGAATGTCGGCAAATTCATTGCCGCGGCCATCGCTTCCGCGGGGGTTGCAGAAGAAGACAACAAATCCTTCATTGGCCCAATACTGCATTTCGTGGAAAAAGATTTCCCCATATACGGTTTTTGGCCCTCCGTGGATATTGAGGATAGCCGGATACTGACGGCCTGGATCAAAATCGACGGGTTTCATGATCCAGCCTTCCAAATGGAGAGAGTCGGTAATTGGCACTTCCATCCTTTCGGGTTTGACCAAATGTCGATCTTGCTGAATCCATTCATGAAACTGAGTAACGGTGGACACTTCTTCATCACGGAACCGATATAGTTCTTGGAGTTTGTTGTCTTGGAACCCGATAAACAAGATTCGCTGCTTACATACCGAAAACTGGTCAATCGATCCAGGGTAAGTCAGAGGTTGTTCGATGGTTCCTTTCATATCCACGCGATGAAGAACGCACCGATGTCCTACTGTCCCTAAGAAGTACAGATAGCCTTCTTCGTATTGAACGGTCGGGGCAGGTTTTCCTAAGCGGCAGTCGCTTCCCACAGAATTCCCAATGGAATTGTCCCATTCCGGCGTCAGGCATTGTATGCTTTTGTCTTTCAAGTCGTACAAATAGAACTTTGGGTTTTGACTGAGCCCATAATCCTGCATATCTTTTCCATAATAGTATATTTTGGAATCTCCCGCAAAACCAGCTCCAAGAGAATAAAACGGGTCTGTAGAGATTTGCTTGACCGATCGAGTGCCCAGATCCATCAGCCATACATGCTCCTGAATAGGATAGCAATCTTGGAACTCGATCCCGGAATAGACAAGGTGTGTTTTCTGTTCATCGAAATCAAAGCTACTCACTTGGAAAGTCTCAGAGGTCAGCGCTTCTAGGTAGCCAGAATCGATATGGTAGATATAGATCCGGTTCCTTTTTTTATTGGTAAACCCTTTTCCGTTCATCCAAAAGGGAATCTCATCAAGAACTTCAAAGTCTCTCTCCTGCTCGATTTTTTTCAAAGCTTGCGATTTGGCGGTTTCATTCATATCCGATAGATCTACACGCTGGGGATGATCCGCCGCAGTGATGAGCAATCGTTGGTCATCGAGCAATTTGAAATCGGTAACCTCCATCGGGATTTCGAATTGCTTTATGGCTTCTCCGCCCGTAATGGAAATCTCGTAGAATGTTGTTCGGATGACACCGGTTTTCCGCGCCGCTTGATCGTCAGGATTCCGCATAGAAGTAAATAGGATGTGTTCGCTATCTTCTTTCCAGAGAAATGGTCCTTCGCGACCCGATTGAGTCAACGGAGAAAGCTGGTTTCGTTTCCAACGATATAGCCATAGATTGGCCTTATACCGGTTTTCTTCGAGATCGGCCTCATATACCAAAAAGGCGGCTTTTTTCCCATCTGGAGCAGATTGAATCCCAGAAAGAAACCGATATTTGGTGAAATCATCCAAGTGCAGTTTTTCCATACGCTCCTCCTCGGTTTGGATAGGGATCGATTTGCGTAAGAATTATACCATAATGATCCAATTGATCAAACTTCAGGTTGTCCGCATTTTCTTCCGCAAGAGAAAGATAAATACCGGGGCGCCTACTAGGGCTGTGATTGTGCCCAAGGGCATTTCGATGGGGGCAAACATAGTACGGGCTATGGTATCGCATGAAGAGAGGAACAATCCCCCCAAGAGCGCGGAAAAGGGAATGCTCTTTTTGTGGTCTGGACCTGTTATCAATCGAGCGCTATGAGGGATGATCAAACCCACGAATCCTACAATACCCGCGACGCTGACGCAGTATGCAGTTAATAGGGAAACAGTGAAAAAGATCAGAAACTTTAGGAGGTTCACATTGACCCCAAGGTTCATGGCCTCTTCTTCGCCCAAAGAGATTGCGTTGAGTTTAACAGAAAAGATCAATCCAAAGAAAATGGCGATACCGGTTGCCACAGTCATTGAGCTCACCTTGGTCCAACTGGCTCCTGACAAACTACCCATAAGCCAATAAGTGGTGCTTTGGATATTTCTCCATAGAAAGACAATGGCAAAGGTTGTGCCCGCGTTGAACAGGAAGTTGACAATAACCCCGCTTAAAATTAGATCCACAACAGGGGTTTTCGCTCCGCGTTTTGCTATGAAATAGCTACTAAACGCCGCAACCATGGCGAAAGAGAAGGACATCAGAGGGAGATTGTAAAGGATAGCCGGAATGGCTGTCATGCTTCCCATGATTCCAATAGACAATACAATGCCAAAAGCCGCCCCGGAAGAAACCCCCAAGATGTACGGATCGGCAAGGGGGTTTCTGAGGAGGGCTTGAAACAAGTTGCCACATACGGCCAAGGTCGCTCCGACCAATATCCCAAGCAGGACGCGTGGCAACCGAATGTTCAAAATGATTGAATGGTGCACCGGATCTTCGGGAGATTGCAAGGTCAATGCCTTCCAAATATCGCCAAAAGGGATCGATACGGTTCCCAAAGAGGTATTCAGAAGGAGGAAGAAAAGAAACAAAACCGAAAAAACGATCGCAATCGCGATTTTCAGTCTCCGGGAGATCACGGGCAACAAGGGCTACCTCTTTGGGTAGAGTTCTTGGAATAGGGTTTCTAGGATTCCAACCAAAAGGGTATTGGGTTGGTTGGAAGTATCTCCATCGACGAGAATAAACGATTGGGATCGGACGGCGTTGACTCCTGCCCAGGGTTGGTATGAAAGCAAAGCGCGGACGGCCGGTTCTTCGCCTCCTTCATAATAGACAGGAATGATGATCACATCGGGATTGGCTTTGGCCACAAACTCTTCAGCGATTGGCAGCCAACCGCTGGGACCGGGGAAATGACCGGTTATATTGATCGCCCCAGCCAATGCGATCAGTTCGTTGAGCAAGGATCCATAACCGCATGTCCATAGATCTTTCACTTCATCTCCATAAAACATGGCAAAAAAGACTTTCTTCCGCTGATCCAAAGGGATTGTATAAGCTTCTAGGGCAACATGATCGACCCGCTTGCGTAGCGACTCCACCAGTGCGGTCCCTTTATGTGGGATTCCAAAGATGATGGAAATCAACTGAGCACTCCGATAGACATCCTCTAACCCCAAAGGATTCAGTACCAACGTGGGTATTCCTAGTTCTTCCAATCCGTGCACTTCGGGTGCTTGGAATCCGCCCGCCATTAAGACAAGGTCCGGGCGTAGCGATAAGATCTTCTCTCGATTCAGCGGCATCAACTGTCCGATTCGTTCTGCATCAAATGCATCGTAATCGGTTACTCCTACAATGCGATCGCTCAATCCCAGCTGGATCAGAAAATCGGTAATTGCCGGAGCAGCCACGACCACTCGTTGGGGGGGGGTGCGTACATCGATCACTCGACCCAAATCGTCAATCACCGTAACGGAAAAGAGCGCAGGCAGACAAAAGACCAACAGCAAACTCAACAGCACCAAATACCTTTTCACTAGACCACCTCGTTACACCAAATTTCCCGCTTTCCTTGTCTCGAGGAAAACGGGATTATCCAAGGGTTGGGCTAGGTTTCCTGGCTCGCGGATCTGCTTACTCTCCCTTCCTTCCCGGAATGATCCAGTGGATGATTGAAGCTTTGCTTCAATTAGGGATTTCATACCCGCATACAGTGGCGGCACCGCTCCGGTTTCGCACCGGATTCCCTTTTCCCAACGCCTCCTATGTATTTTGCTTGCTCCAATTATACCATGGAACCGGTCCTTTCAATCCATTCTTTTTTCCCAAAGCGAGGGATGGATCAATCTGAAGAAAGCTCAATGAGGATTGGTTTTTTTTCTTTGGAGGATCTCTTCTGGCCATTTCTCAATCGCATTTTCTTCTCCCGTGTAATAATCCAAAATACAGGAACCGTCAAAAATGCGCCTGAAGGGAAGGATATTGACTTTCCCCGAATCTGGATATTCACAGATATCGATACCGATCGTCGTGCGGATATCCAGGTACACACAAGGGACATCGCTGTGGTTGTAGAGTTGGTGCGCTCCTGTTTCTCCCTCTTCAAAAAAAACGATATCTCCTGTCGATATCTGTTGGAATCCGTCTGGTGAGCGCAGAGTGGCCTCGCCCGATAGAATCACAAATAGCTCTTCCGAAGCTCTGTGGAAATGGTAGGGAAAGGATAACTTTTCCGGATCCAGGATCCGTACATCAAACTGAATGTGTTTTGCATTGGACAAATCGGCAAGTTTCGGGCTTGTATACCATTCAAACTCAGGGATGCGACTCTTTCTTTTTTCAAATTCCAAGTTCCTTCTGTTGAATATTTTTGGCATTTTCTCCTCCTTCATTCCCGATCCCATTCTCTCTCATAGACTTTCTTCCTTTCTGAATGGAATTGAGCATCTGTGGAAATTTGGATCTGTACGCCCTATTCCAGGATCAGGCGTTGACCATCGCGATTTTTGATCGTTTGACTCATAATGCTCGGATCATAAACATGAATGGCAAAAGGTACCGAAGGAAGATAGCATAGGGGAAAGTTTTTCGGTACCATAAATGGTCAAGAATCTGTGAGCCAAGCGCAATAACGCGTCTTAATCGTTCTGAATCATATTCAGAGAAAAACCAAAAGGCTAAGGAATAATCGTCCTCGCAAGACGGAA
>CAZOJQ010000049.1:0-13328 GCA_964580185.1 uncultured Thermotogaceae bacterium
TAATCTCAAAACCCTTGACCATTCCGCCCAGAATCCCATCCGCGCTCAGTTTCATTCGTGTTGCATCGGGATTTGCGCTTGCAGGAACATATATGCTTCCTCCCACAGCGCGGTAGGGTATTCCCATTTCTTCCAATCCACGCACAACCTGACCCGACTCGACATCGGTCAAGCCTTTGACCAACAATTGATAGTTTGGACTTGCCACACTGATGATGCTGAACAGAAGGATAATCAAGATAATCGCAGCACTACCGGCAACGAGGATTTTCTGCGCGGTAGAAAACTTTTTCCAATACACGTCGGGAAAAGACTTGATCCATTCCCAAATCTTTTTCAGTTGTTCCATAAACCCCCCTCCCCTTACTCAGAAATCAGGGTTTGCGCAAAAGCGCAACAATCAAAAAAGAAACGAACCCCATGTTCTTCTTCGGCAAGCTGCTTCATAAGCATGCCGACCGGTTGTACCCATCCATAAAACCCCATATCATAAGCCATCATTTGCAGGTCTACGCGGTACCGTCCTTTGGGCTGCATGCAACCCAAAATCAATTTTGTGTATGGAAGACCTGCCTTGGCATCCGAAAAGACTTGTCGAACATCGCGCAGATCCGGTGGACGCGCAGACTCATAGGCAGTTCCCTTCGTGGGAATCAACACATTGATTGCCAGTAGCTTTGGTTGAAATGGTTGAATCGCTTGGATCGCTTTTTGCTCGTGGCCCACTCGTCCATTTTCCAATCCAACTGTTATGTGTGGATGGACAGGGACTCCAGATGACACCAATTCCTGATATAGATCCATGACTTCTTGCGCTTGCATCGGTATACCATATACTTCTCGGATAATCCGGTCTGTTCCTGGAAGGTCTAAAGAAACCACGTCTGCCAACGCGCCAATCAGAGCCGCCTCTTTCGGTTCGGGAAACCCGACATGAAGGTTGATCCGCATACCGGACTTCCGTAAGGCGATCAACTCGGATCGGTATTGACCATAAGGAACCGAGCGCTGGTCTTCCATTCCCCCGCTGATCAACAAAGACCCTATATCAGGATCTCCCATCCCCTTGACCCATCGATCCAAGGAATCCATGTTCTTGAGATAAGTTCCTCGGCAATGCTTGCAGTTCAAGTTGCAAAAAGCCCCCGTGAGCGATACACTACGGGTTCTCTTTGGGCGAATCGCCAATCGCGAATATCCTTCCATTGTAATTATACACCATCCAGACTGAAATTCAAATACCCTTTGTATTGTATCATGATTTTTGGCTTGTTCGGTTGTTTTTTGGATATGTTTTCGGACAAGGCGTGAAATGTGGTATAATCCTCGAAAACCCATATTTGAGCAGAAAAGGAAGGAAAACCATGCCGGAAAAAACCCCCAAAGATCGAACCATATCAGGCATCGCTCATATTGGATCGTATGGGATTTCTTTACGGATCGTCGAGGTCAAGCAAAACCGGATGAAGATCCTGGAAGCGCCCGACTATCCCCTCGCCCTTGGAAAGGATACCTTTACAAAAGGAAAAATCGATTTTGAAAAGGTGGATAAAATTAGCGAGATCCTGAAAGGGTTCGCAAAACTCCTGAAAGAATACAATACAGAGCATATTACCCTATACGCTACTTCCGCCATCCGCGAGGCGTCCAACAAAGCCTACATTCTCGACCAAATCCGTGTGAAAACCGGAATGGAAATCCAGATTTTGGATGATTCGGAAGAAAAGACGCGCATGTACAGGAAACTGTCTCAAGAGCTCGATACCGATGAAGCCTTCCAGAATTCCAATATCTTCCTGACATACATTGGAACCGGCAGTTTGGGTGTTGTTCTTACGAAAAAAGGCGATTTCCTACTAACACAAAACATCCATATCGGTTCGCTCAAACTGGCCGAAATGCTCGGAATCCTCCAACAAAGGACGGATCGATTCGATGTTGTTATTGAAGAATACCTGAATACCTATATGCACACATTGCAAAACTTGCTGCCTGAAGATCCGATTCAATACTTTGTGGCCTCGGGCAAAGAAATTCAGTTGATCATGCACTTATGCGGCGTTGAATCAACTTCCAGTTTCGGAGTGATCCCCAGGGACTCTTTTGAACACCTCTATACATCCATCATGCATTCCACCCCACAACAAATCGCAGAGATGTATGATCTATCGGAAGACCAAGCAGAGGTTCTCTTACCCGCTCTATCCATCTATCGTCAATTGTTTCTCGTTTCTCGCGCGGAAACAATGCTTGCTACCAAAATCTCGATTATGGATGTTCTGATCGAGGATACCCTTTTCCCTGAATACCGAGATAGCTGGCATTCCCGTCTGGAACGGAATATCATCCAATCCGCGCGAAGCGTGGGGGAAAAGTATCACTACGATCAAAAACACGCCTATATGGTCGAATCATTGGCCGGAAAACTCTTTGACAAGATGATCAATGTGCATGGATTGGGC
This sequence comes from uncultured Thermotogaceae bacterium, assembly GCA_964580185.1. Classification (GTDB taxonomy): domain Bacteria; phylum Thermotogota; class Thermotogae; order MWEM01; family MWEM01; genus CAYWWY01. Next base: position 2,463 of record CAZOJQ010000049.1, read on the forward strand.
AGTCACGAGAGACTTCTATTACAGATTTCCGCCATCCTCCATGATGCTGGGAAATACGTGAATGTCCGGAATCACGCGCACCATTCGTACGATCTGATCCGCAACACCGATCTGTTTGGACTTTCGGCTCTTGATGTGGAAATTATCTCCAATGTGGCTCGATACCATAGCGTCGAAGAACCTTCGATGACCCATTCCAACTTTCGGGAACTGGACCCGTTCCACCGCCTTGTTGTTTCCAAGCTGGTCGGGATTCTTCGAGTAGCCGATGCTTTGGACCGCGCGCATGAGCATAAGTTTAACGATCTTAAGGTCAAAGCCAAAAAGAATCATGTGGACATTATTGTGGAAACCCAATATGAAACGATCTTCGAAGAATGGATCTTTGAAGCCAAGAGCGACTTTTTTCGAGAAGTCTTCGGATTGAAGCCCCGCTTGAAAAAGAGGCTGATGGAATGAATCTTTCTGACCCCCAATGGTATCAGAACCGTGATCTCAGCTGGCTTCAGTTTAATCAAAGAGTTTTGGAAGAGGCATTGGATCGGACCAATCCTCTTTTGGAACGCCTAAAATTCCTTGCCATTGTCTTCTCGAATTTGGATGAATTCTTTATGATTCGTGTGGCGGGCATAAAAGAGCAGATCGAAGTAGGGTTCCATGGCGCCGATCCCGCAGGGATGACCCCTGCGCAACAGATGGAGCGAATTGCCCAAGAAGCGCAGCGCATGACCAAAGTGGGGTACAATTGCTTTCAACGATCCATCCTTCCCGCATTGAGAAAAGAAGGATGCATGATTTCCGATATCGCGGAAGTTGGGGAAAAAGGAAATCGGTACTTGGATCGTATCTATGAAGAGACCGTGTTTCCCGTCCTAACACCCATGGCTGTGGATCCTTCGCGTCCTTTTCCAAACTTACAGAACCGCTCTTTGAATCTCATCGTGTCTTTGAAAGAGGAATCAAAATCCACGAGATACGCAGTTGTACCGGTTCCTTCAGTGCTGCCCCGATTGATATCGGTTCCCCACAATACTCACAAACAGTGGGTGTTTCTTGAACAGATCATCATTCGGCATATGCAAAAACTGTTCCCTGGATATGAGATCATCCGGTGCGATCCCTTTCGCATTACCCGAAACGCAGATCTGGACATCGATGAAGAAGAAGCCGATGATTTGCTTGCCGAGATTCAACGTTCATTAAAGAGAAGACATTGGGGTTTTCCCGTCCGTCTGGAAGTACGGAACGGCATATCCCGATCCGCTTTGTATTTTTTGCGCCAAAGCTGTCCCTTGGACGACGAAGATATCTATCCAGTCAATGGCCCTTTGGATTTGGCTGCTTTTTTGAAATCTCCGATCAAAAAGGGATTTGAGTCTCTTTTTTATCCTTCGGCTTTGCCCCAGTCATCTCCTGGGTTCCGAGATTATGATTCAGCGTTCGAAGCCATACGCAAGCAGGATATCTTGCTGCACCATCCATTTGAAAGCTTTCAACATGTGATTGATTTGCTGCGCGAGGCAAGCGAAGATCCGAATGTTCTGGCAATCAAACAGACTCTTTATCGTGTGGGTGGTGATTCTCCCATTATTCATGCGTTGATCCGAGCCGCTGAAAATGGAAAGCAAGTAACCGCATTGGTCGAGCTGAAAGCCCGGTTCGATGAGGAAAACAATATCCTTTGGGCCAAACGATTGGAAGACGCGGGTTGTCATGTCGTATATGGTCTGATGGGGCTAAAAACCCATTGTAAGGTCTTACTCGTGATCCGGAGAGAAGAAGACGGAATTCGACGGTATGTTCATATGAGCACAGGCAACTACAATGACACTACTGCCGCGCTGTACACGGACATGGGCTATTTGACCACACGCGAACCCTTTGGATCCGATGCATCCTCCCTTTTTAATGTTCTGACCGGGTATGCCCAACCCCCCGCCTGGAAAACCATCGCTTTTTCTCCGATCAACTTACGCCAATCCTTCATCGAATGGATTCAACAGGAGATCCGATACGCAGAACGGTCGATGGAAGCCCGGATCATCGTCAAAATGAACGCTTTGGTGGATCCAGAGATGATCCGCGCGCTGTATCAAGCGTCCATAGCAGGAGTTGAAATCGATTTGATCGTACGAGGGATTTGCTGTCTAAAACCCGGAATCCCGGGGCTGAGCGAACGCATCCGGGTACGAAGCATTGTCGGTCGGTATCTGGAGCATACCCGGATTTTCTCCTTTCACAACGGGGGAGATACCCGCGTGCTCCTTTCTAGCGCCGATTGGATGCCCCGAAATCTGGATCGGAGGGTGGAAATCCTGTTCCCGATTGAAGAACAATCTCTCAAAGACCGGATCGGTGCAATCCTGGACCTATATCTTCGTGATACGGTCAGAGCGCGGGAAATGCAATCCGATGGCTCCTACATCCGAGTGGATCGGAGGGGCAAACCGCAAGTAAACGCTCAGATGGAACTCTACCAGTGGGCTGTTCAATCCGCTCGACCCAAACAGACTCAGGATACCCGCCTGTTTAAAGTGTATTCCCGCCCGGATGAACGGGATGAGGATGATCTTGAATGAGGGAGCTTTTGATCATTCGCCACGCAAAAGCAGAAAAAAACCCCCCTGGGATCGTTCGAGACATCGATCGGCCATTGACTCGCCAAGGGGAATCGGATGCATTTCGGTTGGGACGGTTTTTGGATGCAGTGGGGTATCGTTCCGATCTCGTCATATGCTCTCCATCTCTACGAACCCGCCAAACCCATGAAGCGCTCACCAAGGGAGGATTCACCTGGAAATCCTACCAAGAATCGATGGCGATCTACGAAGGCCATTCGAACGATATCGAACAATTGTGCCGAAGCGCTGAATCCAAGGCCGATCGAATAACCATCATCGGGCACAATCCGACTCTGGAGGAATGGGTGTGGCATTTGTGCGGAATCAACCCTTCTGCGCTCCATCTTAAACCCTGTGGCGCCATCTGCCATCGTTGGCCTGATGGGTTGGTTCACTGGTACGTATCTCCCCCTTTTTTTCCAAAACCCGATGAATCCTTTGATCACGCCTAATAAAGAACGGGCCCGAAGGCCCGATCCGTTCATCGATTGATCTAAGAACTCCCTATTCCACAAGAACTTCAAAATGGAGTTTTTCCTGATCTTGGTCCACCAAGATCTGAACGCTGTCTCCTTCTTTAACCTTCTCCTCCAAAATCAGGTCCGACAGCGGAACTTCGATATACTTTTCCATCATCCTTCGGAGTGGCCTCGCCCCAAACGATGGATCATATCCTTTCCGAGCCAAAAATTCCCGCGCATCCTCCGAAAGATTCAGCCGGATATGCTTGTCCACCACTCGTTCGTTCAGATGCACCATCAATATGTCCACGATCTTCTTCATATCGTCCTGAGACAAGGTCTTGAAAACGATGATGTTGTCCAACCGGTTGATCAATTCGGGTTTAAAGAACTTTTTCAGCTCATCGGAAACCACGGTTTTAATCTCTTCGTCTCCGTCATCTTCATCTCCAAACCCCAGCTTCCGTTTTCCTTTGACAATCTCATCGCTTGCAATGTTGCTGGTAAGGATCAAAATCGTATTGCGAAAGTCCACCACATGCCCTTTTCCATCGGTTAATCGGCCATCCTCCATCAACTGCAGCAGTATGTGGTAGGTTTCAGGGTGGGCCTTGTCGATCTCATCCATCAAGATGACCGAATAGGGTCGTCTCCGAATGGCTTCGGTCAATTGGCCGCCTTCATCATATCCCACGTATCCTGGCGGGGACCCGATCAATCTCGATACGGAAAATTTTTCTCCATATTCGGACATATCGATTCGTACCAGCGCTTCCTCACTTCCGAACAAGATCTCAGCCAAGGCTTTGGCGAGTTCCGTTTTCCCCACTCCTGTGGGTCCCAAGAAAAGAAAGGAACCAGAAGGTCGTTTGGGATCCTTCAATCCTGCTTTCGAACGGCGAACCGCTTGAGCGACAGCCGTGACTGCCTCTTCCTGATCCACGATCTTCTCGTGCAGCATCGCTTCCAAGTTGAGGATCTTCTCCTTGTCCGAACGCAGCATGCGGGTGGTGGGAATTCCGGTCCATTTCTCCACGATCTCGGCGATCACATACTCATTGACCACTTTGGGTTTGGTATCCAGGTCTTTTTTCCACTCCTCGTACTGCTGGGAATAGGTCTCTTTCATCTTCTCCATTTCCATTTTCTTCCGAGCCGCTTGTTCGTACTCACTCCGGCTGACCATTTCTGAGATCTCTTCTTCAAATGTTTGGAGCTGTTTTTCCATCCCGGTCAAATCCGAAGGAAGATACGTCGTTTCCAGCTTGATCTTGGAAGCCGCTTCGTCAATAAGGTCAATCGCCTTGTCGGGCAGGAATCGTTCAGTAATGTATCGATCGGATAGTTTGACTGCGGCTTCGATAGCAGGACCCGTGATTCGGACCCCATGATGCTTTTCAAAGACTTCCCGCAATCCGTTCAGAATATCGATCGCATCCTCTGCGCTGGGTTCTTCGATCATAACCATTTGAAACCGTCGTTCCAACGCTTTATCCTTTTCAATCCGTTTCCGGTATTCGTCCAGCGTCGTGGCTCCAATGCACCGAAGTTCTCCCCGCGCCAATGGAGGTTTCAAAAGATTGGCCGCATCCATAGAACCTTCTGCCGATCCTGTGCCCACCAAAGTATGGAGTTCATCGATGAACAGAATGATTTCTCCGGCAGATTTTTTCACTTCGTCCACAACGGCCTTCATCCGTTCTTCAAACTCCCCCCGGAGTTTGGTTCCGGCAACGAGCCGTCCCATATCCAAGGCCATTACCCGTTTGCCTTTCAAGTATTCGGGTATATTCCCTTCCACAATTCGTTGGGCCAATCCTTCCACAACAGCCGTTTTTCCCACTCCAGAATCACCGACGATCACAGGATTGTTTTTGGTCTTCCGACCCAGGATCTGAATCATTCGCCGGATCTCATCATCTCGGCCAATGACCGGCATGAGTTCCTTTTTCAGAGCCATTTCATTCAAATCCGTCGTGAACCGTTGAAGCGGTCCTTTGTTCTCTTCGTCCGCCCCTCCTCCCTGCGCTCGTGTTTGGCGAATGGCTGTATATACTTGTTCCAGGCTTACTTTGTATTTCGTAAGGATCCGAGCCGCCATCGATTCTTCGATTTTGAGCAAGGCAACAAGCAGATGCTCCCCGCCAATCTTGATGTCTTGCATGCGGGTAGCCTCTTTTTTGGCTTCTTCCAATATTCTACGGGCATTGGGAGTGATGTAAATTTGACCTTGGGGCGCCGAAGTAGTCATCCCATATTCGCGGACGGCTTTTTCCGTATCCCTGCGAAGCGCTCCAAACTCTTTCACGAGCTGCCGCAGTACCTGATGCCCTACATTTCCATCTTTCTCGAGCATGGAAAGCAAGATGTGCTCGGATCGCAATTGATTCTGCTTGTACCGCATCAAGATATCCTGAACCCCGTTCAAAATCTCTTGAGCTTTTGATGTGTACTCATCCATCTGTATCATCGTCTTCCTCCTTACTTGTCTTCGTCATCTTCGAAAAAGAGAAAATCCACCGAACGGTATTCGATCTTGACCGGTAAGGGCGCAGTTTCTTTCCGAATCCGTTCCTGGAGGATCGTCTTCTCCCGTTCCAAGGTCTTGACTCTCCGTTCCAACTCGCTCATTCGCTCTTCTAAAGCCAGTATCCGTTCGATCCCGCTTGTTGGAATCCCCTCATCAGCCAGCTCTTTGATCTTCTGGAGGGTGATTAGATCCTCCTCTGAATAGAGCCGAAGGGTCCCCAGACGATAGGGTGAGACAAACCCGCGCTTTTCGTACTGGCGCATCGTCTGGGGATGGAGCCCAATAATCTGAGCAGCTACACTGATAATGTACTTGGGCATATTTTCTTCGTCAAAATCTTTGGTTCTTTTCATACCCCACCTCCTGAGCTGTTCGCAATCATCTCGCGACAGCCCTTTCTGGTTGGCAATCGGTTCGATCTTCAGCTGCGGGTAATTATTTCACATCCTCATATTCCGCATCCACAGCATTATCATCTTTGGATCGATCTTCCTCAGACGGTGGTTGTTCCCCGGATTCTTGGGGCGGTTGCTGTCCATCGCCCGAGGGTTGTTCGGGACTTTTATACAGGTGTTCCGCAGCCTTCATAGTCTGTTCCTTCAGTTGATCCATCAGCACTTTGATCCGCTGGGCATTATCTTGGTTGATGGCTTCTCGAAGGTCATTTTTAAGGGCTTCGAGATTCCCGCGAAGATCGGGTGGGATTTTATCCCCATTTTCTTTGAGCATCTTTTCGGTGGCATAGGCCACGTTATCGGCTTCATTCTTCATCTCGATCTCTTGCCGCTTCTTCTTGTCTTCTTCCTCAAATTTCTTGGCATCCTCCACCATTTTGGAGATGTCCTCGGAAGAGAGTTGGTTTCGCCCGGTAACCACCATGGACTGTTCTTTTCCCGAACCCAGGTCTTTGGCTTTCACATGTACAATGCCATCTGTATCGATATCGAACGCCACTTCGATCTGGGGGATGCCTCTTGGTGAAGGGGGAATCCCCACCAACCGGAAACTTCCCAGCATATGGTTCTGCGCAGCTAGAGAACGCTCTCCCTGATATACGCGCACTTCGACTTCTGTCTGCCCATCTTCGGCTGTGGTAAAGACTTTGGCCTTTTTCACGGGAACAGGCGTGTTCCGTTCGATAATGGGTTCCAACAGGCCCCCTTTGACTTCAACACCCAATGTAAGCGGGGCTACATCAACCAGAACAACGTCTTTTCCCATTTCCCCTGAAAGGATCGAAGCTTGGATCGCTGCTCCAACTGCAATCGCTTCATCCGGATTGATGCTCTTGTTGGGGTCTTTCTTCATGATTTCTTTGATGAAGGTCTGGACCATTGGCATTCGAGTCATACCACCGACCAAAATAACTTCATCGATATCCTCGGGTTTGAGTTTCGCATCTTTCATCGCATTTAAGACGGGATCCCGGGTTTTTTCGACCAATTCCCGAGTGAGGCTTTCCAGAGTGGATCTCGTCAGTTTGGTCTCTAAATGCAAGGGCCCGGAGCTGGTCGCAGTGATGAAGGGAAGGTTGATATCGCTTTCCAGTTTGGAGGACAATTCGATTTTTGCCTTCTCGCCCGCTTCTTTTAATCGCTGGAGGGCCTGTTTGTCATTTCGCAGATCGACCCCGTGTTCCTTTTTGAAATTATCGGCGAGCCAATCGATCACTTTCTGGTCAAAATCATCCCCACCCAGATGGTTGTTTCCATTGGTCGCCACCACCTGAATGACTCCATCGCCAATCTCGAGAATCGAGATGTCGAATGTGCCTCCGCCAAGGTCATAGACTACCACTTTTTCTTCCTTTTTTTTGTCCAACCCATAGGCTAGCGCGGCCGCAGTCGGTTCGTTGATGATCCGCATCACGTCCAGCCCTGCTACCTGCCCGGCTTCTTTGGTTGCTTGACGTTGGGCGTCATTGAAATACGCAGGACAGGTAATTACAGCCCGCTTGATCGTTCCGCCCAGATAGGCTTCCGCATCCCGCACCATTTTCCGCAAGATTTGGGCGCTCAGTTCTTGCGGTGAATACTCCTTGCCATCGATATCCACCTTGTAGGTGGTCCCCATCTGTCGCTTAATCGAGCGAACGGTTCGATCGGAATTCAGAATTGCTTGTCGTTTGGCTGGTTCTCCCACAATGATTTCTCCCGTCTTGCTGAAAGAGATCACTGAAGGTGTGGTTCTCGCCCCTTCCGCGTTTGGGATCACTTCTTTGGATTTATCGGGTTTCACCCATGAAATGCATGAATTGGTTGTACCCAGGTCAATCCCCACCACATATTCCTTTGCCATTTCGTTCACCTCCATGATTGGGTTTCTTTGCTATTCTTGACGAAAATGATCTTGCTTTATTTCCTAAAAGATAGAGCTTATAATTTCTTGAGCATTATATCATTTAATATATCATATGTCAACCTATAAGTCACTGTATAACATCTATCGATCTCCCAAAAAAAAACCCTCATTTAGAGGGCTTTTCATAACATTGAATCGAACTGCATAATGCATATAAAGGGCTGAACCCCATCTGAATGAGGTTCAATGGATCCGGATCGCCATCCCGAGCATTCAAGAACCCAGAGGGCTCATCCTCCATCCAACCAAAGGGTGAAGAAGAAAGTCGATCCGACATTGGGCTTGGAGTGCACATGCATATGGGCCCCCATCAGTTGGATCAATTCCGATGCAATCGCCAATCCAAGTCCGGTCCCTCCAAACCGGCGGGTGGCCGAACCATCCGCTTGTTCAAACGGAAGGAAAATCCTTTGCTGATCCTCTTCGGAAATACCAATTCCGGTATCGGCCACTTCAAATCGGATTTGAAGAGGGTCTGAGGAAACGCGGGAAATCTGGACGGACACGGTTCCCAGATCGGGAGTAAACTTGATCGCGTTCCCTACGAGGTTGAGAAGAATCTGCTGAAGACGCAATGGATCGACAGAAACCTTTGGAATCGATGGATCCACATTGATCTGTATGTGGATGGATTTCTGACCCGCTTGAAACTGGACCAGACTCCGAATATGATGGCACAATTGGTTGAGATCGGTGGGTCGCGGATGAAGATCCAGTTTTCCAGCTTCGATTTTCGCAATGTCTAAAACATTGCCAACTACTTCCTGAAGGGCTTTGGAAGCGGTAATGATATGGTTGAGAAGGTAATGTTGTTCACAGGTTAACCCTGTTTCATGCAGGGTTTCAGCGAACCCGATCATTCCTGTTAATGGGGTTCTCAGTTCATGCGACATATTGGAAAGAAATAAGGATTTTGCTTTTGATGCTGCTTCCGCTTCCTTCTTCATCTCCAGAAGTTTGCTTTCCATCGTTTTCCGTTCGGTAATATCTGTATCGATTCCGTGAATCCGAATGATTGAACCATTCTCCCGAATCGCTTCCATCTTGCTGTTTACCCAGACAAACGAATGGTCAGGCCGGACCAGCCGATATTCAAACTCGGCCTTTCCGTCTCTTTCCAGAATTTCGAAGGCTTTTTTGGTGATCGGGAGATCATCCGGATGGGTAAACTCAAACTCAATGTCCGGGTTGCCTTGGATTTCTTCCAAAGACCGACCGTACAATTTTTCGCTGGAAGGACTGAAGTAGATCGAAGCATAATCTGGATAGGAAATCGACCATACAGATCCGGGCATTTCATCCATGATGGAATTGATCCGTTGTTGTTGCTCCAGGACTTCTTGCTCCAGTTCTTTGCGCTCATAGACGCTGACCAGCATTTGCGCAAACAGCTTGAAAAGATTGAGCTCTTCATTCCGCAAGCGCCTAGGATGACGGACCATATCCAATCCAACCGAACCATAACACCGTTTCCCCAAAAGGGGCAGGGTTATTAGTGATTGGATTCCTTGTTTCTCCAAAGTAGAGCGGATTGGTCCTTCTTCCAATTCGTCCACGCGCGGATAATAGACCTCCCTTCCCCAAGAGTGCTGGTCAATCCAAGACTGCATATCTACCAGAGGAAAGGATTGAAGGTGATCGATATACGATTGAACTCCGGGTGCGCACCATTCATAGGAGTTGCGGGCAATCCCCTTCTCGAAATCATAGTCAAGGATATAGACTCGATCTGTTTGCGTCAATTCTCCCAAGGCTTGAATGGAAGACTGAACTGCATTGTCTAGCTGTTGGATGGGCGCGTTGATGAAATCAGAAGCCAATTTTAGGAGCAGGCTTTTAAACTGACTGTTTCGTACCAAGGATTTCTGGAATTGTTTCACTTTGGTGATGTCCGAAGACACTCCGATCACATATTCCTCGCTACCCGATTGGAAAAACCGCTTGGTCGTCTGCATCAACCGTGTGGTTCCATCGGAGCGGGAAATGCGTTCTTCTTGAATCTCCGATCGTTTTTTTGTCTGGAAAATCTTTTGATCGTCATGGATAAACCGCAAGGCTTCTTCTTTTGAGAAATGGAAATCCGAGTCTGTTTTCCCGATCATCTGCTCGACGGTGGTTTTGTACCAGTTTGCGGTGGCTTGGTTGACAACCACGAATTGCCCGTTCCGATTGCGCGCATATACGAGATCCGGCACAAGATCGATCATGGCTTGCAAAAAGCCTTGATCGCTCATGGACAAGATTGCATCGTCTGTTGCACATTTGGTCATTGCTGTCATTCCATCGATTCTGACTGGAGAGCCGTGATTATAGACGACAGCTGCTCGGGTCTGCGTCCCAACAACTGTACCGTTTTGATGAACCATACGAAATTGAGCGGACGCAAAACCCCTTGAGGACAGGCCATCAAAGACGCTGCGCAGGTGTGGATGATCCGCTTCGAACACCAATTGGGAAAGGGGAAAAGGATTTTGTTTTAAATATGCGCTTTCATAGCCCAATAACCCTTTCACCGAGGGGCTGACATATAAAAACCGATGATCGGGAATCGAAATCGACCACAAGACCTCGGAAAAACTGACTAGGATCGTATCGATGATTTGATCCGGATTCAGCGGATTCATAAGGATCACCAGACCTTTTGATAGAATATACCAACCAAGAAGGTCGTTGATTGGCAAGCGCGATTGCCTTTTGGGACCTTCCCGAATACCCCCTTGGATTCTCTTACGCACCAATTATACTCTTTTTCGGATGGAGAATCCAATCAAAAAAAAGCCCCTTCTTTGAACCATATCATCCATTCATTATGCAAATCGAAGCAATTGGAGCACCCAAAAAAGCCCCCGGAACGGGGGCTTTTCGGATACCCATAAAGGGTCTCTATTTCACT
>CAZOJQ010000050.1:0-13150 GCA_964580185.1 uncultured Thermotogaceae bacterium
TAGGTATCGCCCAGGGGCTTGTTTTCCAAGGCAGTCATGTATGACTGCCTTTTTTGTTATGGAGAGGTCTTATCAGAAAAATGAATTGATCATTTGTACAGACATAACTACAAATTCGAGAGTTATGATGAGGTTTTTTCTCCTAATCCTACCTATGGGTGAAAAAAGTGCTGTAGGCTAGGCTTGTTCTTTTTTTTCGTCATATGGTACAATCGATTACCGTATTGAAGGTTCGATTTTCGATCTGAAAAGGAGGGATCATCATGGTAAGAAAGCTCTTAACAGTGGGAGTCTTGTTCATGTTGGTGATGGGTATCGGGTTGGCGCGGACAACGGTAGAAATATGGAGTTGGCGCACCCAAGACGCTGCTGTCTGGGAAGAGGTCCAAAAGATTCTTGACCAGCAGAACGCTGGAGTCCAACTCAGTTTTCATGCCTTTATCCCAACAGAGTACGATGCAAAGATGGTCATGGCGCTTCAAGGTGGTCAAGGACCGGACATTGCTTATACGCGTAGGCTCCCTGGCGGAAGAACAGAAGGATTGGTTACATCGGGTCTTGTACTTCCGTTGGAGGACAGGATCGACTTTTCCAACTTCGCGGATGGAGTCATCTCCAACGCGACACTTGATGGACGTGTCTATGGTGTGCCTTTTGCCGTTCAGGTAACGGGGATCTTTTACAACAAAGACATGTTTGACCGGTATGGTTTAGCAGAACCGCGAACATGGGATGAACTCATCCAGGTTTCTGAGACCCTCAAAAAGAATGGAATCAATCCATTTTTTATCATGGGGCGAGAAGCATGGACACTGACCATGCAGCATGCCATGACCGGAGTCAGCATTCTGGGACCGGAATGGATCAAAGATTTGGCTGAAGGGAAAAGAGATTTTCTGGATCCTGACTGGATTCACCTTCAAAAACTGATGAATGACCTGAAGGTCTATTTCCAACCTGGGTTTATGGGAAATGATTCCAACGATATGAATGCCGCCTTCGCATTCGAGGATGCAGCCATGGTCTTCTATGGAGTGTGGGGTATGCAGATGTGGAGAGAGTTGAATCCCGATATCAACGTTGGATACTTCATGGTTCCTCCGCTTCGTGAAGACCAGGAACCGTATGCCTATGTATATATGGATGGAATGATCTCTCTCACCTCCAATTCTCGGAACCCTGAAGCAGCGATGAAAGTTCTCGAGATTACAGCGACACCCGAGTTTGGGACGATATTCAGCAACATCACAACCAATATCCCCGGAGTTATGGGAGCCCAGATGCCGGATGATCCCATCTTGATGGAAACAAATTATATCGCCGAAAACCATGCTTCTCCGTATGTGTATTGGGTTGGATCACAGTTTGTCGTCGGGAATCCCTCGTTGTACGATGGGGTTTTGAGTCCAGGAATGCAAGAAATGTTTGCGGGGAGAATTACGCCCGAAGAATTGGCTCAAAGGGCTCAAGATGCTCTTTCACAATGGTTTGAACCCCTGATGAAACGATTGGGAAAATAAGCTCTGATCAAAGGAGCCCGTAAGGGCTCCTTTTTCGAATTCAGGAGGGGCTACCTTGACATGTAAAAAACGGTATATCTTTCTTTTCATCATCCCCGCGATCTTCTTCTATACGCTTTTGGTGATTTTTCCCTTTGGTTACAGTTTTGGACTGAGCTTCTTTCGTTGGTCAGGCGTCGGGGAAATGCGGTTTATCGGTTTGGATAACTTCCGTTCTATCTTTTTTGGGAGCTTTGGCGCGGAGTTTCGCAATGCTTTGGGCAATAGTTTTTACTTCTTCATTCTCAACTCCATTTTCGAACTGGGTGTTGCTTTCTTTATCGCTGTCTTTCTAACCAGTCGCATTTGGGGTCGAAGATTTTTTCAAACCATGGTTTACCTTCCAAATGTGATATCCATGGTTTTGGTAGGATTTATCTGGGCTATGATGCTCAATCCTCAATGGGGTTTGGTCAATCAATTGCTGCGAAACGCAGGGTTGCAAAACCTGACCCGAGTCTGGCTGGGTGATGCAGATACTGCGCTAACGACCATAGTTATGGTCAATATCTGGAGGAACATCGGATTCTATATTCTGGTCTTTGTCGCTTCCATTTTGAATGTAGACCCGGAATTGATGGATGCGGCATATATAGATGGAGCTTCGAATTGGCGCGTGATCAGGCATATTCTCTTTCCGCTCATAGTGCCTTCTTTCCAGACGTTATTGATTCTCATCTTTATCTGGTCATTCAATATTTTCGATATCGTATATGCGCTTGGAGGGATTCAAGGCAGCCCATTCCGCAAGACGGATGTTCTTGGGACTCTCTTCTACCGAACGGCTTTTGGGGGTTTGGGAAGCTCCGCCCAAGATTATGGGTTGGGAGCCGCCATTGTTGTCGTTGTGTTTATGATGGTCATCCCTCTGTCGATGGTGTACGCCTATTTGCTGGAAAAGAGGAGGGGAGGATGACATGCTAAGACTGTCTTTGCCTATGAGGATCATCGTTTTTGCTGCTTTGATTCTGTATGTTTTGATTGTCGTCACTCCTTTCGGAATGGTCTTTATGAACTCCTTCAAAAATATGCGAGAAATCTATCAAAGGCCTTTCTCGCTGCCGGAAATTTTCCGTTTTGAGAATTACGAACGCGCTTGGACTTCCGCAAGGTTGGGTCAGGCTTACCTAAACAGTATTTTCGTCACGAGCACTTCAATCGCGGGAATCCTGATCGTATCATCGATGCTTGCTTTCATGCTTTCGCGATTCCGCTTTCGGTTCCGTAAGCTGTTATATATGTACATTATCATGGGATTGGCGCTTCCCGCTCGATTGGCCATAATCCCAATCTATGTGATTCTTACGAGAATGGGGTTGGTTGATACCCACTTGGGTTTGATTTTGGTATATATTGCAACAGGGATCTCTTTCGCCACCTTTTTGCTCAAACGCTTTATGGATGATATTCCGAAAGAATTGGAAGAATCCGCAGTGATCGATGGCGCTACGCCACGGACGATCTTTTTCCGGATTGCCATCCCATTGACAGCCCCCGGTATGGTGGTTGTGGGATTGGTGAATTTCGTTTCCGTATGGAATGACTTTTTCTTCCCATTCATCATCATTACCAATCGCGCTCGGTATACAATGCCCCTTGCCATATCCGGCTTCTTTGGGGAGTTTTCCAACCGTTGGGATCTCATTGCTGCGGCATTGAGTTTGGGAGTGATTCCCATCATGATTATCTTCTTTTTCTTCTCAAAGTATTTTATTACGGGGATGACGCAAGGAGCGCTTAAGTAAATCCCGATCGCATTCATTCCCAAAAATGCCCGGATCCATGAACGGAAACAGACAGCCTTAGGGCTGCCTGTTTGTTACTTAGAGAGGTTTGACCGGTCAGGTATCCCTTCCTTTACGGGTTGAGATGATATTGTGTAAATGTCCGAACAAAAGATCAAGGTTGATCCATATTGGGCAATCATTCAACCGCTGGAAGGAACCGCAAGCGAAAGTATGATATAATGAACTGCCTGAGGGTGTGTCTGTGCGAAACACATCCACAAAACGAGAGGAGAGTTGAGGTCAGTGAAGGGGAGCTATTTGATTGGAAGGTTGTTATCGGCGATACCCACAATCCTTATGGTCACTTTTTTTGTTTTTATCGCGATCCATCTTGTGCCAGGGGATATTGTCGATATCATCCAGGGAACTCAAAACTTTCTTACTCCCCAGCAGATGGAGGATCTCTACCGTCAGTATTCGCTCGATAAACCGGTTCCGATCCAGTACATGATTTGGTTGGGTAATGTGCTGAAATTGGATATGGGTATCTCCATGCGTAGTGGTCAATCTGTCGCGCAGCTTCTCGCAGAAAAAATCCCCGTTACCTTTCAGCTTTCCATAATGGCCTTGGGGTTGAGTCTCTTGATTGGAATTCCGTTGGGGATCACTTCGGCCATCAAACGGAACAGTCCGTTGGACCATTCGGTTCGGTTTTTTGGGTTGGTCGGGCTGTCTGCCCCCTCTTTTTGGGTAGGAGCTCTCCTGATCGTTTGGGTATCTTCGACTGTGCAAAACTTTACCATTTTCGGATATGTGCCCTTTCACCAAAATCCGGTTCAGAACCTTCAGGTAATGCTTCTCCCTTCGATTACGCTCGGTCTTATGATTGCTGCTCAGATCTTACGGATGGCGCGAACATCGATGTTGGATGTCATGTCACAAGAATATATAAAAGTTGCCAAAGCGAAAGGCGCAAAAAATCGGAAAGTAATCTTTCATCATGCCCTGAGAAATGCCCTGATCCCAGTTACCACGACTGCTGGGATCCAATTGGGCTTTCTGTTTGGGGGAACCATCATCACAGAATCCATGTTTGCCCTTCCCGGAATGGGTCGAATGCTTCTTCAGGCCGTAAACGAAAGAGACTACCCATTGGTTCAAGGAATTGTCTTATTTATCGCTGTGGTCATTGTCTTACTCAACATTGCTGTTGATATTTTATACACCTTTATCGATCCCAGGATTGAATTGAGTTGAGGAAATCATGAAGATGAGCAATCGCAAAGCATTTCGGCGTGGATTTAGAAGGTTTGCCAAAAACCCCCTTCAGTTGGGTAGTTTGATCGTTTTTGTTTTTGTGGTGGTGGTTGTAATGATGCCCCAGGTATTTGCTGCTTATGATCCCCTAAAGATGGACTATACAGCATTGATGAAAGGCCCTTCGGTCCACCACTGGTTTGGGACGGATCAATTTGGAAGGGACATCCTATCTCGAACGGCTTATGGCGCCCAGAACACAATGAGGATTGCAGTTTTATCCATAATGATGGCCACAGGGATTGGGACAGTATTGGGCGTAATATCGGGGTACTTCGGAAAATGGGTGGATCAAATCATCATGAGAGTGGTTGATTCCTTTTTTGCCTTCCCATCCATTATTTTGGCGCTGTTCATCATTGCCATGTTTGGGGCCAGCATGACCAATCTGATAATCGCCATTGGCGTCGTGTATGTTCCCATATTCGCGCGTACAATCCGAGGATCGACCATTGCGTTGCGTGAGAGTCTCTTTGTCAAAGCATCTCGGGCTTTGGGAAAAAGCCATTTGAAGATCATGATTACGGATATCCTTCCCAACATTTCTTCCATTGTGATTGTAACCTTCACAACCAATCTTTCCACGGCCTTGTTGACAGAAGCCGGATTGGGATTCTTGGGTTTGGGAGTGCCTCCTCCTCATCCCACTTTGGGTTCCATGGTGGGGCAAGGCAACAATTATCTTCTGAGCGCACCATGGATGGCTCTCTTTCCAGGGCTAGTCATAGCAGTGGTTGTTTTGAGCATCAATATCATCGGAGACGGGTTACGTGACGTACTAGACCCTCGAGTAGGAAAGTGAGGTTTATTGTCCATCCGGTTGAGATTCGGATGCGGAACATGTTATAATAAGTAAACAACTATTAAAGGAGGGATTGTATGAAAAAGGCGATCATTATTTTCTTGGTAGCTATGTTGATTGGTATGGTAGCATTTGCTGGCACGCCCAAAAGCGGAGGCCGCTTGGTAATGGCCCTTAACACAGAGCCAGTGGGGCTCGATCCAACGTTGGTCACTGCCTTTGCTTCTCACCGAGTACTTGAGCTTGTGTATGGCGGGTTGCTCAGATTCGACGAAAAAATGAATTTGGTTCCCCATATTGCGAGCGAGATGGAAATTCCGAATCCATACACTATTGTCTTTACAATCCGTGAAGGAATCCGCTTTCACGATGGAACCCTTCTGACCGTAGAAGATGTCCTTTTCACCTTCAACCGGATTCTGGACCCAGCGGTTCAATCTCCTGCCGCAAGTTTTTATGCACAAGTAAGCAGTGTCGAAGCTTTAGGCGCTAACAAAGTAATCTTCATTCTCAAAGCGCCGGTTGCTTCGGTGATTCTTCCCAACTTTGCCACAGGAAACAGTTCAATCCTTTCAAAGAAATTTGTCGAATCGGGAGCCAATCTCCAGCTTGTAACCAACGGGGTGGGACCATTCATCTTAAAAGAATTTGTCGCGGGTAACTACCTTCACTTTGTTAAAAACCCTCATTATTTCGAGCCAGGGTTGCCCTATCTGGATGAGCTTCGATTTGTGATCATTCCCGAAGAAATTTCTCGGGTTTCAGCTCTCAGGAGCGGAAATGTGGATTTAATCCAATTGAGCGAACCTTTGAATCTTGCCCAATTTCCGGAATCTCAGTGGATGATCGATCGAACACCTGTGCTTAGTTACTATCTGCTTGGGTTTAATGCAAGCCGACCTCCGTTGGACAATCCGGCTGTCCGTAATGCCCTAAATTATGCCATCAATCGGGAAGCGATCATTCAAGTGGTCACTTTTGGAGAAGCGATGCCAACCGGAGTGCTTAATCCCTCTCTGGACTGGGCCATTCCTCCTTCCGAACTGCCAGAATATACCTACAACCCCGCCAAAGCCAAAGACCTGCTCGCAAAAGCTGGGTACCCCAACGGATTTGAATTTTCAATTACGGTAGCCCAACGGTTCAACTTTGATAAAGTGGCTCAGGTAATCCAAGCTCAACTGCTTGAAGCGGGTGTCCGAGCCCATATCAACATCGTGGAATGGGGGATTTTCATCGCGAATTGGAGAGAAAGCGATTTTGATTCGTTCGTATCCATGAACAGTGGGTCTGTTGAACCCGATATTCAACTCAACCGCACATTCAGAACGGGTGGATCTACCAATGTCTTCAAGTATGGCAATCCCAAAGTGGATGAGCTCTTGGATCTGGGGATCGAAACCGTGGATCAAGACCAACGGAAACTTGTCTATGAAGAACTCCAAAGAATCTTGGTTGCGGATTCACCGATCCTGTTTCTCTATTCCCCCAACAACATCCATGTGGGAAAACCTTCGGTGAAGGGATTCCTCACCCTCCCCACCGAAAGCACCGTCTTTTTGAAACAAACTTGGATTGATCGATAAGTTTGATCATTGCGATAAATAGGAGGCCAAAAGGCCTCCTGTTTTTTTCGGTTGTGTTGATCGGAACTACCATAAGGAAAACGGGGAGGAATTTCTTTGACGATATTTTCCGAGATTCGTGAAGGCGATGCCTTGGTATATCTGGACCTCCGGAAGGAATTGGATCGCCAATCTCGTTTTTTATTACTGGAACCAGGAGAGCGGACGACTACAGAAGAAACGATGAAAGAGTATATTCGTCAACTCCTTCAAAAGGGCAATCAGATGGTTTTTTTGGCCAAAGAAGAAGGGTCAATTGTGGGATTTCTAAGCGCAATGGGTGGGACGGTTCAACGGAATAAGAGAACGGCTACGATCGTAGTGGGTATTTTGGAAGCACATACTGGAAAAGGAATAGGAAAATCCCTATTTTGCATCATGGAACAATGGGCGAAAAGCAAAGGGATTCATCGTCTTGATTTAGGGTGCATGGCGCATAACACAAGGGCATATCAGTTATACCGGTCTTTGGGGTTTTTCGAAGAAGGAAGAAAGCGTGAGGTATACTATGTCGATGGTGTGTACAGGGATGAGATCATCATGGGAAAAATCCTGGAATCCTAAGACCACGAATCATTCTTCGTTGGATTTTTTCGGAGTATTTTCTTGTGAATCAACAGTTTGGTTCTTTCCATAGATTCCTTTTGCTTTGAAGACCGTTGCGAAGGTTTGAAAGAGAATAGACAGGTCCAGGCATAGATTCCACTTTTGGATATAGATCAGGTCCCAACGAAACCGCTCATACCAATCGATCTCGTTTCTCCCACGCACTTGAGCCAATCCAGTAATCCCGGGTCGCATGGAGAATCGTTCTTTTACCCAGGGCTCATAATCGCCATAGGGTTTGGGATAATGGGGCAGAGGGGGGCGAGGCCCGATAAAACTCATCTCACCCTTCAAGACATTGATCAATTGAGGGAGTTCATCCAAACTGGTCTTTCGGAGCCACTGGCCGGAATGGGTAATCCTTGAATCCTGAGGTTCGATAAATATGCCTGCCCCTTGCTTTTCTGCATTAACAACCATACTTCGAAACTTTCTGATAAGAAAGACCCTGCCATGAATTCCCAACCGTTCTTGGAGAAAAAACACGGGTCTTCCGTCTTCCCAAAGAATTATGAGTATGATCACAGCGAAAAGCGGGCTGACTATGACCAACAGAATCAGAGAAAAGACAATGTCGGTCAACCGTTTGATCCATCGAGCGATTCTTTTTTTCCTTTGGCACATCCCCAATCATTCCTTATCGCCGGGCAGGATAACATGCTTGATTCCAGCCCCGTGATTGTCTATACTCAAGCGGGATTGTCTTGATAATGCTCGAAGAACGCTTTGTATCCAAGATAAGTTTCATACAGATCCGCTTTGCTTATGATTTCATACGGCGCATGCATCGCCATTACAGGAAGTCCAACGTCTACAACCGAGATTCCTTGATTCGCATAGAACTGGGCAACGGTACCTCCACCGCCTAGATCCACTTTTCCCAAAAGCCCATGCTGCCAATGGATTTTCTGCTGGTGGAAGAGTTTGCGAATGGCGCCCATCACTTCAGCGTGCGCGTCATTCGATCCTGATTTGCCGCGCGCTCCGGTATACTTGACGATACAGATTCCATGCCCCATTTTGGGTGCGTTTCTTGGATCGTGAATGTCTTTGAACGATGGATTCAAAGGGTCGCAGCCATCTGCGGAAAGCAATGTTGATCGGTGAAGAATTTCATCCGCATCCTGATCACTGGAATACAAAGACGTTAAATGTCGTAGGGCCGGTTTCCAAAAATGGTGTTGGGCGCCTGTGTTTCCTGCGCTTCCAATCTCCTCTTTATCAAGAAACAACGCGCACGAAACCCTTTGGGCCGGTTGCGCATCGAGTAGCGCTCGAAACGATGTATATGCGCATGCGCGATCATCGTGTCCGTATCCCCCAATCATGCTTCGGTCCAATCCCAAATCTCTCGGAGGGTATGCAGGTACAGCCTGTAATTCTGCGCTGACAAAATCCTCTTGCACAAGGCCGTATTTTTCGAAAAGCAGGTTGAGGATGTTGAGCAAAACAGGATCTTTCACGCCTTCCTCGTCTGTGATCGATATGGTTCCCATAAGAATATTCAGGCTTTCTGCCTGAAACACTTTGGCTACATCGCCTTCTCTGCGATCCAAATGGGGTAGTAGGTCGGAAATCATCAAAACCGGATCTTCAGGATCCATCCCGATTCGTACATGGATCGTTTTTCCGGTATTCTGGACAACAACGCCGACTAAAGCCAACGGGAGATTAAACCATTGGTATTTTTTGATTCCGCCATAATAATGGGTTTTGGCTAAAGCAATTTGCGTATCTTCATAGAGAGCTCCTGGTTTAATGTCCAACCGGGGAGAATCGATGTGTGAAGCGATAAAATTGATCCCTTCGTCTATTGAGCTTCCCAGGCGGAAAAAAGCAGCGCCTTTCCCTCGATTGTTGATCCAAAATTTCTGGTCTTGCAACGAAGAGGGAGGGTTCTTTTGCCACTCTTCAAAGGGAACATATCCGTTTGCTTTGGCTTCTGCAACAAGATACTCGACACACAAACGCTCTGTAACTCCCTTGCCCAAGAATTCTTTGTAATCTCCTCCGAAATTGTGGATTTTTTGATGGTCTCGATGTTTCCATACTTCCTTAGTCTGAAAGGTTAGTCGTTTGGAAAGCTCTTTCCATGAGTTTTGGTCATTCGGCATTCGATTCGCTCCTTTTATCGTTTGGATTCTTTACTCGTTTTCAAACGAAAAAGCGGCTCATTTGAGCCGCCTTTTCCTTCCCGTGGTCCCACTATTCCAGCGTAATTGCATTCACCGGACAGGAGTTGGCGGCGTCTTCTGCGCAGGGGGCGTCCGTTTCTGCAACTAATACGTCCGCTTTCCCTTCGTCATTCATCTGGAATACTTCTCCACAAAGGCTCTCACATACTCCACATCCAATGCAAGCATCCACATCTACAGTCACTTTTGCCACAATGGTACACCTCCATCTTTGTCGGTATTCAAAGCGATTATAACACAAATTTCCCAAAAAAACGGCATTACTCAAGGAGAAATCCTCTTGTATTTCGCGGGTTTTTTTGGTACAATACCCATGCTCCATTGCCAGTGTAGCTCAGTCGGTAGAGCAACTCATTCGTAATGAGTAGGCCGTGGGTTCGAATCCCTCCGCTGGCTCCATTCCTTTATGCGTTAAAAAAGGGGAATCATGAAAGGATCAAAAAAACCGATCACGGAAAGGGTTGTTACGAACCTTTCTACTTTTGTTCATGAATACGGCCTTTCTAGCTCTCGTTGGCTTTTGGCTGTATCCGGAGGCATGGATTCGATGGTTATGCTGCATGCCTTCAATGCCGGTTGGAAAGACAAGAATCATCAAATGGTTGTTGCCCATTTTGATCATGGGTATCGCACCGAATCTTCATCCGACGCTTCGTTTGTTGCATCCGTATGCCAATCCATGGGGCTTCCTGCCTATACCCGTAGAGAGGAACTGGGATTCAGACAAAAAACCGGGTCATTTACCGGCCAAAGCTTGGAAGAGGTCTTCCGGAAAAGACGGATGGCCTTTCTCAAAGATGCAATGATGGAAACGAAAAGCCGTTGTATCATGATAGCTCATCATCAAGATGACCTTCTTGAAACCTTTCTCATGAGGTGCATTCGAGGAACAGGACTGCATGGAGTTCAAGCGATCAAACCCTTTTCTCCCCCGTTCGCCCGCCCATTGTTGCATTTCTCCAAGGAAGAAATTCGTCGATATGCAGAGGAGAACCATATTGAATTCCGAGAAGATCCTTCCAACCAAGATCGGCGGTTTCAGAGGAATCGAGTTCGGAATGAGTTGATTCCGTTTCTAGAAGAGAAATTTGGCCAGTCTTGCCGTAAGAACCTCCTACGAAGCCTGGAAAACTTTTCATCTGGGAATTTGGCCTTGGAGACTATGCTTGAACCGATCATCCAACAAATGGATTTGAACCAAAAAAGGGCGCTTTTCCCAATTCAGATTGGAACCTTTGAAGAATCCCTGCAACGGGAAGTGATTATTCGTGGGTATTATCGTTGGAGGAGAAGCGCTATAGGAATGACAGGGGAGAAATGCAAACAAATTGTCCGACGGCTTCGAGAGCCAGGAGCCTTTTCCATCACGATCGATGCGAATGTATCTTTTCACAGGGATAGCGATTCGGTCCGGTTTGAAAGGCATGAAAAACCTGTGTCTTCCAGCGTTTCGCCTTCCATTCGGATTGATCAAGTCATTGAACCGATCCAAATCCCTCTTCCGGGTAATATCCAGGTTCTTTCTTTAGATTTGTACCCACTTCACGGGTTCCTGAACTCGTTTCCCCATGAAGACACGGAGATTCTTTTGGACTATGAGAAAACCTCATTTCCTCTAACCATTCGTTTTTGGGCTCCGGGAGACAGAATGAGCCTTCTCGGGTTTTCCGGAAGGAAGAGACTCTCGCAAGTATTACAGGAGAATCGGGTTCCTCGAAGCAAAAGAAAACAGACTATGGTCCTAATTGATGGAAAAAATGATATAATTTGGTGTGTGGGAATCAAACGCTCAGGAAAGTACCCCATCGAGCCGCAAACGAAAAAGGTACTTTCCATTCGTCTATGCCCATCATCTATATTGCCTTTTCGCTAAAGGAAGGGAGGGAGCGGTTTCACCGCATTTGATTGAAAACTATACATGATCTCCGGTATTTATTCGCCAATCAAAACTCAAACGATCCCAATCGGTATCGAAGGGACCCGAGAAATCAACTGGGCTCTAGGCCTCCGAGGCCGAGGAGCCAACTGTATTTTCTTATTATCATTGTGCTTGCAGTCATTCTAATCGCAACAGTGTATCGACCGGGCGTACAAACAACACAAACGGTTGATTTTACGGATTTTATGAAAATGGTTCAACACGATGAAATAAAGAAAGTGACTTTCGAGGATTCGGGAACCATCATTTTTGAGAGGAAAGACCCAAGATTTCAGGGACGAGCCTTTGAGGTGTACGCTCCCTGGGCAATGAATCAGGAAGCCTTAATCGGGGAATTGCTGGAACGGGATGTAATTATTTCCGGAAAACAGGATACAGGAAATATGTTCTGGGTAATCATCTTGAATGTGTTGCCATTGCTTTTTATCCTCTTTATCTTTTTTGCTATGATGCGCTCAATGGCCGGCAGGAATAATCAAGCCTTCACGTTCACAAAAAGCCCCGCCCGAATGATGGCGGCAGGCAAACACCGAATTACTTTCAAAGATGTGGCAGGGGTGGATGAAGCAGTTGAAGATTTGCAGGAGATGGTCTTGTTTCTCAAAGAGCCGACCAAGTTCAGCAAAATGGGGGCGCGAATGCCAAAAGGCGTTCTTCTGGTGGGACCTCCGGGAACAGGAAAAACTCTCCTTGCGCGTGCTGTGGCTGGTGAAGCCAATGTACCCTTCTTTCATATGAGCGGCTCCGATTTTGTCGAACTATTTGTCGGAGTAGGAGCAGCCCGAGTTCGGGATCTATTCAACCAGGCAAAAGCAGCATCCCCCTCTTTGCTATTTGTCGATGAAATCGATGCGGTCGGTAGACATAGAGGGGCTGGTTTGGGTGGGGGCCATGACGAGAGAGAGCAAACCCTAAACCAAATCCTTGTAGAGATGGATGGTTTTGAAGTGAACGAAGGGATCATTGTGATGGCAGCCACAAACCGCCCAGATATCTTGGATCCCGCTTTGCTTCGCCCGGGCCGGTTTGACCGGAAGGTCATGGTCGATCCTCCTGATATTAGAGGCCGGGAAGCGATCCTAAAAATATATGCCAAAAAGAGACCGGTACACTCCGAAGTTGATCTGACGGTCCTTGCACGAAGAACACCGGGGTTTGTCGGCGCTGATCTAGAAAACTTGGTGAATGAAGCATCTCTTCTTGCAGTTCGTGCGGGAAAAGAAAACATCACCATGACCGAACTGGAAGAAGCGATCGACCGTGTTGTTGCTGGCCCAGAACGGAAAAGTCGGATCCTGGGTCAGAAGGAAAAACGGGTTATCGCGTATCATGAACTGGGTCATGCGGTAATGGGAACCCTTCTGAAACACGCGGATCCCA
>CAZOJQ010000051.1:0-12993 GCA_964580185.1 uncultured Thermotogaceae bacterium
CCAAGCCTGTAGCGGACTTCCACCGCCAAGTTATCGCCCATGCCGGGCGCACGAAGAAGAGCAGAAGGGCTGTTGATTACAGCCCTTCTGCTTTAAGGGGGAAATGGGTCATTTCACCTTGATGTCGATGGTTTTCGGCTGAGCAACTTCTTTTTTTGGCATTCTGATCTCAAGAACTCCTTTGTCAAATTGAGCGAATGTCTTAATTGATTCTGCTGTTTCGGGAAGATTGAACTGCCTCTTGAAACAAAGCCCCTGACGTTCTGTAAGGTGATAGTTCTTTTCTGTTGAGTCTCTTTGGAGTTTCTTTTCACACTCAACGCTCAACACGTCATTTTGAACGTTGACTTTCACGTCCTCTTTGTCAAAACCCGGGAGCTCAAACTCAAACACAAACTCTTTCTCCGTTTCATATACGTCTACGCTGGGAATCCTCCAACCAGCGCGGTCCATACCTGTCCCGCGTTCCCCAGAAAGAAAGTTAGAAAAAAGGTTATCAATCTCTCTTTGCATCGACAAGAACGGTTTGTAATAGTTGTCCCAATCGCTTTGTACCCTTCGAACCAACATACCTTTCACCTCCAATTTTTGATTTTCTGATATTATTGACGAAGGAACATATGGTCTTATTTCATACGAACCATATGATATGATACGTATGGATATATAGTATTACATAGTGTATTACTATATTGAATACTTTCATTCATCACGACCCGAGATACTAAGGAAAGTACAGTAGGATGTCGTGACTTTCAGCTAGGAAACGAGAATTCTTAGCCGACAAGATGTCTGCTCGATTCCTCTGTGTCTTTTTTTACCTTGTTTTCATTGGGTTGCATGCCGACCATCAGGAAAGGTCTAGATCTTGGCCTCTTCTTTAAGGAAAGTGACATACGGTTTATGGGATGTACCTTTGTATCAATCTCGGGTAATTTTTCATTAAGAGGCAATAGGGCACACGCATCTAATTGCGTCAAAAGATCATGAATCCTCCATCATATGCGTGATGAAACAAATCATGCGCTGGAGGTGCAAATGTATGGATGCGAAGCAACGGATCGTGATCTTGACCATGCTCTTACTGGTGGTTCTCCTACTCTTCTCTTGTGTGGGTAGAGGCATTCCCATGATTGCCATTCCGGATTTGGAAGATCCCGAAGTCCTGAACGCGTTGGTAAAGATAATCACCGGCGATGACGATGTACTAGCCTCAGAACTAACTGACGAAACTACCCTATTCAACCTGGAGGGGGAAGACGCCTTCTCCTTTTTCATCAACCCCATTGATGGGATCGAGTTCACTGTCATCTTCCGAGACCAGGTACATCCCCCTGCCCTAGTCGGTGATGTTTTGGTTTACGAGATCGATGTGAGCACAACAGCGGCAGGAGTGTACGAGATCATCATCCGAGCCGCGCGCGCCACACTCATCCCACCTGATCAAATTACACCAAGAAATGAGAACATGAAAGAAGCAACCTTGTGGATAGAAGTCTTTAACCACCCCCCACTCAAGCCATTCAACCCCCAGCCGGAAGATGGCGCAGAAAACCAACCCATTGAAGGGGTTGTCCTGCGATGGGATTGTGGAGATCCTGAAGGCGACCCCCTTACCTACATGGTCTACCTATGTAAAGAGGAAGAAGATTTGGAATGGATCGCCACAATTACCGAAACGAACCACCCCTTGCCCGAATTGGAATATGACACGCAATACTTCTGGCGAGTGTACGTAGACGACGGAAGAACCAGCGAACCAAGAGAACTGACAGAAGGCGATGTGTGGACATTTAAAACGCAAACGCAGCCATTCACCCTGACACTGAATAGAAACAACAACGCTTGGGGTACCGTGACTGGAGGAGGAGCATATGTAGCGGGAGCAGAGATAGAGATCACTACAACACCCAATCCGGGGTATCGCTTTGTTGAGTGGGAAGATAGCTTTGGAAGCACGATCAGCACAGACACTACCCACGCCTTCACCATGCCAGCGGCAAATGTTACCCTATTGGCCGTCTTCGAAGAGATCTTTGCTTTGACCTTGAAGGGGAACCCGGAAGGAGTAGGTGTTTTAGAAGGCGCAGGGAATTATCCTGCCGGCGCGCAGGTTGAGGTGAGTGCGGATGCCGGCGATGGGTTTGATTTTGTCGATTGGAGGTTTGGAACGTCCGGAGGGGAGCTAGTAAGCGTCGAAGAAAACTTCTCCTATGTCATGCCCGCAAAGAATGTGACCTTGGTAGCTACATTTCATAAACCTGTAACGGCCATTACGGTATCTGGAAAAGAATGCAGAGTATCTGTTGGGGTAGGAGTGCCCCTTCAGATGTTCGCCGAGGTTAATCCTGAGGATGCAACCAACAAAGAGGTCACATGGTCTGTGGAAAATGTTGGAGGGATCTCTCCCAGAGAGAATCGAGCGGAGATAACCCAAACAGGTGTTCTTAAGGGACTGACAACAGGAATTGTTGATGTAAAAGCCACCGCCAAAGATGGTTCTGGAGCGAAGGCATAATACGGATTACGGTCACACCCCCAGAAATGATCTTGGTCTATGGAGGAACCTTTCAAATGGGTGACGAAGAGGGAGATCTGTATGAGTCTGGACCCACTCATACCGTCCACCTTACATACGGTTTTTGGGTGGGAACGTATCCAGTGACCTTTCATGAATACGATGCTTTCTGCGTTGATACGGATATAGGCAAACCGGATGATGAAGAATGGGGAAGAAGCAGCCGTCCGGTAATTAATGTGACTTGGTGGGATGCGATCGCCTTCTGTAATTGGTTAAGCGAACAACAAGGATTGCCTGTTGCCTATATTTTGGAGGGAGAAACGGATGCAGGGCGTTTTTTGGACGCATCTGGGACCATAACAAATGATATCACTCAAGTAGTTGGATATAGGCTGATTACAGAAGCCGAGTGGGAGTATTCGGCGAGCGGTGGGCATTTGGCTCTACCGATTCCTTCCAAGTATCTGAACGCGGGAAGCGACAATATCGATGAGGTGGCGTGGTATAGGGATAATTCCGACGCAGATGGAACTGGACAAAAAACCCAACCGGTAGGAGGATTAGCACCGAATCAACTAGGATTGTACGAAATGACCGGTAATGTAACGGAATGGTGTCATGACTCCCATCAAGCCTACACAACTGAAACAAAGACCAATCCTATTGGCCACTTAACTCACCACTTGAAAAAAAAGTTCCGAGGTGGCCATTGGAAGAACAATGCCGACGACTGTCGCTTGGCTTACCGATTTCATAGATCGCCCCGGGACGATTCGCAAAATAACCGGGGCTTTCGTATCGCAAAGACCCATTTTTAGCCTTTTTTCTTTTGGATTTGGTATAATGCATCGAGATGAGTTTGTATAGTTTCATGGACATCCATGATATCAAGAGCTTCGCGTTGAGAGCGGAGCTCTTCTTTTTTCTCCTGAGAGATCCAAGAGGATGCCAACAATCGTTGATAGGCTGTCTGTAGTTGGCTGTAGATCTTCCTGGTTTTCCCTGACGAATCTTTTCTGTGCACTTCATGTAGGCGCGGAAATGGTTTCTCTTGCCTTCCCATAAAGGGTAGAACTTATTCATCCGTTCCAGCTCTTCAGGATATTCATAGCGCACAAATCCCATCATACTGCGAGCCGCTACGAAATTGCTTTGCTCCACATAGCAGGAGTCATTCTTTTTGTACGGTCTGCCCCGAGTGAAGGGAGTCTTCCTTTTCCCACTCCACAAACCCTGAACGGTGTTCCGCCCAGTCGGCAAAGGCACAGATCTTGATCGCTTCTTTGATCAATGCACCATTCTCGGGTACTTTTAATTATAAGGCATTAACCCTACTTGGGGTACTTTTTTTATGAGGCAATTCGGGGGGTTGACAAGGGTGGTTTTTTCGTGTATGATATGCCTCGGAACCGTATTTACGGAAAACAAAGTTTCTAGGAGGAACAAGATGTTAAAAGGTAAGGTAAAGTGGTTTGATGCCAAGAAGGGTTATGGATTCATCTCTCAGGACGATGGCAATGACGTGTTTGTGCACTTCAGCGCCCTCAATATGGATGGATTCCGAACACTCGAAGAAGGGCAGGACGTAGAGTTCGAAGTACAAAATGGAACCAAGGGACCCCAAGCTGCAAACGTTTCGATCCTTGGATAAATACAGCGAATTCTAAAAGAGCGGGCGCAAGCCCGCTTTTTTATTGCGAGGTGAGATCCGAATGAAGAGATGGTTCCTTGTTCTTGCTTGCATGATGGCGTTAACTACATCATTTGCGGTCCAATACTATAGAATCAAGACCGAACCTTTTGATATCATCTACCAAGAAGGTTTGGAGGATTTCGCCCTGCAGCTGTTTCATGAGGGGCCTGGCATCTACCAATTTCTGAGCGACTTCTATGGGTTCGAACCCCATCGGAGGGTGCGGGTCTATCTAGTCGATGATGGAGACTATGCCAACGCTTATGCCGATATCTTTTCCCATATAACGGTAATTTATGTCAACCGAGCGGATACTCAGATTGGAAAAAACCATTATCAATGGTGGGTTCCTTATGTATTTGCTCATGAACTGACTCATATCCTGATTGCTGATAAACCCGGGGTCTTGAAGGATCAACTTCGGATATTCGGGAATCCTGTGGCTGTACTTTTTGATACGGCATTTACCCCGTCTTGGATGCATGAAGGTGGATCGATCGTATCCGAATCTCTTTTGTTTGATCAAGGAAGGCTTCAAGATTCCCGATTTGAAATGTTCCTCCGAGCAGCAATCCTGGATGATCAGTTTCGGGGTCTCCAACTAGCTGGCGGGATGCAAACTCCTGTATATACTCCAGTGGGAGACAACTACCTTTACGGAGCCTTTTTTTTCGCCTATTTAATCGATCGATTTGGGATCGATGCGTATCGGGTTTTTTTTCAAACCTACGGAACTCAGTATCGGTACAATCTTTTTCACACCATAAAAGGGGTTACCGGTTTAGAGTGGGCCGACTTCCTTAAAGAATGGGCAGTTTGGTCGTCCGATCGCGTAACAGCTTCAATCCCCGATCGTACTTATGAAGGCCAACCAGTACAAGAGAGCCGAACATATTCTGGGTTGGCACGTTTGTTTGGAAGTTCGATTGTAGTGATAGACAGACCAGAACATATGTTACCCCGGTGGC
Source organism: uncultured Thermotogaceae bacterium (assembly GCA_964580185.1). Taxonomy (GTDB): domain Bacteria; phylum Thermotogota; class Thermotogae; order MWEM01; family MWEM01; genus CAYWWY01. The sequence goes on from CAZOJQ010000051.1 coordinate 5,183, forward strand.
TTCAGATCGAATCCGACGGAAGGAAGAGCGTGTTTCGCATAGATCCCATACCAATCGATTTTGACATTTCACCTGCAGGACGAGTTGCTGCGGTTTTTGGTTTTGGTGACGGTCTGGAGCAGTACAGTCAAGAGCTCTATCTGGAAAACGAACACGGGAGCTTGCGTAAAGCATCAGAAATGGGGCGGGTTATCCAAGTCCGGTGGATGGATGAGGAGACAATCCTCTATTTGAAGCTCGATCGGGGAGGAACAAGCCTAATAACTCTGACGATCGACACTAAGCAAGAAAAAACACTAATTCACGGCAGTCCGGACTTTTGGATCAACGGATTTTCCGTTAGCGGTACGAGAATCGGGCTTTCTATTACCTTCAATGAACAGACACACCTATACCTTTGGGAGAATGACAAGCTCACATGCCTCCATTCTTCTGATCACACGATGATCGATCCTTTCATAACCGATTCATCTCTCTTTTTTTCCTGGGATCTGGAAGGAATATACCAAATTTTTTCCATTGACCTGAACCTACTGACCTTTTGCCAGCATACTTCTGTTCAAACAGGTGCCTTCCAACCGCTAGTTGTCGAAGATCGGTTGTATTATCGAGGATATGATTCGTCGGGTTACGCTCTGTATGTTCTTCCGTTTTGTGACCAACCAATCGAAGGGGATTCTCTGCCACGCAAACCTAAAGGGATCTCCGAAATGGATTTTGTGCTACAGGTCCGATCTGAAACCATGATCGACGCAAAGCTTTTAGCAAAGTATTCCGTTTCATACGCGCCTTTCATAGAACCCAGAGCATGGAGCCCATTGGTTCTTGCCGGAGGCGTCATCGCGCCGGGATTGGGAGTGTTGGGTTGGGATGATCTCAAGCAAAATATTCTCTATGGATCGGTAGGAACATACGGTTCAGAGTTGCTTTGGGAATTGATTTTCGTCGAGCGGGGAAGTCCGGTGAACATCTACCTTCACAGTAGCGGAACAGGTTATACCGCCATGCTTCAGGCCCAATTGGCCATTCCCTTGATCGAACGTTCGAAAGCCGATAGTGTGACAGTCTATCCTCATCTGGGTTTTCTTTCTTTCGATCTTTCGGGAACACAAAAACCAGAGAAGACATGGGTTTCAATGGGGATTGATTTTGGTTTTGGAGTTCTGCATCTGCCAAACAACCCAATCGCAGTTAATAGTTTTTTTTCTTCTTTCCAGTATGAAAAAGGAATGGGTGCCAATGTGGGGAAGGGTTTTGTCCTTCCTTTCGAAAGCCTTGGTATTGGCTATCTTCGTATTCATGAACACTCTTCACCTGTTTTTGGTCTTTCCGTATGGACCCCTTTACCCTTCTCAGCCCTAGGTACTTCGGAAGGAAAATTCCAGTTCCAAGGATGCACCTTGCGATCCATGCTGGAATTGACGCCCAGGTATCCGTATATAGCGGGAGGGATTGGGTTTCGTTTCGACTTTCAGGTCCATTACTGGCTTCAGTTTGATCTTACGATCGATCTTATTGCTTCAGTTCAAGGCATTAACCCAGTTTTTTCTATCGGAAGTGGGGGATTTTTCATGATGGGCGTAAATCCCCATCCGCGTCCGCAACATTTGCTGGAAAGGAGCAAAATGGCATGTGCAGAATGATTGGTGTGATCTCCAAAGTCCCAGTTTCAGTCACTCCTTTTCTTCGGCAATTGTCTATTCAAGCGCAACACGGGAATCATGCGCCTCATGGAGACGGATATGGAGTGGGTTTCTTCTTGAACGGAGGCATTCATCTCTCGCGGAGTGTAAAACCTTTGCATATGAGCGAGCTGCCAGCTGATTCAGCCCAAACTGCGAATATCTTAGTTCTCCATGCCCGAAAAGCAGGGGTCGGGAAAGTACATTTGGCGAATGTCCACCCTTTCTCTGACAAATTGGAAGAGCAGAATTATCTCTTTGCCCATAACGGCACGGTCAAGGACATCAATGCCTGCGGAAGACATCTGGAAGAATTGGAATCAGGGAAGATCTGCGATTCCAAAATCGCGTTTGAGCGGGTTATGGAAGTAATAATGGAAGGGTATTCTACCGAAGTTGCCATGCGGATGACAATTCAGGAGTTAGAAGACGCTTGTACGGAAATTTCTGCGCTGAACTGGTTGATGACCGATGGGACCAAACTCTATGCATCAAGGTATCACTATAGGGATGGAGACTACTACTCTCTGTATCATTCTGAAAACGAGAACACCATCGTCATATCCACAGAGCCTTTCGATTGGGAAGTGTGTATTCAAGAAAAGGGAAAGAACCAAACTTCTCAATGGCGTTTGCTGGATAACCGAACTGTGTCGTCGTTTGCAGTTCCTGGTTAATCATTCGGATCGAGAAGATCTCTTAATCCATCTCCCAGTAAGGTAAACCCGAGCACAGTTATGGCAATCATCATTCCTGGAAAAAAAGAGAGCCAGGGAGCCCGTTCAATAAATCGTTGGGATTCCAAGAGCATTCTTCCCCAACTAGGCATAGGCGGTTGTGTACCCAGACCAATATAGCTTAGGCCGGCTTCGGAAAGAATCGCAAACGCAAAATTGGATGAGATCAGGACAAGGATGGAAGAAAGAACGGTGGGAAGAATATGGACCACTGAGATCTTGAAAGGGTGGATTCCAAGAGCATATGCTGCTTTCACGAAATCCCTCTCTTTCACTGAGCGAGTGCTCGATCGGATTTGCCGAGCAAAAATGGGGATCCGCACGATCCCAATTCCGATCATCGCATGGTAGATATTTGGCCCCCAAACCGCCAAGATACCGATCGCGAAAAGCAGCGCGGGAAAAGCGTAAAGCCCATCCATCATCCGCATGATGATCTCGTCCACCCACCGCGAGCCCAATCCTGCTCCAAATCCAAATATCAAACCCGCCACCAATGCGATTCCTGTCGAAATCACTCCTACAAAAAGCGCAACTTGCGCGCCAACCATGCAGCGAGAGAAAAGGTCTCTTCCGAATTCATCCGTTCCGAACCAATGCTGGGAACTGGGACTAACCAACCGTTGGGAAAAATCCATTTGATAAATATCTTGGGGCGTCGTAACAAGACTGATAACACCCAGACTAATCATCAAACTGGTAAGGATTATCCCGATCATCAATCCCTTATGTTGAATCGATCTGCGAATCCATCGACGAAACTCCATTCTCATACGCGCTCAATCCTTGGATCGATCATTGTATGAAGAATATCGGTCACTAAATGAATCATGATGGTCAAGAAAGCAATCCAAAGAACACATCCTTGAACCAAAGGAATATCTCTCCTTTGGACAGCGAACCAAAGGAGTCTTCCTGTACCAGGAATCGAGAACACGTTTTCGATCAGGATCGTTCCTGCCATGATCGATGAGATCTGCAATCCATATTGAGTGATAAATGGAAGAAGGGCGTTCTTTAAGATATGACGTAGCGCGACTGTACGTTCAGGGAGTCCTTTTGCCCTTGCTGTACGAATGTAGTCCTCATGAATGATATCCAAGATGGAACCTCTGAGGATGCGAAGCATAACAGAGATTCCAATGAGCGATAGGGCAAGAGAGGGTAAAAAAACGGTGCTCCACCACCCGGATGGGTTAACGTGAAATGGGATATAACCCGACGCAGGAAAGAGATCCCATTGAAGAGAAAAGAAACGCAAAAGCAGGATGCCTAACCAAAAAGAAGGAAGAACGATTCCGATTTGCGATGTGAGTGTGATTATTCGGTCGATCCACTGGTTTTTGAAATGAGAGGCGATCATGGCTAAAGGAAGCGAACCAATGAGAATCATGACAGCACTTACTAGCGTTAAAGAGAAAGTTGGGGGAAATGAGTCAGCAATTAAATGAAGCACATTCTGACGATAGAGGATGGATTGCCCAAAATCTCCGCGGACAATCCCGGTTAACCAAAGAAAAAAACGAGCAACAACTGGCTGATCCAGGGCCATCTGCCGAGACAATTCTTCTATGGCAGCTTCATCAGCGTCCATTCCTAGCATGATTTCAACCTGCGTACCCGGGATCCATTGAAAGAGCGCAAAGGAAATGATCGCAACAATCAGCAGCGAGATAAGGCTAGAAAATAGTTTTCTGAATACCGTTTCCATTATGGGATGTGATCAAGTACCCGTAATCTCTTCAATCGTAAACTGATCGTTGGTAAATATACAGATTTCACTAGCGATTTTTAATGATTTCTGCACGATTTCCAAAGCGCCAATCTGAGTATTTTGTATCAGGGCACGCGCTGCTGCCAAAGCATAACCGCTCCCGGAACCGATTGCCGCAATTTCTTCATCGGGTTGAATGACTTCTCCTGTTCCAGAAATCAAAAAAAGGCTATCGGAATCCGCAACGATTAAAAAGGCTTCCAATCTACGAAGGATCCGGTCCATCCGCCATTCTTTCGCAAGCTCAACAGCTGCCCTTGTAAGATTTTGATTATACTTCTTGTACTTCTCTTCGAATTTTTCGAAAAGTGTAAATGAGTCCGCCACAGAACCCGCAAATCCAGCCAAGATTTTTCCGTCTCCCAATTTCCGGATTTTTTTCGCTGTGGATTTCACCACGGTGTTCCCTAATGTAACCTGACCATCGCTTCCGATTGCGGTCTTTCCTTCCCTACGTACCGCTATCACAGTTGTTGCTGAACATGTTTCCATCACACTTCCCTCCTCGATCTGCTCCGTGGGATTCTACCCTAGTGCAATCATACCATAAGACAGGAGGTTTTTTCATCGGGTTATCTTTCCAGTGAAGAACCAAATTTCTCTTTTTTTCGCTGAGAGCGGATCTATCATTCTTTTCCAGGGTTTAACGGATCCAAGAGTGGATCAAACGAATTAAAGAGGCCACGAGGAAAATGCAAAACAAAAGGATAACGATCATGGGGCCAGGAGGAAGATTATGGAAGTATCCAGCGACGATTCCTGAAAGGGTCCCTATTATGCTGATGACAATCGAAATTACTATCATCTGGAAGAAGTTCCTAGAGATCATCTTCGCAGTCACGCCGGGTATGACGAGAAAAGCAGCGATCAAAACCACGCCCGCGATCTTGACCGAGTTGACAATCGTGAGACAAAGCCCTAAGAGCACCAAAAGATGGATCCACCCTGTGGGAACTCCAAAGTGTTTGGCCATACGCTCGTCAAAGCAGTAATAGAGGATTCCTCTATAGAAAAATGCAAAGAAAGACACAAAAAAAAGAAGTGCGATGATCAACTGGTTCAAATCGGCTTTTGTAACAAAAAGGATATTGCCAAAAAGAAATCCCAAGACATCGGGGACAAACCCCCGCACAAAAGACAAGAAGACAATCCCCAAGGCCATCGATAGAGGAAGAACCATCCCAATAATGCTGTTTTCATTGACCTTCTTGGATCGGCTCATCAGGCTGATCGCAAGCGCCAGTACCACAGATGTGATCAAAGCCACCCATTGGGTCGAAATACCCAGCAGTAGCCCCAGCGCGACACCTCCAAAGGTAGCATGTGCAATTCCATCACCAATGAACTCGATTTTGCGGAGAACAACGATAGTCGAGAACCCTCCGCAGACAACGCTGATCAACAGTCCTCCCCAAAGGGCGTTACGCATGAACTCAAACTCAATCAGTTCATTAAAAAAGTTCAACATGCAGATCCCCCTGAGCGGTGTTCTTTATCGAAGTGGTCTTTTCCACGGATTAGAAGATCAAAATCGGGAGAGAAAACCTCTTTTAAGTCGGATACGGAGATCTGCTTGGCATCTTTGTGACAATGCAGGGTTTTGTTGAGGCAGAGGATTCGGTCGCATTTTTCGAAAACCATGCCAATGTCATGGGAGATCATCATGATAGCCACATCATGCTCCTTGCGGTAGGTTTCCAGCAAGTTATAGAAAGAGGCCTTTCCCATCTCGTCGATTCCAGCTTCTGGCTCGTCCAAGATAAGAATGTCGGGCCTGTAGAGCATAGCACGAACGAGAATCAAGCGCTGGTATTCGCCACCAGACAGAGTACCCACTTTTTTGTTTTTCATCGATCCAATTCCCACTTGCTCCAGCAATTGATCCATGCGACGATCAGCGGTTTTTTTCCACAAAGCGAAAGGATTGATTTGATAAACCCCCATTTGAGCCACTTCGGAGGAGGTAATTGGAAAATCGCGATCGAACTCCCTTATTTGCGGAACATAACCATATCGTCCTTTCAACTGAATCTTCCCTGTATACTCTCGAATCTCTGAGGTTAGAATTCGTACCAGTGTGGACTTACCCGCTCCGTTTGGTCCCACGATCCCGATGAATTCACCCTTGTCCACAGTGAACGTTATATCCTTCAGAATCCTTTGGCCAGAAAGGGTGCAACTAAGTCCTTCTACCTTCAAAAGGTGGGTATGCATGCTCAATGCGGTTTATCTCCTTTTTTCGTTTATTACTTATGCAAAAAAGTCAAGGCCGCAAGGAGAGAAGCCCTTCGAGCGACCTCAGACACATATTGTCTAATGAAAGTAGGTTGTTGCTCTTGCGTAAGCTAACCTGTGAATGACAATCTGTTGATTATTGAATCTGTTGTTTCATCGTTTGAAAGTTGCTTTCAAACAGCTCTATAATGGTTTGAGTACCCCATCCCAAAGTATTCAAACGAAGTGGCGTTTTCAATCCTGTTTCCTGTACAATGACTTCTAGGCTGCGTGGGCTGATATGCACCTCACCAAAGATCGCCAGCACCTTTTCTTCTCGAACTGTCTGGATGATCCGTCGAATATCTTCAATCGTAGGCTCAGTAGCTTCGCCAGAAAACACCGCCGCTTCAGCGATCCCAAAACGTCGGAAAAAATAGGTGAAACTCGGATGTGACATCACAATCGTACTTCCCTGGTAAGGATCAAAAAAGGCGTGCGCCCTTTTACTGAATGATTCGAGCTCCTCGACAATGCCTTTCGCGCGCTCCATGATCAAAGAAGCATGCTGAGGAAGCATCCAGGCCAACTCTTTTGCCAAACCAGGTACCACATATTCAGCCATGAAGATTGGCTCTACCCACACATGAGGATTGATTGGACCATGATCGTGGTCGCAGTCATGGTGGTCGTCATGGTGATGGTCGCAGTCATGGTGTTCGTCGCAGTCGTGGTGGTCGTCATGGTGGTGTTTCTCACTGCAATTGCACTCATGGTGGTCGTCGTGGTGATGGTCGCAGTCATGGTGGTCATCATGGTGATGATCGCAGTCGTGGTGGTCATCATGATGATCATCGTGATGGTGATGATGATGATGCTCTACAGAATGGTGGTCTCCACTCTTTAGCTTGGCTTCTGGAATCAGCTCTCCGGCATAAGTGATCTTTTTTCCCTGCAGTTCAAGATCATGCAAGGTTTTGATCAGAAAACTTTCCAAACCATACCCATTTGCAATGATCCAATCTGCCTGGTTCAGTTTTCTTACATCCTGAATCGTGGGTGAAAAAATGTGCGGGTTCTGCCCTTGTCCGATCAGAAGATGCACATCTACCAGATCACCTGCCAGCTGATCCAGGATAAGATAGTAAGGATTGATCGTAGCGACAATGTTCATTCCCCATCCGATGACCCCAAACAAGATCATCATTATAACTAAAAAAAGGCCCGTTTTATTCATGCTTTTTCCCTCCCTCTATAGTATGCAATCCTTATGCGCAATAATCTCGCGCAAACGATTTGCATAATTTTACCACAGCACAAGAGGGTTTGTCAAGTACCCCTAAATCCATTGCAGGGCTTACGCATCTAATAAGGTCAACCAAGCATGAATCCTCAGAAAGAAGC
>CAZOJQ010000052.1:0-12581 GCA_964580185.1 uncultured Thermotogaceae bacterium
TTCCTTCCTGGTTGATGAAACCGTTTCGATCCACTGTAAAGAGCCCATTGATGATAATGGGTTCCATTGCGTCGTTTAGCACTAAGTTTCCTTGAGAATCTGTCAGTTGATTGTCTGCGTTCAACTTGAATTCGCCATTCCGAGTGTACACGACTTGCCCGTCCGCGGCTCGGATGGAAAAGAATCCAGCCCCATCCAGGGCAAAATCAAAAGGATGATCGGTTTGGTCCAGCCCTCCCTGGGCCATCCAGGGCCGAACTTCATCGACCAAAACCGCTGTTTCCAACGACCCGATCGGGTACTTTCTCCGATAGGGATCTTCGGGTTCTACACGAACCATGCTTCGCCGCAGATGCGCCGCAAAGGCGATTCGATCTTGCTTAAACCCGGTTGTTTGGGCATTCGCAAGGTTGTTGGCCGTTTGATCCACTTTGGCTTGCTCGCACAGCATACCCATCGCTGCGGTATAAATCCCTCGGATCATTCCCTATCAACCCCTTCTACAAAGAATACCATTCAAAGATCCTTGCCGTTTCTTTGGGAAACGAATCGGCCCAAAGGCCCAACCCTTGAATCACAAGATGCTCTGGGTCTTCAGGTGTATGCATCGGTATCGAAAACCGGTCTCTCACTCCCATAAACCCCAAGGCGGCATTCCCTCCGCTCAGTAAAACTCCGTTTGTCATAATATCCGAAGAAAGCTGGGCTGGAGTGTCTTCGAGAAGCCGTTTCAGATGCTGCAACCATCGGGTTCGAATGGGTTCCACTGTTTCTTGGATCTCTTCTTTTCTGATTATGCAAGTTTTTGGGATTCCGGAGACCGCTTCTCTCCCATGAACTTCCAGTTCTGCCGTTTCTGTGTCCATAAGGATTGTTCGTTTGATCCGTTCCGTTTGTTCTTCTCCCAAATGAATATGATACGTACGATTCATGTATCGGGCAATCTCATGATTCACAATGGTGCCGGCTTCTTCCAACGATTGGCTTTTAACAATCCCACCAAAGGCCGTTATTCCAAGATCGGTAATGGTATGGCCCGATTGAGCGATCAACCATCCTTGGTCCAATACGGGTTTTTTGGCGAACCCCATCAACGATGCCACAATAGATGGAATCCAGTAGACACCATCTGCCTTCATCTGATCGGCTAAATCGATAAAAACGCGTTTTTGGATTGAATTGATCCCCAAAATCGAAGAAAGGATCCACACTTTTTTCGAAAAGACCGGGAATCGAGCCCTTCTTTTGAACAGATCCTTCAACACAGAGATGAGCAAGTCAAAATTTGCCACGCCCCCGCGTTGAATCAAAGATTCTTCTCGGACGCCCATAGGTGCCTTTCCCATCACCGCTTCTGCTTGGGTTCCGTACGAAACCAGGGTACCGTCTTCGGATACCAGAGCAATCGCGGGTTCTTCGATCTCTACACCTTCCTGGGGAAGGGATATCCGAATATGGGAAGAACCAAAGTCGATACAGACAGGATAAGAACGCACCTTATTTGCTCCTTTTTGCGTTTGCGAGCGTTAATGCATATTTCTACGGTGCGCGTCTTTTTCCTCAGGCGAGAATTCGGCGAGCAACACAAGCCCACGCATAACTGATCGTTCCCTCACGCATTCGGTTTCTCAGATCCCCAAGAGAATGACAGCTGCCGATCTTTGCAGCATCAACCTTCTCGAATCCTTGAAATGAGGCTTTGATTCTCCGCAAATCAAAGAAAGGGGCTTGTTTCTTGAATGAATCCTGAAACTCAAACTGATTGGGTTCAAAATACACATATGCGCCATACCATAGGGACCGATGTTTCATCCATGCGCCGACAGAAGCGATCGGAAAGTCATCGTGGGTGAACATATGGCTAAAGGTTCCATATATATCCAGCACGAAATCAACGCAAGCATCTCGAAGAGGAAGATCGCAGAAGTTGGAGGCAATCAGAACAAGATCGGGTCGAGGAGCGTGTTTTTCAATCACACGTTTCACTTCCAGCAATTGGGAGAACCGTTGATCGGTTGCAATATAGATACAGGGAGGGTGAAGCTTTTCCATGATCCGACCCAAAAAAGTACCCCCGCCCGTCCCCAGTTCCAAAATCGTAGTATTTCGTGTCGATTTGTAATCAATCCGCTTGGCCAACCACTCCACTGCTTTGATCGCAAAACTCAAAAAATCGGGATCAAAGCTTTCCAAGTACTCGTAGGTAATTCGTGATTCAACCAGCGTCTCTTCTTCAACAGCTGTTCTTGTCCGAAGTATACCTTCTTCAATCATTGCTTTGTACCCACACCGACAAGTAAGGACCCCTTCATGAATTTGGTTGTTCTCCACCTTTGCTTGATTGAGTTGCAGATCCTGCCTGCAATCAGGACAGCAAAAGTTGGAGAAAAAGGAGATAGGAATTCCGATTTTGGAAGATTCTTCTCCCAAATCCAACGATGACCATCCAAGCTGTACTTCAATGAGTTGAAGGGCTTGATCGATCTCATCCTTTTCTTTGCGCATCTCTTCCTGTTTCTTCAGAAAGAACTGGCTATAGTACTCTTTGTCCGATTGGTCGATCAGATTGGTCAACCGAATCAAGGAGATCATCTTTTTAATTTCGGAGAGGGAGAAACGCATTTTTTTTAGCGTAAGTACCAATTCCATGTCTTGGACGCATTGCTGATCGAATATCCGTTGATTATGGACCATTTCGGGAAGCACCAGGCCATTTTCAACGTAAAACCGTATGGTATCGATCGAGACTCCGAACTGCTCTGCAAATTGCCCGATTCTCATTCTGTTCCCTCCCGGCCTTATTGTACCATTATTTGGAAGGAGTGTGAATACGTTCCCAAAAACCCAACTTGGTAATGATAGAATGGGCTTACTGAGGATCGATCGATCGAGCTTTCATTTTATACAAAGACTTATCAGCCAGGATTAAGGCATGATTGAAGTCATCCTTGATCTCGGCTACCCCAAAAGAAACGGAGATCTCATTATCCAAGAAATTGGTTTTCAACTCTTGAATCGCATGAGAGAGAATCGAGAAGGCTTTCCCTTCTGCGCACTGATGGAAAATCAGCATAAACTCATCTCCACCAAAACGGACAATCACATCGGACTTACGCAGGTTTTTCTTTAGGGTATCGACAAGGCTTACCAATACTTGATCTCCAAATTTATGACCATAGGTGTCATTTAACTGCTTAAACCCGTCGATATCGACCATAGCAAGAGAATCACCTTGTTCATACCGATGTTTCCCAAGAACACCCCGGTTGAAGGCTTTTGTGAGAGGGTCAAGAAGAGACGATGTCTTGAGTTGGAGAAAACTCTTCTTGTAGCTTTCCACAAGATATACTCCGAAGTAGATAATGCAAATCATGACTCCGTATACCAAAAGGTAGGGTTGGCTTATCTCAGGGTATAGGGTCTTGTATACTGTGTGCGCGATCGTACCACCCAAAAAACACATGGGGAAGAAGAGCGGAACATAGCCTTTTTTCAACACCCAAACAACCACGATAACGGGGTTAATCAAAACCATAAAGTTGGTTAGGTTAGAAACGGCCACAAAAGATCCATGCGTGGGTTGGATAGAAAAAGCGAAAATGGCAATTAGTGTAGGCCATATCATCCAACGCGCGAGTTTGGGTTTGCCAAAAAGAAGATGTTCCGTTCCAAGAAGCAGAAAGAAGGTAGCCAGATAACCCGATCCGTTCACCCCTTTTCGAAAAAGGAGGAAAAAAGCGGTTGATCCTGTACTCAAACGAAATTGATAATCCAAAAAAAACACACTAGCCAAAAGAGTGGACAACCCCAGGTACCGAAAGACTTTCTTGTGATCGGGTACTCCCATCGAAACCAGGAGGAGGATCAGCCCCAGCAAAAGCCCACCGCCAATCGCAAATAGATAGAATTCTTGATCCATAAACCGGATTAGAATGTCGTGATGAAGAAGCTTTTTATACTCATGAAGGTACGGGATTCCCCCCAACCCCACATCATGCAGATTGGCCATTATCAAGGTAAGCCGATTGGTTTCCTCGATCAGCCCCAAAGGAACGGGTACCTTGATCACCGAGTTCCAGATATTCGCCGATCGTTCATCAAAATCACCGAAACGGGTCACCTCGATGCCGTTGATTTCGATCCGTAATCCATGGCAGTATGGACGGGGTATGTACAGCGTATTAGCCATTCCGAGATCTTCCCGCGAGAAGCGGATCGACAACCAGGTATCTCTAGGCTGATCGATTAAGCCGTAGAATGGAGGTTGCACGAGCTCAAGGTTCTCTTCCCACGCCATTTCCCAAGGAGAAGAAAGGATAAGTCCGTGAGTCTGAAAAGGTATGGTGGTGAAAAACCAAAGCCCCCAAAAAAGACAGATCGAACCAAAAAAAGAAACAAGCGCTTTCGCTTTCATTCAATCCCTGTCCTTTGAATGCTCGAGCACAGATCGCTCGTTTTTCGGATTTGCTATCCTGTTGCCATGCCTTGCATGCCTAGCTATTGTACCCTATCTATTTCTTGGTGTCAACTGAAAAAGGCGAACCCACCTTGACACCCCGAGATAAACATGGTAGAATCCCCCATTCTTTTGCAAGAAAAAAACAGGAGGTACCATTGAAAAGCATAAAAAGCAGAGTCATTTCCACGCTTGTTCTAACGATATGTGTGAGTATCGGAGCATCTGTAGCACTGGCAGGGGGCATCGCTCCACTACCTCTTTGGGAAAATGAATATTCGCAGGATACCATGAGGATTGTGGTAATCAGCGACCTTCATTTAGGAGTGGACGACAGTTTTTCCGAAACAGTGAAAAACAAAGTCCTGATCGCAGAGTTTCTGGAACGTCTCATGGTAAGCAACATTGATGAGCTTGTAATAGCTGGTGATTTTTTTGATGAGTGGTTCGTTCCGATCACCTATCCATCTCACACCGATTTAGAAGTCTTCTTTGGGAACGTTGCGGACAATAACGCTTCGATTGTCACAGCCTTTAAACATCTCATTCAAAGTGGTGTCAAGGTCGTCTATGTTCCAGGCAATCATGATCTTCTTTTGGAAGCAGAAACCCTTTCGAAGTTAATCCCTGGGATTGTCCAGGCTCGCGATGTGGATGGTCTGGGACTGTATCGCACGGGCGCTCGCTCGGAGATTGTCATTGAACACGGTCATCGATATGACTCGTTCTGCGCGCCTGATAAACTCTCCAACAAAGAAATCACCGATGATTACCCTTCTTTTTTGCCTCCGGGATATTTCTTTACGCGGTTGGCGGCTACATCTGTGATGGAAGGAAAAAAGGCTCCCCAAAAGGATCTACCGCTCATTGAAGCTCCTTCCCAAGAAAACGTGGACCAACTTGATGCGTGGGTGTATTATAAAATGTGGTTGTGGGCCATGACCACCTTTCCTATCCAGGAAGGATTTGATGATAAAATCATCTACGTAGGGGTAAATGGATACAACAACCGTTTTTCTCTGAGCGAATTAATTCCAACCGTTCAGGCTGATGGGACGATCAGCGCTGTATTGTACAGGAATACGCAGAGGCGTTGGGATCAAGTTCAGGAGCTCAACCTGGTGGCCACAAAGAATCCATATGGCCAAGCTACCGTAGGCGCTATTGACCACAATTTTCTGGATCAGCAGGCACAAAAGCAGTATTTTGATCTGGATCCAACCATTGATGTGGTTGTTTTCGGACACTCACATGTACCGCTCATTACGCGATACCAAGAAGAGTATGAAAGAGAAAAAGTATACGCCAACAGCGGCACTTGGATTGATGAAAATCTGATCGGACTGGAAAGATGCTTCGTGGTGATCGAATCTGGTAAGCAGTCCACGGCTATTCGCCTTATGCAGTATCATGAGGATGGAACCGTTACCGATACCAAACAGTAGGAAATCAAATAATTCCCAGCCATAATTTAAACCCCAGCTCGATGCAGCTGGGGTTCTATTTGGTCATGGTGCTCGAGGATACCGAGAATTCCCTTCGCAACACAGGCGTGTTGGGCATCGATGATGATCGGGATGGTTTCTGGGTTATCAGCTTAAAAGACCCGTGATCCGTTTTTTCACATGGTACTTCTTGCCTTCAAGATCGGTAAGGTCGCGGGTACGATCCGCATAATCAGAAAACTTGACACACGCACAATGGGAAACGAAAAGAGTTTGTGGTATAATACCTGCATATTTGACTAATGGGAGGAATACCGTGGACCAACCGTTCGACTTGTCCAGCCTGATGAAAAACCTTTCAGGGGACGAACAGATTGTCTTTGAGCTTCTAGAAGAGTTTGTGGACCATTATCCCCAACGCTTAGAAGAGATAAAGGAAGCAATCGACTCCGGAAATGCCATTCTCTTAACCCGAACTGCGCATAGCTATAAAGGGGCGATTTCCAATTTTGGCGCAACGCGAGCGCAAAGGATTGCATCGGAATTGGAAACCTATGGGACTTTGAAACAGGTCGATCAAGCCTTACCCGCTTGGCATGAGCTTGTTGACGAAATGAAGCGCTTTCAAGAGCACTACGATCGAATCGTTGCGACAACCAAGGATCAAGGATGAAAACGCTTCTTTTGTGTGTTCTTCTCTTGATGGGCGCAATCGCTTATGGACAGACATACTCTACACCGGAAGCCATTTTAGAACGCCATTCTGCAGAAGAGATCAAAGACGCCTTTCAAACGCCTCGGGGGATTTCAGAACTCTTGGAATCCTATGAAGAGCGACGCGACGGGATCTTTATCATGAGCACCAGAGCCTTATACCAGGTCCGATATCGGGAAGGAACGGGGCTTGTCTTTGAGACGGTCAAGACGCGGAAAGAGATCGATGACGAATTTCCCCTTTATGTGATGATGTGGCTCTTTATTATTTCGGGGGGAATCATCCTTTTGGTGATTCTGGTTCCGAACAAGCAATAGAGGAGATCCATACCGAACCTCCCTTGCTGATCCCAATGTACTCTGCAACAGGCGCGCACTTTGCAGTGAGCGAAAAAAAGAGTTCGGGTCGGGAAACGGCGCAAAGGCCTTCGAAATTGCCCTGGCCTTTGGATATGACCAGGTCGGATCGGGCGAAAATCTCTTGGAACTCCGGGGTGCATTGACTCAGTACCGTTCCTGGCAAAGTAGAACCCGAAGGAATCACTGCGCAATATGCATCCATACCAACCTGCTTTGCGTCTTCCATGGTTCCATCGTTAATGATCGGCTGACTCCGCACAACGGCTGTGACTTGAATCCGAGGATAGCGTCGTTGGATTTGCTGGATCAGCCACCCGTCAAATACCATCTCGCCCGCGTTGTCTAGAAGAACCAACAGAGACCGCGCGCTCTGCAAATCCGAGGCAAATTGGTCGAAGTGATCGATGGCGAAATCTTCCTCCAATCCAGCGAGCAAGTCTTCTTTCATTTGGTGGATCTCGACTTCATGAGCCCCGAGATCGATAATGTTGGATCGACTGGCGAGTTTGGCAAAAAACCGCAACAGTTGATCGTCAAACGTCCCTTCCTTCTGGAACTCCTTCAGAACAGCCATAGCCACTTGGTTGGAAAGAATCTTTTTCTCTCGAAACACATCCCGGGTATGGAATTGCTTCTCGACCACAGAATATAGGTATTCCGCTACCTCAACAGGCGCAAGATCTTTCGGAAGCTGAGCAAAAGAAGCGCACAACCCTATGAAAAATTCCGTTTTCTGCTGCGGGGAAAGGGAAAGCTCCCGAGCAATGCGTTGCGCCTGGCTAAAATGGCATGGAATGCAGTCAGCGAAATACTTCATGAAAGGGCATCGCTGCCCGATTCATCAGGCTGAGAGGGTTGGGCTTGGTTTGGATTCTCATACGCCTGAATGGCTTTCAGCAAGGTATCCACCGCTAAATTGCTGCAATGGTATTTAATCTCCGGTAATCCGCCCAATCGCTCAACAATCTCCTTCCAACTCAATTTTTTTGCTTCTTCCAATGGCAACCCTTTTACGGCTTCGGTCATCATCGACGCGGTTGCAATATTTGCTGCGCATCCGTAGGTCTCAAAACGGATATCTTGAATGGTTCCCTCCTGAATGTCCAAGTACACTGTCATCATATCCCCGCACGCAATACTTCCTTCCGTGGCTTTCGCGCTGGGATTCTGAATCGAACCCAAATTCCTTGGGTTTTTGAAGTGCTCCATTACCAATTGAGAGTATTTAAGCATGGTGATGAGGGTCCTCCTTTAAAAACTGAGATTTGTCCATTCCGGGCTTCAATGGACTGACTTTTCGAAGAAAGGCAACCACTTCAGCCAGCCGATCAACCGCTTCATCGACTTCTTCTTTCGTGTTGAGTCGGCTGAACGTAAATCGAATCGACCCATGGGCCCGCTCATGGTCTCCTCCAATCGCGAGGATTGCGTAGTTCGGTTGCAGAGACTCTGAGGCGCAGGCGCTCCCTGTGGCAACTTCTACGCCATGCATCGATAAAGCCATGGATATGGCCTCCCCTTCAATAAACTCAAAACTGATATTGACATTGTAGGGAGATCGACGCGGCCCCCGAGGCCCATTGAGAATGGTATAGGGGATTTCTGTTTCGATTCTTTGGATAAGGTGTTCCTGCAGATCCATCACATGTTTCAGAGCGAAATCCTGTTGTTGGAACCCGATGTCCGCTGCTTTCATCATCCCGATGATCCCGCTGACATTTTCTCCTCCAGGCCGTAATCGGTCGAATGAAGGAGCGCCGAACATCAACGGCTGGATTTTTACCCCTTTTTTCCGATAAAAAAAGCCCACTCCTTTTGGCCCGTGGTATTTATGAGCGCTCGAACTCATTAGGTCAAGGCCAAGCTCTTGCGCATCAAGCGGAAACTTTACGTACATCTCTGCCGCGTCGGTATGAAAAAGGGTTTTGGGATTCTTGGATTTCACGAGCGTACCGATTTCTTTCAAGGGCATCATGGATCCAATGAAGTGACCAATGGATATGATGCTTACCAGAATGGTCTGATCGGTGATTCGATCTTCCAGCTGATTCAGATCGATGATTCCTTCAGGATCTACGTCGAGAGTCGTGACTTCAAAACCCTCTCGTTTGAGTTGCTTTCCCGCTTCAATGACAGATCCGTGTTCCAAAGCCGAAAGGATGATGTGATTTCCATTTGGCCGATTTGCGCGCGCTGCGCCCAAGACGGCTAGATTGTTGGCTTCTGTTGCGCCTGAGGTAAAGACAATCTCGTCTGGTTGTACAGAAATGCTGGATGAGAAAAAGACCCGGGCTTCGGTCAAAGAATCGTGAATTTCTTGGGCGGTTTGATACAATCCATCCGGACGGGCAAACCGCTCCGAAAAAAAAGGCATCATAGAATGAACAACCTCAGGAAGCGCGGGTGTCGTCCTACAATTATCAAAGAATATGGGCATATCTTCCTCCTAAGTTTGATTTATATAACAATATCCGAGACGAAAAAAACCCGAAGCGGATTTCAACGGGTTCGCATCAGCGAATTACTACGAATGCGATCATTCCGCCCAGCATGACCAACTGAAAGACCGTCAACAGACTGATCCGTTTCTTGTTCATTGGATTCCCCCCATACGATCACATAAGAATCAACCACAAAGATTGTACCACAATCAAAGCGCAGAATCAGAATATCCGGTGTGGATGTCCAAAATATGGATGTCTCCAGCAACAAATGATTGCGGTCTTCGGTCTTCTACTTGAAGGGTGATCCTAGTGGGC
Organism: uncultured Thermotogaceae bacterium; assembly: GCA_964580185.1. GTDB lineage: Bacteria > Thermotogota > Thermotogae > MWEM01 > MWEM01 > CAYWWY01. Next base: position 9,735 of record CAZOJQ010000052.1, read on the forward strand.
GATACGTCGATGACCGGACCCACAAAGGTCTGGTTATTGATTTCTTCCCGAATGTGGACAATCATCCCGGGTTGAATCAACGAGGATTCCAACCATTCATGGGCCAATTGATCTAGGTCCAGGCTCTCCCATCGCCATTGCAGATAATCCAGGATCGTCTGGAATGTTTGAGTCAAGTCAAGAGGGGTTCCAACGATTTGAGATAATGTGGTGGCTTTCCCTGACAACTCGGCGGGCAACGGATTGTTGATATTGATCCCCAACCCGATGATACAGGCTGTTAGGTCCGGTTCGTACAGGTTTTCCTGAAGGATTCCCGCAATTTTTTTCCCCTGGATATAGAGATCGTTCGGCCACTTGAGCAGAAATCGATGGCCCGGGAAGGAAGATTCCAGGGACTTTGCCGTCCCCAATCCGATCAGCATTTGAAGAATGTGGGGCGGATGAATGAGTTCTTTGAACAAAAACGAGATCCATAACCCTCCCTTTTCGGAAACCCAACTGCGGTCCCGCCTTCCTCGGCCTTCGGTCTGACAGAGCGCCCACACAACGGTCCGATCGGGAAGAGAGGCCCAATGCTCCTTGATATATCGGTTGGTCGATGGAAGGCAATGAAAGGAAAGGACATTCCAAAACGGGAGCACGGGTGTCATTCTTCCTTCCTGTCTATTATCAAATAGCGGCTATCCATCGGCGGGATTTCCAGCGAAATGGGATGCCCTTTCAACGAAAACTCCTCAAGCGTTCGATTCAGGCCGACAACCACTGAATCATACCCCGGCAAAGACCTCTGAAAGACCAAAACGCCCCCTTTTGCGTACAATACTTCATAATCCCCTCTTTGCAGAGAAGGATAGGTGTTCCGGATCTCGATCCAAGCGCGTGTATGCTCGTACAGTTCAATATCCCAATAAGCGTCGTCCCATGGAAAGGGCTTTCGACAGTCGGGATCGTTTTCTCCCGGCAACCCAACCTCATCACCATAATAAATCATGGCAGAGCCAGGGAACGAAAAAAGCAACGTCATCAGCAGTTTCACTCTCTGAGAATCGCCCCCGCTTTCATTCAGGACGCGACGTGTGTCATGACTGCCCAAAAGATTCCAAAGCCCATGGATCACTTGAGGCGGATACGAATCCAGATACTTGCCGGTCATTTCGACGAAGGTTTCTGCGGTTCCTCCTCGGGCGATAAACCGCAGCGCGGCATCGCGAAACAGATAGTTCATGGTGGAATCGAAAGTGTCCCCTTCAAAATACGAAGAAGCATCCGTCCAAACCTCTCCCACTAAGAGGAGGTCTGGATCCATGTCTTTTATGGCTTGGCGAAAGATCCGCCAAAAGAACCGGGGCGTTGTGGTTGGCGCGTCCAACCGCCATCCCGAAATCCCAGTCTCCGACCAATGGCGCGCCACATCCAGAATGAAATCCTGAACGATTGGATTCGCGTGGTTCCACTTTGGCAAGGAAGCGTAGTTGTTCCAGGATTCATAGCTCCGGGATGATTCCACCACGGGAAACTCCTTGATGTGATACCAATCCAGGTATTCCGACTCCTCTTGATTCTGAAAGATGTCCTGCATCGCGAAAAAACCGACGCCCGAATGGTTGAACACTCCGTCCAAGATTACATGGATGCCCAAAGACCGACAATAGTCGACCATTGATTGGTACACCGCCTGATCGCCAAAATGAGGATCGATTTGGTAATAGTCCACTGTATCGTATTTGTGGTTGGAAGGAGCTTTGAAAATCGGATTGAAGTAAATGGCTCCAACACCCAAATCAGATAGATAATCCAACCCTTCGATCACTCCTAGGAGATCCCCGCCGTAAAAATCGAAGTTCCCGGGAGAATCGAGAGGGTTCCAAGGACGAACGCGAAGGGGGTCATTCATGGGTTGCGCGTTCTGAAACCGTTCGGGAAAGATCTGATAGATTACAAGCCCTTTGCTCCACTCGGGTAGATCGAAAAACGGAAGGGGTGGATCCGAGGGGTCAAAAGTCCATCGCTCCGTTTCCCAAGAGGTTTCTCCATCTGAAATGAGAAAGGAGTATTCAAACCCATCCTCCCAAATCGAAGGATTGTCCATTACCCAATGGGCCCGATAGTAGTCGCGCGCTGTTTCTTCCATCCGAATGGTTGGCACATGGATTGCCTCTCCATCCAAAGTCCTGACGATCAAATGAACCGTCTCCACATCCTGTGAACGCGTATGGATTCCCAGATAGTATTCCTTGTGATTAACTGGGTTCAGGTGCCTCCGATTCTGCGGATCGTGCTGGATGTACTGGGTATGGATCACCCCATCTCCCCGTTCGAAAACTTCAAGGGGGGGTTGAACACCAACATAAGCCACCGACCATTCTTTTCCGTTGGAAAACTCCCGAAGAGGGATCCGAGGATCCGGTTGGTGGATTTCGTCGACCAAATAGGCAAACCAGTGTTTCCCAAGGGGAATTTCGATCCGCACAGACCATATCCCGGATGGATCAGGCCCTTCCATGGGAATGGGCTCCTCATGGATCCAATCGATATAGAAGACCTGGTGGGCCTCAGGAAATTGCGCCCAAAAAAACCGGGTCTGAACCTGTTGCCCAACACCAAGGACCAGACAGAAAAGGCAAATCACCCAAAAACACAGCGTTTGTTTCACTTCACACCTCCTTGAATGTTCGGGATGAAGGGATTAATCATCAGGGGATTTGATTCAGGGTAACGAGGGGAAAATGTTCTGAAAGGCTTCCACGATCTTTGGGTCAAACTGCGTGCCGGAACAACGGAGGACTTCTTCATACGCTTCCGATGGGGAAAAGGGCTTCCGATACGGTCTTTCACTGGTCATTG
>CAZOJQ010000053.1:0-12468 GCA_964580185.1 uncultured Thermotogaceae bacterium
GATTCTTTTGAAGAAGACCTCACCATAGAAGGATGGGGCGACCATCCAATGCGCGCGGTTTTTATCCGCGCACCGATTATTGAACGATATGGCCCCCAAGTTCAAATCCTTGCGAAATCAAAAAAAGGGGCTGTAATGGCTGTTCAAGATCAGATGCTTGTTACTTCCTTTCATCCGGAATTGACAGGAGATTATCGGATTCATCACTTTTTTCTTGGGATGGTGAAGGATTGGCTAAGTATGCAAAGATAAACAGCGCTGTATTGCTTGGATTGAACCTTTACCCCGTTGTTGTAGAGTCCTTTGTAGATTCTCGGGCGATTCAGCATGATATTGACATAGTGGGTTTGGGCGACACCGTTGTCAAGGAGAGCAAAAAGAGAATCAAGAGCGCCATTTACGCAAACAAACTAAGCATCCCTACCGGAAAGGTCATCATTAACCTTGCTCCCGGCGATCTACGGAAAGAAGGCACCTCTTTGGATTTGCCAATGGCAATTTCTATGCTGGGGTGCGATGAAACGAATGGGTTTTTGCCTATGAATGATCATTTTTTCTTTGGAGAATTGGCCTTGGATGGTACACTTCGGGCAGTGCGAGGAATCGTGCCTTTGCTTCAAGGGTTATCCAAAACCAGCCCTACCCCAAAAGTAATCCTTCCGGTAGAAAGTGAGTACGAAGCCTCTTTGATTAAAGAATGCAATGTTTACTTGGCGGAAAATCTCGCTGAAGTGATTTCATATATGAAAGGCAAATGCATGTTACGATCTCCAAATGGGAGGGTAAAAGGATCTGCTACAGATTTTGATGTCGATTTTTCTGAGATTCTTGGACAGTATTTGGCCAAAAGAGCCGTGGAAATCGCTGCGGCTGGTGGGCACCATCTATACATGAAAGGCCCTCCAGGATCGGGAAAAACGATGTTATCCCAAAGGCTTCCAACTATTCTTCCTCCCCTTTCGTACAGCGCTTTTTTGGAAACATTTTCGATCTACAGCATTTCAGGAAAGGTGTATGGAACCGAAAACCAAATGCAACCGCCTTTTCGCGCTCCTCACCATACTGTATCAAAATCAGCCTTGATCGGAGGCGGACCCAACGCTCGGCCAGGAGAAGTAAGTTTGGCGCATAATGGAGTGCTGTTTTTGGATGAAGTTCCTGAGTTTCCCAAAGATGCCTTAGAGTGCTTGCGCCAGCCTTTGGAAGAAGGATTGGTTCATATTTCCCGTGTTCGAGCGACTCTTTCGTACCCGGCCCGTTTTACTCTCGTTGCTGCGCAGAACCCTTGCATGTGCGGGAACTATGGAGACCCGAAAAGAACGTGCAATTGCAGTCCCAGAGATATTGTTCGATATAATCAAAAGATTTCTGGGCCTTTGCGTGATCGAATGGATATCATGATTGAGGTCCCGCGATTGCCTTATGAAGAGATCCGCTCGCAAAACCAACAAGAGAGTTCTGAATCCATACGAGACCGAGTGATGAAGGCAAGAGAAATCCAAATAAACCGCCAGAGTAAAGAAGGGTATTCACATCCCTTAAATGCTTCTTTGTCAGGTAAAACGCTAAAAAGCGTGTGTATCCTGGATCAAAAAGGGGAAGAGTTGCTTGAGATGGCAATCAACCGATTTCACTTGACCGGCCGTGGCATTAACAAAATCCTGAGGGTTGCGCGAACCATAGCAGACCTCAACGATAAGAAACAGATCGAACCCCGGCATGTAGCGGAAGCGATTCAATTCCGAGAGAAAAGATGGGAGGACAGATAAATGGATGTTAAGATCATTAATGCGGTTCTGAAAAATTTGACGAAAGTTTTTGCCGATGCGGCCAATGTGGAGGTTCAATTGCAGAAACCCTCGATTACCCGACAGTTGGCCCAAGGATACGACATTCTCACAATTATCGGTTTTAATGGGAGTTTTGAAGGAAACTTAATTTATGCTTTGCATCAACCTTTAACTTTATTAATTGTGAGTCAAATGACAAACATGGACTATGATCAGGTAGACGATCTTGCTCTTAGCGCAATTGGGGAACTGGCCAATATGGTTTCCGGTCATATCGCTGTTAACCTAGAAACGATTGGTAAGCCCATCAGTATTACCCCTCCATCTGTAGTAGTAGGAAAGGAAATCAAAGTAAATGTGGATGGATTAATCCTCAAAGTACCCGCAACCATTCATGAACTCGCCTTTGAAGTCAATATGGTCATTCGAGAATGAAAAAAAAACCAGATCCGAATTCCGGTTCTTGGACAGAGGATCTCAAGAAGCTTAATATCGTTTCCTATTTTGGGTTTACGGTAATTGGTAATGTTCTTGTTGCCGGAGTGATCGGCTATTTTCTGGATCAATGGACATTTCAAAACCGCGTGATTTGGGTCATATTCCTTTTTTTAGGCGTTTTTTCTGGGTTGGTTCACGGAATCAAAGGGCTTCTTTTGGAAGAAAAGCGGATAAAAAACAAAGAGGAATCTGGAACGCAGAATAAGGGGCAATCTTGAACTACGGTTCTTTCATAAAACCCGCAGTTTGTGGTATGATATGCATAGTTATTGCCTTAGGCTTAATCGGCGTATTGATGGAACGGTGGTCATGGGTTTGGGGTTCGTGTTTGGGGGGCTTAGCAGGTTTTTTTTCGATCTGGAGTTATTATGAGCAAGGAAAAGCATTGTTCGAGCATCCCGACATAAACAAAGCCAAAAACGCTTTTGGTATTCGTTATCTTATGAATGGTAGTTTTATGGCTTTAGCAGCTTTTTTATCACTTGAAACTCTTTTAGTTGCCTTTTTGTGTATCTATTCAGTTCGCTGGATCCTCTTTTTTTCAATGCGGAAATGGTGATCGGCAAGGAGGAAAGAGATGACCCTAAGCAAGAAAGAAAAGGGCTTCGTAGGGACAATCTTGGTTCTAATTCTGGTTTTCTGGCTTCTATCTCTTCCCAGATCCCCGGGAATGGATCAACTGGGACAGATCGGGATTGGAACCAAATGGATCTATACGATACCTGTTATGGAAGGTTTAGGCTTCTGGAGTCGCATAAATCTATTAACCGTCAGTGTCGGCGGCATTATTGTTTTGGGTCTGATTCTCTTCGCCCGAAGTGTAGGGAAAAAGTTCGCTCTTATCCCAGATCGAAGACAATCGTTTGTGGAACTCCTATTGGAGTTTCTCTATAATACCGTGGATGATACGGTTTCACGGAAAGAATACGTCAAACCGATCTTTGTCATCTCGACGACCCTCTTTTTGTTCATAGCTGTAGCAAACATCATAAGCGGCATCCCAGGAATTTCCGTATCGGTAATCGACGGAAAACCGGTATTTAGTTTTTTTACGGATACATGGGCAACTCCAACAGCTGATCTCAACACGAATGCTACATACGCGGTCATGGTGTTATTGATTAGCTACGTATTCGGGATTAAGGCAAAAGGGTTCAAGAAATGGGCAAAATCATTCTTTGAACCGACGCCTCTCATGTTTCCTATGAATCTGGTGGGCGAAATTTCGAAGCCAATTTCCCATTCTCTGCGTTTGTTTGGAAACATATATGGAGGAGGGATCCTCGTTTTTATTCTGAGTTATATGGTAAAGTACATGCTTCTACCAATCGGTCTTTGGGGGTTTTTTGGGATGTTCATCGGTCTCATACAAGCCCTAGTTTTTTCTATGTTGGCTATTGCTTATATCAGTTCGCAGATTGAATAGCTTTTTTTATACCATTTTATGAGAAAGAGGAGGCGGATCTTATTATGGAAATGACAGATGCCATTGTACAGGCAGCAAAGTTTATAGGCGCGGGTTTATGTATGGGTATTGGAGCCATTGGCCCCGCGATCGGGCAAGGAAATGTTGGTGGACATGCGATGGATGCGATGGCTCGTCAGCCAGAAATGGCTGGAACTCTTGTTACAAGGATGCTTTTATCCATGGCCGTTGCTGAGTCAACTGGTTTGTATTCCCTTCTGATTGCCTTTATCATCTTGTTTGTTTAGCGTATCTTAAACCCTGAAAAGGGGGAAGCCGAATGGAAATTCTTGAGTTTAATTTCACTGCAGTTGTGATGCTGCTTCAGTTCATTCTTCTTGCTTTTTTCCTATATAAGTTCTTGTATGCGCCTTTTTTGCATATGACTGCTCAGCGCCGGAAAAAGGTAACGGAAGAATTGGAGAATGCCGAACGAATTCGGCAACAAGCGCACGAAACTGAGATCCAAATCCAACAGAAGTTGAGAGGAATCTCCGAACAAGCAGACCAGATGATGGAAACAGCACGGAAACGAGCTCGGGATTTCGAACAAGAAGAGAAAGAAAAGGTCCGATTGCAAGTACAAAGATCCTTAGAATCTGCGCAAAAAGAGATCGAATATATGGCAAAAGAAGCACGAGAGGTACTCACCAGGGAAGTTGCTAGCCTATCGGTTTTAATTGCTTCAAAGATCTTGGAACGGAATTTGGATGAAAAAGCCCAGATGGAATACGTGTCAAAAATGCTTGCCCGGGTGAAAGAACGTGAGGAAAAGTGAAATCCCCTTCATCGGTGGTTGTAAGAACATACGCAAAAGTATTGCTGGATGAAACCCCTTTGGATTCCTATTCCCATTATCTTGGAATCCTAAAAGGAATATCCGAAGCTTTTCAAAACCCTGATTTTTCTGAAACGATGGGAAACCCTGTGATCCCCACGCAGGAAAAAGAAGAGGTTTTGCTTGCGATCGTCGACGAGTACAAGATCTCTTCTGATACCCCTTTTCGAAATTGGATCCATTCTGTCGCCCAAAAAAAAAGGATTCCAGTCTTGCCACGGATATGGATCGTGTATGAAAACCTTATGTATGATCGAAAAATGAAGATTAAAGCCCTTTTGGTTAGTGCTTTTCCTTTTCCGGATGACGGTAAGCCGTATTTGCGGAAAGAAATGGAACGAATTTGGAACAAACCGGTAGATATCGAGTATCGTGTGGATCCTTCAATTATCGGAGGGTTCAAGCTGTTTACCGAAGATCAGGTACTCGATATTTCCATGATTGGACAATTGAACGAAATTCGAGATCGATTGATTTCTGAAAAGAGGTGAAGGATGAAAATCGCACCCGACGAAATTTCAAGAATCCTGAAAGAGAAAATCCAGGGTTATGAATCCACCGTCAGTCTGGAAGATACGGGACGAGTGATTCAAGTTGGGGATGCTATTGCGTCTGTCTATGGCCTTCGGAATGTGATGGCCAACGAGCTGGTTGAATTTCCCAATGGAGTTCAAGGAATTGCTCTAAATCTAGAAGAAGACAGCATAGGCGTCGTGGTACTGGGTGAATACCGTACAATCAAAGAAGGGGATGTTGTTAAACGAACGGGAAAGATCATTTCCGTTCCCGTCGGAGAAACCCTTATCGGAAGAGTTGTCGATCCTCTGGGAAACCCATTGGATGGCAAAGGACCCATTCGATCCGACGAAAAGAGGGAAATCGAACATAAAGCCCCCGGCGTTATTTTCAGAAAATCCGTTGACACACCCCTGCAAACAGGCATCAAATCGATCGATTCCATGATTCCGATAGGACGCGGTCAAAGAGAACTCATTATCGGGGACCGGCAGACTGGAAAAACCGCTATTGTTCTGGATACCATTATTAACCAAAAGGGAAAAGGAGTTTATTGCATTTATGTTGCTATTGGACAGAAAGCTGCTGCGGTCGCGAGGATTGTTGACCAGTTGGAAGCTTTTGGGGCCATGGATTACACAACAGTTGTGTTCGCAAGCGCAAGCGATCCGGCATCAATGTCATATATCGCTCCATATGCGGGTTGCGCCATGGGAGAGTTTTTCCTTTTTTCGGGAAAAGACGCTCTTGTTGTATATGATGACCTGACCAAACATGCTACCGCATACCGTGAATTGTCCCTTTTGCTTCGGAGGCCTCCTGGGCGAGAAGCATATCCCGGAGATGTCTTTTACCTTCATTCCCGTCTTCTGGAAAGGGCTGCGCGGTTGAATGAAGAGGAAGGCGGTGGCTCATTGACCGCGCTACCGATCATTGAAACGCAAGCCAATGACCTTTCCGCATACATTCCAACCAACGTAATTTCCATTACTGATGGGCAAATCTACTTAAGCAGTTCTCTTTTTTATTCTGGATTCCGTCCCGCGATCAACATCGGACTCTCGGTTTCTCGAGTAGGAGGAGCTGCGCAGCTAAAAGCCATGAAACGAATCGCAGGGACTCTCCGGCTTGAACTGGCTCAATATAGAGAGCTGGAAGCCTTCTCTCAGTTTGCCAGCGAACTCGATGAATCGACAAGAGCTCAGCTGATTCGGGGAGAAAAACTTTTGGAGCTACTCAAGCAACCACAGTTTCAACCCATTCCTGTAGAAGAACAGATCATAGCGATTTTTTCCGGTGTTCGAGGGTATTTAGATGATATCCCCACAACATCTATACCCAAATTTGCAGATGAGCTGGTTAAGTCCATCAAAGAAAAGCACCCGTCAATTTTAAGTACACTTTTGGAAAAAAAAGACCTTACCGCAGAATTGGAGCAAGATTTAAAACAAGCAATCGAAGAATGCAAAAAGACATTCTTACCCTAAAGGAGTGAACCGCATTGGGTAGAGGAAAGCTCCATTCCATCAAGCAACGAATTGAGTCGACAAAATCGACACAGCATATAACGCACGCCATGGAGATGGTAGCTACCGCTAAGACCGGGAAAATTGTAAAACTATGGAAGGAATTTGATCATTTTTGGAAATCTTTGGATCACATTATGGAATTGGTCCAGTCACAAGGATTAGAAGACCCTCACCCGTTTTTTTCCAACGATCATATTCCTTTAGAAAAAACAGCTGTTGTACTGATTACATCGGATATGGGTTTATGCGGATCATACAATCTCGATCTTTTACGGGCAGCTGAAGAAAAAGCCGATCAACTGGGCAATCAATTTGCCGGATACCTCGTGATCGGATCCAAAGGATTATCATATGCCCGCTATCATCAGTTACCTCAGCTGTTTTCGGAAGAGAAGCTATATGATACCCCTCGGTTTTCAGTTTCCGAACTTGTCAGCAACCAGATTCTAAATGTGTATGAACGAGAGAAAGCAGATTCGTTTGTCGCTTTGTATAGTCAGTTTGCTTCTTCTTTGATCCAAAGACCCGTTAGTGTTCAACTACTGCCATGGATGAAAACTCAAAAAGCTACCATCCCACAAACAGAGTATGAGTTTGAGCCTCCTCCAAAAACCCTAATACAGACACTTGTACCACTCTATCTTTCAGCCAGAGTCCATTCCCTCCTATTGGAAAGCAAGGTTAGCGAGCTGTTTTCTCGGCAGAATGCCATGAGAAACGCGACAGAAAACGCGCGGACGCTAATCGACCGGTTCACACTAGAATTTAACAAAGCGCGTCAAGCATCGATTACTCAAGAAATCATTGAAATTGTCAATGGCGCTGAGGCGCTTAAAGAGGGATAATGGAATCCCAAACCCGTATCGCTGTTGCACGGAAAATTATCGAGGACTTTCCTCGAGAAGTTTGTTGCAAGGATCCCTTTCGTGTTTTGATCGGCACGCTGTTGAGTCAAAGGACTAAAGATGAACAAACGGAATTGGCTGAAAAACTTCTGTTTGAACGATATTCCACACCCCAAACACTGGCTCAAGCCAAAGAAATTCAACTTTATCCACTCATCAAAAATTCCGGGATGTACCGTCAGAAAGCAAAAAGGATCATTCAGATTGCGCAAATCCTGATGAGTGAACATAAAGGAGTCGTTCCGAACGATATCGATTGTTTGCTAAGTCTTCCCGGGGTCGGGCGGAAAACGGCAAACATTGTTCTTTATGTTTGTTTTGGGATACCAACGCTGGCTGTGGATACTCATGTTCATCGGATCTCCAATCGGCTTGGGTGGGTTCAAACGAAAACCCCTGAGCAAACAGAAATTCAGCTGATGCCTTTGATCCCTGAAAACCTTTGGGGTCCATTGAATGGATCAATGGTCAACTTCGGCAAGGCAGTATGCAAACCGTTCAAACCCGTCTGCCAGATTTGCGCTTTTTCCGATGGATGTCCTTCTTCTTCAATCCTGAACCCAAAGCGATCATGATCAAAGGAATCGGAGTCGATATCGTAAGTCTTGAACGTTTGGACAATGAAACAATGAATCGATTGTCCAAGAAAGTCTTATCAAAGTCTGAAATCGAAGAAATGATGAAGATTGTGCACCAAAGACGAAAAAAAGAATTTTTTGGGGGCCGGTTTTCCGCAAAAGAAGCGTTTTTTAAAGCATTGGGAACCGGGGTACGAATTGATTTTTTACGTCTGATTACTGTTTCCAAAGACCCGTATGGAAAACCATTGATTAAGCTTGACGCTGAGGCAACCGGGAAGCTGGACCTTAGCGATCAGGTAGTCCATCTATCCATATCGCATGATTCCAGTTTCGTAGTTAGTATGGTTGTTATTGAGGAGAAGCAAAAACCATGAACCGATTTTCTGGATGGCTAGCCCAAGAATTTGGTCGAGATCCGAAAGCCTGCTCATTTATCGAACAAATTGACGCCAGCACGCACATCGTAATCATCGATTCACATTTTCGTCCCTCAGATTGTATCATGTCTGGCGCTCCTTCTCTCCATTTTCTCATTGAAAAGAAAGAAGGCCACTGGGTCTTTCTGGTTTATCTCGACACAAAAAGCACAACACTAACCGGCGGTTATTCGCAAGCAGAAGATAACCCCTTGTTTTACTGGGTAAAGGAAAACGTGTGGGAGGATACTCAGATGTATCATTCCAGCGGAGGTACTATTCAAGACGTTTTGGAGGAAATTGAGTTTTACCAGGACTTTCAAATCCCCATTTTTGGTTTTGGGGGAAGTTCGGAGCATCAGTTTGGGAAGATTCAGCAAATGTGCGCGTCTTTAACCACGGTTTTTTCTGAGGAAGAAACCGAACGATTGGGTATGCAGACAATCTTATCCAATATTGTTGCGGTAGAAAACAAGAAATATTCCGAAGATGCCTCTCTGCTGGACCACTATATCATTCCAAACGTTGGTATGGGTGAATGGGAACTGTGGTTGGGTACTAATCCAAGTTTTTTCGTCCGAACCATCGGGGAAGAAGATACCCAAACTTGCAAAGTAGCGAAGAACCATTTGTTCCACATGATTTTTTTCCGATTTTGCCATTACCTTTCTCAAAAGTACGATATGATCGTTCAGCCGATCTCTAAAATTGAAAAATCATTCGATATGTCGGGTATGCCAATCGAAAAGCTTCGATCCTTTTTATCCGATCTATATCGTTTCAACCATAGCGCGATTGGTCTGTTCATCCTGGACATGAAAGAGGTATGCGAGAAGCTAGGAGATCGTCTGTATCGTTGGGTGCAGCGATTTGATCGGTTATCTGCTTTTTACAATGATACCAACCTGATCTCATTACTGGTCTTTTCCATTTCCGACGAAGACCCAAACTACTTCGGCATTTCCATTGAATGGATTGAGCATGAGAGCAAGGAGTTAAACGCAGAAATCACGAAAACAGTCCATTTTATCGACGAAAAAATTCAAACCATCATGATGTGAGGAGAGGGATCATGGATAACGGAACCGAACATCAAAGGTACAGTGTAGCAATAGTCAGTACAAAAAGCTTTGAGCCTGAGCAGATGGAGCACTTAATCAGTATACTGGAAGACAACGGATTGATCGTTGGCGGGGTTTACGAAGTAACACGGGATCTTGAAAAACTAAAAGAGAAGCTTTTCGATTTGTTTATCGCCAAGCATGGTTTGGTGATTACTTTAGGCGCCGTTGGTATGGAAGAAGATGATATCGTTCCAGAAGCCACTGCATGTGTTATTGATAAACGATTAGAAGGACTGGAGACAGCCATTCGATTCTCGTTGATCGAAAAGGGGGTATATTCAATCCTCAACCGAGGTATGGCTGGGATTTACCACAAAAGCATCGTAATCAACTTACCCGGAAATCCCTCGTTGATTAGTCACATCCTTAACACCGTACTCCCTTGGGTGCGGGAGGGACTGGCAAAACTATAGAAAAAAGCCGCTTTGCGGCTTTTTTTTTTGGAGGCGACGGTCGGATTTGAACCGACGAATAGAGATTTTGCAGACCTCCGCCTTGGGCCCCTTGGCTACGTCGCCAGGATCTTCAACCCGATTATACCAGAAAAACGCATTTGATGCAAGTTCAAACCAATCTGAAGGAGGAATCCCGTGAAGGCAATCATCCTTGCTGGGGGATCGGGCCTACGCTTCTGGCCTTTATCTACCGCAGAAACCCCCAAACAATTCCTCTCATTATTCTCGAAGCAATCACTTCTTCGAAACACATTTGATCGGTTGAATCAAAGGATTCCTGCACATGATATCGCAATCGTAACCAGCCATTCCCTACTATCAAAAACGCAAAATGAAATTCCCGAGATTCCTAAGTCTTTGATTATTGGAGAACCCGAGCAAAAAAACACCGCGCCAGCAATTCTCCTTGGTATGATACCCTTTTCATCAGACGATCTAGTAGGTGTTTTCCCTGCCGATCATTTGATCATGGATACAGATGCCTTCTGGGCTACCATGGATTTTGCAACACGCCTCGTAACCGAACATGACGGATTGTATACTTTTGGAATCATTCCCTCTAGGCCAGAAACAGGATACGGATACATCAAGGTTGGGGAACCGATTGAACCGGATGCATACAAAGTAGACCAGTTTATTGAAAAGCCTTCTCTACCGAAAGCAACAATGATGTCGAACACTGGCGGTTTTTTTTGGAATGGAGGGATGTTTCTTTTTTCAAAGAAAACCTTTCTACAGGAAATGGAGCGGTACTGTCCGGAAATTTATGGACCTATGAGCCAATTGCATTCGTACCCTTCCCTGCTTATCGATCCAATATATCGGTTGATCCCTTCGATCAGTATCGATTATGCGCTCATGGAACGCTCTGATTCGGTCTATATGATCGAATCCAGGTTTCCATGGTCAGATGTTGGAAGCTGGGATTCAGTTGCGACGATTGAAGACAAGCAAGAAACCAATTCGGATCATACTCTCATCGAATCTAGCAATCTTTATATCAGAGATGAAACGAATACTTCAACTACGATTATCGGAGTTACCGATGTGATCGTTGTCCACACAAAAGAAGGATTGCTTATTTGCAAAAAAGGGATGGCCCAAAAAGTTAAGGAGCGATTTTTTAAGAAAGGATAAATGACCGATAATCCGGAGGATTTATCCTTTTTTTCTCCGCCTTTTTCTTTTGGGGAATCGATCATTTAGGGACCGCTATGGGAATGTTCACCCATTTTGATTTCGTCAAAACGAAGACGTTTTCCTTGTTGGGTACTTGGCAGCGTTGAGCATCCAATCGGAACAGATATCTTGTGTTTGCGGATCAAAAGAAAATAGGGTTCCTTGGTTGCTATCATATTTGTTGTTGCTGAAGAAACGGGAACAGGCGTATTGGCACGACCGTTTTTTGGGAATCATTGATGTATGATCGCTTTATCGCATTCCCGATCTTTCGAAGCCTTCTTAAGCGAACGACTCGGATTCGCGTGAGTCTATAACTATACCTTAACCTTTTTCTTCCTTGGTTTTCAAAAATACTTTTTCTCGAGAGGAAGAAGTATCTCTCTTCTATGGATTTTACTATTACCTATATACTATATTATCCATATACCTTTATACCGTATATACATATTAATGATTCTATGGATATCCTTTTTGCTTTACCGGCAGTATTGTAATATAGTATAATACCTTATTACTCATTACGGAATTCCTTTTGAAATCTTTCTTCTGTTTTTCGGGCTAAATCTCATTCGTCAATTCCAACAGAAAAAGCCCTCAATTCGTTCTCCCTTGAGGGCTCCTCCTGTCCAACAAAAAGGCTGTTTTCGTTAAGTCCAAAAAAGCGGGTATTCACCCGATTGATCGCTGGAATCATTAGATCTTCAGATTCCATTTCCAAATGACTCGCCCGATTGATCGGTTTTTTTCGGTCTATTTGGTTCACTTTCTCTGTTTCCATGAAAATTTTTCTGCTTACGCAACAAAAGGACCCCTTTTGTTGCGTAAAATATGGCAAAAAACTCCTATTTTCGACCTAAGATGACAATAATCCCACAGAATTCCCCGTACACCTTACAAACCTTTATCAGCAAGATTTTGCCGAATTAGGGTAAAAGGATCTTTGTCCCGGTCACCGGTTTTCGTTCATTCTGATACCGATTCACACGTTCCTCTTGGACTTCCTGCGAAAAAAACGCGCTTACTCTCTGGAGTAAATCGCCTTCGCTGTGAATATGGGAGCAATCCAGCTTGTCGAAAGGAAAGCAAGTGATTAATGCCCGGATAATGCTTGCTTTTGTAATCCGTTCATTGTCGCTGCTTGACGCTCTGGTAGCTGTCACTTTTGCTAC
>CAZOJQ010000054.1:0-10728 GCA_964580185.1 uncultured Thermotogaceae bacterium
AGGATGAAGGCAGCCATATACCGCGGAATTGGGCAGATCGCCATTGAAGAAACCGATACCCCAAAGATGGGTGAATCGGAAGCTTTGGTGAAAGTGGGAATGGTCGGTGTGTGTGGAACCGATGTAAAGACCTTTCTTAAAGGTCATCATATGTTTCAACCGCCTTGTATTTTGGGCCATGAACTCACCGGACGGATTGTCGAAAAGGGAACGGAGATCCAAGAAGAGTTTGGGGAAGACAGTTATGTCTTTGCGCCGTATATCGAATGTGGGAAATGCAGCCGATGCAAAAAAGGGGTCCCCGAACTGTGTAAAAACAAACCCTGGATCGAAGGGGCTTTCGCAGAATATGTAACCGTTCCGCGAGAAATCCTTCTTCGAGGAGCATTGAAGATTCCCAAGGGAATCGAGGAAAAAGTCATGACGCTCACGGAACCGTTGGCCTGCGCGATCCACGGGATCAAAAAAGCTAGGATCCATCCTCAGGACAAAGTCCTTGTTGTAGGGTGCGGACCCATGGGCTTGCTCATCGGGATTGCCTTAAAAAACTCGGGCGTTTCCTGTTGGGTTTCCGATATCGATGAAAAAAGGCTTGTCATGGCAAACCGATGCGGCCTGGAAACCCTAAACTTTGATGAACAAGGGTTTTCCGCCTTTATGCAACAGAAAAACAGCTATGATTCCATCATCCTGGCCAACGCATTGAGCCATTTGGTTCCTCAGCTCATCCCCCTGGTTTCTCCTGGGGGCACATTTCAGCTCTTTGGTGGAATGCCCAAAGAGACCAAAATCGAGATCGACCCCTACGACATCCATTACCGAGAAGTTGACCTTGTCGGTTCGTTTGGTTTTTCCGAGAAAGAGTTCAAACTAGCCTTTCAAATGATTGTTCAAGATCCCGGCCCCTTCTCGGAATTGATCACGGAAGTCTATGATTTCCAAAACATTCGCGGCGCATTGGACGCAGCGACAAAAAAGGAAAATATCAAAGTTGTCGTGAAGATGACATAGAGAGGAGCAAAATGGATGAAAAAACGACTTGCGCTCTTTCTTATTTTGGGATTAACCCCCTTGTTGTTCGGAGTCACTCTTGATTTTTTCTGTCTTGCTTGGCAACCGGCCGCTGTCGACGCGATCTATGATCTGGTCGACGAGTGGAATCTCCAAAACCCCGATATCCAAGTAAACATCATATGGGGCACGTGGGAAACTTCGGATCAATACCTCTTGACGAGTTTCCAGGGCGGAAGCGCGCCCGACGTCTTTCATTCCGATGCGGAAAAATTTCGTGAATTCGGAATGATGGGGTACGCAGCCCCACTTAACGCATTCGTTACCCAAGAGATTCTCGATGATATTCCTGCGTCGATTATCGATGATTGTTATGATTTTTCCGGCAATCTCTATGGGATTCCCTGGTGTCAGGAAGTCCAAGTCATTTTCTATAACAAAGACGTTTTCGCCGAACAAGGGATCGTCCTTCCTGAGGATCGAATGATCACATGGGATCAGTTGGTCGAATATGCGAAAAAGACAACGAAGATCGAGGGAGGGCGCGTTACAAGATGGGGAATTCTGGCCCCCCTGATGGAGCGGTTCCATTGGACCTTGATCGCGCAAAACGATGGACATGTTCTGAAGATGGACGATCGGGGAAAGTGGACGGTCGATTTCAACGAAGGGGCCAAAAAAGCGATCGAGTTCTATCTTTCCTTGATTACCGACCACAAAGTAATGCCGAAAGACGTGGTCAGCATCGACTACACATCCTTGATGCAAGGATTCATCAATGGAAGCTATACCATGGTCACATTCGGGTGTTGGAACCGGCGGTTTCTGATCGACAGCGGACGCGTCAATTGGGGCATGTTCCTGGTCAAAAACGACGGAAATCGGATCAACGCATCCGATCCGCAAGCATTCGGAATATCGACTGCTTCCAAACACAAAGAAGAGGCCTTCAAGTTTATCGAGTTTATGACCAATACGGAAAACTCCGCGGAGATCAGCTATCAGGATTATCTCTTCCCGGTTCGATACTCTTCCCTTGAGGATCCACGGTTCAGCGCCAGTCTGCATGAATGGGATACGGCGCGCGGGTGGCTCCCGTACGCAGATAACGTAAAACCAGGGATGCCTGGGTTCTATTCTTTTGAATGGAGAGTCTTTGTTCCCAATCTCGAAAAGGTAATTCTCGGAAGCATCAGCCTAGACAGGGCCATTCAAGACACAATCGACGAAGGCAATCGTATGCTTCGAAGGTTGGGTCTCCAGTAATCGGTTCCGCTACCCATCATTCTATCGGGGTGTGATTCCAATCAAAGCACGAGGAGATACATTGCGGGCAATCCCCTATCTGTTGCCCATTTTAGTTGCCATCGCTTTTGTGAGTGTGTACCCATTTGTAAATGGGATTATTAAAAGTTTTTATACCGACCAGGTCTTCGGCGCTGGCACCTATTTTTCCGGATGGGAGAATTTCCAGGAAGTCTTCGCGGACAATCTGTTTTGGGTCGGACTCAAGAACAATCTAATCTGGTCTTTCTCCTGCGTAGGGCTGGAACTGGTTATTGGGATGCTGATCGCTCTGGTTCTCAACTTGCCTTATATCAAATTCCGAAGCATCCACAGAGCCCTCATCCTCTTACCGTGGGCCACCACTCCAGTCGTCGCCGCGTTGATCTGGCGGTATATCTTCGGAGTGATGGGGCCTTTGAACGAGATGCTTCGGGCGGTTGGAATGGCTAATCCTCCGGGCTGGCTCATCACTCCGGGGTATTCTTTGGCGGCGTGCATCGTTGCGAATATATGGATCGGGCTTCCCTTTGTCGTGGTCATCATCCTCGCGGGCCTTCAGTCGCTTCCAACCGAAGCATACGAAGCGGCGGCCATTGATGGAGCGGGGCCGATCCGACGCTTCTTCTTCCTGACCATTCCATTGATGAAAAGCCTGCTTCTGATTCTTATGACCTTGACAACGATTTGGACCTTCAACATGTTTGATATCGTCTTTTCCATGACCAATGGAGGGCCGGGCAATTCCTCGCTTCTCCTTTCGTTGTATGCCTATCAGAACGCATTTGCCTACTTCCAGCAGGGGTACGCGTCGGCAATTGGCGTGATATGTCTGGCAATCCTTTTGATTCCCGTTGCCTTTTACATCAAGGAGGTGCGCAGTGAGAACTAGAAAAAGCGTGGTCATCCTCATGAATATTGTCGCTGCCCTCCTTGTCGTGTTGATCTTGTCGCCGTTGGCAATGCTTGTCCTGAACTCGTTCAGAGAAACGTCGGCAATCTATGAGAACCCTCTGGGCATCGCAGAAAAACCGTACTTTGGCAACTACACCCGGATCCTTCAAAACACGACATTCGGAAGGAATTTTGCCAATAGCCTTTTGGTCACTGTCGTAACCGTTTCCTTGTGCATCGTGGTCACAACTCTCGCGGGCTACGCGATGTCTCGGTTCAATTTCAAAGGGAAGAATGCTCTGATTCTATGGTTGTTGGCTTCGCAGGCTTTTCCGGGCATTCTGATGATCGTTGGGATCTTCTCTTTGCTCACCCGCTATTCCCTTCAAAACAACCCTCTGGGGTTGATCATTCTGTACACCACATTCACGATTCCCTTTTGCAGTTGGTTGTTGAAGGGATATTTCGATGCCATTCCCAGAGAGCTGGAAGAAGCGGGAATGATCGATGGATGCACCCGATTCAAAGCGATGAGAATCATTATCGTGCCCATGGCGGTTCCTGGGATCATCGCAGTGGGAACCTTTGCCTTCCTCCTGTCTTGGAACGAGTTTTTCTTTGCGCTGGTGGTTATGAGAGACAACGTTAACTATACCCTACCCGTATTTTTGTCCCGGTTTCTGGGCACCGGAGGGGCAGTGGAGTGGGGCCCATTGTCTGCGGGCGCTTTGCTTACCGCCTTGCCGCCGATCATCATTTTCCTTTTCTCGCAAAAATACCTCATTGGCGGGTTAACCAAAGGCGCGCTAAAGTGAAAGTGGCGGTCATCGGCGCAGCTTCAATCGATCAATACATCCTGCTCGATGCCTTTCCCGAAGACGATTCGATGGTCTTTGCCAAAGACCATCACACCTATATCGGGGGAAGTGGAGCGAACATCGCCCTGAATCTTTCCGAGGAAAGCCAGGTTGATTTTTACTTTGGAACCGGAACTGATTCGAATGCAAATCGCATCGTTGAGCAACTGGGCGAGAGCAAATTGAAGCTGTTCTATCGCACAGAAGAGGGGCCCGGAGCCTATACCCTTGTCCTGATCAATCGCGAGGGACAAAGACGGATCGTATCTCTGGGGGGCAAAGCCCTGTTCGAAGGAACCGTCGAAGAGAAGGACTATAAAGCGGTTTGTATTGCAGAAAGCTTCGAATCGGTTGCCCAGGAAACCTTTCACCGATTCCCTTCGGCGCTGAAGGTGTATGTCCCCGGAGGTTGCGGGTTTTATTTCGGAAGAGAAAATGTGGTACAGGTCTCCAATCAAGCGGATTTTGTGATCTTTTCCCGGTCTGAGTCCCAAATGCTGGGAGCCGATATCGATCGGATTCGATCCAAAGTGATCATCACCCAAGGCTCGGAAGATACCTTATTCCGAGACGATAAGGGGAAGGCCTTTTCATTTTCGGTGTCGCCGATCTCAGGGCGTGTGCTTGATACAACAGGGGCCGGAGACGCATTCTGTTCCGGATTCGTCCGAATGTATGCGACAACAGGGAATATTTCTCAAAGCGTGTATCATGGTCACTTGATCGCCTCCCAAGTGATTGCTCGGCTCGGCCCCAATCTTTTTTTCCAAAGGAGGGAGAGAGATGAAAAGTTTGATCGCTGACAGAGACGCAATGGTACGCGTCTGCCAGCTCTATTACTTTGAGGAGAAAACGCAAAACGATATTGCGAAAATCCTGGGAATTTCTCGTCCTCAAGTCAGCCGACTCCTTTCGCGCGCAAAAGAAGAAGGGATTCTCAAGATCGAAATCGACCCCGGCACGATGGTTCATTCGGAAGAAATCGCGGATGCGCTGAAACAGAAATGCCACCTGAACCACGTTGTTGTATCGGATGTGGATCCAAACGGTGATGTCATCCGATCATTGGGATTTTCCGCGGCCCGGTTTCTGTCTGGGTATCTCAAAGACAATCAATTGATTGGCATTTCCTGGGGGAGAACGCTGTTCGAAACGGTTGAGAGAATCGTGTTCAATGGAGAGCTTCCGAATACAGCCTTTGTGCCCCTGATCGGCGGAGTGGGACAGATTCGGCATGAGTATCAGATGAATTCCATCGTCGAAAAGATCGCAAACGCCTTCCGCAGCAAGCGATACTATCTCTATGCCCCGGCGCATATGAAAAACGCAAAAACCTTGCAGATGATGCTTGAGGACGATGCGATCAGCTTGGTGGTAGAGATGTGGAAGAAGCTGGACCTGGCGATTGTAGGGATTGGAGAACCCATCTCGCTTTCCAACACCTTTCGCGATATCTATGATCCCGACTTTTTTTCCTTTCTCCTCAAACAGACTGCAATCGGGGATATAGCTGCGCGATTCTTCACTCAAGACGGAGCGCCTTGCGCTTCCGCCGACGAAAGCATTCTTGGGATCTCTCTGTCTCAACTGAAACAGGTTCCCGAGGTGATCGGAATCGCGGGGGGAAAAGAAAAAGTCGACGCGATCTATACCGCAATTAGAACCGGGTACATCAACTCGTTGGTAACCGACAAGCAAACGGCCATCCGCATTTTGGAACGGGAATGCTAGCGTGAAAATCGGGATCGTAGTCAACCCCAATTCCGGCAATCGAGAATCTTTTCGGCGGTTTCTCCCTTCCTTGGCCCCGGCTTTGAACGGGAAACGCCTCTACTGCACCGCTTCCACTCAGATCTATGTGCGCGATCATCTCCAGCCCCAGGTCATCGGTTCAAAAGAGGTGACCAAGGACTATCGGGACACCGAACGCGCGGGGAAAGATCTGGTTGAAATGGATCTGATCCTTTCCTTCGGAGGAGATGGAACCGTCGCAGATCTGATCTATGGGATGCGGTCAACCGGAAAACAAGTCCCAATTGCGAATGTGGCTTTAGGAACAGCCAATTGCGGTCCTTTCACCGTGTTCCGATCCGTTGAGGATGTGGTCCGATTCAATTTCGACCAGATTACCCAGCAATGGACGCGAGGGCTCGATGTGTTTGAAGAGGGCTCCTATCGGGGCACAGCTTTCAACGATGTAGTCATTTCGGACACCCTGGTATCCACGGTGGACCATGAAATCAAGACCGTCGACGCCGCCCGCTTCTTCTATCAGTCTGAGAGAATCGTCAAAGAACCCGGCCGGATCGATACCCAGACCAGCTTTTTGGCTGTCAATGGGCGCGCATTCCGATCGGAAGGAAAGATATCGCAGATCATCCTATCCCCCTTTTCTCAAAAGGAGGAGCAATTCTACGCATTTCGGGCCGTGAATGGTCTCTTTTGCAAAATCCCGTATTGCGATTGTCATTCGGGAATGATCCTCTCCTCCCGGCCCATCATCTGCATCGACGATCATTCCGAAAGCGCGTGGGCCGATCTGAGACAAGTGATTTTCCTTGACCAAGATGTCATTCAGGCATCGAACTTCAACGCGTTCTGCATCCTCGACGGGAATCCGAGAATTGACTTGAACCGCTCGAAAGAAATCCAGATCCAGGCCAATGAATTCGCTGGATTGCGCGTGAAGGAGATTGATCCATGACAAACCGGTATCAGCAGGTTCTTGAAGCTTTTGCAGTGGGAGATGCCATGGGAATGGTTACGGAATTTATGACCTACCGGCAAATCCACGATTCGTTCGGACTCGTTGAGGATCTGTTGGCCCCTGTCCGCTCGTTGATCCACCCCTCCTTGAAACGAGGGCAAATTACCGATGACACCGAACAGGTTCTTTACCTGATTCGGGCGTATGCAGCCGACGGGGATTTCTCGCGCGAAACGGTAAAAAGGGCGCTTGTTCGTTGGTTCGATGAGTGCGATCCGATCGGGAAAGGATACATCGGACCCAGTTCGCAAAAAGCGATCGAACGCTTCAAACAGGGCGAAGAATCGGAATGTGACGGGACAACCAGCGGTGGTCCCATGAGGGTTCTTGCTCCGGTTCTCTGCACTCTCAATGCCGAATCCCCTACCCTAATCCAAGCAATCCTCGACTGCGTCACCCCAACGCATGACACGAACCTGGCCATTGAATCCTCGCTCGCTTTGGGATTTGCGTACAAAGCCGCTTTCCAAGGAGCAACACCCGAAGAAATGATCGACGCCGCAATCGATGGGGCAAAGATCGGAGCAGACCGTGCGCAAAACGAGTTTGTGGGTCCATCCATCGCGCATCGGCTGAAACTCATCAAGGGGCTTTCCCATAAGACAACCCCAAAAGAGCGCTTGGATTGGATTTATGGCGTGTTTGGAACCACCATGGAAGCGGTCGATGTAACGGGAGCGGCGATTGCCATCAGCGCTTTCTGCCAGAAAGACGTATGGTTGGCCATCTGTATGGGCGCGTCGATTGGCGGAGACACCGATACCATTGCCGCGATCGCCGGGGCACTCTGCTCTCTCCAGGCAACCAAGAACAACATTCCCCAATCCATCATCGAACCGGTCACAACGGTCAATCAACTCAATTTGGCCCATGAAGCCAGCCTGATCGAAAGTATCGAAAAGGGTCACCATGGTTAGGCTGCTTTTGGGAAGCATTACCATAGGGATCCTATACGGGGTGTTCAACTTCTTCCTGATCCCGTTTCTGAGCGATCAATTCGATTCAACGGCCATCGCGGGCAATCTTGTCTCCATCGGAATGTTCATAACGGTCTTTACCGGCATGTTCTTCGGTTATTTCGGGGACAAGAACCAGAAACACCTCGCCTACACAAAACTCCTATTCCTGGTCGCTCTGATTATGCTCTTTGCCTTTTGCTTCCCCAATACGGTCCTTCTGTATGTTGTCTCCATCCTGTTCGTGACATCGATGTTCAGCATCCTGACCCCGTTTTCTGCCCTAGTAAGCCGCGCCAGCAAACCGGAAGCGCGCGATAAGAACTACGGATGGATTATGGGAAGCGTCAACATATCCATGTTTGTATCTTCTCTCTTTGTTGGATTGCTCATGGGAATCCGGGTGGAACTGGTCTTTATTGTCTTTTCGATCGCAGCGTTGGTCTTCGTCGCTCCTCTGCTCCTTTTGCGAAAAGAGCGCACGCAAAACCAACCCGACATACACGTGGAAGTTCAGCAAAGACCGTTTGCCCTGACTCGAACCATCCTATTCGTATTGCTGTCCCAATTCGGAATTTGGTTTTCGGTGGGAGGGATTCTCCCATACTTGACCTCGTTTATCAGCAGCGGATTTTCCGTATCCATCGGGGTTGCGTCCATGGTCATGGGATTGTCTACCCTCCTCAGCGGACTCATTTCTTCGATGGCGGGCGTGTGCAGCAAGAAATTCGGTCGCAAGAATCTGTACATCCTCTCGCTGTCCATCCTGATCAGCGTCTTCTTGCTCCTTTCCCTCTTCTTTGCCCCTTTGATGGAAAGCGGCTTGGTTTTTCCTGTTTTGTTCTTAATCCTGTTTAGCATCGCTTTGGGATTTGTGTACGCCTTCAACGTTTCGATTGTCTCCAGCGTCGCAGCAGCCAACCATCAAGGGAAGATATTCGGATTGAACAACATCGTACTGGTCGTTTCGCAGTCCATATCATTGAGCCTATTCGGATTGGTTATCAACTTCTCCGGGTATCAGCCCGCATTCCTCCTTGTCATGGGAGGATTTCTCATGGCTTTGGTGTTCTACGTCATGCACATCAAAACGCTTGAACCTCTTCGGGTCCCGATTAAGCAAAAAGTGTGAAACCCGCTAGATCAGCCCAACTTTTGGCTTCCTTAAATTCTTCACTTTATCGAGGGCGTTCCTTGATCTCCTTGTTTTAACTAATGTGTCAGATCTTCGGGCAAAACAATCTCCTTTCGCTGCCGGTTTCCATATCTTTGCGAGTTCAAATTATGGAACGTGTGAATATGATGAGGAGGAAGATTGATAAGCATTTTGGGAATCATTCTTCTTGTGATCGGGATTGTCATGGCCACAGGAACGGTTGTTCGGGCTACATACTTCAAAAAAGAGAAAGAAATCGATTCAACCTTATAGCCAGTTAGTACCCATTGAGGATGGAAAGACGCATGTGTATTCTATCGGTATAGGAGAATAAAAGATTGCACTCCTACCGGGGCTTGGGACACCTTGCCATCCGCAGATTTTGCCCCTCTCATGCGCGCATTGAGCCAATCGCACACTGCTGGTGAATTCCTTCAAGTGGTGAGTATGACTTCGGTCTTACCTTTCCTGATCACCAATCGAAAGAAACCCATGGCTTACGGACCTTCCGTATCCAAGCTCTGTGCCTTATCTGAAGATCATTGCCAAGACCACCTATGAAACACCCGTCAAACAACTCAAGATGGCTCCTCAAGAATATCAGCGCAAGCCTCTGGAGCGTATTGGTCCTCATGCAAAGCATGAGATTCTTGAGGGGAACCATTATATTCATGCCAATAACGCTACTACCATCACTGAGATTACCGATCGATTTCTGTCGGAATGAAATGTTGACATTCCCGATAATAGTTAAAGAATTCGCGTGATGCCTCATAATTAAAA
Source organism: uncultured Thermotogaceae bacterium (assembly GCA_964580185.1). Classification (GTDB taxonomy): domain Bacteria; phylum Thermotogota; class Thermotogae; order MWEM01; family MWEM01; genus CAYWWY01. The sequence goes on from CAZOJQ010000054.1 coordinate 9,709, forward strand.
GTACCCGAAGGTACCCTATTGCCTCATAAAAGAAAAGTACCTTAAGGGGTATGAAGGAGAACCTCTTTGGGGAAAGCCTCCTTTCTTTTTTTCTTTTGGATTTGGTATAATGCATCGAGATGAGTTTGTATAGTTTCATGGACATCCATGATATCAAGAGCTTCGTGTTGAGAGCGGAGCTCTTCTTTTTTTTCCTGAGAGATCCAAGAGGATGCCAACAATCTTTGATAGGGGGTCTGTAGTTGGCTGTAGATCTTTTTGGTTTTACTGCCTTGACGATCTTTTCTGCGCACTTCATATAGGCGTGGAAATGGTTTCTCTTTTCTTCCCATAAAGGGTAGATCTTATTCATCAGTTCCAGTTCTTCAGGGTATTCATAGCGTACGTATCCCATCATAATGCGGACTGCTACGAAATTGCTTTGCTCCACATAGCAGTTGTCATTCTTTTTGTATGGTCTGCCCCGAGTGAAGGTAATCTTCCTTTTCCCACAATAGCGAAATAAATGCGCATTAATAAACTCACTGCCATTGTCGCAGTCGATTCCCAGCAAAGGAAAGGGGAGTCTTCGGCGAAGTTCTTCTATCGCTTCCACTGTAGCCTGTTGGCCCTTGTTTTTGATGGCTTGCATAGACACCCATCCCGTATTCACATCCACCATGTTCAAAGTAAAGAATAAGGCGCCGGATGCTTGACCCCCTTCAAGACTCACCAGATCAATCTCCACAAACCCTGGACGGTGTTCCACCCAATCGGCAAAGGTACGGATCCTGATCGCATCTTTGAGCAATGCGCCATGCTGTGTATGGGATCTTCCTTTGTATCCGTTCTCCTTTTTGACTCGGGTTACTCATGCCTCATTATACCCTATCTCGGGTACTTTTTAATTATGAGGCATTAACCCTTCTTCGGGTACTTTTTTTATGAGGCAATTCGAGGGTTGACTTTACGACTTTGGATGTGGTAGCATTCAGGATAGATTAAATAGTCATGAAGTGCAACCTTTGCTTTTTTCATTAG
>CAZOJQ010000055.1:0-10615 GCA_964580185.1 uncultured Thermotogaceae bacterium
AGGGTCAAGGCAGGCTTTTCTGATACCCGCAATGATCGTGAAGTGTTGACAGACCGCTGTATGTTTGTGTTTTGGTGTAATATCGCTTGCGCATACTTCCACCATATCGTTGAATCCGACCTCTTTCGTCTCGGTGATCTGGGTTTGCAAACAACTTTTTTTCCCGATGTCCTTTCGGACCCGACCATTGGCAAACTAGTTCAGGATTTGTCATTGGCTTATTCTTTCCGAATTCTCTCGGATATAGCGATGGAAGCTGGCATCCCTTCTGGTCAACCTTTCGATTATCAATGGATCGCTCGGTTTTATCTACGACGGAAAGTCGAGTCGATCGAAAGCGCAGCAATGGATTTTATTGGTGATGTCCGATGGTTTGACGGGCTAGAGAAACTTGCAAAGAATCTGTTTCCCAGTTTACCCTCAAAAGAGGTGTTTAAAACGTTATTCTATCAAGGGATTGACACGCTAAAAAACATCCCAGTGTACTTGGATGCACAAGGGAAAATCCCTGCATTTGAATCTACCTTGAAATCTTCTCCAAGATCATTGGAAGATGTCTACTTTGAAATGAACCCAAACAACCGCAAGTTTTTCCGAGAAATCCTTAATATGATCGAATTCTCATTTGAACTCTCCCCCAACCTAGATCACGACGTAGGGATCGCTATTGAAAGAGGCGCAGGAGATATTCTCTTTGAATTGTTCCCCCGCACCTATACTCACTCGGTTGTCTCTCCCTATCAAGACATGATCACAATAACCGATCACACTCTAGCTCGGCTTCGCGAGCGAAACCAAGCCAATTTGATAGACCGGTTGATCCATAGCGGGTTCCAAATGGAACCGACGGGGAGGCTTGTTTTTGCGCTCAATCCGAAGATCGGATGGAATAAGTGGAATGCTATCTTAGCCTTTCTAAAAGAGATCATTAACAAGATTGAAGGAATTTGATCCCAGGTTTTTCGGATAATCCCTTTCTGATTCTTACAATTCGTAAGATGCAGGCATACAAAGGACTTTTGCGATTTTTGATTTCATAAACCCGTCGGAGTGGTTGACACGGATTGTCATTGCCGTATCTAATCCTCTGCCTGTTCCACCAGCAGATACGATCCATTTTCCGATGGGCACCATCCCTGCGTCTGCAGCCATGACCGCATCTTCAAACAACACTTTGACCCCTTGAGAAAAGATCCGGAAGGTATCTGCGATCAAACGATGGGGCATTAACCCACCATACAGATTGGTAAAATCCTTTTCCAAACCGGTAAGCAAGTGAGTCCCCAACCAAAGACAATGCCCATTGCTCTGGATTTTTTTTATGACTTCGTCGGGCATCTCGTTTTTTCCCGGTTCTCGAAACCCATACCGATGACCAACAACCACTAACCGGATGTCTGTATGGTCTGCAAGCATATCCATCGCCATTAAAGCACTATTTCCCGTTGTCGAAGGAATAACCAAGGTCTTGGATTCCAGTTTTGCCGTTTCTTCAATGCATAAGCGCAAGGTTTCTTGGGTGTGTTCCGGTCCTGGTTTGTCAAAATAGGTGATTGCTTCAGTCCTTCTCATCGTAGACCCTCCCTTATCTGTTTGTGGTGTGATGCATTCATTTCCCCGCCTGAATTATAACACACTGAACAGAACGGTAAGTTTTCTTGTTTGATGTGATATACTCGTGTTATGAAGATTTCTCCGAATATGGTTCGGTTATCATATGGTTCTGCAAGCCTGCTCGAACTCATCCCTTTTCGGATGAGGATGCCGATGAAGACTCTTTTTGTGATGGTGGGAGAACGATGCCTCTATTCATGTGGATATTGCGCTCAATCAGCGATATCCAATGCGGATGAAGCATACCTTTCTCGCATTCCTTGGCTTCCCTTTTCCATGGATACAATCATGGATGCGCTCAAGCGGAAAAAAGGAGCCTTCAATCGAATCTGCTTACAAGTGGTTTCCTCGGAATATACGGAATCTCAGTTGATTGCACTTCTTCCTATATGGGTGGGAATTGGAATTCCGATTTCTCTATCCATCCGGATTTCGCATCTTTCACAAGTCCGTCGGTACTTTTCCATGGGAATCGATCGCCTCGGGTCTTCCATTGATGTCATAGATCCGATTGCGTACCAGCACATCCGGAAAGGAAACCAGAAACGAGACCTAGATCTTTTGCTCCGAGTTTCCAATGATTTTCCCGAGAAGGTGACAACACATGTAATCATAGGTTTGGGAGAAACCCAAAAACAAACAGCAGAACTAATGCAACAACTCATCGACCACAGGATCACCATTGCATTGTTTCCTTTCACGCCTGTCCGTGGGACTCCTCTTGAAAATCATCCTCCTCCGCCCGTACATCAGTACCGGGAGCTTTTGTGCCTTCTCTACTGGATGAATCTTCGTCGATTGCGATTCGAACAAGTATCTTTTACCCCATCTGGCGCCTTAAAGGGCACGATTGAAGAGCAAATCGGGATAGAAACGCCTGCTACGGTCTTTTCTACCAGTGGATGTGAACACTGTTCGCGTATATACTACAATGATCGCCCAAGTCTCACAAAAGAAACCTATCATTCTTTCGAATGCCACGGGATTTAAATTACCTGCTTTTCTCGTTATATATGATATAATCAACTTACATTAGAAGGAATTCTGTAAAGACAGGAGTGGTAACAATTATGCCCTATCAAAGATGGGAGAAAGAAGTCCGAGGAACGTGTTTTGCCGTGGAGCATGGAAAAATGGCGAAGCAATCCAGCGGATCGGTATTGGTACGGTACGGTGAATCAGTCGTTTTGGTTAACGCCAATGTATCTGCAAACGAGCGACCCGGTGATTTTTTACCGTTGACAGTGGAATTTCAAGAAAAATTCTACGCTGCCGGGAAGATCCCCGGCGGATTTCTTAAACGGGAAGGAAGACCAGGGGACACAGCCATTCTTTCAGCAAGATTAATCGATCGCCCCATTCGGCCTTTGTTTCCAAAAGGGTTTCGCAATGAGGTTCAGATCATTTCAACAGTACTTTCAGTCAATCCTGATCAACCACCTGATGTCCTTGCGATTTTTGGAGCTTCGCTGGCATTGAATGTTTCGTCCATCCCATTTTCAGGTACAGTTGCGGGTGTGCGAGTTGGTTATGTCAATGGCAAGGTGATCGTCTTTCCATCAATGCAACAATTGGAGGAAAGCATCGTTGACTTGACAATTGCTGGTTCTCGTGAAGCGATCGTTATGGTTGAAGGAGAAGCAAAAGAGGTTTCTGAAGAATTATTGATCCAAATATTGGACGAAGCGCATCAAGTGATTCAGGAACTATGTTTGCTTCAGGAAGAAATTATCCAGAGTATCGAACCCCAGGAAAAAATCTCGTTTGAAGTGATTACGCTTTCTGAAGAAGACTTGAACCGATTTGATCAAATGATCGATCGGCAACTCATGAAAGAAACCATCCTTGAGACAGGAAAGAAAGCGAGAAATCAAGCGCTTGACCTTTACCGTGAAGAGATGATCAATCGGTATTTTGAAGGGGCCAAAGAAGAAGAAATCCTGGAAAAAACCCCGTTGGTTCACGAGGTGTTTGAAGACATCTTGCAAACTGTCATGCGTAGAATGGTTATTGATGAGAAAACGCGCGCTGATGGAAGAAAACCCGATCAAGTCCGGCCTATAGAATGCGAACTCTCTCTCTTACCGAGAACGCATGGCTCAGCTCTCTTCACACGTGGGGAAACCCAATCGCTCGGATTGGTTACCCTTGGGGCGGGAGTTGATGTGCAGATTGTGGATACCATTTTTGAAGACAGCACGAAACGATTTATGCTGCACTATAACTTTCCCCCGTTTTGTACCGGAGAAGTGAAAGGAATGCGAGGATTGAGTCGTCGGGAAGTAGGTCACGGCCATTTGGCTGAACGATCTGTCAAATTTATCTTACCTTCTGAAGAGGTCTTTCCCTATACCATACGAGTTGTTTCCGAAATCCTTGAGTCTAATGGATCTTCTTCCATGGCTTCGATATGCGCTGCTTCTTTAAGTCTTATGGATGCCGGCGTACCCGTCAGTAAGCATGTGGCGGGGGTTGCCATGGGTATGGTCAAAGAACCGGATGGGGTGGAAATCCTTACCGATATCCTAGGAATGGAAGACCACCTGGGTGATATGGACTTTAAGGTCGCAGGAACAAAGGAAGGGATTACTGGGTTTCAAATGGATATAAAAGTGAGTGGGATTACTTCCGAGATAATGGCTTTGGCTCTAAGCAGGGCCAAAGAAGCGCGCCTTCATATTTTGGGAATTATGGAAAAATCGATTCCGCAGGCAAGGAAAGAAATTTCCCCATATGCTCCAATGATAGAAACAACAGACATTCCCACTGAGTCAATCGGAGAGTTGATCGGTCCCGGCGGAAAGATGATTCGAAGGATCAGTGCTGAATATGATGTAGAAATCGAGATCGAAGATGAAAAAGGAAGAGTCAAGATTTTCGGAGAGAACTCTCTCAAAGTTTTGGCTGCGAAAGACTTTATTGATCGATTGCTATCTCCCATCGAACCCGGGGCGGTCTTTGAGGGGAAAATCGTCCGTGTCGAAAAATACGGGGTGTTTGTTGAGTTGGTCCCCGGAAAATCCGGTCTTTTACACGTTTCAAACATGGGAGAGTACGTCAAAGATCCAACAGAATCTATGAAAATTGGAGATCCGGTCACGGTTCGCGTCGCGAAAATCGAGGATGGTAAGTATGAACTCCACCGGATTTTATACAATGAAGACGGAAGCGAAAAACCTATGCCCCCGAAAAAACCGAGGGAATCTCGGGATAACAGAGATAATAAGGGGAGCTATCGGAATCGAAGGGATGATACTCGGAGAGACCGGGGTTCTGATTCCCGGAACAGGTGATCAACTGTATGGATCGAATGGACCTTGAAAACGGTATTGAAGTGTATCTTCAACCCATGAGCGGGTTGCGTTCGTGCAGCATTGGATTAGCTGTCCGAGTTGGATCGGCATACGAATCTACGGAGCAATCGGGGATAGCCCATTTTACAGAACATATGGTATTTAAAGGGACCCGATGTCGAAGTGCTTTTGAACTAAAAGAACCGATTGAACGGGTAGGAGGTACGCTGAACGCTTTTACAGGCAAAGAAAATACCGTCTATTTTTGTAGAGTGCCCGATTCTTATAGCTCATGGGCGATCGATACTTTGCTGGATTTGGTCACGAACGCTGCGTTTCCATCAGAGCAATACCATTTGGAACAAGAAGTGATTTTGGAAGAGATCAGCGCTTCGGAAGACGATCCGGTCGATACGGTATATGAGAACTTCTTTCGCACTGTTTGGGATGGAAGCGCCTATAGCCGCCCCGTCCTCGGTACGGCAGAATCCATAAGCAACATGAAACTCCATGAAATGGTCCAATTCTATCAGCACAACTATACGACCCAGCGGATGGTCTTTTCGATTGCGGGCAACTTTGATAAAGAACTCGTTGAAAAGCTTTCTTGCTTGCAAACTGAGCTCAGCATCACAAATCATGAATCCCTCAGTTTTCTACCAAAGAAGAAGGTAGTCCGGGAGGTTAAGGATGACATTCAACAGATCCACCTAATCCTTGGCATTGAAGGTCCAAGCAGGAAAGACTCTGATTATTATCCTTTTCAAGTATTGAATACCCTATTAACGAGCGGTATGAGTTCCCGCCTATTCCATCGAATTCGGGAAGAACTTGGTCTGGTTTATGCAATCGAAAGTGACCTAATCTCCTATCCAGCTGGTGGGGTCTATTTCCTATATGCAGCAACTGCCTGTGAAAAATACCAAAAACTAATTGAAGAGCTGAAACGGCAATTCACCATCTTGATTCAACAAGGGATCAAACCGGAAGAACTTGCTTATGGAAAAGAGAGGTTGATGGGAAAACTGCTGTTGTCCACAGAAAGCACCTACACAACAATGATGCGGAATTTGGATAACGGTATTGCTCATTCCCGGAGTGTTTCCCTCGAAGAAATCGAAGACACAATTCAAAGCGTTTCTTTGAATCAGATAAACGAAATCTTACAATCGTATTTTTACTCCGTATGGATAACAAGCCTCGTTGTGCCCAGAATTGCTCTGGAGAAACAGAATATTTCCCATGTTTTAGAAAAGGAGTTCACAGTTTGAAAATCCTCTGGAAGAAAATCAGTCAGGTATCACCTGGGGACACCTCAGGCGACGACGTTTTCGATCCAAACAGCTTTGTGCTCCTGATCGCAAAAGGAACGATCCTGGACTCCAAGACCCTTGAGTTTTTGAAATCCCGTCAAGTAACTTGGATTCCCATAGGTCAGCCCGATCAAGATGAACTAGATGAAGACTCCGCGATATCGGTGGAGTCCGAAATCTACGAATCCAACGCCTTACTAGCCCCTGAACTGCCTTTGGTTTTATCTGAGGAAGTCTATCACAAATCGATAAGTCGGTTTCATGATCTTGCGGGGAAAATGATGGATCATGGCATCATTGATTCTGGAGAAGTGATCAATTTATCCAATGATTTGGTCAACGAAGTAGCTCGGTCGCATCCAAAAATCCTGAACTTTGTTGCCTTTCTTCCCGCAGGATTCCTGGTAAAACACTCTGTGAATACCGCAATTATGGGTGTCACCATCGCGCACCATCTCAAACAACCCCGCCATGTTTTGGTGCAACTTGCAAAAACCGCTCTTCTTCATGATATTGGCCTGATTTATTCCCGAGGGTACAAAGACTTGAGAGTTGGAGAAGATATTGAGAAGCAATACAACAAGCGAGCCACTCGGAATATCCTTATACATCCCATTATCAGCGTAAAAATGATTCGGACGATCGATGAGGCATTCATGGAGAAAGATGTTGAAGCCTCAGTTATGCAACATCATGAGCGGTATGATGGAACCGGATTTCCCATTGGGATCAAAGGGAAAAACATTGCTTTCCTTGCGCGCGTTTTGGCAGTAGCGGATGCTTATGACACTCTCATTTCGTCTCACACTTCTCAAACACCCATTCATCCTTATGAAGCATTACGATGGGTTATTTCTCACGCTGGAAGCATCTTTGACCCGGATATGGTCCGCGCGTTTGTTGAAATTGCAGGTGTATATCCAACAGGGACTGTGGTTCGATTAAATGATCAGCGAACAGGGAAAGTGATTTCTCGGGGGGATGGTTCAGTAGCGCGGCCTATTCTTCTCGTTCAAGGAGAAGAAGTTGAACTGGAAAAGATCCCCTATCTTTACATCACGGAGGTGTTGGGTTTTGATGCGGTGGAAAAAAACTGAAGAACTCACATTTCGCGATGTCATGGGCGAGACAATCGTGGGAAACAAACCAGGAGATATCTTGGTCCGGTTTGGACAAGGAATCACCCCGGACCAAAGAGAGATGCTTTGCAATCGAGGCGTTGAATGGGTCTGTGTACAGGGAATCGATCCAAACAGTATGAACACTCATAAACCCATAATCAGTCCCATTCAGCTCGATGAATTCCTTAGTGAAGTTAATGTACTCTATGATCAAATTATTGAGGAAGGAAGGGTTAGTTGCGAAACCGCAGAGCAATTGGGGAAAGAAATTGCCGGAGAAGTCATAGCAAACTTCGGTGAAGTTATCATCCCTTCTTTGACCCAGCTGAAAGAAATGGATCAATATACATTTACTCATCAGATCAATGTGTCGATTATCGCAACCTCTATTGCAATGGGGCTGTTTCCTGACGATAAGGATCAGATTCGAGACGTCGCTTTGGCGGGTCTACTTCACGACGCGGGGAAAACTATGGTACCACAGGAAATCCTATTGAATACCGAACAGCTTTCCGAACAGGAGTTTTCCCTTATTAAGCAGCATCCGACCCTTGGTTGCTCAATCCTTGAGGAATCAGGCATCCATAGAAAAGAAATCCTCGATCCGATCCTTTATCATCACGAACGTTGGAATGGGAAAGGGTACAATGCCGGTCGATCAGGAAAAGAGATACCTCTTGTATCTCGCATCCTTAGTATTTCAGACGTATATGATGCCCTGACTTCCGATAGACCCTATAAAAGAGCGTGGCCACCCTTTGAAGCAACCCAATATATTGTTCGCGAATCCAGCCATATGTTCGATCCGGAATTGGTGAACCTGTTTCTTAGGATCTTTGGTTTGCACAGTCCCGGATCGAAAGTGCTTTTGTCGACGGGAGAAGAGGCAATCGTTATTGGGAATCGGTTTGGATATATTGCCCACCCTTTGGTTTCTGTTATTCGCGATGGCACACCCTATGAACTAGACCTATCCACGGAAAAAAAAGTACGGATTCAGAAACCTTTGTATGCAAAAGCGCTCAATTGAAATGGAACCGCATTCCATAGTCCATTTAATCAATGCCGTTTTCCGCCATTATGGGCTTCCAACTCCCCACTCTCCATTCCCTTTGTCCGATTTTGTGCCTAATTTGCATCAGAAAAAAAAGGTCGTTTTGATCCTATGGGACGCTGTTGGGGAGCAAAACCTATTAGATGCTTGTAAAGCCGACCCTGATATCGAGAAACTCCTACAGCCATTCCTCCACCTTACCCTTAAAAGTGTTTTCCCGACGACAACCACAGCCGCCCTAACCAGTTTATGCACCGGATTAACTCCAATTGAGCACGGAATGCTTGGATATATACTCTTTTTGAAACGGTTTAACTCTTTGGTGAATATGATTGACTTCTGCCCTCCCGGCCTTGAACGAGATATCTTGATTGGCAATGGATTGAATCCTCTCAAGTTTATTCCTTGTGACACAATCTTTCAGAAATTGCACCAAGCGGGAATCAAACCCTGGATTCTCACCTCCAATCAGTTCAAAGATTCTGGATTAAGTCGGATGCACCACCATGGCGCCGCGTTTCGGGGCTACTCTGATATGATGGAAATGAATACTTCGCTCAGGGAGCTATTGGTAAAAGAAAAATCTGACTCCTTCTTTATGACTTATTGGGGTTTAACTGATACATATGCCCATCGGTATGGCCCTTCTTCGAACGAATATCAATCAAACATTTATTGGCTTTTTTCAATGTTCTTTCGAGAGGTCATCGGTCAGTTATCATCAAAAAACCTTCGGGAAACTCTGTTTTTCATTACTGCAGATCACGGGCAACGCGAGACCTCATATCGAGATGAACATTGGTTTGGAGTTCATGATCCTCTGTCAAAAATGCTCAGTGTTCCGCCTGCAGGAGAACCAAGAGCGCTCTATCTCTATCCTAAAGAGCTATCTGGTTTTCGTTCTTCCTTTGAGTCAATGTATGGCCGGTATTTTGAACTCTATGATAGTGCGGATCTTATAAGGGAAGGGCTTTTTGGACCCCCGATCCATATACCCGAAGAACATCCAGATCGAGTGGGTTCATTTACTGCTGTTGCAAAAGAAGGGTATTCATTAAATTACAAATATACCGGTAATGAACGGACGCTGAAAGGCAAGCATGGAGCTCTTTCTCATTGGGAAATGGAAGTCCCCTTACTCATCTTATCATAAAGGAGAAGGCTAGTTCTCAATATGAAATCGGGAAAACCCGCTGATCAGATTAGGGAATCAATTTGCATAAGCATGGGGGGATTGCATGAATATGGATGGATATATTCAAGAAGGGCTTCAGATCATACGCATTACAGGAAGATTGGATACAGGTACCGCACAGCGAATGGAAGAATGCCTAAATCATTTGATTTCCAGTGGCCAGAAAAGAATCCTTTTGGATTTGCAAAACTTGGATTTCATTAGTAGCGCGGGCTTGCGAGTACTTCTTTCTTCAGCCAAAAAAATCGACCGACAATTAGGCGTTCTAGCTCTTTGCAATCTAAATGAAACCGTTCAGGATATCTTCGAAATCTCCGGATTCTCTGAGATCTTTTGCATCTATGCAGACATAGATCAAGCCATAATGCACATCAACCCGGAATAATACCCTCCAATACCAGGGTTATTCGGTCAAGAAATTAGGAACCAACAATCTCCGATTGATCCGTAAAAGTGTATCCGCGCAAGGATTTCAGATCATTCCCCGTTGGCATCTGGACCACCCGCAAATCGAAGTGAGCCAAAACAGCGAGAATGTGGTCAAAAATATCCGATTGGATTCCTTCATAGTTTACCCAAGCCGTATCTCGAGTAAACGCATAGATCTCAAGAGGAATGCCGGTTTCGGTTGGTTGAAGTTGGCGGACCATCAGGATTAACCCTTTATGGATTCCGGGATGCTTCTGGAGATACGCAGTTACATAAGCCCGAAAAGTCCCAATATTCGTCATCCTTCTCCCATTGATATCGACGGTTTCATCCACTCCGTGTTCTTTATTATAGTCGGAAATCTCTTTTTTCTTCGCAAGTAGATACGGCTGAATCAGCTGAATCTTACTCAACCGTTTGTATAAGTCATCATCTACAAAACAGATGCTTGTCATATCAAGAAATATGCTGCGCTTTATCCTTCGGCCACCGGAATCGAACATCCCCTTCCAGTTCTTAAAGGAGCTCGTAATTAGCGCATATGAGGGTACTGTGGTTATGGTTCGATCCCAATTCTGGATTCGAACAGTGGTCAG
>CAZOJQ010000056.1:0-10236 GCA_964580185.1 uncultured Thermotogaceae bacterium
GAATCATGCTGGTCCTATCTGTAGCAGGGTTCGGAATGAGTATGTTTCGGATTGGCACAGGTGGGGAAATGGGGGTGTATTACCCCATCGGGCGGCTCATTGCTCAAGGAATCACCGATCAAAACCAGATTGGTGTGGTTCAGACTTCAGGGGGTTCCATTGCAAACATTCATGGACTTTTGAACGGAGAAATCGAAGCAGGATTGGTCCAAGCGGATGTGGCCTTCTGGGCCTTTCATGCACGGGGTCCCTTTCAGGAGCTTCCCGCTTCGGGAACGGTCCGGGCAGTTGCCAGTCTTTATGCGGAGCACTTGCAGATCGTCGTCCGAGCCGATGCAGGGATCCATACGGTTTCCGACCTCAGAGGGAAACATGTCTCTCTGGATGAAGAAGGATCCGGAACCCTAGCTGTGATGAGAATTCTTCTGGATGCATACGGTTTATCCGAGCGGGATCTTTCAGCGGTGTATTTAAAGCCGGAGTTCACCACAAATCGCCTTGCAGCCGGAGATCTGGATGGATTTTCCGTCATGGCTGGTGTTCCCATGCGCGGTGTCCAAGCTGTAGAGGAATTAGGCATCCGGATCCTTTCCATCGAACGGCCGATCGCTGACCTGATACAAGAAACCGATCCATGGTTTATGCCCACCGTTATCGAAGAAGGAGCCTATAGGGGAGTGAAGCAAACGCCGACGATTGGGGTATACGCCCTTCTTTTGGTTCATGAGGATATGGACGAAGATCAGGTCTACGCGTTTATGGAAAAGCTGTGGAATCCCGAGATGCAATCCCTCTTGAGTGCTGGTCACCCATGCGGATCTTCGATCACGCTCGATACCGCATTGGAAGGAATTCCAATCCCGCTCCATCCTGGGGCGCAGCGATACTATCGCGAAAGGGGGATCCTTTTCGAGGAGGCTGGAAGCATGTGAAAAAGAAAGAGTCTTTGTTTCCATTGATCCAATGGATCGTTGTATGCGTTCTTCTGTTTCTATTCGTTTTTTCCGCGGTATATACCAACCGGACGCTTCGATCCATCGAACGAAACCTACCCGCTATTCTCTTGGAACAGCTTCAAGACCTCACGTTCCTTGTCGAGGGACTTTCCGATTTTTCCGTATCGATCGAACAAGCGCTCCGAGCAACAGAAAAGGACACAATCAATACGCTCCTTGATCAAGCCGAAGAGATTGGTCGCATTGTTGTCGATCTACGGGAGACTTTTGTTTACGACAACTTGGTCCATGCGTCTGCGATCCATGCAATTATCGCCCCTGCAATCACAGATGCGAAAATTTGGTTGTCAGAAGGAATTTCCGGTTTTGCTCCCGATACACCAACAACATTGCAGATTCTTCGATCCCGAATCCGTGACTCCTTGATCAAGGCTCGGCAATTGAATCGGGAGTCTCATCAATCCGCCCAGAGCATCTTGGAGGAACAGCGCCAAGACCTCGATCAGTATCTTGTTTATGCGAACCTTCTTTTTGGCCTGAACTTGTTGGTTGCCCTTTCCGTGGGGTTTCTGCTCTACCAACAGTATCGGATTCAGCAAAAAGAAAACCGAGCGGATCAACTCCGTATCGAGGCGGAAAAAACCCTTGTGCGCAGAAACGAGTTTGAGCATATCCTGATGGAAATATCCCGAAGTATGATCGAACTATCCAACGGCGACTTCGATTCATCCATCAAGACCGCCCTTAGCCAAGTAGGGTTTTTTTTGCAGGTAGATCGATCCCTAATGATCCAAATCGACCCTGATGAGAACCATCGGGCCAAGACACTGATTTGGGAAAAAGCGGAAAAAAAGGGAATCGACGATTCACCATCGATTTCCAGTTTGGTGGGTTTGTCCAAGTTTATGGAACGTATGCATGATTTGCAGTATTTGCGTGTCCGCTCTATTGAGAACTGGGATGATGAATGGGCTGAAGAACACTTGTTTTTTCGGAATCGGGGCGTTCAATCATTGATCTATCTTCCGGTAGAACACAATAATATCCTAAACGGGGTGTTGGGGTTCGAAGTCGAAGGAGAAACCCGAGAGTGGGATATGGATGAGCTTTCTTTGCTCCAAATTCTATCGGATATTTTTGCCAATGCTGTCCAGAAGGAAAAGAACGCTAGACGCTTGGAATATGAGGCCACACACGATTTCTTGACGGGGATCCCCAACCGGAGGGCAACCCTCCTTGTTTTGGCCAAAGAACTGGAACGAGCGCGAAGATTTGGATCTGGTCTAATGGTGGGTATGCTGGATTTGGACCATTTTAAGCGAATCAACGATTCTTTCGGTCATCAGGCAGGAGATCGTGTTCTCTGTCAGCTTGTCGAAGCCGTAACTAAAGACCTCCGATCCTATGACATGATGGGTCGGATCGGAGGGGAAGAGTTTCTTGTCATCGTACCCTTTCAAACCGGAGAAACCGACAGCAGATCATTGTTTCAACGCATTTGCAATCAGATTGCCCAGACTCCGTTTTCAACGAATGGAGCGCAGGTTCATATCACAGTCAGCATTGGAGTTTATGTGGGCTATGGGCAGAGCACGGTGGACCAAGTGCTTTTGAAATCCGATCGGGCTCTGTACCAGGCGAAAGGAGAAGGCCGAAATCGCGTGGTCTTTTCTGACGAGTGACACTAGAATCATTCGACCCTGTTCGGCCCAAATCAGAGACCACAATCTCCTACCGAAGAATTTCCCGATTATAGCGACGAACCGTCCTTTCATACGGTGATCCAATAACTCCGTTTCCATCCCTCTTTCGGTTCTTCAAACCGCCGCCATTGAAATCCTTGGTTCACAAGAAATGTATGCCCTTCGTGATCGGTTTCACTGTCATTGGTGGCAGGATGGAGTACGATCGTTCCTCCGGGAGCGGTGACCCGGCGCATTTCCTCGATCTCCCGGTTCCAATCGTCTCCGCAAACATGGCCAGCCATGGTAAGATCCGCGAACCCATCTTCAAAGGGGATAGCCGTGATTAGTCCATCCACAGCATACACATGACAAAATCCCAGATCCGCAGCCCTTTTTCGAATGAATCTTCGCAGATTGCTTACCGGTTCAACCGCATAAACCGACCGCGCTGTTTTGGCGGCGATAAAGGTAAGAAGGCCCGGTCCCGCGCCGATATCCAATACTCTCTTTCCACAAAAATCCGCCATATCGGTCAACTCCTGCTCCGACCATTGCGTGAACGGGAGACCCAAATACACCTGGGGATTGATTATGTACACCAACCAATCATTCATCCAGTTCAGCACATCGACTTTGGCTTGACGGATCTCCTCATCCGGGAGGGGCTCTGAAACGATCTCCGAAATCCGTTGGAACCACCCGGAATCTTCTGGTTGGAGTGTTTTGAAATACCACAATAAGCTTGGGTGATGCCTCAGGCATATCCCTAAGCTTCTTTCTCTTTCCTGGTTGTTATTCCATTCAGCAGCGGTCCATTGAAGGTGTTCCTTTTCCAGCATATACAGCCATTCGATCGGTAATTCGGTGACATCAAGCCAACCAAGGCCTTTGCTCATGATTGCTCCTCCTCATATTCAACAGATTGGGGGTGCGGCGCACTATTCATACGATTGCACCTTGATCATCCACTTCGGGTCGATGGATCTTTTGGAGCGGTTCCCTGGGTTGGGGATGGCTGTTCCTTGTTGTAGGCCTCTATCATTTCTTTGGCTTCCAGTCCTCGATAATGCCATTCCGCTTTTTTTCTCAGTCCCGCATATATGGCGTTCTTTGGACAGTATGCGATGCAACGCATGCACCCTTCGCAATGGTATCGGAATCGAGGCAATTGGGTTTTTCCCGAAAGGAGAATGTTCTGAACAGGGCAAAGTTGGACGCATAAACCACAACGAATGCATCGATCCTTCCGGATATGCAGAAACAAAGGCCTCAACAACCACTGCCATGGTGGAAGGAGAAAGAAGACGATCATCAGGTATAGGGCGAACATTCCATAGCTCCACAATCCTTTTTTCTCCCACCGGGTTTGTTTCTGGATCAAGTCCGAAGCGAATTCCCGGGCTTGTAGTTCACCGGATGCAATGCAAGTACGGTTTTCCAGCGGATGATCATGGCGCTGAAAGAGGTTGTCTGGCATGATAATCTCCATGGCCCCCACCGTGCGGTATCCTTTCCGCCGAATCGCGTCTCGGAGAACGCCAACGATACCACCAGAGTATCCAGCAAGCGTGTCTATCATGAATCCATCTTTTCCTGGGTTTTTTGGCAAAGAGCGGATGAACTTCCATACAAAGGGATAAGTGGATTGGAAGGCTACAGGAAAGACCAACCCCAACGTATCGGGTACATGAAGGGTTTTGGGGGCGGTATGTTCCATGGGGTGAAGGCGGACGTTGATTCCTTGGTCTTCAAAAGCCCGGACAAGAACCCTGAGAATCCGCAAGGTATTCCCTGTGCCCGAAAAATGACAGATATCGATCTGTTTCATTCGGAACGCTCCCCTCTTTTTTTGCTTACCGAATCACCGAACCTTTTTTCGGGGTATGGAATTGATTATACCACATCTACGGGCGGACGATAGGTATCGAAGCATATTCTGGTCTTGACCCAGCTGTAATGATATAATTGGATCGTTTTGTGTTATAATGCACTCTGATACGCCAAGATTGCGTATTGAAAACCCGATGCTGGATTGCAAACGCTGACCCAAAGAAGGTGATGGCATTCGGAAACAGCTGATCTTGGCCATAAGCGGTTTGATCATCTCCGTTAGTTTTTTGTTGATCGCCTCTATGGCTTTGAAACCCCCTGGGATTGAACTAACCGGTTTATGGAGTACCGATTCGGAAGACCTGAAGGGACAACAAGAAGCTCAGTTGTTTACCAGCCAATTTCAAGGTTCTGACCATTCTGCCCTTCTTTTTTCTTTCCCTGATGGTTCTAGATATGATTTCTGGATCAATGAACATCCGGTTCATCCGGAACGTTTTCAGTTTCTTCCCAAGATGACCTTCTTTGGTCCTCAGCAAGCGTTTGCATTCTTCCCTTACGAGCATCTCCAAGAAGACAATACGCTACAGATACGGATTTGGGGATTGGTTGAGAGTCCAGGTATTGCTGCGCCCATTTTCCTTCTCACCCGGGAGCAATCCCAATATTATGATCATGTCTACTATGTCTTGAACGTCTATTATCGGTTTATTACCTTCGGAGCTACCCTCTTGATGGGCTTGTCGTTAATCGCATTGAGTTGGACTATGGTGGGAATCAAGAAGAAAGGGTATCTGCTGATGGGATTTGGTGTGCTGGTAGCCTTTCTGTCCATCTTGCCGTTGACGTATGATTATTTAATTCATGCGAGGCAAGGGGTGGATCAAGTCAACCCATACCATCTCTTTACGCAGTTTTTCGGTACATTTTTGGGGAATGTGATGTTTATCAAATCGATTGGTCTTCTGTTTTTTAGCCCACCGCGGTTCACTCAGAGGATACTGTGGGCTATTCCGGCAGTATCTTTGGTAATCTTCATGGAACCCTTTTCCTCCTTGGCCAATCGCGTGATATTCGGAAACCTGTTCAACGCAGTCCTTTTGGCTGTTCTGGCTATCACCTATATCCGTCTGAAAAGCCGCATGACCTTCGTCGTTTTCTTTCTATTGGGGTGTTTGTCCATTTCTTTGGTGATGCTGCCGTTCTATCCCAATCTTACCTCGGTCATTCCTTTTCTTAGGAATCATGGCTTATTCACCTTAATCCTTTTTCAGGGCATACTTTTGGTGAAAGAATATCGGAGCCTTATGGAAGAGAAGAGCCATCTGCTTGAAAAATCGACCAAAGATCCGTTGACAGGCATATACAACCCCACGGTTTTTCAAGAGATCCTAAATTTGCAGATCCGGAAATTTCCACACATTGGAGACCCATCCACTTTGGTCATCCTCGATATTGATGATTTTAAAACCGTAAATGATGAGAATGGACACCTCGCGGGAGATCATGTGTTAAAAGAACTTGTGTGCATGGTGAAAGAAATGATCCGCGAAAGCGACCCCATCGGTAGGCTGGGAGGAGACGAGTTTGGGATTCTTCTTATGAAAACCGATGGGAATCAGGCCTTTGTGATCGCGGAAAAGATCCGAAAACAGGTGGCCAGCCGCCTATTTGTGTATCGGAATGAAGCCTTCTCCATCACCATCAGTCTGGGGATCGCGGCGCTTCATTCGGATTATTCCTCGGCCCGAGATTGGATCCATGACGCAGATGGGGCTATGTATGCGGCGAAAAAAGCGGGAAAGAATCAGATTATCAAAGGACCTAAGGATTCCTTAGCAGAACAGAAAGCCTTTCCAGAACCCCAATGGTTTGAAGAGCAAGAGGAATCCCAATAAATCGCATCATAGACCCTCAAGAATTTGGCTTTATCCTCAAGGGTTCCAAACAGGAGACAGGCTTATCCCGAGTTATGGCCAGACTGGGATTCTAAGAACGTTTCGACGGGCCGTTCCATAGTATAGGTTGCCTCTTGCGAGAACCAGAGTTTTTTGATCTTGGCGACGGAAAAGCCCAGTTTCTTGTATAAACCGATCGCCCCATCCTTTCCGATCGACACATCAAGGATCGCTTTGTCGCACTTATGATCATGTGCAATCTTGAATGCTTCTCTCATCAGAACCTTCCCAAGGCCTTTTCCCTGAAACTGAGGATGTACGGAAACATTCGAGATGTAGTAACTCTGAGGAGGGACCTTGGTTGTAATCAGAGGAAAGAGGGTAAAAGGACCAGTAATTAGGATTCTAAGAATGCAGGGAAAGCCCATAATCTTCAAGATCGAGCCGATTCGAAATTTCTTCGACTCTTCTCCGGTATATCCGATCAAAATTCCCATCAATTGACCGTGCGAGTCTTTGATCCCATAGATATGGTCTCTACTGAAAAAAGACGAGGGGAGATCCATAACTTTTGCGATCTTCTTATACGCCTTTTTTTCATTTTTCCCATATACCTTCTGCATAATATACAGGTCGGTGTGATAGATCAACCAGGCGATGCGGTCTACATCATCGATTGTGAACTCTCGCACAATCTTGTGGGTTGTGTCTTTCTCTTCCATCATCCACTCCTCTCTTTTCGTTGGTTGGTTTCTCCGTCCGGAAATTTCATCCATTCATTCTTTAGCGTTCAATGGGCCTAATGCCATGGCAGGGGTTTTCTTCAGAACACGGCAATCCGACCAAACATTTCCCACACACATCTGGGTACCCGAACGCTTGGTTTCTTTTTGCAGTTTCCTTGCATATCGAATAACAAAGAAAGCGATCCAGCTCCCTCTTTTGAAGGGCTCTTGCTTCACAACGCTCGATACATAGCCCACAACTCCCGTCAAGATGAAACAAACAGGTTACTGGGTGAGAAAATGAAGCTTCTCCGTGGTATGGAAGAGCGGTAATCAGGCTTCCCAGACGCCCACAGCACCCTTGTTCCGTGATTAGCATGTGATTTCGGCCAAAGTTCCCGATTCCACAGAGGTAGGCCACGTGGCGGTGGGACCATCGGCTCATCAGGATTTCTGGATCGAATTGATGCGTAGCAGGAATTGGTACCGATGCATATCCGGTTTTCTTCAATTCCTTATGCATCGCTGTGTTGATTCGCTCGATCAATTGGTTGGTTCGGATATAGGCTTTAACCCAGTCATAAGAAGCGGATTTCCCCTTCTGATTGCTTTCGATGACTCTTCTTGAGAAAGGAAGAAAAAAAGCGATCACAGACTCAGCAGTCGGCAAAAAATCATGAGGCATCCAGTGGTTGGAGTGAACCCAGGTTTTCAACCCCCCAAAAGAGGGATCAAGGGCAGAGATACGACCTACGATAGGTTTTCGGTAATAATCATCTTCATTATGAGAAGCAACAAATTCTTCAATGAAAGGGACAATCCATTGATCCATACCTCATGTCTCCTTCCTGGGTTTTCCTCTATTATGATGGTTTGGGTGCCCATGTGGGGGTGGATTCGGACGGTTTATCATACCACAAAAGTACGGCTCATTGAAAAGGGCGATATGACTTTCCGTGATGCTTCTTAAAAAAAGTACCTCAAGGGGTATGAATAAGATCCTCAATGAGGGGAAGCCTCCTTCTTTTTTTTCTTTTGGATTTGGTATAATGGATATTGCAAATACGCTATGGAAAAATCTCGGGGAGTATGTCGAGAACCTGGATCGCCTGAAGGAGAGAAATGTTGGATGGATTTCCTCGGATTGTGAGAGGCGCGATCGCTGTGCAGATCGCAGGAAAGGAGATCAACCATGAAAAAAGGGCAGGTAAGATTATTGATCATCATTCTTTTGGCAGTCGTCATTTTGATCATGGCAGGATGTAGCGTACGGATAGGATCGATCACATTCACAGTCCAGGTTCATAACAGAACCGATGTGCATGTATGGTTTATCACAGACATTCCCGGGGCGATGGCTTACCTGGTTGCAGCAGGAGAATTGAGGGAATTCCCCAACATTCCGAAAGGGACGCAAGTGGAATTCCAAGATCCCGCGTCCAATCAGATTTGGATCGAAGGAGTCGGGGCTTTTGTTATTACCATCCACCAGGACTACACTGGCTTGAGTAATTTCCAAGTGGAAGGCGCGGGGACGCCTGCTGACCCATATCGGATCTGGATCGGGCCTCCTCCTATTTAATCGACGGCTGTTTGTTTTGAAAAAGAAAGCGGATGGCTATCCGCTTTCTTTGGTTTAAGAATAGGAATGCAATTGCGCGAGGCCTTGATATGTCCTGTCTAAAACTGGATCGATCGGATCAAACCCTCGAACAGCTCGGCTGTATACTCAGCATACTCATCGATGGCTACGATCCAGATAATCAAGCCTGCAACCCCATCTTCCCGCTCCAGAATATTCGGGAGATAGATCATCCACTGAATTTCTTCATACTCCTCATCGATTCCCATGACCAAATAGCCCATGAATCCACAGATTTCGATCTCTTCTTCGATCTCGATCTCGAGGTAGGGAGCGTCCCAATACCAAAACTCTTCATACGCTTCCTCCGCCAGTTCATGAACAAGGATAATTAAGGCGATATCTGGGTACTCCTCTTCCCCCAAGTACCATGCCTGACCCAGCGCACCCAACTGGGCTTCAAAGTCTTCATCGATCAACCGGAGAAAGGGTTCGGGAACGGAAAAATGCAATGAAAACCCTGATTGAGAATCGACCATGGTATTCTCTTTCCAAGTACCGATCATAGTGCCAAACAATACAGTTGTCATAAGCAAAATAGCGAGTGATAATCCGATCAGCTTCCTTCTCATAGGAACCACCTCCTAATCTGAAAAGAATACTGAACCCGAACACCGGAGATTCGGGAACGCGTTTCCTAGTTTTCTGTTAGAACCGCACAGAATTGAGGAACCTCATGGATAACTCAGGGCCGTGTTGCACGAGGTCTTCGGACACGAAGATCATTGCGATCATTCCCAAAGAACCCATTTCCGTCTCCGCGAGCCCCGGCACAAATGCCATGAACTGAAAATCACTGTCATATTCGTCGATTCCCATGAGATACTGCGCGGTGACATCCCCGATGGAAATGGCTCCGGTATCGAAATCCTCCAACTCTTCTGCCGCTCCAAATTGGATCATCATGTACACAAATTCGGCATACTCTGTGAACATAAGGACAATGAGCATTTCTGCGTCATCTTCCCAATCTTCGATGGGGTCTGTCCCCCAATGGCTGCCTGTTACCCAAACCTGCACAAATCCCCCGATTTCCTCTTCAAGGGCTTCAAATTCATCATCATCGAGGATCTCGAACGATCTCGCAGGAACGGAATAGGAAACGGATAAGCCCAGCTCCTCTTTTGACGTCGTGACCGTTTTCCAATCTCCAAATACCGAAGCAAAGAGTCCCGATCCTACCACCAGCGTAAATACAGCAATCCATACCAAAACTTTGCGCATTCTTCTTCCTCCTTCTTGTTGTTAGGAATCCCAAGCAACCATGATCGCTTTGGGGGCGAACGAAACAAATCTCATTGATACGACCCGATTATACCATACGAAACCCCTTCTCCATATGAGTCGTTTCGTGAGAGATTTTCTATAAACTTTGCCAACAAATCGGTTTTTCAGGTTCCAGATCGACCCGATCGTATATCCGGTTATGGAATTACTTCGTAATATCGGTCTTCCCAAGCAAAGCGAACTGGATCGGAACCGAATTGGATAAAAATTTCC
>CAZOJQ010000057.1:0-8772 GCA_964580185.1 uncultured Thermotogaceae bacterium
TCCCCTTTGTCAAGCACCCCTAGTGTTCCTGAAGGGTTACAGTATGGTGAATCTATGAAATGAACGTTCCTTCTCCCTGACATGGTACAATTCAAAGGAGAAAAAGGAGGATGATGAAAATGAAGATACCCGTCTTTCAGGTCGATGCATTTGCTTCAAAGATCTTCAGAGGGAATCCTGCAGCTGTATGCCTTATGGAAGAATCCGTAAATGCGGATGTCATGCAAGCCATTGCAAGCGAAAACAACCTTTCTGAAACCGCTTTCGTTGTACCAAAACACGAGGGATTCGAAATCCGATGGTTCACTCCCACAACGGAAGTGGCTTTGTGTGGGCACGCGACATTGGCTAGTGCCTTTGTAATCTTTCACCATACGAGCTGGGAAAAAGAGCAGATTCGGTTTTTTACTCAGAAAAAAGGGGAGCTGGTTGTTTATCAATCGCGTGATCGACTATTGACGATGGACTTTCCCTCTCAACCTGCTGTTCGAACAACTCCTCCGAAAGGATTACTCGATGCCTTAGGCGTTCGCGCGGAAGAAGTGCTTCGTTCTTCCGAAGATCTACTCGTGGTAGTAGATAACGAAGAAACAGTACGAAACGTTGCCCCCAATTGGATGAAGTTGAATGAAATTGACTGTCGCGGTTGCATCCTTACCGCAAAAGGGGATAACTGCGATTTTGTTAGCCGGTTTTTTGCTCCTAGTGTTGGTGTTCTTGAAGACCCAGTAACCGGATCCTCTCATACCGTTCTTATTCCATACTGGTCAAATATGCTCGGGAAGGATACGCTCCATGCTTTTCAACTTTCGAAGCGGGGAGGAGAGCTATGGTGCAAGCAAGATATTGACCGCGTTCAAATTGCCGGAGATGCTGTGTTATACATGCAAGGGACTCTTTTCTTGAAGCCGTAGGGATGAGGGAGGAATCATTGTGTTCATTATCGGGATTATCAGTAGTCCGTCGATAAAAGGAAACACATCGATCTTGGTTCAATCAGCCCTAAAAGAAGCAGAAAACCTTGGCGCTCGAACGAAAACACTTTTCCTTCCTGAACTTCACATCGAGTTTTGCCGGGGTTGTTTTCACTGTACCCGTGAGGGCAATTGCATCATCGACGATGATATACGTTGGATCCTTCCCCTAATGGATGAAGCGAATGGATTTATCCTTGGCTCTCCCACCTATGCTCTGAATGCCAATGCGTACATGAGTCAATGGATTGAACGCTTTGGTATGCTGTCGGTCTATACTTCACGATATGGGGGAAAATACTGTGTTGGTTTTTCAACAGCTGGAGGGTTCGGGGCAAAATCTGTAGCAAAAAAACTTACGGATATCTTCGATGGGGTAAAAACGTATTCATACCGTTCTGGATATCTTGGAGTGCTTGTGGGCTCTGGAAGAATCCAAGATTTTCCCACACAGATCGAGAAAGCGAAAGCCTTGGGAGCAAAAATCGCATATGACATTCAACACAAACGCGCATATCCCCTACAAAAAATTGGATCAAAGCTGCTCAACGGGATGATCCTCCAAAAAGCCTTTCGTAAGAATATCCAGCGCAACAAAGAGGGCAATATGAAGTATGTGAACCATTATTGGAATAAACAGGGATGGTAAGCACAGTACGGATCGTACGGAATTTGGGTCTGATCAATGACTCAGAAGAAATGGCCGATATAGATCCTTATGAAATGAATCACAACTAATTCAAGATAGTCTCTTTCTGTTCCTTTGAGCACTCTCGTTGCCGAGGAGTAACAGCAATCTCTTACCCGATTCATGATCGATCCATGGGAACCCATGAAAAAGAAGATCCTCCTTTTCCGTTCATCTGTTTTCTCACACAAGCGAAAATGAAAGAAAGCGGAAGAAAATTCGAGGATTCTCCCCAAAAATCCTATTAGGAACTCACTCTCCAATCAATTTCCCGATTGCAAATCAGAGAGGGAAATGGTACTCTATATATGACAGGTGATTCAGGTTTATTATAATAGCTGATTCAGAAAACACATTAAGGAGGTAGATCAATGCGTTTAAAAGGGAAAGTAGCGATTATCACTGGGGCCGCTCGGGGGATTGGAAAGACTGCAGCTTGGATCTATGCGCAAGAAGGAGCGAATGTGGCTGCCTTCGACGTTTCTGCCGATGAATTACGGCTTTTGGAGGAAGAAGCAAAAAAGGCAGGATTGCTGATCACTGGACATACTGTGGATATCAGTAATCAAGATCAAGTAGTCCAAGCAGTTGATACAGTTTTTCAAAAACAGGGGAAGATCGATATTCTCATCAACAACGCTGGGATTACACGTGACGCTCTGCTAATGAAAATGAGCCCAGAGCAGTGGGATCAGGTAATCTCGGTTAACCTCACTGGCGCCTTTTATGTGACGCAAGCTGTTGCCCTTAAGATGAGAGATACTGGTGGATCAATTATCTCTACCTCTTCTGTGGTTGGTGTATTTGGCAATATCGGACAAACCAACTATGCGGCAGCAAAGGCTGGGATTATCGGCATGACCCGATCATGGGCCAAAGAACTTGCTCGGTACAAAATCCGAGCCAATGCAGTTGCCCCAGGGTTTATTAAAACTCCGATGACTGAACCGCTTCCCGAGAAGGTGATCCAATATGTGGTGGACAAGACTCCATTGAAGGTTATGGGAGATCCTGAAGATGTTGCATGGGCATTTGTATTTTTGGGTAGTGACGAGTCGAAATACGTCACTGGTCAAGTGTTGGGCGTGGATGGGGGTTTGGTGCTTTAAAGTCTCCTACAAACGAATAGAATTGACCATGAGGAGATAAGAGAAATGAGCGAATCTCGGCGCGTACCGGTATCTCAAAAAGGGGAAGAAACGCGAGAACGGATCCTAAAAAATGCTTCATCCTTGTTTTTCCATCAGGGATACCATCCAACTTCGATTGTGCAAATCGCCCGCAAGGTATCGATTTCTCCGGCGGCAGTCTATCAATACTTTCGATCCAAAGAACAGATTTACCAAGTGATTCTGGGAAGCTTTCAGGAAGACTTTCTTTCGACAATTCAAAACGGAAGTCTTGGATCTCTCACAGAAAGACTTGGAAAATGGGTATCAGATATGTTGGAAAGGGTATGGAACTATCGCGCCCTTTTTCGTGTTTTTCGAGGGGCAGAATTTGTCCAATTCGAAGCAGCGAAAGAGTTCCATGACCGGTGGGTGAATACCGTGATTCAAAGCTTTTTTCCTAAAACAGATCCATTAACCGGAGAAGTGGGCAGTTGGTATCTGATGGGTCCGTTACTGTATGTTGCCACGAAATGGATTGTATGGAATGCTTCTCCCGTTCCAGAAATCTATCAGAGAGGTTTGGTAGATTTCTTTTTGAACGGGATTTCCCCGAGCAAATACTCATGCCAATTGAAGAATGATTCTTTCTCTTTCAGTTCTAACCAAAAAGCAACGCCTGAAGTCAGCCGAGAAGAGCTGGTGAGTCACCAGAATCGTGGAACGCAAACCCGTCAAAAAATTCTCGATTCAGCGGAACAGTTGTTTGGGGAAAGAGGGTACTATCATACACACATTCATGAAATCGCCTCCCAGTCAGGCTGTGGAGTGGGTACCGTATATCTGTATTTCCCGTCGAAACTCGAGATTCTTCGAGAACTGGTTGAAGAAGTAAACCACCAACTGCGCAGATACATCCGCTCGAAAACCGAATCTATTTCGGATCGCAGAGATGCAGAATTGGTTGGATACAAGGCGTTCTTGGAGTTTTTTCTTCATCATTGGAGAATGTATGGAATCGTCCGAGAATCTGAATTTGTGGATCATTCGATCACTTCAGCCTACTATGGACGGCTGGAGGAAGGGTACAGGAAAGTATTGCCCCTAGCAAGGGATCGTGAGCAAATCCGGATGATGGATCCTCAGCTGCTTGCATGGTGTCTCATGGGGTTGGGTCACACAATGGGAGAATCTCTTTTAATCTTCCGAGATCCAGATCCATCCTCTTTTCAAGGATACTTGAGAGGGTTGAGTCATTTTTTGTACCATGGTATCGCGAATTATTCGACTCAATTTGGGAGTCGAAACAACCCATAAAGGAGGAAAAAATGAGTAATAATGTCTTTATAATAGGCGCAAAACGAACTGCGATCGGAACGATGGGTGGTTCTTTGAAAGATATTTCTGCTGTAGAACTCGGAGTAGCCGCTGCAAAGGCGGCAATCGAGCATGCTCGAATCGCACCGGAGCAAGTCGATGAAACCATAATTGGGCAAATCCTCTCAGCAGGATCGGGAATGGGACCCGCCAGGCAGGTCAGCATCCATGCGGGGATCCCGGTTGAGTCTCCTGGGTTTTCTGTCAATATGCTTTGTGGATCGGGTATGAAAGCCGTGATGATGGGAGCTGTCGACATCATGGCATCTCAGGCAGAAGTGGTACTTGCAGGGGGAATCGAGAATATGGATCTTGCTCCCTATATGCTGACAAAAGCCCGTTATGGATATCGCATGGGTCATGGTGACATAGTGGATCATATGATCAGCGAGGGACTTACCGATGTTTTCAACCAATACCATATGGGTGTAACCGCGGAAAACCTTGTGGAGAAGTATCAGATCTCTAGACTGGCTCAGGATGAATTTGCCGTTACGAGTCAACAGAAAGCGAAAAAAGCGCAAGAGGCTGGCAAGTTCGCCGATGAGATCGTTCCCTTTGTGATAAAAGGGAGAAAAGGAGATACGATCGTCGACAAAGACGAGCATCTCAAGCCGGATGCAACGATTGAATCTTTAGCCCGCCTAAGACCTGCTTTCAAGAAAGACGGGAGCGTTACTGCAGGGAATGCCTCAGGAATCAATGATGGAGCTTCCATGACGGTTATGGTATCTGAGCAAAAGATGAGGTCTCTGGGTGTTACCCCATTGGTTCGAGTTGTTTCCTTCGCGCAGTCAGGCGTTGATCCTTCCATAATGGGAATCGGACCAGTTGAAGCGGTTCGATTGGCGCTCAAAAAGGCAACCCTGTCTTTGAAGGACATGAATCTTCTGGAATTGAATGAAGCGTTCGCAGCGCAAAGTTTGGCAGTGATCGCAGACCTGAAAGCCCAGTATGGATTAGATGATGACTGGATTGATCAGCGGGTGAATGTCAATGGAGGCGCAATTGCTCTTGGACATCCGATCGGAGCCAGCGGAAACCGGATTATCGTAACCTTGATTCACGAAATGAAACGCAGAAATGTGCGTTATGGGCTTGCGAGTCTTTGTATTGGCGGAGGCATGGGTACGGCAATCATCCTTGAGAACGCGTGAAAAAATCAGGAAGTGGAGGCTGAGAGGGGGCTCTTGGATTGGGATTGACAAACCAGATGCAAAAACCAGTTGTTGGAATCATGGGGTTGGGAACGTATTTACCCAAGACATACATGACTGCCGCTGAAATTGCCCTTCAAACGAACATACCAGAAAAGGTAATTTCTGAGAAGTTTGGCGTAATCCAAAAACCCGTGCCAAAAAATGGGGAGACAACCAGCTACATGGGTATTGAGGCTTCTCGGAAAGCCTTGAAAACAGCAGGAATCAGTCCCGAGGAAATAGATGTAGTTATCTGGAATGGAGCGCAGCATAAGGATTATCCCTGTTGGTTGGCCAGTTTGAAAGTGGCTCATGAGTTAGGCGCCAAAAAAGCGTGGGGATTCGATATGGAAGCAATGTGTGGTTCGATGATGGTCGGTATGGAGACAGCCAAGAGTTTTATACTCCAAAACGAAGAGATTCGGACAGTCCTGCTCGTGTCAGGATATCGAAACGTAGATCTGATCAATCTTGCTGAACCTTCAACTGCTTTCATGTTGGATATTGGCGCGGGAGGAGCTGCGTTGGTATTAAGGAGAGGGTATAATCGAAACTTGATTCTTGGATCGTCTTTCAAGGGAGACGGCTCATTTTCCGAAGATTGTGTCGTACCTTACGGTGGAACGAAAGAATGGCCTCCCAGCGAACCCCTTTCCCAACGGATGCATTTCCAAGTCTTAGCCCAGTCAGAAGATTTCAAGCAACGGTTGAGCGAAACCACGATGCCCAATTTCTATAGTGTTATCCGCGAATCCTTGCGCAAATCGGGGTATACCCAAAAAGATATCAACTACCTGGCAATTCTGCATTTTAAACGTTCGGCCCATATGGCTGTATTGGAAGAACTCGGATTGGAAGAATATCAAACCACCTATCTTGATGAGATAGGGCATATTGGTCAAAATGACCAAGTGCTTTCTATCGAATTGGGGTTGAAAGAAGGCAAGATTCAAGACGGAGATATCATCGTTATGGTGGGCGCCGGTTTGGGTTTTGTATGGGCCTCTTCTGTGGTTCGATGGGGACCTGCGGATCCATCCCAAGAAAGGCG
This sequence comes from uncultured Thermotogaceae bacterium, assembly GCA_964580185.1. GTDB lineage: Bacteria > Thermotogota > Thermotogae > MWEM01 > MWEM01 > CAYWWY01. Next base: position 6,399 of record CAZOJQ010000057.1, read on the forward strand.
GGATCAACGATGAATGCGTTTCATGATGAATACCGAAAGAAAGAGTGCGATGTCAATCACGCTGTTTCGCTTGTTAAAAGCGGAGATGTGATCGTATCAGCTGTGGCAGCCATGGAACCTCAACTCTTCCTTTCGCAACTGAATCGAGCTGTAGAGCATCTCGAAGAGGTGCATGTTTATACCTGCCTAAATATGAAAGACTATCCCTTTTTTATGAACAAAGAAAACGAAGGTCGATTTCTTAATCAGTCTTGGTTTCACAGCGCAGGTGTTCGTGCGGCTATCAAACAAGGGTTAAAGACAGCAACTTATGTACCCAACAATCTTCATGAAGCCGCAAGCAACCTTCTAGCATGGAAGGATCCGGATCTCTTTGTAGGCATCGCTTCACCTATGGACGATCATGGTTTTTTCACGCTCTCATTGAGTATCGTTTTGGAACGCGACATAGTAGACCGTGCCAAAAAAGTAGTATTGGAAGTCAATCCATATGCTCCTCGCACTCATGGCGAGACCCAGATCCATATCTCTGAAGTGGATGCCCTGTATGAAGTTGACTATCCCATTCCTGAGATTCCTGATGTTGGCCCCACTGAGATCGAACAGAAAATAGCAGGGCACATTGCTCCATTAGTGGAAGATGGATCCACCCTTCAAATTGGGATTGGCGGAATCCCCAATGCTGTATCGAAACTAATGCTCGAAAAGAAGGAGCTAGGTATTCACACCGAAATGTTCACAGAATCGATTATCGATCTCTTTGAAGCAGGCGCTGTAACAAACCAGCAGAAGAGCCTGTGGCCAGGAAAAGCCATTTGCACATTCGCTTTAGGAAGCCGGAAAATGTATGACTTTGTCCACGACAATCCGGGTGTATGGTTTCTAAGAGGGAAGTATGTCAATGACCCCTATGTGATCGCGAGAAATGATAAGATGATTAGCGTCAACACAGCTATAACCGTGGATCTTACAGGACAGGTTTGCTCAGAATCGATCGGACCAAGGCACTATAGCGGGACAGGGGGCCAGTTGGATACTCACCGTGGTGCAATCATGAGCCGCGGTGGAAAGGGAATCATTGCTCTGGGATCAACAACGAAAGATGGGAAAAGTAAGATTGTGCCCACTCTCCCGATCGGATCAGCGGTTACCGTTCCTCGCCATGATTTGGATTATGTGGTAACAGAATACGGTATAGTCCGACTGAGGGGATTAAGCGTATTTCAGCGGGCTAGAGCGCTGATTTCAATAGCTCATCCGGATCTTCGGAAAGAATTGGAACAGGATGCATTGAAAGCAGGAATTTTGTAAAAGCAGAACCAACGGGAAAAAGGAGGTGATATAGTCAAATCATCGTCTCTTTTTTACTGGAAATCGTATCATCAGGGGTCATGGTCCCTGAATCCAAGGAGGTCAACATGAAGAAAATCGTGGTAATGGTATTGGCATGTTTGATGATCCTAAGCTCAGTATCCCTTGCACAAGAAGATGGCATTTATCCCGACAAAGTGGTAATCGGTTCCTTCCAGGCTTTATCTGGCGCGGTTGCCCCAATCGGAGTATCTATGAGGAAAGGGATGGATGCGTACTTCAATTGGGTCAATGCAACCGGTGGTATTTATGGTCGTAAGATTGAACTGATCGTTGCCGATGATCAGTTCAACCCTTCCAGAACGGTTATCGAAGTCAAGCGAATGGTAGAACAGGATCGTGTTTTTTCCATCGTTGGCGGACTGGGAAGCCCGGGATGTCTAGCTGTTATGGATTATTTGAACGACATGAAAGTGCCTTTTGTGTATCAGGGCGGAGGAACAAGCCTCTTTGCGATTCCTCCGAAGGAGTATATCTTCTCCGTTCAACCAAATTACACACTTGAAGGCGCATTGATGGCAAAGTATCTCACGCAGGTGCTCAACAAACAGCGGATTGGAATCGTGTATCGGGCTGATGATGCGGGAAAAGAAGCGCATGCGTCCATGAAGGCATGGCTTGCTCAGAACGGGATGTCAAACAGGCTTGTAGCCGAAATCCCCGTCGCCGTAACCGCTCTTTCATTTGATAACGAAATCATCGAACTGATGCAGAAAAACGCGGATGCAGTTGCGCTGACCATGTGGCTGCCTCAGTCTCCAAATCTTCTCATTCAAGCGAGAGACTATGGCTATTCGCCTTTGTTCCTTGGCTCCTATGCCAACCCAGACCCCACTGTGATCGCCATGGCAGGAGACGCATCCGAAGGATTCCAAGCGATGGCATGGGTCTATCTGGATGTGGAATCCGAAGAGTTTGCAAAGTACATCGATATCTATCAACAAAGCTTTCCGGGAGAGATTCCCAATGCTTACGCTGCTGCGGGTTTCATCGCAGGGGAAGT
>CAZOJQ010000058.1:0-8666 GCA_964580185.1 uncultured Thermotogaceae bacterium
GTGGGTCTTTCCTCTACTCCTTGCTTATAGTGTCAATTTAGATGCGTAAGCCCTGAATCCATTGAACCAGCCATGCGAAAGAAAAGCATACGATAAAAGCCACGAGGTTCAAACGAAGAACAAACTTAGGTTTGAACCCTTCGAGAAGCATCAGGGTATTTTTAACATCCATGATCGGTCCATATAGCATAAAAGCCATGATGGAACCACTTGAAAACTGACCGACAAAGGTACGCGCAATAAAGGCGTCCGCTTCGCTGCATAGAGAAAGGACATAAGCCAACCCCATCATCACCAGGATAGATAGTACGCGGTCCTGCCCCAAGAAGAGGAGATACTGCCGAGGAAGAAATGTTTGCATCATGGCGGAGATCATAGCGCCAAGGATTAAAAACCTCCCCACAGAAAAAAGTTCTAAACTGGTGTGGTCCAATACGCGCCAAGTCTGACGGAGAAACCCCCTCTTTTCCTGGAATGCCTGGTGACTTTGGGTATGGTGATGGTGTGCATGAGGTTCTTCATCATGGTCGCAACAATCTTCCTCGTGGTCGTGACCGTGACCGCAATTGCAAGCTGCGGCATGATCGTTCACATATTTATCCCGCAAAGGAGACTTAGGAGAGAACCATCGGGACAAGATTCCGATCAAAATGGCGCAAACCATCCCCAGTCCTCCGCGAAGAAAAACCACTCGCCAGTTACCACCAAAGGCATAGAAGGTAGACAGCAAAACCACTGGATTCATAATTGCCACTGCAAGCATGAAGGTGATCGCAATGGGTAGAGGAAGACCTTTTTGGACCAATCGGCGAGTCACAGGCACATTTGCGCACTCACAGATCGGGAAGATAAAACCAGTGATCGAAGCGAGGAAAATGGCAAGCCATGTATTTTTTGGCAAAATCCGTTGTAAAAAGGAAGGGGTGACAAGGACCTGTATTACTGATGAGAGTGTGACTCCGATCAGAATAAAGGGAAAGGCTTCGATAAGAATGCTGACAAAAATCGTGGAGAAGCTTTCCAGAGTTGTCCTGGGAATTAGGGTATATGTTGTGTAGGATAAGAGAACAACGATAAGAACAAACAGAAGCATGCTGAAAAATAAAGCGAACCGTAAAGGGGATTTGGAAGCCACGAGTTTCTCCTCTCTTCCTTCTAGTGGGAAGGCCCGGTGTAGAATTCAGGATAGATATAAAGGTTCAAAGGACGCTGTGTGCGCTCATATTGAGTTAAGCGGATGATAGGAGCCACATATTCCCTGTCTATCCACAAGTCATAGAAATCCAGATAGTCCATTACTCCTGTCACTCTTAGCCACTCAAAATTTTCGAAATCTCCCGCGCCTTCATAGTCTACTAATAGTCCGATTAGCGAGGTGTCAGCTACACAGCATGTCATCAAAAGCCTTGAGACAATAAACATATTCTCTTCAAAGTGGCTTTGCCTGGCCACAAAACCAATAAGCTCTACTTCCTGGCCTTTGTAGTGCTCCGGCCGATTGCGAAAGTCCTGCAATATCCGATCGAAACGGATTTCATCGATCTCAAGCACATCTTCCACGCGGAAATCATTCCGGAAATCTGAGGGTGATTCAAAAACACCCAAGGAATCCAGAGCACCCCCTCTGGCGATCGTGGTCCCTCTTTGCATAGCAATCTCTTCATGCATTTGCTTCCCTGGCATCCCGAACCCCAGCAGAAGAGGAATAATAAAAAGAATAAAACCTAACTTCAATGGGCGAGGATTTCCCGGCCTTAAAGCCCTCTTCAGATGAACCAACCCCAGAAAGAAAAAGCCGAAGGCGCCTCCCCACGCAAATGGAAGCATCTTAGGGCTCAGGAAGTGCATAATATCGCCACTGATCAGAAGAAAGAAAAGGTAAGATGAAAAAGCAATCTGTATACCTACCCAAATCCATGCATTGACAGCACACTTTTTTTTAGTCATGTGGATCACCTCAATGCGCAAAGCTAATGCGCGAAATAATTGCATTATCCTATCATAATAGACAAAGCTTGTCAAGAAGACCTAATCCGCTTAGAAAAAATCCATTGTTGAAAGTGGTGGAAAGGCTCTTTAACCAGAAAGGTTAACCCGACTGGCTTAAAGAAAACCCTTACTTAGATTGTTGGTGTAGAAATCTTATGGTTATTGGGCACGTAAACGACGAATCTTATCCAGGAGTTCTTTTGATGCAATAGGTGGGATAAAGCGGAGACTGCGACATTCCACTCCTTGTTGTTTCAATGCGTCATTAAAGGCATCCAAACCCAAATTGATCACAATCGGTGTTTTTTTCATGAGCGTCATAACTTCTCGACCTCCACACAGTACGCTGCCAATAATGCAGCTTCCGCATTGCTGGCTGCGATAATCGCTCCTGCTGATTCCAGTTGATCTTTCTGCTTTGAAAGAACCTGGGGATCTTCTTCGACTCCGCAGATCGAACCGATGATATGCAGATCATCTCCTCGCATTTCTTTCGTTTTTCGGATCGCATCAGAAAGGCTTTCTGCAGGGTTAGGGTGGCAACCGTAACCCAGAACGAGATCAAATAGAATCACACCTACATCCGGACTTTGTCCCTGATGCAAAAGCATTTTTGATCTGAGCGAAGGATCCATCATCGGATGCAGTTTACCTTGAGTGAAGGTGTCATCTCCATAGTCAATCATGGCATGACCGATAGGGTACAACGGATCCTCCAAGATCATACATTTATCTACCGGCGCGTTGCTTCGAATCTCCCCAAGTACAGGAAGACCCTTTAGTTGTGCTTCATAGCACAAGGTGCCTCCAGTAAAGTAGCCTCTCAACCACCCTCTTCTTTTTCCAAGTTTCTGAGCCCGATCTTTGAGGTCTTTGCGACGTCGATGTAACTCTTGCCTTACCTCTCTAACAGAAGGCTGTTTTTTTAGCAACGCATCGATCACAGATGCCGTTTCCTCAAAATCCGCACATGCGTGATAGTCGATTGCTTCTACATTCAGTTCAGCACCGATCAGACACACAACCACCTCTTTCGGCATTGAAGACTTTCTTGCCTCGATAATTCTACTCTGAATCTGTTCCCATACTTCTTTGGCCGGAGGCTTTCCGATCAAGCCGATCACTTGTATTTCCTCGTCTTCCATCATCGCATCAAATGCGTCCAAAAAGGTTATGCCACCAATGGCTTTTTGCAAGTCTCTTCCGCCTGTTCCGATACCATGTAGGATACCAGAGCCTTTTCTGGTGAGTTGCACCTGAACTTCCTGCAGACCAGTGCCGCTCGCAGCAACAATACCCACAGGAGCAGTCACGCAATGGTTAGCAAAACCAAGGCCTACTCCTCTGACGATCGATGTGCCGCAGTCCGGCCCCATCACCAAAAGGCCTTGTTCATGAGCGGATTTTTTCAGGGTTAGCTCTTCTTCAATGGTCACATTATCCGAAAAGATCATGACATTCAACCCGGATCCGAGCGCCTCCATCGCTCTTGTGAATACGTATCGCCCAGGAATGGATATCAGGACAACATTCGCATCGGGTTGAGCTTCGATTGCTGACGGAAGGTTGGAGTACAAATGTTCCTTTTCAGACAAATCTTTGGAGGACTTTGGAGGTCGGTCCAGTAGTTCCAAGGCCCTTTGTTCAAAAAAGGCCCAATCATCTCCTTCGACATCCATTGCCAGAAGAAAGTCTTCAGGGTTTGGACTCAGAGAACGGCAATTATACCCTGCTTCTTCAAGGATGCGCTGATGAAAGGCAGTTCCTAAAGAAATGGATGCTTCAGAAACACCCGGAATTTCAGCGATTCTTTGGGAGAGCAGCATCAGAGTGATGCTATCGAAGTACTTTCCAGCAACGACTTTGACTCCTTTCATGAGTAAATCCCTCCTGTATTCAATTCTTTTTCGACGATTTTCATAAAAGCATTCACAACGCTCGGATCAAACTGGCTTCCTGAATTAACTGTAATTTCTTTTAGTGCTTGATCAAATGAAAGAGATTGGCGAAAGGATCGATCTCGAATCATGGCATCCCATGCATCTGCAACAAAAATGATTCGGGATGCTAGAGGGATTTGGTCTGATGATATTCCATCGGGGTATCCATTCCCGTCATATCGTTCATGGTGGTATTTCACAATAAGAGCAATAGAGCGCAATTCCGACGAGTTTTTAAGAGCATCATACCCCCATGTCGAGTGGAGTTGGATGATCTCATACTCCAAAGCAGAAAGACGAGACGGCTTGTTCAAGATGGCTTGAGGTACGAGGATTTTCCCGATGTCGTGCACCATTCCAGCCCAGTAGACTTGGCTGATCGATTGCTCTGGTAAATCCATCTGTCGAGCAATATCTGCAGCAAGTTTTGCGACATGTTCCGAGTGACCCTTGGTAAAGGAGTCATGGATTTCTAAAATCTGGATCATAGAAAAAACAATTTCTCGCAAGGTCTTTTCCTGCAAAATTGATAGTTCCTGGAAGGCCAAAAAAGCGGAAGCAATATTTCCAAAAGCGCTCAAAATTTGCGCGGATGAATCCGAGAAAGAACAAGTAGAGTTATCGGCTATATCCAATACAACTTGTCCAACTCTTTGCCCGCTGACGATTAAATCTGCCAACAAGGTTTGCTTTATGGGTTGAGTGGCTTCTTTCATTTGTTGAAGCATCTGATTTGAATAAGACTCTTTTCCATGATTCATGATCTGATTAATCATACTCACATTCCCTGCGAAGATTTTGGCTCCCTTGAATACTTGCGCAGGAACAAAATGTTCTTCAGTCAAATCCAACATTCGGAGCATTGAAGCATCGTGTCCAATGGCGTGGATGAACCTCCATTTGCCATTTTCCAATACCGAAACGCTTCCGTAATCCGCTTCTGGAATCAATGATTTAGCCATCTCCAACACCTCGGACAGGAATCTTTCCCGATCTGCAGCAGAAACAGAAACCATTTTGGAGGATAGGTTGATAATCATTTCTAATTTCGCGTTGACAGAATCAACGTTTTGATAGGATCTTTCTAGCTCTTCGTGGGCAGAGCCAAGCTCATCCAAGGTTTCTTCCAGTCTGATATTTGTCGCGAATTGAATGGTAACCATCTTCCGATATTGACCAACTACAGCCAATGCGATACCGATGCTCATGCCAAACAATCCATACCCTTGAAGCGAAATCAACCGAAAAGTACTGATATGACCAAAGCTTCCGATGAGATCATATACAGTAGTTGCCAAAAGGAAGGTAAACGGGAAAATAAAGGCAGTTCCTCTGGTTCGAAAAGACTGGATCATGACAACGCTTAACAAGGAGATGATATAAAGCAGGATCATTCCATTGACGATCGGAATACTATCGGGTACCCAAAACCATACTCCAACCAAGGCGATTGGAATCCACCAAACAAACCGCGAAATCCGAAGCTGTTTATAATGGTAGTGTTCGATACCTGCCATAGCGAAGAAGGAGGAGTATGTAATGCCAAGAACAAAAAAAAGCAAAGGTATTCCATACGGTTCGATTTCGATTGGCAAAAACGGGAAAATTTTTTCTGTGATAAAAAAACAAGCCAATAGGTTTGAAATACCGATCAATCGGAAAGCTCTTCTGTTTTCTTTTGATTCACTTGCCAAAAAGAGGAGCAGAATCCCCAGGAAAAAGGTAGCGCCTAAACTAAAGACAAAAAAATCGTACTCAAAAAGCTTAAGCCAGAAACGGCGCCACTGAACTTCAAGTTCTCCACTAATATGGGGAGGGTCATACACATTGATTTCAGAAAAAGGAGCATGTTCACTCAGAAACTCCAGAACAAGCCGATTCTCGGACCCGATCAATGAAGTCTCTATAGGGATCGAATGAAGGACGATCCACCGTTCTTGGAAGGCAACCCAATCGGTTTCGTCAAGGAGTACCGATCCATTTAGGTAAATGATGATGGGGACTTCTGTGTTGGGCAAAACTAAGTGACCCGCATCTACTCTTGGAAAGGTAGTAATCAAGCGATATAACTGTCCTTTGGGAATTCGTAATGAAATGGGGAATCGAATATCCTGGATTCCCATTGGAGTTTCAAGCTCCCATTGGTCGAAAATGTACCCTTGTGGTCGAGCAATCGAATACAAAATCGAACCAAGCAATATTGCAAGCCCTACAGCGCCCAAAACAACTACCCATTTACGAACCCACTCATTGATCCACGCCATTTCTTATTCCTTTATGATTACCATACTGCTATGCTTCCATCCGCGCGAGGTTCTGTTCCACCACAATATACAGCATTTCGGTCTCTCCAAATGATTTGTCCTCGACCAAACGCTCCATTGGACTCAGCGATTTCGATTTCATGTCCGATTTTCGATAAAGAGGAACGAAGAGATGTTGGGAATCCCTTTTCAAAAAGCACTCTGTTTTTTTTGGTCCACATCCACCGTGGAGCGTTCAAAGCATCCTGAGGATTCAGATGCTGATCCAACAAGTTCCCAATGATTTGGATATGTCCTTGGGGTTGCATAAAACCGCCCATCACTCCAAAAGAGACCTTTGTCCCATCGGCAGATTTCATGAATCCTGGAATTATCGTATGGTATGGCCGATTGCCCCCAACAAGATAGTTTGGGTGAGATCGGTCTAAAGAGAAATTGCATCCTCGGTTGTGAAGAGCAATCCCCGTATTCGGAACAACAAGCCCGCTGCCAAACCCCATGTAATTGCTTTGAATATAGGAGACCATATTCCCATAGCAATCAGCAGTTGTAAGGTAAACGGTTCCACCAGACATGGGATCTTGCTCAACTCTAGATACCGCATGATTGGAAATTTCTGAGAAGAATCTGCGTAACAGATCTTCTTGGAGTAGTTGATTTGGCTCAATCCGCATCGCCTTTGGATCCGCAATGTGCCGAAGCCCTTCACGAAAAGCGATTTTGATCGACTCAATCTGATGATGCAGGATATGTGCGGGTTCTCGATTTGAAAAATCGAGATTGGAAAGGATTCCAAGCGCGATTAATGCAATCAGCCCTTGACCGTTGGGTGGAAGCTCATAAACGTCAAACCCTCGGTATTGAACTGAAAGCGGCTGAACCCACTCTGGGTGGTATTGGCGTAGATCCTCTTCCGTCAGGAATCCGCCTGTCTTCTGGACGAAAGTAAGAATCTGGCGCGCTAAACCACCTCGATAGAAACTGTCTCCATTTGTTTCAGCGATCTCTTGGAGCGTACGGGCATGAGCTTGACTTTTCCAGATCTGTCCCGCTCCGGGCGGGTATCCATGAGGAGCAAATGTATCGAACCAATGTTTATGATCAGGATCCAAGCAGGTATGGGAAAAGGCTTCAAAAGCTTTTTTCCAGTAGTATCCAACTACTGGAGCGATGGGATGTCCATCGTTCGCATACTGTATGGCAGGTTCAAAAATTGTCTTCGGAGGGAGAGAACCAAACCGATCGATTAATGCAATCCAAGCCGCTGGGGCTCCAGGAACGGTAACTGCGGGCCAATGAAATCGAGGAATTGACTCAATTGCACATTTAGAGATGGCCAAAGGGGCTGGGCCACTTGCATTCAGTCCATAAAGGGATCCTTGGTAGTCAACTATAGCGAAAGCGTCCGCACCAATCCCATTGGATGTTGGTTCGAGAACGGTTAAAGCAGTAGCGGTAGCGACAGCCGCATCAATCGCATTCCCGCCTTTTTTTAGCATCTCTAAACCCGCTTGAGCTGCAAGGGGATGGCAAGTGGCAACCATCCCATTACATGAATATGAAACCGTCCGTTTTGAATCATATTGATAATGTAGGGGATCAAACATCAAAAAAACGCCTCCATATGGATCTCTGGTGAGTTATTATACCATGGAAGGAACCAAGCGAGTTACCTGCCTCCATTGATTCTATGATAAATCCGCTTGGCCATAAGAATGTCCGGTTTTCCTGGTCCATTGGCATCGGGTAGCACACCAACGATTTGAAAACCACATTTTTGATAAAACTCATATGGATGATTCCCCGGATTACGGATTTTCTGAATGTGGTTCCATACGTTATGAAAAAGATCGACTCCGTACAGAGAGGTCCTTCCTTTTTCGTCATCGGTTCCAAGATAGATCACAAAACCTCCTTGTTTGGCGATTTGCTCCTCGAGGTCGGCAATCAACAAACGCCCAATTCCCATGCATTGAAAGTCGGGATCGACAATTAAAGGATGAAGCTCCCATGCATTTCCATTATACTGTGGCAAGGCTCCAATCCACGCAATCATTCGATTGTCCCGGTCCAAGACACATCGATTGATTCGTTCTTCAACCATACAATCCTTTACTTCCTCATGGGCAAGTTCCATCGTTCGATATGAATCAGTCATTGAGAGAAAGCCTTTGTATAAAAGATTGGCAGCTTGATCGATATAGAATCGATTGTTATGAGGTATGTCTTGAATCCGTAAATCGTCCACAATCTCACCATCCTCTCGATCCAACAATAGATTGATTCTTGGGAGAAGAATGCTACCTTTTCCTTCTCGGGAATTATATCACACAATTTGATAGAGATATCCTGGATTGGTACTGCTTTCAGATTGAGAAGAACCGTAGGAACAATCTTTTCTCTAATCTGAACTTCAATTAAAAAAAAAATCATATGTTGATAGACGGTATTATAAATATAGTAGAATTATATG
>CAZOJQ010000059.1:0-8494 GCA_964580185.1 uncultured Thermotogaceae bacterium
ATCCTGATCAATGCCATTTACAACTTTATCAACCCAGCCCCCATGGGGGATTTCCGACTTGGTCTCCTCTTTGCCAGCATGGGTGCCGGAGTCAACAGCATCTTCTGGTACCGCAACTTCCGATTCACCAAACAACAGAACTCCCCCCTCTTCGATGCCCAATGGAAGCTCTACCGCATGAAAACGGTTTTAGACATCAACGTCATCGTTATCCTCATCTCCAGCCATCTCCTCAGCCATTACCCTTGGGCGTATGCCATCGATTCCGTAGGATCGCTGATTATCGGCGCCTTCCTGCTGATTTCGGCATTGCGGATCCTTATTCCCAATGCCAGGAATAGACCATAGAAAGCGTTTGAGAGTGGGGTCCGACCCTCCTTAATGATCCTACATCCGAAGACAACTCAAATTCAAGATATGGTATAATCGAATAATGCCCGTGGTTTTATCGGTAATCATGCAAAAACCGAAGAAATAATCAATGTAGCCAATATACGACACACCCATGATCTATGATCCGCTTCCCAATTGATTCGATGAGCTGTTGGATCCTTTTCTATTGCTTTTTCTGTATTCTGCTGAAGGTGGATGCACGCAAATTGAACTAAGTCTGATCTTATGAACCGATAAAAAACTCGGGCACAGACTGGAGAAAACTATTGAGCGAAAAGTCTGCTTTCCTAACAGGGATCACAGGACAAGATGGATCATATCTGGCTGAATTTCTGCTTCATAAGGGGTATAAAGTCCATGGTATGATTCGTCGATCGAGTAGTTTCAATACAAAGAGGATCGACCATATTTACAAAGATCCACACGAAAAAAGCGTGCAGATGACACTCCATTATGGAGATCTGACAGACTCCACGAACATGATTCGGTTGATCCAGGATACCCAACCTGACGAGATATACAACTTGGGAGCGCAAAGCCATGTCAAAGTTTCCTTTGAAACACCTGAATACACAGCAAATGTAGATGGGATCGGCGCATTGCGATGTTTAGAAGCCATCCGTTTATTGGGACTGGAGAAGAAGACCAAGTATTATCAAGCATCCACAAGTGAGCTCTTCGGAGAATCCTCAGAACTGCCACAGAATGAGGCAACACCCTTTTGCCCAAGAAGCCCGTACGCTGCTGCAAAGTTATATGCCCATTGGATTACGGTGAACTATCGGGAAGCCTATGGAATCTTTGCGTGTAATGGGATTCTTTTTAACCACGAGTCACCTCGACGAGGCGAAACCTTTGTCACCAGAAAGATCACACGCGCGATTGGCCGGATTGCCTTTGGATTACAAAAAAAAGTGTATTTGGGAAACTTGGATTCACTAAGAGATTGGGGATATGCACCAGACTATGTCGAAGCAATGTGGTTGATGCTGCAACAACATCAACCCGATGACTATGTGATCGCCACGGGAGTTTCAAAATCAGTTCGCTCATTTTGTGAAACCGCCTTCTCAATTGCGGGCATTACAATCGCCTGGGAAGGCCAAGGAATCCTTGAAAAGGGTGTTGTCTCAAAACTCACTGAAGAAAGGCAGATCGACAGTGGGCTAAAGACAGGGGATATTGTGGTAGAGGTCGATCCCGTCTATTATCGGCCCACAGAAGTCAATGTGCTTCAGGGAGACTATCAGAAGGCGAAAACCACCCTCGGCTGGAGTCCCAAAGTTCGTTTTCATGAACTTGTTGGGATCATGATCAACCATGATCTATCATTAGCCCAATATGAAAAACACAAACTTGCCTTTCAACCCAATTCAAGGAGTTCGATCCGGAGTGGATAAAGAGGAAACGATCTTTGTTGCGGGGCATAAAGGAATGGTCGGGTCTGCTATTGTTCGGAAGCTAAAGAGTCAGGGTTACCAAAAGGTCATGGGAAAAACCATCCAAGAACTAGATCTAACCGACCAAACAGCAGTTCAGGCTTTTTTTTCCCATGAAACCCCTGAATATGTCTTCCTCGCTGCAGCCAAAGTCGGTGGCATACTCGCCAACAATACCGCGCCCGCTGATTTCATCTACACCAACCTTGCCATCCAAACGAATGTGATCAAAGCAGCCCACGATCACAAGGTCAAAAAGCTTCTCTTCCTTGGGAGTTCATGCATCTATCCGAAACACTGTCCTCAACCGATACGGGAAGAATTCCTCCTCACGGGTTCCTTAGAACCGACGAATGAAGCCTATGCGATCGCAAAGATTACGGGACTGAAAATGTGCCAGTATTACCAAAGACAGTATGGAGACCGTTTCATCAGTGTTATGCCAACAAACCTATATGGGCCCAATGACAACTTCGACCTGACAGCATCGCATGTGATTCCCGCTTTGATCCGGAAATTCCATGAGGCGAAAACCCAAAACAATCCTTATATAGAAGTATGGGGAACCGGAACACCCAGAAGAGAGTTCCTCCATGTGGATGACCTCGCCGATGCCTGTATTTTCCTGATGAACCGATATGAAGGCGACATCCACGTAAACGTGGGTATGGGAGAAGACATCACAATTGGGAATTTGGCTGCAATCATCAAGGAAACGGTTGGGTATCAGGGGGAAATCACCTTCAATCCAGATAAACCGGATGGGACCCCTCAGAAATTGCTTGACACAAACCGGATCAACTCCATGGGATGGAAACCGACCATCTCCTTGAAAAATGGATTGCGAAAGACATATCAATGGTACATTGAACACGAAGTGGGTCTCTAGTTCGGCGAGCTAGCAGGTCTTCCTTCGGAAAAGGGACTGCCTTTATCGAGTATGCAACGAGTTACATAAGCCGATCCAACTTGCGCATTCTACTGCTGACTTTTTTGGAAATAGGAGCGTTTCAATGATCATCACAAAACTGATGGGTGGCTTGGGGAATCAAATGTTTCAGTACGCTGCTGGGAGGGCATTGGCCGAAAGGCACAATACAGAACTGTTGCTGGATCTTTCATGGTTTGAAAAGTGCAAGGGTGCAACACAAAGAACATACGCGTTGTCCATTTTTCCTCTGAAAGCCGCCATAGCAACGAAACGGCAGATTGACACGCTTCTAGGCAAGGAGCGTTCTCTTCTGAAAAGGGTAAAACGCCGACTCAGGCGAGGAAATGTCAAATCAAGGTCCTATGTAATGGAACCCCAAAGGAATTATTGGGGAGCGTTTGCAGATACTCCAAACGACGTTTATTTGGATGGGTATTGGCAAGCGGAAAAGTATTTCGCTGAGATTGGACCTCTTCTTAGAAAAGAACTACTCTTTCCAGAGCCGAAGGACAAACCAAACATATTAATGCTTGAACGCATCAAATCAGCGCAAAATTCAGTCTTTCTGCATATTCGGCGAGGAGACTACGTGAACAGCTCAGTCCATGGTGTTGATTTGAAACACTACTACCACAAGGCGATTCAATTCATAGGGGATCAGATGAATTCTCCAAAAATCTTCGTTTTCAGCGATGATCCCATCTGGGCCGAACAATATTGGGGTGAAAAGAACTGTGTGCATTGTGTCAATATCAATGATGATGCAAATGCATGGAAGGATATGTATCTTATGACTCAGTGCCGACACGCGATCATAGCGAACAGCTCTTTCAGTTGGTGGGGAGCATGGCTGCAATCTTGGAATGACCATATGGTTACAGCTCCAAGCAATTGGTTTTTGGATGAAAACTCGAATAATGATCGATTTCCCAATCGCTGGGTAGTGCTCTGAAAGTACCCTAGAAAGGTGAGCATGATGAGTCTTTATCCAGATGCTTCCCCTATCGTAACTGCGTTGATGCCGGTCTATAACGGAAAAGCTTCCCTCGAACCAAAGAGAAAGACGGATCAATTTCCGTGCCCTTACAATCTCGATTCTTCTGAAAGGCATCCTGTCCATTCCCATGCGTTGTTCAAAGGATGGATCGACAACAACGTTTATTGATGCAACTGTGTTTATGGTATAATCGGGACCATGAAAAGGGGGAATGCTGTGATCTATTGGATGCTCTTTTTTGTCCCGATTATCATATTACCGGGATTAACCCACAACCCAAGGTTTCTGAAGGTCTTTCTCTTCAGCTTGGGTGTCTTTGTGATCACATACCTAATCGCCCGAAGAAACAAGTTCCAACTCAGTGTTAATCTCAAGATCCTGATTCCTCTCATCTTCCTTGCCCTCTTCATGATCCAGCTCATTCTTTTGGGCAATCCGTTGGAAGCGGTTTATCACTATTCCCTCCTCTTTTTTCCTTGGTTTCTGATCGCTCTTGCACCCAAACCTGCACCTTCGGAAGCTTCTGTGATGAAAGCCTTGATAACGTCTAGCCTTCTTGTGTCGGGCATTGCCATTCTCAACTTTTACGGGATTTCTCCTTTGCAACTTCAACTCAGCAGTCCTTTCAATCGAGGAGCGATGGTCAGCACAATCGGGAATGTCAACTATGTCTCAAACTTTCTGGCCAGTGTCCTTTGGGTTTTGGTGGTTGCGCTCTTCGTTGCCAAAGAAAAGGTATGGAGAATCCTAGCCCTTGTAGGGGTCTTCTCTTCCTTATTGGTGGTCTTGTGGAGCCAAACTCGATCGGTCTATTTCGGATTTGCGGTTGGAGCGATCCTCTTTGCTTTTTGGGCCTTGCAATCAAAAGGGATGCGGTGGTTCTGGTTGAAAAAAAAGAGGTCCTGGGCAGGCCTTCTCGTTGCTTTAGCACTTGCCATTTTCTTTTGGATCAGCCCACCAGGGGTTCCCGAGGAGCAAACCCCTTTCACCAGGGCGGTTGACCGGACCACAGCCGTTGCTGTCGGATTCGAAGAAGGAACGGGGGGATGGTATCAGAGGATTTTAGAATGGCGGATCGCTCTGGATATGTTCAAAGACTCTCCCATTGTCGGCACAGGTTTTGGTGCTTACAAACTATTGTCCACAGATTACATGATCCCAATTACCAACTCCGATCCGGACTATTATGGCTACTTCGAAAAACCGTATGAAGCCCACAGCGATTATTTGGAGATGCTTGCGGAAACAGGAATTATTGGGACCTTACTCTGGGTTGGGATGCTCATCTACCTTGTGATCGCAGGCGTCAGACGAGTGCTCAAATCCTCAAGACCGATCGAGTTGGCTATGCTCTGTGGGGTGTTGACCATTATGGTTCATGCCATCACCGAATTTCCCTTCCATATGATGCCATCCCTTGCCGTCTTCGCTGCATTTGGGATGATTCTGATGCAAGACATGCCTAAGAAAAAACTTTCCTCATGGTTTGCAACGGTGCTCATTTTGTCCATGGTCGGATTGCTCTATGTGCAATTTCGGTGGGTGCTGGGGAATGCGCAATACGCTCAAAGTCGGATCCAACACGAAATAAGCATCAGCCTCCATGAAGAATACCGAATGAATTACAATACACTCCAAAGGTTAGAAGAGTCAGGTCTCACCCTAGATCTTTCCGATATACAAAAGAGTTGGGAGTTTTCCGTTGATTTTGAATCAGTTCATGACAAACTCCAAGAGCAAACCCTACAGGCCTATCGCAATTATTTCTTCTCTTCCTCCCAACGGCTTTGGTCCGAAATGATCAACAGCAAAAGCCGCCAACTCTCTTTAGCTTTGGGAGCAACGATCAGTCACCCGACCGACTACTTCATTGTGCACACCCTGGCAACGACAGTCCGACAATTGGATGAATTTGCATTGGAGATCCCTCTATCGCGGATGGATCTTCCAGTTTTCCAACCTTCTCGATTAACAACTACAATCCGAGCGATGCCTCACCAGATTCCTAGCAAACCCGGGCATATTGCGGACCTAGACATTGGTTCTCGGGTCGCGCTTGAATCGTTGTATTTGGGTTTCCAAGCCCGGATTCTGGCCCTGAAAGCACCCATGGACCCGTATGGATACCTGTTTATCGGGAAGACGGCTTTTGAGATCATTCAAAAGCTGGAAGAAGGGAACATCCTGGATCGAATGCCCTTGGACCAGAAAGCGCTTTGGTGGGAATGGATCGAGTACGGGTATAAACGCGCAATCCTCTTGAAAGGCGCAGATGAAAAGGGATATCAGGCGTCATGGAATCAAGTCGATTTAGAATACCTGCAAGCGCTTCATACATACAATCGTCTTGAGCAGCACCATCTTTTGGAAAGCCTTACCCACCGGAAACGCTTGGCTCAATATACATTATCCAAAAACTGGGTTTTTCCTTCCCGGTACTATCAATTCATGATCACGCTGATGGATCACACGGAGTTTGGCAATGATCCGGAGGTCTGCAAAGCGTTTTCGGATACTTTTACTGCCTATCAAACCTTTTACATCGAAAATCAAGATTACCTTAGTCAAGAGCGCGCAAAAGCGCTGGATTTCCGTTCAACCATCCGTTTAGAAACAAGAGAATATACTCTTTTCTCTCTTGAATTGATCGAAGTATTCCTCCAAGATTTCGGATCGAGATGAATGAACAAAGGCTTGGCCAGGTAAATATATCAATACTATATAATGAATATTTAGATAACCAAAACTCTAGATCTCGCTTTAATAGCCGGTTGCGCCCGTTTAATCCGTAAGGAAGATAATTGGTCTTTTACTTGACTTATGGTTGAAATCGGAGTATAATAAGTGCAAAACAGTAGTTAGGGCTTAACAACATTCATATCCCACGCCAAAACTCAAAAAGTGCCCATAAAACAAATAAAGAAGAATCTAACTCCCGTTTCGGAATAAAATAGAGGAGTTGGGTCATGCGAAAACGAAAAGGCTTTACCCTCGTAGAACTGATCATTGTAATGGCTGTGATTGCGGCTCTTATGACTGCATTGATACCGTTAGCAATAGGAGCGGTAAGAAAGGCAGAAGCAAGCCAGATTGCGCGGAATCTTCGGGCAATCCAAAAAGCGGTTGAAGAGTATTGTCTGGTCCTTAGCCCTATGACTGGACCGGAGAATGTCAATGATCTTGCAATAGGCATCCAAGGAAGGATCAATGATAAGCTGTATGGGATAATCCAAGTTACTACAGATGGAAGTATTATAAAGTATTTTGTATATTATCAGGGCAAGAACTTCTCTATAAAAGAGGTTGTGGAACACTTTTTTGATGTTCAGACGGGTCCAATTGGTCAGTTTGGTGTATACGCGCGATTGCCTTTAATGTGGTAAGTAATTCAAGGAATCTGTTATTTCGACGATTGATATCTATTGGTTTTAAAAACTTTACTCCAAATAAGGAGGGATTAGGTATGAAAAGAAGAAGTGGGTTTACCTTAGTGGAATTGTTAATTGTTTTAGCAGTCATTGCGGCGTTGCTGGCTACTTTAACGCCAGTAGCGGTGAATGCAGTGAGAAATGCGAATGCTTCTGCTGCAGCATCTGATATAAGGACTGTACGGGAAGCGATCCAATCATTCTATTATACTGAAAAAGTAATGCCCGTTGTAAGCGGCACAGCCTTATTTGCTGTTCTTTATGAAAGTGGTTATCTTACCAGAATCCCTAACATCTCTAGCGATATTGACATGATCAGTGTTTCAACTGGATCCGGGGTGAACCCAGTTACTACAAGGCCTTGGCAATACCAGCAATTTACTCTACAGTATACGGGAGCTGGGGATGCTGGATACATGATGGCAGCATGGGAGGAACTATCCGGAACTCAAGGGGACTTGAGAGTCGTTACAAGAATGCCGATTTTCTAAGGCAGTACAATTCGTTCGGGTAAAGATATTTGTCTTATAGTTAAACTTGTTCGATTGATAGCGAAAAAACCGGTAGTCAACCCGATACCGGTTTTTTTAACATCTGAAGTAAGAGAAATCCTATTTGGAGCATTGTGAATGGTAAATAAGAGTGAACAATCATTGGCAAATAAGAATGAACAGGTTTTGGCAAATAAGCGTGAACACTTTTCCGTTCTCCGAGTAGTACGAATGGATCATCTTGTACTCTAGGAGGGACAACAGGGAAAAAGGAAGTGAGTGGAAAACGTACAGCGAAATCCAAAGTCTGAAGAAAAAGGGACGGAAAATCACACAGATCGGCAGAAAACTCAAGGTCTCGCAAAATCCAAAGTACGTTTGGAGTAAAACGTGGTAAAATATACCGTGCAGGCTGCTTTGCAACTTTTTCCTTATGTACTACACGAAAAAACATCGGAAGATCCAAGCCCAGAAAATCAAGGGTTTTGTTCTGGAAGACGGAGCAGATCTCTTTGATCCCACTGTACTAAGAAAAACCGGAATCGTGGTAACTTGCTGGCTTTGTACCCAAGATAAAGGGGAAAAAAAGCCCCCATAAGTCCCCGCTCAAACCGTCCCTGTTGCTACTTCCTGGTAGGGTTTTATGGTATACACGGTGTGGATTCAGACATGAAACCATTCCCGTATATTCATCCGGGAATTTTTGGAAGAACGACGGTTCTGGGGAACCAAAAAAAAGAAAGCTGCTTCCGTCAATATATCGAGAAATCATCGAATGCACCCGAAAAAAAGATCGAATCTAACAATTAAATAGA
>CAZOJQ010000060.1:0-8450 GCA_964580185.1 uncultured Thermotogaceae bacterium
AGCTCCTTGTGGACACCGCATCTCGGAATCAAATCCTCTATCAGTGTAAGGGACGAACGGTAGGGGGAACCGACGCTACTCGATTGGCCAAAACCATGTACGGCATCCCATCCGGAGGGTTGAATGTGCCGGGCCGGTATATTCACGCACCGGTTAGTATGATATCCAAATCCGATTATCAATCTGCAGTTGATCTCGCGAAACATGTCATTGCCGAGGGAAAAATTGTACAAATCATGGAGGGTTCATTGTGAAAGAAATCATCCAAAAATTGACGGAACTCTCTGCCCCAAGCGGGCGAGAGCGTGTAGTGCACAATGCCATTTTGGAAGAATTGGACGGGTACATCGACGGCTTTCGTTTTGATCCGGTTGGCAATCTGATTGTCTGGAAAAACGGATCAGGCGCGAACCGGAAAAAAATTCTGCTGGACGCACATGCGGACGAAATCGGTCTTGTGATCACCCGAATCGACGATAACGGATTTCTCAGAGTCGATCCCGTTGGCGGGCTTGATCCCGTAAGGCTTTTGGGAGCCCGGGTTCGTTGGGGCAATCGAATTGGCATTATCGATGTAGAGCAAGAAACCATGGTAGATTATCGAAAGAACATCAAAGAGTTGAATTATGATCTGGTTTATGCAGATATCGGATGCAGCAGCCGGGAAGAAGCGCTTCAACACGTTCATGTCGGTCAGTTTGGAACCTACTGCGCTCCTTTTGTGGATTTGGGAGACCGAATCATCGCGAAATCCATGGATGACCGAATTGGATGCGCTATCATTGTGCAAGTGTTTAAAGAGATCGGAGAATCGGTTAACGATCTGTATGGAGTATTCGCTGTTCAAGAAGAAGTTGGATTGGTTGGCGCGCAAGTGGCCGGTTTTGATATTCATCCCGATATGGCAATCGCCCTTGATGTGACGGGTTGCTCAGATACCCCCAAAGGGTTTAAGCGTATGGATCTGGCGTTGGGAAAGGGCCCAGCGATCAAAATCAAAGACCGCGCGTCGATCTCGGATGAAACGATCGTTGATCTTCTGGTCCAAACAGCTGAGCACCATCATATTCCCTATCAGATGGAAGTTCTGATCTTTGGAGGAACGGACGCGTATGGGTATCAGATTACCGGATCGGGAATCAAAGCGGGCACTCTTTCGATTGTCACCCGGTATGTTCATTCCCCCAACGAAATGGTGGATTATTCAGACGTGCTCCACGCAGTGCAGTTGTTAATGTTCGCGTGCAACAAAGCCTTGTGAACCAATGGAACAGGTACACAAATGCAGGAATCAGCACACGGCAACCATTACGACGCGAGTTCATCGGTCCCTGCATGATGAGGACGCGCAACAGTTTTTTCGTGCCGAAGAGCGAGATTTTTGCGTTGTTGATACGCGATTAAGGCAATATTTCCCCGATTACACGCAATTATGGGATCGTTGCTACAGTATTTCCGGGGGAGAAAAATGCAAATCAATCGACAGAGTCTTTGAGCTGTATTCAGTGATTCATTCGCTCTCATATCAACCCAAGAGGGTGCTCGTGTTTGGAGGGGGTGCTCTGCAGGATCTGGTCGGTTACTCTATTGCGACCAGTGTGCCCGATCTTCCTTTGATTCTATATCCTACGACTCCAGGAAGCGCCTTCTTGGGCCATTATTCAAACCGGTTTTCCATCAATTGGGATCGGAAGAAAGACCGGATTACTGTTCAGGCTAATCCTACAGAACTCAGGATCGATCCCTTTTTCCTCAAGCATCATCCGGTGCAAACCCTCCGGACGAGTTTCATTTACCCGGTGCGGTTGGGATTGGCAATGGACGATCGCTTTTTTCGCTTATCCGCGGGGTTCCTCGATTGCGCGGTGAATGATCAATTGGATTGGGACAGTTATTTCGAGTTGATTCGGGAATCCCACCATTTAATGGCCAAGGCCTATGAGCAGAAGATTTTTCTTCTCCCGGGAGAGTCGATGGCCAACTGGATTATGAACGGTTCGGGATTGCAAGTGGACTACACCCAAGCCCTTGGTTGCGGTTTGGTTTTGGAATCGTATCTGGCCTGGAAGCTGGGAATTGGAAATGAGCTTCTTTTTCAGGAAATTCGTCAGATATGGGGAAGCGTGTTTCCGGAAGGAAAAGACCTTCATGCCTTTCTCCATGCTCAAATGGATCTGCTTACATTTCTGTCGATGGTAAACGAACACACAGAGATGACTTTTTCTTTGATGATCCGTCCCGGGAACCATACGATCACAAAGATCCAAGCCCCTGTTGTAGAATGGGTGATGCGTGAATTTTTTTTGGGGCAACTTCATTGGGAAGGAGTGAAATGATGCCATGGACAACTTAATTCCCAAATCCGATCGGAAATCGGGGGAGAAAAAAAGAGGGGAAGCCCACGAAGGAAAAGGGGTATTGGGTCCGCTCAATCCGCCAGATCTAGCCAAAAAAGCAAAACCCAAGTCGCCGGAAGAGAAGGAAGCGCTTTTGGGGGGGAATGCCATTCGGTTTTTGGGACTGATCATTGTCGTTTTATCGTTCGCGATCCTTCTACTGGTCTTTTGGAACTTGACCCTTTCCACCCAACAGGATACGCATGCCCTATCCATCCGAAGGTTGGAACGGGAAATCAACGAGCTGCGGGATCAAGTTCCTTCGGAAGAATTGCTGGCTTCTCTGGCTACAGCAACGTACGCAAGAATCCCGGAACATTTGGGACCTACTATGGTAGAGGGAGCGGAAAATCCCTCAATTGCTCAACAAGAAGAGTTTACTTTTGAGGTTTTCTTCCGGAATTCCGAGATGATCCTCAACGAGCGGACCGCAGTAACCTACTATATCTGCAACGACCTTGCTGCCTTACGGTTAATCCGAGACAGCAAACTACCGTATATCATCAGTCGGTACAGCGCCGATCGATACAACCTTATTTTGTTCGGGAACTATATCCCACAATGGGTTCAAACGCTTCGGCTCTTCTATGAAGAAGAAAACCGAAGAATCCTATCCCAAGCAACCGCAACCCCTACTACCGATCCCGCGCAGGCCATTCTTCCCGCTGAATTGAGAGGGTTGTACGCAGAAACCTACCCGAACCTCTTTACCATTCAGATCATTGCCAATACCAACTTGGATCAAATTCGATCCCAAGCCAACATTCTTCGGAACGAAGGCATACCCTGCTTTCTTTATTCTGTGACAAGCCCCACCACACGTAATTTAATGTATAGTCTTCAGATTGGACAATTTCCAGTTTTGGATGAAGCAAGGCAATATATGGAAGCGATGAACGCACCCAAATACTTGGAATTGATCCGAAAGCAAATCAGCGATCGCTATATTCGGAAAATCTTCTGAGGCGCGTGATGATCTCCTTTGTCAGAGATGATCCTGCCGCTTTTGATCTACAGGTGGTTTCGGTTGACACACCGGTTGGCAGAATCCACCTTTTTTTAACGGAAAAAGGGGTAGGCAAAATCCAATGGCAGGGCATAGCGCCAACGCATACATCCTCCCTATCATCCCGTCAATCTGCATGGATTTCCCAAATCCTCGATTATTTCGCAGGCAGATTGCGGTTTTTCCGTCTTCCGCTGGTCTATCATCCTGGAAAACTGTCCCCCTTTTCTCTCCATCTATACCAATCGCTCCTTGAGAATGTCGGCTACGGCCGAACGACAACTTATGGCCAACTAGCCGCGTTGGCGGGAAATCCTCATGGGGCTCGAGCGGTCGGTGGCTGTTTATCTCGAAACCCTTGGCCCGTGATTATCCCCTGTCATCGGGTAATTGCAGGAGACGGGAGCCTTGGTGGATATCAAAATGGAGTCAGGGCCAAACGGTATTTGATTGATCTAGAGAGGAAGCATGCCCCGTAAAATCCCTCTGTTTTTCCTGGGGTTGAGCCTGCTTTTCGGATTGTGGATTGGATACCATGTACAAATCCCAAACGGGATGATTTTTTGGTTGTTTGCCATTGGAACGATTCTGTTCGTAGCGCCATTTGTGCCTTCAATGAAAAAACTTCAACGCCTTTCAAGATTACCGATCGTTCTAGTAGCGGTTTTGGGACTTTGGATGGCCCAACTCGGTACGCCCCCGCCGGAAGGAACGCAATACGTTACCGGAAAAGCGGTTCGATATACGGCCAGCGGAGTCCGTCTGTCCGATGTCCGCTGGCTGAATGAAGAAGCAGGGTATTGGGAGCGAAGTGCACAACCAATGATCGTCTCCGTGGACGAACGAAACCCGGTCTTTCCAGGACAATGGGTGGGGATCCGGGGCGATGTCCATAATTACGGAAACTATCAAATCATCCGCGCGCCTTTCTATAAAGAGTACGCCGCTTCCCTTCATCTACCGACTGCAATCGACCGCTGGTTGTTTGAAGGGGCTCAGTTCTCGAAACAGATGGCCCGATTTCTTCATGATACGCTTGGAGAGTCAACAGGAGCCATTGCTTCCATGTTACTGCTCGGGATTGGCGCAAATCCGCAAACTCGCGCGAAATTGCATAGCTCCGGACTTTCTCATCTCTTCGTTGTTTCGGGCTTTCATATGCTCCTCCTTTATTCCAGCCTCTGGGTTCTTTTGGGGTTTGTGATTCCGAATCATCAATTCCGGAGTTGGGTTTGTCTGGGCTTTCTTTCGGCTTTCGTCATGACCATTGGATTCACCCCTTCTGCCCTTCGCGCCTGGATGATGATCGGAATATGGACCCTCTTTCAGCGATTTCGCTACCCCATTCATCCTTTGAACAGCCTTGGATTTGTGATGGTTCTTTTGCTTTTTGCCGAACCATCCTACGCTGTGGATGTCGGGTTTCATCTTTCATTTGCTGCCACGACGGGGATCATCCTTTTCCTCAGATATGAACCGATGGTGCCTTGGTTCACCCGAATGCGCGTTCTTCCTGTTCTAGGAGCGGTCCTGTTTACCATCCCCCTTACTGCATCCCAATTTGGCACGATGCCTCTATTGGCCGTTCCGTTCAGTATCTTCCTCTTTACTCCACTTTGCTTGTTCATCATCACGGGCCTTTTTTTCTCTTCAATCTTTTTTTGGATGGGATGGAGATCTTTGGCCTCGGTCTTCGCCTATGGAGTCAAACCATTTGCGGATCTTGCGGATGGGATTGTCTCCTTCCTTTCTGAACGGATGGGTAGCATTTCGGTCCCCAAAGAAACCGGGTTCATTGCCCTTATTGGAATCATGATTTTGATCCTTTATTTGGAAAAGAGACGGCATTTCTGTTACAATCATGGAAAGTGCCTTCCATAGCGTGAAAGGAAGTGGATATCTTTGTACCTACAAGACATGATCATCGCTTTGGATCAGTTTTGGGCCAAAAGGGGTTGTGTAATTCAGCAACCCTATGATATTGAAATGGGCGCTGGAACCTATCATCCATCGACTTTTTTTGGTTGCCTTGGCCCTCAAAGCCATAAGGTCGCGTTTGTTCAACCCAGTCGGAGACCGACCGATGGGCGGTATGGGAACAACCCCAACCGCCTTCAACGGTTCATGCAATACCAAGCCATAATGAAACCGTCACCGATTGACGCTCAAAACCTCTACCTCGAATCGCTCCAAGAACTGGGGATCCATCCTCAGCATCATGACATTCGGTTTATCGAAGATAACTGGGAATCTCCCACACTCGGCGCTTGGGGAATTGGCTGGGAAGTATGGCTCGACGGAATGGAGATCACGCAGTTTACCTATTTCCAGCAAGTTGCAGGTATTGATCTGACGCCAATTTCTTTAGAAATCACCTATGGCATCGAGCGGATCGCAATGTACCTGCAAGGCAAGGAAAGCGTGTACGACGTTCAATGGAATGAAGAAACGGACTATCGACAGGTCTACTGGGAAAACGAACGGCAATGTTCCATATACAACTTTGAGGAAGCGGATACCGCTATGTGGTTCCAGCTGTTCGATATGCATCAAAAGGAGTCTCATCGCTTGATTGAACTGGGGCTTTATCTCCCTGCCTATGAACATCTGATTCATTGCGCCCACGATTTCAATATGCTTGACGCGCGCAATGCAATCGGCGTCTCCCAAAGACAGCAATACATCGGGAACATTCGCGCGATGGCCAAAGGATGCGCCCATATCTTTCTCAAACAACAGAAAGAAATAAAGCCCCTTTCGCTTACGTCACAAAATCGATGAGCAACAAAGTATGGAGGGTGATCTTCATTGCGATTTAAAGGTAACGGAAAAATCTGTTCCAATCCACAAGAAGTGAAAGAAATCATTCGTGAGTTTTTGGTGGGTTCCAAAGAGCACGCGATCGGTTTAATGAACGGGCATATTCAACGCTGCTACCCATGTTGGATCAAGCTCCAAAGAATCACTTCTATCTTGGATTTGTTCAGCAATCAAGAAGGAAAAGAACCCTGCGCGGTTTTTCTAGAGCGGTTGGCAGCGCAATCCCAAGAAAACGAAGTAGGCCTAAGCATCCAACAATTGCATCATCTCGTACCCCATATCAATTCTGGGACAACCGAGTATTTTAGCGAAACCCTTCAAGAAGAACTCAGGCTAGCCAGCGATCTCTATATTGCTCTTGAAGATACCCCCGTTGTGATTGTCAAAAAGGAACCTCGAAATGCCCGGATGTGGCTGGCAGCAGCTGCTGTTGCCGCGATGTTCTTCATTACCCTACAAACCGCGAATCGGGAAACCCAAAAAAGCCTGCTCCCGAATCTAGCAGACGGATCCTCGATCACTTCGGAATCTGCGAATTATTTCAATTCGTTCCCAATGGAGCAAGCCAAATCTGTTTTGGGAGATGGCTCCAACAAAGTCTCTTTTTCTTTGCCAATAGATCAAGTCTTGTCAAACCTCTCTCGGATGAATTTTCAACCCAACCAACCTTCATCGCTTTTTTTTTCCGTTTCAATGAATAAATAATCTGGCAAAGGAGCATTCGTGAACTCAATCGCATCCAACCTCCCTTTTTCAGAAACCTTGAAATATACCCAATTGGCCCAAAAGCTTCGGGAACAGGGCAAAGATATCGTCAGCCTTACAGCAGGCGAACCAGACTTCGACACGCCACAACCCATCGTCGAAGCAGCCATAACCGCTCTTCGAGAAGGGTTCACTCGATATACAGCATCTTCAGGAATCCTACCCCTACGGCAAGCCATTGCGTCTGATCTGAATCAACGAATGGGCCTTGAGTATTCCCCCGAAGAGATCGTCGTATCGAATGGAGGAAAACACGCGCTATTTAACATCCTCTATACCCTTTTATCTGAAGGGGACGAAGTGGTGGTATTTACCCCGGATTGGGTCAGCTACGTGCCTCAGATCAAGATCTGCAGAGGTTCTCCTGTCTTGGTTTCTACGGAGATCGAGAACGGGTTCTTACCAGATCCGAATCGACTCCGGAGCCATTTAACCTCTAAAACCAAAGCAGTAATCGTCAATTCCCCCAACAACCCGTCAGGGGCCGTCTATCCAAAGGATCTTTTGAAGGAACTGGCAAAGATTTCCCGGGAACATGACCTTTGGGTCATATCCGATGAGATTTACGCGACAATGGTCTATGAGGGTACTCATGCCAGCATTGCGCAATTCGATGCAATGAAAAACCGGACGGTTCTGATCAATGGGTTTTCAAAATCCCACGCCATGACCGGATGGCGCTGCGGGTACAGCGCTGCACCTATTGAGGTCTCCAAGCAAGTAAGCAAAGTCCAATCTCACCTCACTTCCAACATCAATTCCATAACGCAAAAAGCGGCCCTGAAAGCATTGGAAGTAGACAATCGCGCAATGGTACAGACATTCCGAGCACGGAGGGACTTTGTCGATCAAAAACTCACTGAGTTAGGGATTTGCCATGGAACAGCGAACGGAGCTTTTTATTTCTTTATGGATTTTCGGCCATACATGCATTCCTTTCTAAATGACGACCAAATGGCTACCCATCTATTGGAAGAGTATGGGATCGGGTTGGTTCCTGGAAGCGCATTCCATGTTCCTGGCTTTATGAGGATGTCGTTTGCCGCATCCGATCAACAATTGACCCAGGGGATTGAAAAGCTTCGCCGATTTGTTCATCGCTATCGCCTAGCTCAAGAATAATCGGTTTTTTTTTGGGTCTCAAGACGATGGCAAAAGGGCTGAGCGCCCTTATTTTTTTGATCAAGGAACGGAGGAAGATGCGATGAATCGTTTTCTCAGTCGCGACCAAAGAGAGGATCTGGCCATTCTACCAACACCCGTTCACAAGCTGGAACGGTTTTCAAAAGAGGTTGGCGCCGAAGTCTGGGTTAAGAGAGATGACCTGACCCATTATTTGGCCAGTGGAAACAAGATCCGAAAATTGGAATACTTGTTCTACAAAGCAAAATCATCCGGAACCCGCACAGTAGTTACATGCGGGGGCATTCAGTCCAATCATGCCCGAGCAACAGCCGCGATCT
>CAZOJQ010000061.1:0-7672 GCA_964580185.1 uncultured Thermotogaceae bacterium
GGCGCAATCGTTCCGGCGCTCATGGAGAGGGCGATGACCTTTTTCATCGATGATGCCGTTCATGGATTGCCCCTTGTTCCATTGGAGATGTTGATCACTTCATCGGAATAGGTTTCTGCAAGCTTTCGGGAATGGGTGACCAGGATGATGGTTTTCTTTCGATCGCGCACAGAGGCGATCAGCATTTGGATGATCATCTCTCCAGTGATGTCATCCAATGCCGATGATGGTTCATCCAGGAGGAATACGGGCGGATCCAACAGGAGAATGCGCGCAAGCGACAGGCGTTGCTTTTCTCCGCCGGAGAGGGTTTTTGCTGGGTTATCCAGGGGTTTTTTCAGGGAGACCTGTTCCATTGATTGGCGCAACAACTCATCGGACGGAATCGGTTTTTCTTGAAACCGGATGCCGGCCAATAGGTTTTCTCGAATGGTTCCGTCAAATACGACCGGACTTTGAGACAGCATCACGACATTTCTGCGGTGCGCTACTGGATCGATCGTTCCCAGATCGATCCCATGATAATACACCGTTCCGTGGGTGGGAGAGCTCATTTTGTTCAGCAGGCGCAAGATCGTTGTTTTTCCGCCCCCGCTCTCTCCAACCAAGGTGGTGGTTTTGAAAAGGGGGCTTCGATCATGTATAATTGGCTTGGCGAAAAAGAATGATCATTCATGATGCGGAGGTGTTTTATGAACGGCTCACAAAGCTATGTGGAACAGGTGAATCGATGGAGCGCAAGAAACTACAATCCCTTGAATGTCGTGATCGAGAAGGGGCTGGGGTGCTGGGTATGGGATGTCGAAGGCAAGAAGTATTTGGATATGCTTGCGGCGTATTCCGCTGTGAACCAAGGCCATTGCCACCCCAAGATCATTAACGCGCTGGTGGAGCAAGCCAAGAAAGTGACCCTTACGTCTCGGGCCTTTCAGAACGACCAGATGGGCGCGTTTTTGGAGCGACTTTGTGAGCTCACGGGTTATGAAAAGGCATTGCCTATGAATACGGGAGCGGAAGCCGTTGAAACCGCCCTGAAAGCCGCCAGAAAATGGGGCGAACTCAAAAAAGGCGTTGGCAAAAACCAAGGCAAGATCATCGCGTGCGAGAACAACTTTGCTGGGCGAACGATTACCATTGTCAGCTTCTCGAGCGATGATCAGTATCGGGAAGGATTCGGCCCCTTTACGCCCGGGTTTGAGATCATCCCGTACGGAGACGCCGAGGCGCTTGAGAAGGCCATCGATGACGATACCGTTGCCTTCATCCTGGAACCCATTCAAGGAGAAGGCGGGATTCTTGTTCCCCCGGAAGGGTATTTGAGAAAAGTCCGGGAGATTACCCAAAAGCATCGGGTGTTGCTCATCCTCGATGAGATCCAGACAGGATTCGGACGAACCGGGCAATTATTTGCGCATAATTACGAAGGGATTCGGCCGGATATCCTTGTGATGGGAAAAGCCATCAGCGGCGGGGTCTATCCGGTCTCTGCGATCGTTTGCGATCAAGAGATCATGGAAGTCTTTACCCCGGGCGATCACGGTTCCACTTTCGGTGGAAATCCGCTCGGTTCGGCAGTAGGACTTGCTGCTATCGACGTGATCATGGAAGAGAAGCTCAGCGAGCGATCCAAGGAGCTTGGGGATTATTTCCTCCAAAAACTGAAGGGACTTACAGCGCCGATGATCAAAGAGGTCCGCGGAAAGGGTTTGTTCATCGGGGTTGAAATCAAGAAAGAATATGGAAACGCGAGAAAATATACCGAGATGCTCAGAGAAAAAGGGCTGCTTTGCAAAGAAACGCACGAGCAGACCATTCGATTCGCGCCACCCCTAGTGATCACAAAAGACGAGATCGATTGGGCTTTTGACCGGATTCGGGAGGTCCTTCAGCCTGATTGATTCCGTTTCTCTGGGTTGATCGCATAATATTGAACAGATAAACGCGTTCCTCTTTCTGGTACAGTTCTCTGCACGCTTTGGAGGGAAGAGGGGCGCGTTTTTTGTTTGGTCAGGAGGCCCATGTATGGTGAATGTCAAAAACCTAAAAGTGATATTGGGAATCGATCCCATTTTGGAAGATATCTCGTTTGACCTGGAGAAAGGCCAGGTGATGGCGATCACGGGGAAGAACGGGTCGGGGAAAACCACTCTGTTGAACGCAGTTCTTTCCAAGATCCCTCATGCGGACGGAACCATCACCCTGCAATCGGATATCGAGATCGGGATGATTGAACAGAGTTCGGAACAGAGCGCAATCCCGGTAACGGAATCCATTATTCAGGAACACCCGGACTTGGTTCGGATTTATCGCGATATGCGCGCGCATCCGCATGATCCACGGTATGCGGACCTGGTCAACGAATACGCCCAGATGGGCGGGTATGCGTTGGAATCCCAGATCGAGAAGTACGCGACGGCCTTCGGGTTTTCCCCGGAATCGGCGCAACGGTCGTTTCGGTCATTTTCGGAGGGGGAGAAACGGATCTGGGAACTGATCAAGTTTTCGGTGTATGATTATGATCTGATCATCATGGACGAACCCACCAACCATTTGGATATCCGGATGTGCGTTTACTTGGAGCAGTATATCCTCAGCGAGAAGGCGAGAAGCAAATCCTTTTTGATCGTCAGTCACGATCGCACCTTGCTGGATCGAGTGGCGGACAAGACCTTGTATATACAAAGAGGCGGGTCCATTATGGTCAATGGCGGGTATAGCGTTTTGCTGGACCACTTGGATCTGCAGTTCCAATCGGCCAAGCGGAAAGCGGAAGACATCAATCGGAAAATCAAGCAACTGGAGTTTGACGCGCTGAAGAAGAAGAATTGGGCGGCTGTGATCGAAAAAAGGCTTACCCAGGGGCTGCACGGGGACAAGGGGTTTATTTCTCATAAGTCGGCGAAGATGGCAAAGCGAGCCAAAATATCGGAGAGACGGCAGGAAAAGCTGATCGATCAGTTCAAAAAGGAGAAGCCGTTTATCGAGAAGCAAGTGACATTATCTTTCCCGGAATACCGGGTGGATCATCGGAAGCTGATCACCATGAGCGGGGTGTCTTTTGGCTATGATGAGCGCGTCCTGTTGGAGGAGGTCGATTTGGAGATCGACACGCTCGACCGCGTCGCCTTTGTTGGACCCAATGGGAGTGGGAAAACAACGCTGATCCGGATTTTGTTGGGTCAACTGCCGCATAAGAAAGGGGAGATCTATCGGAATCCAAGTGTGCGAACCCTCTACATCCCCCAAGATATCCGTCAGTTTTTCCCAGGGAAGAGCCTGATTGACCACTTTATGAGTTTGGGATATGAAGAGACTGTGATTCGGCAATTCTTGGGCGCTGCCAAGATCCGAAAAGAAAAGGCGCTGCACGCCATTCATGAACTCAGCTTCGGGGAGCTGTCCCGGGCCGCTTTGGTCTACGCGATTCTGAGTCAGAGCGAGTTTGTCTTTATGGATGAACCGACCAACCATCTGGACATCGAGTCTTTAGAAGTATTGGACCGTCTGTTGGAAGAGTTCCCGGGCGGGTTTTTGTGCATCAGTCACGATCGGTATTTCATCGCCAAACACGCACAGAGCGTATACCATTTCCCGATGATGGCCGATTCCGAGGGTGAATGATGGGAGCGGTTATTCTCTTTGCAAAGGAAACTGGCTGATCTGCGTGTTGGGAGGAAATTGGATCAGGCCAAGGTGATCGATCGCGGCTTGGAATGGTTCCCATTTGGGCATCACCAGAGTTAAGGCTTGGTGCAGTTCTTGGGGAGATAGGCCCAGGCCCAAGGTGGTGTGGGGCACCCACTGTCCCGGTTTGTAGTACGGGACAAGCTGAGGCAGCCACGTCTGGAAGGTTTTGTGAAATCTTTCATGAAACGCAAGCAACTGGGGGGTGACCACAGGCGCGAAGAACAGAACCATTTCGGGGGTCGGAAAGATCCCGATGCTTGCGAAAGTTACCGGGCAACGGGCAGCGGTTTGACAAAAGGTGTGAAGGGAATCTTGAAAGGATTCGAGCGAGATCTGTTCATATATCCCCAAGGTGATGTGCGGTACGGCATCAAGGTCGATCGGGATCTGGTTGGCTTGCAGTTCTTCGATGATTTGGAAGACCCGCTTGCTGCTATGCGCATCCAGATACCCTTCCACAGCATACGTCATAGTTCCTCCGATGTACAGAATCATCATTCTGTGATGATCGAACAGTTCGTTTCTTTCAAAAACCCCAAAAAGAGAGGTGTATGATGGTGACACATTTTTCGTCCCGCCCGGCAACGCCGGAACTGCTTCCGGATCTTTTTCTTGTCTTGAAAAAGTGTTGGGGGTGTTGGTGTATGTACTTTCGTTCGGACCCTTCCGAGTACAAATCCGCCACGTCCCAAGTCCGTAAGGAATGGATGGAATCTTTGGTTCGATCGGGTCGAATTCCTGGAATCATCGGATATTGGGATGGAGTGCCAATGGCATGGTGTTCCTTAGCCCCAAGGTCCGAATTCTCCAAGCTGGATCGATCGCGGTTTTTGAAGCATGTGGATGATCTCCCCGTATGGTCCATCGTCTGCTTTTGGGTCAACAAAGAGTACCGCGGACAGGGCGTGACCGAACTGCTTCTGAGGGATGCCATGGACTTTGGACGCTCGCAAGGGGCAAAAGCGTTCGAGGCCTATCCGTTCGATCCCGCGCACTCAAAAGGGAAATCTGATTTTTGGTACACTGGGATCATGAGCACTTTTCAACGTCTTGGGTTTCATGAAGTCGCGCGAAGATCGCCCAAACGACCGATCATGAGATTGATCGATCCCTAACCGGGAATCTCGATCCGTTCGAACTGTTGATCGATCCAGATGATGGCGTTGTTTGGAACAAAGCGCAACAGGCAATAGTTTGGATCGTCGATGCCTTGTGGGAAATGATGGATGAACCAGTCAACCCATAAGGCTTTTCTGGTTTCCGGATCATCTTTGATCTCGATGGTTCCTGTGAGCGTAACGCTGTCATGCTCATCAAGAAAACAAACGCTCGCTTTTTCGTCATGCTGATAGTGCTGGGTTTTTTCGGAGTTTTTTCCGGTTGCAAACCATATCGCGTGAATGCCTTCGGTTTTGATCACGGCCATCGCAACGCCCCGAGGATATCCCTCAGGGTCCAAAGAAGCCAATACAGCCACAGAACTCTTGGATACAAGGTCTTTCATCTTTTTTTCGAGCGCTTCGTTCATCCAATCATCCTTTCCTTCGGTAGATTGAACCGATTATACCGATGAAAACCCTATTTGTCAATGCCATCTCAAATAAAGCGGAGAGAGGCATTGTGTTGCGCTCTCCCTGCAATTAATGCGTGTGGAGCCCAAATTCGCCATTTCGGGCGCTCATTCATGTTGGGAATCCGGAACGAGTATGTTATAATTCATAGTACTTTCGAATGCATAGTGACAAAACCCAAGCCTGGTTAAGGAAGGAGAAAAGGCACTGATGCGCTTGTATTGGAAAATTTCCTTGGTGATCCTTACGTTTACAACAGCCATCATCCTTTTCTTCGCGATTTATCTCTATAATCGAGTCCGCGATGATCAATTGGCTGACTATGAGATCATGGCTCAAAGTCAGTTAGCACAATTGGGACAATCCCTTGATATCCTTTTGAGCGGACTGTCGAACAATACCGTTCTTTTAACCCGTCTTCCGTTATTCCAAAGAATCCACCCGGAAATGCATAGTATGCTGCGCGATGATAAGCCCGCTCATTCGATTCCTGAGTATACCGATCCATTGGACCTAGAGTTGATCGATTTTTTTCAAATGTATTACGATGCTCATCCGGAAGTGACGATGGTCGCTTTGGGTACGCGGTACGGCGGATACGTCGAATACCCGCTCGTTCCTTTGGGCCAAGGGTATGATCCACGCACCCGGCCGTGGTACCAGAAAGCGATCCAATCTCCTGGGGAAGCTGTATTCACGGATCCCTACATGACCCTGTTCTCGAAAAACCCTCAGATCGGCAGCGTACGGACTATTCTGGATTCAAACCAGGAAGTTTTGGGGGTGCTGAACCTAAGCATAAGTCTGGAAGCCTTGTGGGGTTTTGTTGATGCAATCCAAATCATTCCTCAAGGCAGATTAGTTATCTTTGACCCTAATGAAAGAATCATTATCGATTCGGAAAGCTCAAACCTTGTCTTCGATTCTGTTCAAACCCATTTTCCCGAACTGATGCAGATAGACCCGCAGACCTCCTTTTTTCCTCTAAAGCTGAAGGGATCCGACCATTACATCAGCTACCTGTCAAGCGAAAATCCAAATTTCCATTACATGATCATCGTCCCAATCGCTGAACTGCTCCGGGATCTGAACACCAGAACCACAAGCCTGGTTTATATTGCAGTCCTCGCTCTTTCTTTCATCATAATTGTGGTCGGGTTCATCAGCAAGTCCATATCCAAGCCGTTTGAGCGCTTTTTGGCGCTCATGATTCAGTTCGGAAAAGGGGATTATTCGACTCGATCCACCCTATCCGGATCGAAAGAAATCCAGAGCATGTCGCGCAATTTCAATTTGATGGCCGATACGTTGGAAGCCTATATCGAAGAGAAAGAGCTCTTGAACAAAGAACTGATCGAAACGAATCTCGCCTTTCAAGAGGCCAACCAACTTCTTCTGAACTCGAACCAAGCCATTCAGGAGTATTCCACCAATATGGAAGAACTGATCACGATCACCTCGAGGATTTGCGAATCGGCGTTGAAGCGGGATCGCGATTTTCTGAAGGATTTGTTAGAGATGTTGCTGACTTTGATCGATAAAGCAGATTATGGGAGCGTATCTATCGTCGATGGAGAGGATTGGAAGTTTGTTTGGTCGGTAGGCCATGATATGGAAATCCTTAAAACCCTGAATCTGAAGAAACAGCATTTGATTCAAGGAGAGACGGGTGCGGTTATTATCGATGTGATGGCGAAAAACGAAAGCATCATCCCGGAAGACCTTTTACAGCAAATGCAAAAGGCAACCCTTCCCATTAAATCATCGATCCTTTCCGCCCTGTCCTTTCATAAGAAAATCTTGGGAAGCCTGTCTTTGGATATTGCCAAAGAAAGCGATCAGGAATTTAATGAAAACGAAGTGAAGATTGTGAACGCCTTTTCCAACATCGCTTCTGCCTTTATCACCATGCAAAGCTACATGAAAGAGCAGGAGCGATTCCAGAAAGACCTGATTACCGCTTTGATCAATCTTTTGGAGATCCATGATCCCTACACGAAAGGGCATTCGATCAATGTGGCCAATTATGCGGTCCACATCGCGAAAGAGATGGGTCTGGAAAAAGAAACAGTATCCAGCATTTTTTGGGCAGGAATGGTTCATGATGTGGGGAAAATCCTCGTTCCGGCCACAATCCTCGTGAAACCCGCGGCCTTGACCGACGATGAGTTTGACCTGGTTCAGAATCATCCCATATGGGGGGCCAACGTCTTGGGGATCTTCGATGCCTTGGAAGACGTATCGCTTTATGTCCGACACCATCACGAACGGTGGGATGGAAAGGGGTACCCGGATCAGCTGGAAAAGGAAGCGATCCCGCTCCCTTCGCGGATTTTAAATCTGGCAGACGCTTTTGACGCAATGACCAGTGAAAGACCGTATCGGAAGCCCTTTTCCCCATCGGAAGCGTATGA
>CAZOJQ010000062.1:0-6467 GCA_964580185.1 uncultured Thermotogaceae bacterium
GTTGATGGTTTCTCCCGGTTCTGCATGCTGGATCCTTTCCCCGTTTTTTTGCATCATCGTGACGAGATTGCCCGGCAGGGCATCATTTACGATTTCGATCCCATCGCCCATGGAAAGCTCGTCCTCCAACTTGATTTGAACAGAGCGCATGCGTTCGTCCCGGCCAACGACCTTCCCCAAATAGACTCCCTCGTGCTTGGCTCTGTCCCGTGTGATCAGATCTCTTCCGGGCTTGGAAAAGAGATAGCCGGTGGTAAATCCACCCCGGTTGTAGATCTGCTTGACTGCCTTACTGTCTGCCAATGACGGTGTCACAGCAGAACCGGCCCCCTCAGCAAGGGCGTCCAGATACTTACGGTAGGTGCCTGTGACGATGGCCACGTATTCCGGTGATTTCATCCTGCCTTCGATCTTTAGGGAACGAACCCCGGTTTTTACCAGCTGGCTCAAATGCTCGAGACTGGAAAGATCCTTGGGACTAAGCAAATACCCCTTGCCAGAAAGTGTCTTTCTTCCGTCCCCACCTTCTGAAAGAAGCGAATAAGGCAGCCGGCAGGGTTGTGCGCAACTGCCGCGATTGCCGCTGCGTCCACCGATCATGCTGCTCAAATAACACTGACCCGAGTAAGATTGGCACAATGCGCCATGGACAAATATCTCAAGTTCCATATTGGTCTGCTCTGCGATCTTTTCGATTTCATTCAGTGAAAGCTCTCTGGCCAGCACGACTCTGCGAGCTCCCAACCGCTCCGCCATTCTGACTCCTTCAAGATTATAGACAGTTCCCTGGGTGCTGAAATGCATGGAAAAATCCGGGAGGTGCTCACGCAACAGACCCGCAAAACCGATGTCCTGTACGATCAGCGCATCCGCCCCAACCTTATAGACAAAGGCCGCATATTCCAGCGCTTGTTCCATTTCCCTGTCATTCACCAATGTGTTTAGAGTGATATATACATTCGCTCCACGAATGTGGGCAAACTCAATGGCGCTTCTCAGATCCTCGTTTTCAAAATTTGACGCATTGATTCGGGCGTTGAACAGCTTGCCGCCAAGGTAGACTGCATCTGCTCCGTTTTCGATTGCGGCAATCAGCTGTTGCGGCCCCCCGACGGGAGCAAGCAGTTCCGGTAGTTTTATCATAAAATCGTTACTCCATCGATCAATTCCCGTTCCATTTCGATCCTATGGGCGTGGGTATAAAGGCCGGGAAATCCACCGGTATGAATAAAAACGATCTTTTCTCCAGGTTTGATTTCACCGGATGCGATCATGTCCCTCACTGCAGCATAGGTTTTCCCTGTGTAGCATGGATCCAATAAGATCCCTTCAGCCCTGGCCATCTCGTAGATCGCCTCGCGGACCTCTTTGACCGGATTGTTATATCCGCCTCGAATGTAGTTGTCCCGAATGTCAAACTCGGATTTCGTTACATTCAAATCCAAATTCCAGGCTGCTTTGCACTGCGTAAATTGTGTCAGTGCGTATTCCCTGACATCTTCATAAAAAGGACCGATCAACACGCCGGTCAGACGGAAGTCAGAGCCGTGCAAGCCGCAAAAGAGTCCCATATAAGTGCCCATGCTGCCGACGGTCACGATCACACGTCCGTCCTTTACTTGTTCGAGCAGTTCCAGGGCACATTCGTAGTAACCAAGATCTCCCAGCGCGTTGGAACCTCCCATGGGGATAAAAAACACCACCTCGCCCTGGTCCTCGTATCTTTTTTTGACCGTTTCCACCACATCCATGAGATCGGTTCCATTCTCTTTGTGCAAGACGACTTCGGCACCCATGATCCTGTCCAACAGAAGGTTGGCAGAAAGCTCTCCCGGATACTCATCCATCGCAACGATCACGCACTTCATTCCAAATTTTGCTGCGACGGCAGCTGTCAGTCTTCCATGGTTCGTCTGAGCGCCACCTACTGTCAGAAGTGTGGTCGCACCCTTCTTTTTTGCAGCATGGACGAAATATTCCAGCTTTCTGAGTTTGTTCCCCCCGGCTCCGAATTCCGTCAGATCGTCTCTTTTCATATAGAACTCAACGCCCAGTTTCTTCGATAGTGAAGGAAGATAGTGGATCGGTGTGGGAAGATGGAGAAAGCTTTCTTTTTCATATCCAAACATAAGGGTCTCCTTGTTCTACTTCACTTCAATACCTGCTGGATTTGTATACTGCCCATCCAGCCCGTCTGCCATGTCGATCTGGACAATGATCCCATCCTGGATCATAAACATAATAGAGCGGTTGGTCCCTTCTGGCGCGTATACCCAAACTCCGTCGTATGCAATCGCTTCTGGATAGGCGGTCTTCAAGGCCTCCACTGAATCGCCGACGCTTATGCCTCTCGAAGTCTCACAATCCGGCTGAGTCACGGAAATATACTGATTGACCGCAAAATCAGGTTCTACATCATTGTCCCCATAAAAACCACCTAGGGAAACCACGGAGAATCCATCATAGTATCTCCGGATCACGTTCTCAAACGAAAGGGAAACCAGATCTGCTGACGGTTCGGAATCGTAGGAAATGAACTCATAGGGAATTCCAAGTCCCCACTCATGCGCGTAACCGAGTCCCACCGACCAAGTATCGCCATATCCCTTATCACTTGGCATAGTGAAACTCCACTCCGGCTTATATTCCCAGTACTTGCGCATTGTTTGGATTTCTTCTTCTGTTGCACTGAAATTGACACCACGCGGATAATTATAATAAGCAAGTAGGTCCTCACACCATTGGTCCGACAGCAGCTCTGCTCTTCGGATCCCCAGACTTGTCAGCTCACTATCCTGATTGTTTATCAATAGGTACAGCTGCCCTTCCCTCTGTTCCATTCCCGTAGCGTCGCTGTAATTGAAATTGTTGTCAGAAAGGATCCAACCTTCCGCATCCAAATCAAAAGTGGCGTCTTCTTTCAAATCTCCTGGACGCAATTTGAAATTGAATTCATAGAGATCAATGGTGCTGCTATCATGAAAATCAAGACTTTTTGTCAACTGGAGATTTATGATCTCTCTGTCGAGAACCTCGATCGGCAGACTTTGAACCAAGGAATCTATCTCATATTGCGCCCAGTTCACAACCTCTTCCGGCGCTTCCACTTTATAGTTAGTACTAGGATCCAACGGATCCGGCAAGGGCTCCGTATCATCAGGCACCGCGCCGCATCCGATCAGGATAGCCAGTAGCAAAACAGAGGATAGTGCTAGTAGTTTTTTTTCCATTGGATATTTCTCCACTCATCTATTTCGTATCGCTCTGCGCGCAACTTCCCACCGGCACCTTCCCATCGATAGCATCAATGATTGCCTGAGTTTTGTTTGGTTCAAACCAGCCACATAGTTCAATAAGATCAACTCCAGACTCGACCAATTCTGCGGCGGCATCACAGGCCATATCTATGTCCTTGACGAGGAAGATATGGGTATTGCATTCGTCGCTTAAAAGCTCCAGTCGCTCGATCCGATCGATCCCTGGCATCAAGCTTATGAATCCATATTCTTTTAGGGAAGTCAAAGCCTCAAGCTTCATCAATTCTTCGGGAGCGTACCGGGCAGCACTGACCTTTGTCTTGCCTTCTCCAATTTCAATAAATTTCTGCAAAATTTCATCGTCAAAATCCCCGCACAGATTTACCGTTTCAAATTCCTCCGCCACAAGTTGCTTCATCAAAATCGTAGCCATCTCCATATCGCCAGTGCCAACGTACCAATCGTAGTTTTCTGGAGTTTCATACACTTTGGAATAGGTTGCCGGGCTTTGTCCCGGGACATTGATCATCAAGGCATATCGAATCATAATAAATCTCCTATCTCTGGTTTTAATAGGCTTTCAAACCGTCCCACCAGTTCTTCGCTTTCCGTCAGTCTTTCATACTTTTTGTCCAGTATCTCAAATTCTGCTACGAACTTTTCTTTGAAGACCTTATAAGCAGCCTCCGATTGCCACATATCAACTGTGGTATAGGCACCGGGCACATCCAGATCCTTGAGAAGAAGGGTTTGTACGTAGCCTGCTCCCTGACGAAATAGTTGGACCCATTCACCCTCTGGTCCATAGATCCTCCGGAATTCGGTTTCTTTGCCCAGTAGCACCTTGAATTTCCATAGATACAGATATAAATGCTCCGAGTTAGGCAGAAGAATGCTGTCCATGCGCGCTCCTTTCCAACCTGTTAGTGTTATTTCCGTCTTGTTTCATTATAGATCTACAACCCGGAAGCATCAATGAAAAGGTAAAACAGAGAACCGTCCCTTTATTCGATATGTTCAACTAAGGATTGCAGCTTGAAGAGAAACTTGCTTTTTCCCATCGCAAACCGCCTGGGTACCCACTTCCGAAAAGCCAAATTCTTTATGGAATTTCATTGATCCGGGATTGGGTGGTTCGATGTCGATTTCCGCCGTGATCACCGGAATTTCCGAGAGCGCGGCACGTTGAAATGCGTCTTTATACAACAGCGTTCCCAGACCCTTTCCCTGGTATTTTTCAAATACAACGACGCGGTCGATGTAGAGAAATTTTTCATATCGTGCCGCAAACCATGTGTAATTGACGCTGTCGTAGTTGCTCCCCTCGCGAAAAGCGATCAGAAATGCCCCGACCTGACCATCCACCTCCACGACACTACAAAATTCCGATTCTTTATGCAACCATTGCAGTTTTCCAACAGTCAAGGGCGATAGAAAATGAACGGATTCTTCATTCATCGCTAAAATTGCTTCATGATCCGCCGGTGTCGCTGGCCGAATCACTACTCGATCCATCTCCAGCTCCCTATTCTTATGATTCATTCCCTTCTCCTTTTCATCACTGCCTATTCCTACTTTAGTCTATTATACCATCCAATAGTAGAACATGGGTAGAACATGGGGACGGTTCTCTGTTCTACCCTTCGCTTGCTCAAAAAATCAAGTTGGGATGATGCAAGTATCTTTATACCACAAAGTATTTCACCTAGGATTTATGATGCCAGGACCCATTCCTGCTTTGAGGAATCTAGTTTTTGATATTTGATCATAATGAAAGCACCTGTAAAGAATTCATAAGGCACATAGGGAATGCATATAGCAAAAGGAAGCGCAACCCCCATAGTCCCAAGTGTAAAGTAGCCCATAATGAATGGTGCAGTCACAAGACCCCAAAGCGCAAGCCACTTCGGAATAATTTTTGCTTTCATTAGAAGGTAATAAAAGCAAATTGCACCGATCCCAAATGGCAGCATGGCAATCTCACCGGAAAAATGACGGGATTTTAGCAATACTTCTCCAAGATTTAATAGCCCGGCGTCTCCGGTCGCTAAATATAGTTCGCTAACTTTCATTAAGCCGACGAGAAAAATTTGCCCAACTGCTAGTAGCATCGCTTCGAAAGTGTAGAGTAGCAACCCAATTTTTGCCACTGTTTTGTTTATATGCCCGGCGGTCTCATAAATTGCAATGCCAAGCATTATAATGATAATGGCGGTTACAAACTGTAAAAGGACACTGACATTAAATGTTTGCATATGCATTGAGATATTTGTCAGGGTTGTCTCAATACTTGTTTTGGATTCAAGTTTTCCGAATAGTAACCCTCCAATCAACGAGGTGGACGCCTGAACTAAAAAAGTGAAGCCCAGTAGTAGAAATAACCATCTTTTCGTTTCTTTCGTATTCATAATTCCTCCATATGAAAATTAATTTATAAGGTGTAAACTGTTTTGCCCTGTTGAGTTCGTTCTATCGAATCACGAGAATCACATTCCCTTTTTTATGGCCGCTATCCACATATCTGTGTGCATCAACGATATTCTCTAAAGGATAGCAGCGATCGATGACTGCTTTCATATCTCCCTTTTCCATCAGGTCGTGTAGAAAAGACAAATCTTTTACAGATAGTCTTGGAGCACCATCGTCGACAGTAATGTGTTTTCCCTTTTGTTTCAGTGCATGTTTGGGATGCAATTCGATTTTCTTTTTTCCAACGGCATTCAAAATAACATCATAAAGAATTCCCGAATCCATAAAGTTTTCTTTCGTATAGTCTATGACGTGATCGGCCCCCAAGGATTTGACGAGTTTTTTATTGCTTGTACTGCAAACACCTGTCACATCTGCCCCTATGTACTTGGCAAGCTGTACAGCGGCTGTC
Organism: uncultured Thermotogaceae bacterium; assembly: GCA_964580185.1. Lineage (GTDB taxonomy): Bacteria > Thermotogota > Thermotogae > MWEM01 > MWEM01 > CAYWWY01. The sequence goes on from CAZOJQ010000062.1 coordinate 6,139, forward strand.
CCAATTGCACCTGAGGCACCGTAAATCAAAATCTTTTGCCCTTTGGCGACACCGCTTTTCCTTATATAATGAAGTGCCATAAGCCCACCAAATGGAATTGATGCAGCTTCCTCATAGGTTATGTTAGGTGCTAATTTGGTTACTACACCATCGGTTGAAATGCATTTATACTCCGCATCGGAACCAAATCCAAAACGGTCGAATCCAAATACGCGATCGCCGATTTGAAAGCCGGAGACATCCTGCCCGATGGATTCCACTTCGCCTGCAAACACCATGCCGAGAATGGATTTCCTGGGTCTGTTAAAACCAATTGCCAGATGCATGAG
>CAZOJQ010000063.1:0-5821 GCA_964580185.1 uncultured Thermotogaceae bacterium
TTTTGCAAAAGATCCTTGTGAACCTCCTGCTGATGATGGATGTTCAAAGCGTCTTCCAATCGCACAAGCCGAAAGATGATCTTCTGACCCGGCTTCATCTGAGCAATCAGGGAACAGTCTGCCTGAATCACTTGGGCGATCCGTGGGTACCCTCCTGAGGAGGGCGAGTCAGCCATGCAAACAATGGGGCTTCCGCTCGGGGGTACCTGGACAGTACCAAAGGCGATTCCTTCCGAAAGGAACTCTTTCCTTTTGATGCGGATGGGATGCTCTGCGCTCAATGTATATCCGGTGCGGTCGATTTGGTCGGTTATTTGAAAGGGTTGCCGAAAAAAAGCGTGAACAGACCATCGGTGAAACCGATGATGATCCACGCCTCGGATCACCCGAATCGTTTGGACCTCTTCGGGAAGGTTCCATAGGGACGATGGAATCGATCGAGCGGACAGACCAACCGGAGCCTTTTGCGAAGAACACTCCAAAATATCCCAGTGAGATAACGGAGGTCTTCCGATCTTTGCTTTTCGGTCCGTGGATGCCGAGCCCATAACTACCGGCGTCTGAAACCCGCCGAAAACGCCGAAATATGAACGAATGCCTTTGCGCAAAAATGGGATGTGGATCGTATCACCGGTTCGAGCCCAATAGACCCTGCCATGAGGGAGGGGTGTTTGATTCAATAAAAGATGGGGCATCCCTCCAACTACCGCAAAGAGGAGTTGTCCATCTACAATCATTTCCAACCCGCCGCCCTCAATTTCTAAAGCAGGCGTACGGGCATCTTGGTTTAATAGAAGATTCAACAGATGGAATGACCAAAGATCCATGGCGCCGCATGGACTGACACCCTGGGAGCGAAATCCAAAGCGCCCCCAATCTTGGACCGTTGTGGATATCCCAGGATTGATGATTTTCAGGGAAGCCGAAAGATGGGTATCAGACAGCATAGAATTGGACTTTTTGGCCTGGTTGCAGGAGACTGGGGGGGGATCGATCTGGATCGAACAAAACCCATTGGGTTCTTCCCAGAATCTGCCACCCTCCGGGGCTTTTCACGGGGTAGATACCAGTCTGTCGATCTGCGATGCCAACCGATCCGGGTGGAACGGCTTTTCTTGGATGAGTAAGTCGAGGTGTCGCAATGGAATGGGGTAAGGGTCCCATATAAGCGAATCCAGGAGAGAAACCAATCATATAAACTGTGTACAGAGACTGTGTATGAATCTGGACGACTTCTTCCGGGTGCAGACGATGGAGTTTTGCTACCGCCTCGAGGTCAGGTCCTTCCATTCCCCCGTACATAACAGGAATCGATATGGGATCGGACAATCCATCATCGAGCTCTATGGAATCTGGAGTATCAATCGCCTTCAAGAGATCGGAGATTTGTTGTTTGAGCGCGGGATGATCGATATCCGATGGCTCAAAAAAAACCAGTAGGGAAGAATACGCAGGAACACACTCCCGATACCCTTGGATCTCCTTCATTTCGATCATCCGAGAGAGCCTATGGACCCAACGATTGATCTGTGGATCCATTTTTTCCGAGAAACGGATGAGCACAGAGTCTTCGGAATAGAAATGGATTGTCGGGGGCCTGAATTTCATTCGATCGCCTTCCAAGAGCGGATGGGAAGGCCTCGGTCTAGAAGCCCATAATGAATCGTTTCCAGGATTTCAATGACATTCGGCGTATCGGAATGGATACAAAGGGTGTCCGCAACCACAGGGATTTCTCCGCCTTCCAGAGTCGGTACAGTATGGTTCTCGATCATCTGAACCACCCGTCTCAAACATTCTTTGGGTTGGGTGATCACCGAACGAGGATCACTCCGAGCTACCAATGTTCCATTCCTGTGGTATGCCCGGTCTACGAAGGCTTCGCGCGCAAAAGACCGCCCAAAATCAATGGCGGACCGATGGAAAGCGCTTCCCTCCAATCCAACCAAAACCAAATCCTTCCGATATGCAGAAATCCCCTCCACGATGGCATCCGCTGTGTCTGGATCATTCATAGCGCGATGATACAGTGCTCCGTGTAGTTTGACCCCAACAACTGAAGATCCTTGGAGTCTAGCGAACGCATCCAAAGCACCCAATTGATAGACAACGATATTCCGGATCGATTGGGGAGCCATGGAGATTTCCCTTCGGCCAAACCCGATCAAATCAGGGTACCCTGGATGAACGCAAATCTGCACGCCTGCTTCCACAGCAAGAGAAACGGTTCGATTCATTGTATCTGGGTCGGAGGCGTGGAATCCAGCGGCGATGTTGGCGGTCGTAATCCATTTCATAAGCGTTTTGTCCGCGATCGGTTGCCAGACCCCGAATCCTTCGCCGAGATCGCAATTGATATCCATTTTCATCCTCCTATGCCTACCAAACCGTGGGCTATTGATATGCAGAGAGCGGTATAAAGATCACAAAGCTGATTGATACCATCGTTCCACATCTGATTCGATGGATCCCGACACCCAACCTCTAAGGGATCGACCAGAGCGGGCCCGGTCGCGAATCAAGCTGGAAGAAATCTCAATCATCGGTGTATTCAAAAAAATGGCCTTCCCTTTCGTGGGATCTTTTGTTTGCATTCCATGCTTTCTGCGGTTCAAAACAGCGATGGGGCAGTAATTGATGATAAAATCCGATTGATGCCATCGATCAAGGGTATCAAAAGAATCTTGGCCGAGAATCAAAGTGGGATACCTTCCATAAATCCGATATACTTCTTGGATGGTGTACACTGTGAAGGAAGTTTGGGAAGACTCATTGCCTTCAAAATCCCATACTTCGAATCCGTTCAATCCCTCAAAGGTCCTTCGCGCCCATTGAAATCGAAGGGGAAAAGGCGCCATCATCGAATCGGACCTTTTCCATGGAGGGATGCCTGAAGGGACAATGAGCATTTTTTGAATGTTCAACTGTTCAAAAGCGATTTGCGATTGAATGAGATGACCAATATGAATGGGATTGAATGCGCCTCCGAATAAGCCGATCGCTTGGAGTTCCACCACGCTTATCCTCTTCCGAACCTGGTAAATATTCGAAAAAAAGTCTCTCAGGCTCGAGAAAATTATACCACATACGAGAAAAAAACAACCCGGAATCCGACTTGCAATCCCGAATGGCTTTGTGATATAATTCATCAACTATTGGAAAGAGGGATTCGGATGAGTCATATGCCTGAATTGCCGCGTACGTCCATATGTGATCACAAAGTGTGGTGGTGGAGAGGCCCCGCGGGGGTTTCTCTTTACATGCATCGATTGTAAGATGCGATTGTAAAAAGGATATCCAAGCGGGGGAACTCAGGAAAACCAAGGAGTTCCCCCTTTTTTTTGGAAATTTTCTGGGTTTTTATGGTGTTCATACTTTCAATATAAGGAGGGATTGGTATGAGAAAGAAAGAACGGGTATGTTTATCAGTGGAGCAGATGCCTACGTCCTGGTACAATGTGAAAGCAGATTTACCCTTTGCGATGGATCCCCCCATGGATCCGGAAACACAACAGCCCATGGGTCCGGAAAAACTGTCCAAAATCTTCCCGATGGGGCTTTTGGAGCAGGAAGTATCCATGAACCGGGAGATCCCGATCCCCGAGGAGATCTTTCGGGAGTATGTGGTCTACCGTCCAACACCTCTGATCCGGGCAACCCGTTTGGAGGAGTATCTGGACACGCCCGCCCGGATTTACTTTAAAAACGAGAGTATCAGCCCTGCAGGAAGCCACAAGGTAAATACCGCTCTTGCGCAAGCATTTTTCAACGCGCGGGAGGGTGTGCAGAAGCTCGTGACAGAAACGGGAGCAGGCCAGTGGGGAAGTGCGTTGGCGTATGCGGGTCAAAAATTCGGGATGGAAGTCCGCACGTATATGGTTCGGACGAGTTATGACTCCAAACCATTGCGGAGGAAGATGATCGAGCTTTTTGGAGGAAGTGTTGTTCCGAGCCCCAGTTCCGATACCCAATCGGGTCGTCATATTCTGAATCAAGACCCTGACAGCCCGGGGTCTCTAGGGATTGCGATCAGCGAAGCAGTGGAGATCGCAATGAACAACAAAGACGCCAATTACGCTTTGGGAAGCGTGCTGGATCATGTCTTGTTGCATCAGACGATCATCGGGCAAGAAACACGGGTTCAACTATCCCTCATTGAAGAAAAACCCGACATTTTGATTGCTTGTGTGGGAGGCGGTTCGAACTTTGGTGGGTTTGCATTTCCTTTCATTCCGGACCGGATCGCAAAAGATCGGCTCCAGATTATCGCTGTCGAACCCAATGCATGCCCTACGCTGACCCAAGGGGAATACCGGTATGATTATGGCGACACAGAGCATCTAACTCCCATGCTGCGCATGTATACCTTGGGCAGCGAATTCATCCCACCTCCCATTCATGCAGGAGGATTGCGGTATCATGGGGCTTCCCCGATCGTGAGCCGATTGGTCAAAGAAGGGTTGGTCGAGGCTGAGGCATACGACCAAACAGATATCTTGAGGGCAGCCAAGATCTTTACCATGTGCGAAGGGATTATCCCAGCGCCCGAGTCATCCCATGCCATCCACTCCGCGATCGTGCACGCAAAGGCGTGCGCGAAAAATCGCGAAGAAAAGGTAATTGTATTCAACCTGAGCGGTCATGGATTGATGGACTTGAACTCGTATGACCACATCGAGCGGTTGAATCACCAGGAAGCTTTGGCGAGTGAACGTACGTAAGAGCTTCAAAGAATGGTGGGTGTGACAGGACTTGAACCTGTGACCTCTTCCGTGTGAAGGAAGCGCTCTCCCACTGAGCTACACACCCAACCAACGCGTGTATTGTAGCATAGATCGGGTTTCTTGTCAAGCGATCGACCACGGGCAAAAGACCTTTGGGGAACTCTCAAAGGTCTTTTTTCATTCGCTGCGGAGCTCTTCCCTTGTTGAGAAAGAGAATCGGTGACCCGGGTCAGTGCCATGGTCCTCAATCGGTTCCACATAGCCAACCAAAAACAATTGGCGGTCACGCAATCGAACCCAAAGCGTACCACCACGAACAGCCACAAAAAACTCCGTCTCCATGGGTGGCTTTGTTGCGTCAATGAGCGCAGAGGGAAAAATGGACGACCACACGCAAGCGCAAACACCCGTTCCACATGCCCCTGTCTCTCGTTCCACACCGCGTTCAAAGGTCCGAACTTCTATACTCCTTGGACCGGTTTTTCGAAAGAAATTCACGTTGGTTCCCTGGGGAAAAGAAGGATCATGACAAACCAAAGATCCAATTGCCTCAACATCGATATCTTCGATCTCTTCCTGTTCAACGATAAAATGGGGGACACCCACTGTCAGCTCCACTCCATCCAGGTTTTGCACAGAGCGAGGCCCATGGACAATGGCGGGAGGCATTTGGACTTGGATCCGCATGTCATGCAATACCAGTCCCGCGAGCAGACCAGAGTCGGTTTGGAAAGGAATGCTCAGTTCCGCTGGAATCTGCTGTTGGTCGAAAAGAAAGCGGATGAAGGCGCGGGCTCCATTTCCGCACATAGCCCCAGAACTCCCATCCCGATTGAAGTAATCCATGGAAAACCCAGAGTGTCCCTTCCGAACAAAGACCAGTCCATCCAAAGTCCCCACGTGTTCTTTGACAAATTGCTCTTTGGATCGATCATACGGCATTTCTTCTTCCCACAAGACCAAAAACGTATTGCCCGTCGCATTGTACGCAATCAATGAATCTCCTCCAAAAAGGCGCATGACTTTGCATGCGCCTTGTTTGATCGGGTTTCCTCGAATCCGACTTTACAAGTTATTGATCCAAAGGCCATGGATAT
>CAZOJQ010000064.1:0-5635 GCA_964580185.1 uncultured Thermotogaceae bacterium
GCCCGGTGGTGTGAGAGGACGGCTACTCAATTAATGAGTAGCCTCCTACTCGATTTGATGAATGAATCTCCATCCCAATGACCTGTCCAAGAAAAAAGATACAGGACTAAGATTTCATATGATTATTCAAAAATAACGCTCCTTCCTTCGCGAATCAGATCAAACCGATTGTATTTATTACACTAGTGTTACATTTCTCAGGTTCTTCCGCTCCTCTTTTTTCTATTCAAAAAAAACCTGTCATATGAACTCTAAGGAATCAAGCTACAGGCACATTTGCCTTGACTTTTCCGAGCGAGGAACTAGATAAAATACAGCCTTACCAACAATAGTCCCACGGCCATTTTTGGAAATTCACAGGTTCATCCATACCGTAAATAATGTCAAAAAACCGGTAAAAAAGTCCGTATCTATGAGTAATGAGGACTTAAGAACGCGAGAGGACCAAAATGACCCGATAATCCTTTGCTTTTTCACCCTTGAGGAAGAAACGGATGCCATGATATAATAAATTGTTCGCATACTCAACTATATGAATATGGGAGGAATCGCGATGATGAAAAAAGCCTCGTTCGTTATTTGTTTATTGGTTTTGGTTACCCTTGGAATGGGTCAATCATCAGAACCAAGTCAGTTTGAACTTCCAGTGGTCATTACGACATATGGTCAAACTCCGGGCGCTCTGATGATTCGAATGGTATGCACGCGAAACCGGATTCCTTGTGAGCAGGAGGATCTGCTCACCAAAGAAATGATGATCCAAAGAGCCAATGAAGGTAAGCCATATGGAACCTTGATCATTACTTCTGGAACGAGCGGAAAAGGGATGGGCGCGGCTGGTGTTGATCTTCAGTTCGAAGCGCAAAGGATTGCTGGCCTTATTGAAGAAGCAAAAAAACAAGGAATCAAGATAATCGCGGCTCATGTCGAGGGTATGGCCAGAAGAGTAGACAGCATGGATGAGCAATCAATCAATGACACAATTCCCAAAGCTGATTTGATAATGGTCGTAGAAGATAGCGATTCGGATGGGTTCTTTACAAACTTTTCCGAAAAATCTGGCATCCCTTTGGTGAAAGCCAAAGATACCCTTAGCTTAGGTCCGATCCTTCTGGACCTTTTTTCCACCAACTAAGGAAACAGGAGGAAAAATGTTCGCTCAAGCCGGTTTGATCTTAGCTGTTATTGCTGGAACTTTTGCCGTTGCTAAGTGGCGGAAGCTGAGTGTAGAGATTTCTATGCTTTTGGCTGCTCTAGCCGGAATGATCGCTTTCGGAAAGGATTTGCCCTTCCGACATATGGTCGAAGGCGCGTTCACCTATTTTGATGTCTGCCTGATCTTTATCACAGCCACCTTCTTTATGAACATCCTTAAGGAAAGTGGAGGCATTGCTTTTACCGTTCGGAGTATAGTCACTGCTTTCCATAACAAAAAAGCGGTATGCTTAACATTGCTCACCTTTGTCATGTTGGTTCCAGGCGCAATAACAGGGTCAGGCGCCGCGACAGTCCTAACAGTGGGGGCTCTTGTTGGATCCGTTCTTCAAGTCATGGGGGTATCGAGCACGCGGACCGCTGCGATTATTTTCCTTTGTGCAGCTATGAGCGCTGCTGCGCCGCCAATCAACCTATGGGCGATGATGACTGCTGCTGGCTCGAATATGCCTTATGTGGGATTCATGCTCCCCTTGTTGGTCCTCAGCGTCATTGGTGCATTGTTCTCCATGTTCTTTTTGGCGTGGCGATCGAAGCCCATTCTTCTGAAAGAAGCCTTAACCACTTTACCCGAACCCGTAAAAGGGATGAATTTTTCCCGGGTTGGTATTCCGTTCATTACTCTACTCTCTCTCATCATCTTAAGTCGAATATTCCCTTTCCATATGCCGACCTTGGGTTTGCCAATGGTATTCTTACTCTCTAGCGCTATTGCCATAATCATGAGCCCGAAAAAGTTGAAAATCATCAAAATCGCAGAAAATACGATTGATTCTTTGTTACCTCTTGTGGGCATCATGGTTATTGTGGGGATTCTGATTCAAGTAATGGCGTACACCGGGGCAAGGGGTTTGATCTCGTTAGGAGTTGTTACGCTTCCTGTCGGTGTTCTTTTTGCCACGTTATTCCTGATTCTACCCGTTTCTGAAGGACTGCTCCAATACGCAGTCGGGCCTTTGATTGGAGTCCCTCTCATTCTTCTATTCAACATGAAGGGATTCAACCCGATTATCGCGCTTTCTGCGATGGCTGTAATGTGGCCTTTAGGAGATATTCTTCCTCCCACAGCAATCGTGGGGAAAGCGACTGTCCTCGAATTGGGATACAAAGGTGCGTACTATAAGGGATTTTTGAAAACCTGCTTGATCCCTATGGGAGTAATCCTTCTCATCTGTACAATTATCCTAATCTTTAGCAATCATTTTGGTTTCTTGGTGGGTGGTTGAGATGGTATGGTTGAACACCATAATTACCGTTCTATATTTCGTTTTGACGGGAGCGATCGCGGCAATCCTAATCAAGCTTTGGCTGAAAGAGAAGAATGTTCAGAAATTGATTCTGATTAGCATCATCCTAATCCCCTTTATCCTAAGGGTATTTGGTATTAAGTAGGGGAGGGATCCAGCTTGAAAGCAAACCATCTTCTCATCGCTAAAAGTATTCTACTCGGTGTCATGCTTCTTTTCCTGGTCATTTCCGGGAAAGAGTTTTCAGATCATCGCCATTTCATGGAACCCGTAGTCCTTGGTCCTTCAGTAACCGAAGTCCGTCGTTTAAGCGATTACTTCGAACGCTTGGCTGGTTCAATCAATGACGCGAATGTCTATTTTCTGGACAGTGGTGTTCCTGGTGGAACGATCATGGTGATTGGCGGATCCCATCCAGAAGAACCTGCGGCGAACCTTACTGCGGAAATTCTGGTAGAAAACGCAATTGTAACGGAAGGGCGCCTGATTGTCATCATCCGAGCCAATCCGAGCGCATCTCGTGTTACACGCCCGGGAGAGGGATATCCCTTGTTTTACCATATACCCACTTCATGGGGACAGAAAGTATACCGGATGGGAGACCGATGGACCAGTCCTTTGGATTCTTGGCCAGACCCGGAAGTATACATTCACTACCCGAGCAAACAGATGCTGGCTTATATGGATATTCGCAACCTAAACAGAGCCTGGCCAGGAAAAGCTGATGGAAGTCTGACAGAACGAACGACATACGCGATGACTCAGGTAATTATCCAAGAAAATGTGGATGTATTTATCGATTTGCATGAAGCAGAGCTTGAATATCCTGTGATCAGCACGATCGTTTCGAACCAAAATGCAGTTGAAATCGCGGCATTTTCTCAGATGATGCTCAGTTCTCTCGAGTTCAAGATCGGTATGGAGTACTCCCCAAGAACCCTACACGGTTTGTCTCATCGGGAAGTTGGAGATCATACACAAGCCATGTCTTTGCTTTTTGAAACTCCTCAACCCTTTCTGGATCGAGTTCGTGGGAAGACCGATGAAGCCCTTCTTCTTAGCGGAAAAGATGAGTTCGTAATGACAGCAGGTCAATTTGGGCTTTTGTACGAAAAAATTGACGAATCCGGTTGGCCAATCGATGTGCGCGTCGGGCGTCATCTGTCGACAACGCTAATGGTAAGCGAAATCTGGAGCGAGTTCTTTCCAGAGAAACCGATATGGATCGATGGGGTACCACGGTACGCAGACGTAATCAACCGTGGAGTCGGCCATTATCTCTCAAACCCAGCAGATGCTCCGGAAAATCGAGTCGTTTACGAGTAACTGAAGATTCGTACTTTGGGGATTTATTGAAGAAAAGGAGGTGTTAACGGAGCTACTGACCGTGTGAAGATCATTAGAAGTACATCCCGAAATTGCAGCATTGAAAAAGGAGGCACACTATGAGAAAAGTATTAATGACAGTTCTACTGGTAGGCTTGTTTGTGGCAGCGGGACTAGCATGTACAAATGTAGTCGTAGGGAAAGACGCTTCGGTAGACGGCTCAGTAATGACTTCACACACTGTAGATGGAAACTACGATTCGAGGATCCAGATCATTCCGGGGGGTGAATGGCCAGAAGGTACTATGATCCCTGTGTACAAAGGGCGCTTATATGAAACCATTCCCGGAAGAACCTCAAGAATTGTCGGTGAAATCCCTCAAGCTCCGATCACCTATACCTATTTCCATAGTTCGTACTCTTTCATGAACGAAAATGGAGTAATCATTGGCGAAACGACTTTTTGGGGTGGAAATGCCCATTCCAATTCTAAAGGGCTTTTCGATATTGATGAACTTCAAGCCTTTGGTTTGAATCGATCGACAACTGCGCGAGAATGCATCCAAGTGATGGGCGCACTTGCTGAAAAATACGGGTATAGCGATATTGGCGAAACCCTTACAGTCATTGATGGAAATGAAGCTTGGTTCTTTGAAATCGTTGGTCCGGGTCCTCTGTGGGAACCGGGCAGTGATATGCCAGGAGCTGTTTGGGCTGCGCAACGCGTTCCCGACGATCATGTCAGCGTCAGCGCAAATAGAGCCCGAATCGGGGTAATGGATCTCAACGATTCTGACTACTTTATGGCCTCGTCGAACATATTAACTCATGCCGAAGAGATGGGGTTCTGGAATCCTGCTGATGGTCCATTCAGCTTCTGGAAGGCTTATTGCCCCCAACCTTATGGCGGACGCTACTATCAGCAAAGAAGAGAATGGAGAGTTTTCGATCTTTTAGCGCCTTCTCTGAATTTGGATCCCTATCAAGTAGACCAATATCCTTTCTCGATCAAACCAGACAAGAAGGTTTCGGTTCAAGATGTCATGGCGATCATGAGAGACTTCATGGAAGGTACCGAGTTTGACCTAACCGTTGGACTAGCCGCCGGTCCTTTCGGAAATCCCAACCGATACTCGACCCCTGCTGCCCTGAGGCCGGAGGAGTATCGGACTTCTGATTGGGAACGAGCCATCTCCATGTTCCGTTGTTCGTATGTTCATATCGGGCAAGCCCGGAGTGATATGCCTCCTGGTATTGGGAGTTTGGTGTGGTTTGGGCACGATGCGCCACACTCTACTGTCTTTATTCCTTTCTATGCCGGGATCACGCGAGTTCCGGAGTCGTTCAGCAACGGAACACGGACTTATCTCGATCGGGACTACGCCTGGTGGGCATTTAACTATGTTTCGAACATGATCGATTTGAAATTCTCTTACATTATCCAAGATATCCAAGCGCTTCAGTCAGAATTTGAGAACGAGTTTTTGACCAATCAACCGTTCGTAGAAAAAGTTGCCATGGAGATCTACAAAGAATCTCCAGAATTGGCGATGGAATACCTCACGAACTATAGTTGCGGGTTGGCAAATCGGGTTGTCGATCGCTGGTGGAAACTACCTGACGAAATCATGTTCAAGTATTACGATGGTTTTGTCAACTTGACTTCCGTCGGGTATCCAACCTGGTGGCTGGAAGCGGTCGGTTATGGGGAAGGGTATCTCGAACCCAAACATTAAGCACAACAAAGAGAACTCTCTTGAATAGAAAGCGGGAGAGTTTCTCCCCCGCTTTCTTTCGTGCGCCCGGCATGGGCGATAACTTGGCGGTGGAAGTCCGCTACAGGCTTG
>CAZOJQ010000065.1:0-5520 GCA_964580185.1 uncultured Thermotogaceae bacterium
GGCGCAATCGTTCCGGCGCTCATGGAGAGGGCGATGACCTTTTTCATCGATGATGACAGTTTCTTTTTGAACTTGTTGATGATCGTCATGATTGCGAAGACTTCCATCAAGGCGATGACGCCTAGGGTGATCCAGGGATTGGGGTTTTCGATGACCAGCATCAGTAAGTAACCGGCCAAAATGAGCTGGAGGGTCATGCGGATGGAGGAGAGGATGATTTCCTTTTCTTTTCCGATCTTGCGGGTTTTGACAATTGCCAAGACGATCAAGACAAAGATGTAGGCGGCCGCTACCTGCCATACCCCCAGATCGATGATGCCGTTCATGGATTGCCCCTTGTTCCATTGGAGATGTTGATCACTTCATCGGAATAGGTTTCTGCAAGCTTTCGGGAATGGGTGACCAGGATGATGGTTTTCTTTCGATCGCGCACAGAGGCGATCAGCATTTGGATGATCATCTCTCCAGTGATGTCATCCAATGCCGATGATGGTTCATCCAGGAGGAATACGGGCGGATCCAACAGGAGAATGCGCGCAAGCGACAGGCGTTGCTTTTCTCCGCCGGAGAGGGTTTTTGCTGGGTTATCCAGGGGTTTTTTCAGGGAGACCTGTTCCATTGATTGGCGCAACAACTCATCGGACGGAATCGGTTTTTCTTGAAACCGGATGCCGGCCAATAGGTTTTCTCGAATGGTTCCGTCAAATACGACCGGACTTTGAGACAGCATCACGACATTTCTGCGGTGCGCTACTGGATCGATCGTTCCCAGATCGATCCCATGATAATACACCGTTCCGTGGGTGGGAGAGCTCATTTTGTTCAGCAGGCGCAAGATCGTTGTTTTTCCGCCCCCGCTCTCTCCAACCAAGGTGGTGGTTTTGCCGGATTCAAAGGCAAGGTATGGGATGCGCAAGAAGTCCTGAACGCGTACATCCACGAGCTTGAATAAGGGTTCGCTCATTGTTGGCCCTCCGATTTTCGATTATACCACAACCGGGTTCTCATATCTCAAGGCGAATTGCCTCATAAAAAAAGTACCCCAAATAGGGTTAATGCCTCATAATTAAAAAGTACCCGAGATAGGATATAATGAGGCAAGAGGAACCAGAGTCAAAAAGGAGGACGGTACCATGGGGGAAAAAAAAACACATGGGGGCAAGACAAGAAGTAGCAGATAAGATTGCAAAGAGATATCGGGAAAGCAAAGATAAGGCAACCAAAAGTCATATTTTGAACGAGTTTGTCGAAGTAACCGGGTATAATCGTCATTACGCAGCAAGGAAACTTCGTACAGAACATTTGAAGGTTCGAGAGTCGAAAGGCACACAAAAGAAGCATCGCAGAGTCAAAGGTTCCAAAGGAAGAAAACCGGTCTATGACAACCGCATACGATCACTTGTAGAGACGATCTGGGAGCTTATGGATTATTCGTGCGGGAAACGATTGGCCTCTATGATGGAGGAGGTAGTCGACAATCTGGATCGCCATGGCAAACTTGCGCTCACGAGCGAAGATCACGCGCTGTTAATGCAAATCAGCCCATCTACGATCGATAGAATGCTTTCAGTGCCCCGAAAGGAGAACGGATACAAAGGAAGATCCCATACACAGCATGGCGCTTTGCTCAAAGAAGCGATCAGGATCCGTACCTTTGCCGATTGGGTGGAACACCGTCCAGGGTTTGTGGAGATTGATCTGGTGAGTCTTGAAGGGGGTCAAGCATCCGGCGCCTTATTCTTTACTTTGAACATGGTGGATGTGAATACGGGATGGGTGTCTATGCAAGCCATCAAAAACAAGGGCCAACAGGCTACAGTGGAAGCGATAGAAGAACTTCGTCGAAGACTCCGCTTGGATCTCTCAGGAGAAAAAAGAAGAGCTCCGCTCTCAACACGAAGCTCTTGATATCATGGATGTCCATGAAACTATACAAACTCATCTCGATGCATTATACCAAATCCAAAAGAAAAAAAGAAAGGAGGCTTTCCCCAAAGAGGTTCTCCTTCATACCCCTTGAGGTACTTTTCTTTTATGAGGCAATAGGGTACTTTCGGGTACTTTTAATTATGAGGCATCACGGGTGATCTTAACTCATAACGTGCATGGAAGGAACAACAATTCCAGCATGAGCTGTAAGCCTTTGGAATAGGTGCATTTGGAAGAGCCAAAGCTCTGAATATCCAAAGGAGCACCTATAGCAACCATTACAGATAAATATGCTACAGCAATCCGAATTGCATCGAATGTTCTCCATATTTCAATCTTTTTTTGGTGGATTTTGAGGATCTCCAACAGGTCATTGAAAACCTGACAAATAATGGTAATCAGGATCAAATAGTGGATTTGACCCGCTTCTGAGCGGATTTGACACCGGCTCAAGGACAGATTCTGCTTTGCGAACTTGAAAAAAGTCTCTATGGACCATTTCAGGGAATAATATTGGATAATCATTTTGGCGGAGAGCTTTGTATCGGAGCAGATCAGAATTGCTCTTGGTTTGCCTTCGAGTTCTGTCACAACCAGCTTGACGGGGATGCGGATAGACTTAACATTTGCCAGATACGAGTGGTATTTGATTGTATTCCCATTGACAATCACAGATCGATTCATTTTTGCCAATGACTTGAGCTTCTTGGCCTTGATTGTTTCTCCTGCTACCTGGAGAATCAGATTGTCTTTTACCTGGCCGATAAACTCCGAATCAAACCAATTCTTGCATGCTTCAATCAAGATCGAGTTGGTATACCAGCTATCCGCAATCACCAAAGACTTTCGCACCTCATTGTCTCTGAGCCAGGATATAGACATATCGAGCTTTGAATCATAGGACTCCGAGGGATCTTTGGAAGACTTTGCAAATTGCATGTCCAAGGGCTGGAAGGTGTTGCCGTTCATCTGTCCGATGGTCAATATGCACTGGCCATGGACATACCTGTTTTCGCAATGGTCATACTGTTTGAAAGCAAAGGGAATCTTTTTGCCTCGCCTTTTGATGAGTGTGTCGTCCATAATCAAGATCTGACGGAACTGATCCACTTCTTCTGGACTCCCGGTGATGCAGTTTCTCAACCGAGATAACACCGTGGCTTTCATTGCGTTCCAGAAGGAGTCATACGCGCTCATAAACCGAGTCAGGGTTGTACGGAAAATCTCATTGCTTTCATTCGATGCGACCGCGTTGATGCTTGTGTGGGGATTTGCCAGAAATCCTTGGACAAGGATCAGGAGGTTTTTTAGATAGAAGTATTCGATCCTATCGAAAATCATTCCAAATTTTCTCTTGACAATCTCCTCAATTCGTGGCACAATATACATGTCGGTACTCCTTTCCATTGGATTGAATTTTATCTACAATAAATTATCCAATCCGGAGTACCGATTTTCCTATATTTCTTAAGAGGACTTCTTTTCAAAGATCTTTTTTCAAAGAAACTTGAGAGTATTCATTCTAAAACTCATATTTGTAGCAATTTATAAAAGCTTCCCAACGATTGCCCTTGCTGAAATCTCATTTGAAGTGGTGTTTGATCCTACTAGCGACAGTAGTCCTTATGTTTCCATTATTTGTCAGTTTTTCTGGTTTTCGAAATGTCCATGCGCGTTATGAGATCTTAAGATAATGGCAATGTACAATGACGCGCATCAAGAAAGGATGAAAGTGAGAATGAACCGATTCTCACGGAGAGGGTTGGAAAGAACTGCATCGGAGATCATTTTGCGAAGAGTGTGGTATAATATTCATGTCGGTAATATACCGGCTGGTAATATACTGATGGGTATGGAGTGATTATGGTGTTTATCAATCGGACGAAGGAACTGGCATTCTTTGATTCACTCAAAAAGCGCGAAGAGAAGACACTGGTCGTCTTGTACGGGCGTAGGAGAATCGGGAAAACAACCCTCATGAAGAAAGTGATGGAGCATGAATCTGAGGTTTTTTACTATTTCATTGAGGTGCAACGCGAAGAAACACTTTTGCGTGACTGGAGCCTGAGGATCTCCAAAGGGGTGTATCAAAACTGGTATGACCTCTTTTTTGCACTTTTCTCCCACTATCGTTATGTTATCCTCGATGAGTTTCAAAACCTGTGGCAGATCTATCCTGGGATCTATTCATCCTTTCAGCATGCCTGGGATGATTGTAAGAATCGGTGTATGCTTGTCGTGCTCGGTTCTTATGTGGGGATGATGAAGCGGCTGTTTCAGGATGAAAAGCTGCCTTTGTTCGGTAGAAACGATCATATGCTCAATCTTCAGCCGTTCCCTTTGAGAGATGCTCTGGGGTTTTTGCAGAAGTCTGGATATGGTCTGGAGGAAGCGCTTGAGGTCTTTTTTCTTGTGGGGGGCATTCCCAAGTACCTGTTGGCTTTTCAGGAGTACGCTCCCTTGAAAGAAAAGCTCTATGCGCTCTTTGTCGATCCTTTTTCGCCTTTTCGTGAAGAAACAAAACACCTGTTGATCCAGGAGTTCGGTAGTGAGCACCGTTCATACGCCTCTTTGCTCGGCGCGATTGCGGGAGGGAGACGCTCTTTATCGGAAATCCAGTCTTTGTCAGGTATGCCTGCCACTTCCATTCCAAAATACCTTCAGGAGCTGGAACAGGAATATGCGATGGTGCGTCGTTCTTCATCGATTCTTCCCAAAAAGCAAAGGGAGCGGAAGTACCATATCGTAGATCCGCTGTACCATTTTCATTTTCATTTTCTGGAACAGTTTCGGTCAGAGTTCGAGTTTGATCCGCAGGCAGGATACGAGAAAGCATTTCCGTTTCTTTCCAACATCTTTGGAATGCGCTGGGAAGAGGTGTGTATGCAGTGGATGCGAGAAAACCCAGACCGCCTGCCCTTTACTCCCAGTTCCATGGGAAGAAGCTGGGGGAAAGTTCCTGGTAGGAAAGGGGAAAGTTTTGAGATCGATGTGGTGGCCATGGATGAAGCGCATATCCTTTTTGGAGAATGCAAATGGACACAGAAGAAGATGGGCATCCATGACCTGAACCGTCTCCGGGAGAAGGTATCGAGATTGTCATTCCACCAGGAGCAGCAGTTCTTTGTCCTTTTCTCGAAAAGCGGGTTCCATTCGGAATTAAAGAAGCTTGAAAGCGATTCTGTCTTGCTGTTTACACCCGGCTCCCTTTTTTGAGGGTTGGCATTTTTACGGAAGATTACAGGAGGCAAGACCAGAGACAAGGAATAAATGCACAGGTGATCGGAAACAGGACAACCCTTATGGCAAGAAAAAGATCCAGTTCCTTGAACATGTGAATGAAGTCGAGCTGATCGCGCTGCATGCGAGCCTGAAACAGAAAACCCGCGCAGTAGTGATTACGGACCTTCAGATGTTCCCGGATGCATAGGGAGGTGCTCTTCTTTCATGTTTCTGTTTTTGAGGTCTTCTGCGGTGAGTTGTCAGTTTCCTTACACAAGCTGCGCTTCGCGGTTGAAAAAGGTCCGATAGCCCAGATGGAGCATCAGGATCGTCGATAGGGCAACTGCGCCTAGGATGCCCAGCATGATC
>CAZOJQ010000066.1:0-5391 GCA_964580185.1 uncultured Thermotogaceae bacterium
ACCAGTTCCGGATACCATACGGAATAAGTGCGGTCCATGGGCTGTTCGTCCACTCGAAGAAAATAGGCCTTGAGGGCCGAGGGTAGACGGCGGTCATCGATGATTTCCCCGTAAAGTTGCAGCCAATGAGAATCGATTGCGCTGTCCGGATCGTGTAGAAGCTTGATGCGCTGGTGATCCGTCAACTGCCGCATCGCATCCACCCGATTGTACGCATTGGGATCCAGGCGCGTCTGCATGGTCAGAGTTTCTTTGGAAGCATTTACCTGCCGGAAAGTCCCGTAAAAGGAATAATCACGGTTTATAGAGGCGAAGGCGGGAGGGGTGGAAATATTTTGCAGGATCAGTTCGGCATCGGCGTCTTTCATCTGGAAGACCTGCGAGGTGCCCGGAAGATCTTCTCCCTTTGCATCCACCAGAGCAAGATCTATAGGCAGATGAAATGCCGATTCCCCTTCTTTGAGCTCCTGGTGAAAAGTAATGCGGTATTGCCTTGCTGAAGCGTTATACGAGGTTTTTGCAGTGATCTTCGGGTATCCGATGGTGTAAAGCCATCTTTTCTTGAACTGGTCGAGAGAGCATCCGGAGGCTTCTTCGAAGCAGGCGAAAAACTGATCGGTGGTGGCATTGCCATAACGATAACGGGAAAAGTAAAGGCTCTTTCCCGCCTTGAAGTTGTCGGCGCCTATCAACAGACGCAGCATACGGATGACTTCGGCGGCCTTAACATAGGTCACACCATCAATGAGTTCATCGGGATCGTTGAACCCTTCACGCACGATCCGCCCCACATGGCCGCCATCTTCAATGGCAAGGGGCCCCAGTAACGGATTTCGAATGCTTTCAACCTGTTGAAGCCGTATAAACGATGGATCGAACATGTCGCTCATGAACTGTCGCTCCACATCCACCGTGTAGGCTTCGTTGAGCCAGACATCGAAGGGCGTATCCATGGTGGTTTCACTGCCGCACTGGTTGTGTTCGAACTCATGGACAATGACGGCGTGAGCATAAAGCAGGGAAGTATCCAGAGTATGTTCGTTGATGAGCGCCGCATCCGTCACGATAGTCGTATTCCCCACGTTTTCCATTCCACCGAAATTGGATTTGTTCATGCAAATGGTCCGGTAGGTATCCCCCGTGTAATCATAGTCTTGAGTCTTGGAAATCCAGAGGATGGCTTCTTTCAAAATTTCCATGGGAATCCGGGCTCCATCCCTGCTTCCTGGAGGAACTAGGTATTCGAGGCGCACAGTGGATCCCGATTCATAGGTCACATGGTCTACCAGGCTGTCCCATGTCCCGGCACACGCAATGAAAAGATAGGGAGCCATCGGAATGGTATTTTCGTAAGTGATAACTTGACGACTCGGATCTCCGGCTTTGAGCACCGGTTTGCCATCCGGGTTGGTTTTTCGGCTGATATTGCCGTTACTGATAAGGTGCGTATAGGCGGAATCGGCTTCGAGAGTGGTCGTCATAGTGCACTTGGCCCGACAGTCGTCAAAGATGGGCATGATTCTTTGGAATCCCCACTGCTGGCACTGAGACATGTATTGCTGGGGAGCTCCCGGCGGGGTGCTGTCTTTGTAAATTCCCTCGAGTATATGGTCCGATGGAAAACAATGGGTAAACGTCCTCACCCAGAACCTTTCGCCGGCCTCCACTCGATGCGGCAAGGTTATGACCAGTTTGTCCCGCGTTTTTTGATAATCATACTCTAGGGAAATCCCCTTCCCTTCTTCCTCTTCAGGACCGCTGCACCATTCCACCCCCATGATTGTCAATTCCTTAGCGTCCAGGACAAGCAAATCCATGGGCGTTCTGGCTGTCATTTCAAGACAATTTGTGGCTTCCACTCGATCCTGAATGAAGTTCAGGCGGATGGTCAAATGGTTGAGAGCAACTGGCAATTCCCCAAAATCTTCACGCCGATATTTGTAATTCCGCTCAGTCGAATTCACGTTTTATCCTTTCCAGATAAAAATGGATGGCTGAAGATCCATTTTCTTGTCCTGTTATATGAAAAAAGCTCATGGCTCATGATAACATCGCTTTTCAAGAGCGTTTCCCGGTTTCTCTATTGCCTTGCACCTCTTTGCGTTTTTTCATCTTTCGTTAGACCACTCCAGCCATGGGAGGCAACGTATTTTAGCAATAAAGAACATTCGTTTATTGCTTCACAATGTGAGCATTATGGGAAAATTGAATCAACAAATCAACTGACAATCTGGCGGTAGTATGAAGGAAAAGTCTTGAGAGCTTCCGTTTGTATCTCACAGGCTGCCATTGAAAAGCGCTTTGCAAAAAGCGCCTTAAAATTATAAATATTTTCCATATCTTATACTGTTTTTGAAGATCTTTTGCCTTTCGTTGCAATGTAAGCCGACCAATCTTATCATTGGAGGGTAAAGAAACGACTCTTTGATATTCCAGCGATTTGTCAGGGTGGGGTTTCCATAAATGGCACTCAAGGCCTGCGAATCGCTGAAAAAGATATTGGAGGTAAGACCATGGAAATCAAAAGGATTCTATGGCCGACAGATTTCTCGAAGGCCGCTTCGGCAGCCGAGGATTTCGTCGCGTCATTGACTAAAAAATACGAAGCGGAAGTGCATCTGCTTCATGTCGCAGAAGATCTAACGATGTTTGAACACTTTTGGGGGAGTGGATTGGATGCAAAACATATTCACGACCTGCAGGAATACGGAATGAAAATATCACGAGAGCGCCTTGAAGAACTTTGCAACGACAAACTGAAGGGATGCCCTCGTTACCATATTCATATTGTTTTGGGCGATCCCGCTAAAGAAATACTGCGGGCAATAGATGCATATGGAGCAGATCTCGTCATTCTGGCCACTCACGGGATGAAAGCGAATTTTCCTTTTGGAAGCGTAGCCGAAAAAGTGGTGAAGAACTCTCCTGTTCCGGTTCTTACGGTCAATCCCAAAACTTATGGCAAATAGAAGACAGATAGCGAAGGACGGTTTCTCTGGGGAACTTCCAGATGGATTTCCCCAGCCACTTCCAGACAGGTTTTCTTGACCTGCGGAGTTCCGTTAGGTATACAGGATTGGGAATCGGCTTCTTTCTTATCAAAAAGCGAACGAAATTGTAGTCAGCCATGGGCAAATCCATCTGTCCTTTGAAGCAGATGAGCAATGGATAGACCATTTGCTCCGTCACTGGATTCTGATAGCTGGTCGTCATAGGGACGAGTGGCATGTCAACCATGTTTATACTCAGGGTGCTATAATGATTGAATTTCAAGGGGTGCATAAGTGGTTCAAGAAACTTCATGTGCTTAATAACATAAACTTGCTGGTGCAGCCGGGAGAAGTCGTCGTTGTATGCGGTCCTTCAGGTTCAGGAAAATCGACTCTCATCCGTACGATCAATCAGTTGGAACCCATTGACGAAGGAAAGCTCATTGTCGATGGAATGGATCTATCCGACCCCAAAACGGATATCAATAAGCTTCGTGCAGAAGTGGGGTTTGTTTTTCAGCAGTTCAACCTCTATCCCCATTTGAGTGTCCTCAGCAACATCACACTGGCCCCCATCAAGATCCGTCAGACCCCTAGGAAGGAAGCCGAAGAACAAGCAATGGCCCTTTTGGAGCGGGTGGGGCTGGCAGAGAAAAAGAAGGCGTATCCGTCACAGCTTTCAGGGGGACAGCAACAAAGGGTGGCCATAGCTCGCTCCCTTGCCATGAAACCCAAGATCATGCTTTTCGATGAACCCACATCCGCTTTGGATCCTGAGATGATCGGTGAAGTGCTGGCGGTCATGAAGGATCTCGCCATGGAAGGGATGACCATGGTCGTGGTCACTCACGAAATGGGTTTTGCCCGAGAAGTTTCGGATAGAGTGGTTTTCATTGATCACGGCCAGATACTGGAAGAGGCAAGTCCGGATGAATTCTTCATCAATCCAAGGCAGGAAAGAACAAAGCAGTTTTTGAAACAGGTGCTGTCACCGATGCATTGACCCCATCGACGGGAAGGTCAAAACGTAAGGATAAAATTTTTATCTTCCAGGAGTGGGCCTTGCCTGCGATTGTCGCGACCAGGGTGTGCTCCGGGGAGTGAATCCATATAAACTTCAAAAAGGGGGAATGTATGAAAAAGCTTGGAATCATGTTTTTGGCGATGGCAGTCATGGGAATGCTCAGTGGTGCGGCGTTTGCTGGAGATACCCTGGCCGATGTGAAAGCAAAAGGCGTGCTTGTCGCTGGAGTAAAGGATTCGCTCCCGCCTTTTGGGTACGTCGATGAAACCACGCGCCAGATCGTCGGCTACGATATCGATTTCGTCAAAGCCATTGCAGACAAACTCGGTGTGAAACTCGAGCTCAAGGCCGTTACTTCAGCCAGCCGCATGCCACAGCTCACCGAAGGCAATATCGACATCATTGCAGCAACCATGACCAAAACGCCGGAACGCGCTCAACAGATTGATTTCAGCTACACCTACTTTGCAACGGGTCAGAAATTCCTGGTAAAAAAAGGGACGGTGAAGGCTCTTAGTGATTTGGAAGGGAAAAAGATCGGAACAGCCAAGGGTTCCACGTCCGAACAGAATGTGGCCAAAGCCTTACCCAGCGCAACCATTCTTTCTTTCGATGACTATCCCCAAGCCTTCCTGGCCCTTCAACAGGGCAAAGTGTTTGCCGTGACTACCGACGAATCTCTTCTCGCCGGTATGTTGGCCAAAGCTCCCAACAAAGAAGAATTCGAAATTCCCGACATTCAGATTTCCGATGAACCTTACGGCCTAGGTATGCGCAAAGGCGATAAGGCTTTCGTCGATTTCGTCAACACCACCCTGCTCGAAATGGAAAAAAGTGGAAAGGCCAAGGAAATCTTTGAGAAGTGGTTCGGTCCCCAATCCAGCACACCCATCAAACGCAACTTCACTATAACCGCTGATAACTAGAAAAAGTTCGAAGGGCGAAAAAGTCGTGCTCAATTACGATTTTGACTGGGCAATCATCACATCCGGAAAGTACTTCGATTGGCTTATCTCGGGTACGATCACAACCATCCAAATTTCGGCTGTGTCGATCTTTCTGGCTTTCCTTCTCGGCCTCATCATTGCAGTGATGAGGATGAGCCACGTATCCGTTTTTCGATGGTTCGCGCTCGGCTACCTTGAGTTTACCCGGAATACGCCACTTTTAGTGCAGATCTTTTTCTGGTACTTCGGGTCGTATAAGGTACTGCCCCGGGTCGTAAACGACTGGCTCGCCCAAACCCACTTTGAATTCACCGCCGCCGTGATTGCCTTGACGATCTATACTTCAGCCTTCATTGCAGAAGACATTCGCTCTGGAATTCGCTCCATTCCAAAAGAGCAGATGGAAGCGGCGCGGAGTGCAGGGTTCAGC
>CAZOJQ010000067.1:0-5360 GCA_964580185.1 uncultured Thermotogaceae bacterium
AACCGCTTCTCAGCAAAAAGAACGTCCCGCTGCTGCGCCTTGTACAAGAAATCCCCCATGGGGGCTGGGTTGATAAAGTTGTAAATGGCATTGATCAGGATCACGATGAAGGAGGTGAGCATCGCTGCGCCTACAAAAAGGGAGGCGGTTCGTTCCAGGCGTTGCTTCTGTGTTTCGGACACGACTTTCTTCTGGTTGATAATCTTTCGGTAGATGGCCCAGTTCAGGATGAGGGCCAACAGCTCGATGGTTCTTCGAAGCAGATCGGCAAAGAGGGTGCCTGATCCGCTGAGGTAGAAGGAATAGCCAATGGCCGCGGGTGCCCAAGCGCTCAACAGCCAGGACATGAGCAAGGTTCGCTCGCGGCTCTTTTTCCCTTTGAAATCGATATCGATCATTGGGGGATCATCCAGAAGAGCCAGGAGAGAGTGGCTAGAATGGGGGGAAGAATGAAGTTGTCCCATCCTTTTTTGGAGAAGAGTTCCAAAGCCGCACCCACTGCTGCGAGTCCTGCGGAGATCAGAACAAAAGTGAATGAAAACGATCGGTTGAGGATGATCAAGAAGAAGAGATGGATGATGCCGGCGCAGGCGAAGAAGGAGATCGCCCCTTCCAGGGTTTTGTTCCGGTCGATGACGTGGTTGTTGAACTTTCGCTTGCCGAAAAACTTACCAAAGACCGCTGCGGCTGCATCGCCAATCCCCCAGATGATGGTGGCTGAGGTGATGTGATGCCGGTTTTCCGGGCCCATCAATCCCCAGAAGATCGCAATCAATACGGAAAAGACAGACAGAATTGAAAGGATCTGTCTTTGGAGGTCTTTGTGTTCCTGATCGCTCTCTTCGGTACGGAGCACTTTGAGTTTGGAAAACAGGCGGGTCCGAGAGATCCGGGCTACAATGAAGTAGATAAGGATAAAAAAGCACCCGTACACGCTCAGACTGATCCACCAGCGGGAGAAAACATAGAGGACCAGGATGACCGAAAGACTAAAGAAGGTGTGGTAGATCTTTCGGATCACTTCTTTGTGAATGCGGGTTTGATTGCTCAATATGGATGCCAATAGGACCAAGAGGAAATAGTACCCGATAAAAATGATCACTCCAACGACATCTGGATGAATGTTCATCGGTTCTATACCCGCTTCTCAACAGGTGTGTGTGTATCAACAACAACATCAGTGTGGAACTTTTTCCAATGTTTCACTTCCCAAATCAGGAAGGCTGCGGCAAGAATACACGAACCGACATCTGCAATGGGAATGCTCATCCAAACGCCATCGAGGCCGAGAAAATTGGGTAGGATGAGGATCAAGGGAATCAAAAGGATGACCTGACGGCTCAAGCTGAGAAACATGGCTTTCCTGGGTTTCCCCAAGGCTTGAAAGGTCCCGGAAGCGATGACTTGAAACCCCACAACCGGCATCATGAACATGAAGATATACATTGCGCGGGTGGCGACTGCAAGCAGTTCCAAATCATCTTGGTTGAAGAGTCGGATGAGCTGTTCGGGAATCAAACGGGTAACCAAAAACCCAGCTGTAACAATGCAGGTGGCGAAGAGAATGGCCCAGAAGAGGGCTTCGCGAACCCGTTGCATCTGCCTGGCCCCATAGTTGAAGCCGATAATGGGCTGCGCGCCCTGATTGATCCCAATCACCGGCATGAAGATGAACATCGAGATGCTATGGACGATACCGAGCGCGCTGATGGCAATATCCCCACCATGGGTTCTCAGGCCCTGGTTCAAGAGAACAACAAGAATCGAAGACATGAGTTGCATCACGAAAGGAGCCGATCCGATGGCAAAGATCTTGAACACCAATCGCCTGCATAACCGCATGTTGATCCATCGAAGCTTTAGGACACTCTTCCCGCTCATAAAGTACCGCAAGACCCAGATGGCTGATACTGACTGCGCGATGACTGTAGCCAAAGCAGCTCCTCGGATGCCCATATTCAATCCGAAGATGAAGATCGGGTCGAGGATGATGTTCAAGATGGCTCCGATCAACATCGTCCACATAGCGATCTTCGGGTTTCCTTCTGCCCGAATGCTGTGGTTGAGTCCCATGGAAAAGGCAAAAAAGGTGCTACCGAAGAGGATGATGGACAGATACTCCGCTGCATAGGGCAAAACTTGGTCACTTGCCCCAAAAAGGTTGAGTAAGGGTTTCATGAAGATGAAACTGATGACGGTATAGCTCAGGAAGATAATGAGCAGCAACGAAACAGATTGGCCCAGCAGCCGTTCCGCTTCGTTCCGCTTCTTCTCACCCAATCGAATGGAAATGAGCGTGGCAGAACCGATCCCGACCAACATCGCCAAAGCCATCATCACAAGCATGACGGGGAATGCAACCGCCAACCCGGCGATGGCAAGGGTTCCCACGCCCTGACCGATGAAGATGCGGTCGACTACATTGTACAAAGCGTTGACCATCATTCCAATGATGGCGGGAATAGAGAATTTGATCAATAGGGGGAGCACTTTCTTCTCTCCCAGGAGGTTTTCGCGATCGGTTACCATAGCGCATTCCTCTCTTTCTTCTTCCAATGGGATCCAAGACTTGCGAAACGGGAGTTCTAATCAGGGGGTATCTTCTTTCAAACGCAGGATTTCATCCCGCAACCGGGCAGCGTCTTCGAACCGCAGTTCTGTAGCCGCTCGTTTCATCTCTTCTTCCAGAAAAGCGGTGTATCCTTCTTCATTCATCTCTCGCATGGTGGAAGCCATCATCAATGCTTCTTTCGCTTCCACGGAAAGATCTTCGTCTTCGTCATCAACGCGGTATGCGGCAAACATATCCTCTTCGATGGCCTTTCGGATGGTTTCGGGTGTAATGTTGTGGATTTGGTTGTATTTTTGCTGCAACTCACGTCTGCGGTTGGTCTCTTCGATGGCCCGCTCCATGGCTTGGGTCATCTTGTCTGCGTAGAGCATAACCATTCCATTCACATTCCGCGAAGCGCGACCGATGATTTGAATCAGGGTTGTCTGGGAGCGCAAGAACCCTTCTTTATCAGCATCCAAAATAGCTACCAGCGATACTTCCGGAAGATCCAACCCTTCCCGCAGGAGGTTGATCCCGACAACCACTTCAATCTCTCCTTTTCGGAGCTTTCTTAGAACCTCCACACGCTCGACCGTACCCAGTTCTGAATGGAGGTATAGGGAGCGGATGCCCAGCTCTTGAAGGTAGTCGCTCAACCGTTCGGCCATGGATTTGGTAAGGGTGAGGACCAACACTCGCTCTTTTAGAACCCGGCGTTTGCGGATTTCATCGAGCAGGTCGTCGACTTGGTTTTCCGCCGGCCGCACCTCAACCTGGGGATCGATCAGCCCTGTTGGGCGAATGACTTGCTGAATGATCTCCTTTGATCGGTCCCGTTCATAATCTCCGGGGGTCGCGGACACGAAGACAGTTTGAGGGACTTTCGTCAGAAACTCGTCGAAGGTAAGCGGTCGGTTATCCATGGCGGATGGGAGGCGGAACCCGTACTCCACCAGACTCAGTTTTCGAGACCGGTCTCCATTGTACATCGCGCGAATCTGAGGAACCGCGATGTGGGATTCATCGATGAAAAAGAGATAATCATCTTGGAAATAGTCCATAAGGGTCCAAGGGGCTTCCCCTTCGGTTCTACCATCAAAGTGGCGGGCATAGTTTTCAATCCCGCTGCAGTATCCGAGTTCTCTCAGCATTTCCAGGTCTTGTCGCGTCCGTTGGTCCAAACGTTGGGCTTCCAGAAGTTTTCCCGCATTCATTAAGGCCTTTTTTCGGTCATGCAGCTCTTGTTCGATGTGGCCAATCGCACGATCGATCTTTTCTTGGGAGGTGATGTATTCGCGCGCAGGATAGATCATCGCGCGGTCCAATTCTTCGATCCGGTTTCGGTTCATGGGATCGAAGGTATAGATGGCATCGATCTCGTCATCGAAGAATTCGATGCGGATCCCGATCTCATCATAGGAGGGATAGATATCCATAATGTCTCCTTTGAAGTGAAAGGTCCCGCCTTTGAACACCTCTTCATTTCGCTCGTATTGCATTTGAACCAGCTTTGTGGTCATCTCTCGCCGGGGGATCTTCTGACCCCTGCGGACTGTGAGGTTGATATCGCGGAAATCCTGCGGATCTCCGGATGCGTAGATGCATGACACGCTGGAAATAACGATTACATCGGTCCGGGTTATCACGGAAGTCAATGCGGAAAGGCGCATACGCTGAATCATGTCGTTGATTTCTGTTTCTTTTTCGATATAGACATCCTTTTTAGGGAGATAGGCCTCGGGTTGGTAATAATCGTAATAGCTAATGAAAAACTCGACCTTGTTGTTGGGAAAAAAATCCTTGAACTCTCGATAAAGCTGGGCTGCAAGGGTTTTGTTTGGAGACAGCACAAGGGCTTGCCGATTCAGTTGGGCAATCGCGTGGGCCATGGTGAAGGTCTTTCCGGATCCGGTGACCCCCAGTAAGGTTTGAAAGGGATTGCCTTTGCGGATGGACCGGATCAATCGTTCAATGGCCTCGGGTTGGTCGCCGGAAGGCGTCAGCGTTTCATTGATTCGATAATCCACAGCGTTTCGCCTTTTCCCAATAGATATCCAATGTTTCAAGGGTTTGGTCTTCCATGGCAAGACCATCGGTCTGAAGCATCGATTCCATATGGGCAAATCGGCGCATAAATTTCCGAGAAGCCTTTCTCAGCGCATTTTCTGGATCGACTCTAAGAAATCGACAGAGGTTGACAATTGCAAAGAGCAGGTCGCCAATTTCTTCTTCCGTGTGATCGGGATCCTCTTCTTCCATGGCTTTTTTTGTTTCACGCAGCTCCTCTTCGACCTTTTCCATCACAGGTTCGGTTTTATCCCAGTCAAATCCTACAGCGGCTGCGTTTTCCTGGATCCGCCGCGCCATGCTCAGGGCGGGAAGCGCATGGTTGATCGTTCCAATTCGGCTTACAATGGGTTCCCCTTTTTCCTTGGCTTTGATTTGTTCCCACTGCCTATAGGAATAACCCGAAGCATTGCCAAAGATGTGAGGGTGCCTCCGAACCAGTTTGTCCGAAAGGCCTTGAAGAATTTCCTTCATACCGAAATCAGCATTCTCTTCGGCGATTTGCGCATGGAAGACAATCTGGAGCAACAAGTCGCCCAGTTCTTCTTGAAAATGCTCCATATCGTTGGATTCGATGGCGGCCACTACTTCATAGGCCTCCTCGACGACATAGGGTTTTAGGCTTTCATGAGTTTGCTCCCGATCCCACGCGCATCCGTCACGCGACCGCAAAGTGCGCATGATCTCCAACAATCGATCGAAAGCCTCGGCAGTCGTCATCTGATCCATCCTATACCCT
>CAZOJQ010000068.1:0-4327 GCA_964580185.1 uncultured Thermotogaceae bacterium
GAATAGTGTATTCTACCATAGGTTAAAAGGTGTTGTCAATTGTTTCAATCCAACCAACCAGGGCACCGCAGCAAATAAGGTCAACCAATCATGAATCCTTAGAAAAAATTGGTTTTTTGCAATGCTTCGGGTATGAGCATTTGCAGAACTCTGTTGAATGATTTGATCCGATCTCATAGTTCATCTCAGAGGAGGGCCTTTCCTCGTTCTTCGGGTTACTGGGCAGCTATTGGACACAAATGGCGCAACGAAAACCGATATCACGAAAGGGAAGGGGTTTCGTCGGTCTTACCTCCCCTCCTTAAGATATTTCGCTTCATGGTATAATACAGGTACACGTACCGATCACGCCGAACAATCGTGAAAATCCTATGGAATTGGAGGGATTGATATCGTACAGCAGATTCAACAGTTTCTGTCCGATACCATCCAAAAATATGGCTTTCAAGGCGTAGTTGTCGGAATTAGCGGAGGCATCGACTCTGCAGTTGTGGCAGGTCTATGCGCGAGGGTATTCGGGAGCGAGAAAACCTTTGGTCTGCTCCTGCCTGAAAGAGATTCGGCCCCAGAAACCTTGGAAGACTCAATCTTGGTTTGTCGGCATTTTCAGATTCCCTACCGTGTGAAGAAGATCTCCCCAATTTTGCGGAAAATGGGAGTGTATCGACTCCAGCCGCCAGCGCAGTTGTTTCCCCGGAAAATCCAAGAGGCTTATGTCCGAAACAAGTGGGAATCTGTGGGAACGGAGGATACCTACCTAGCGAATTTGAAGGGACAAGGATCAAAAGAGTTTCTGAGGGGGGTGGCCTATTCTCGGGCCAAGCATCGGACAAGGATGTGCAGTCTCTATTTAGAAGCCGAACAGAAAGGATACGCCGTTGTGGGCACTACCAACCGGACTGAGATGCTAACCGGGTTGTATGTCAAATGGGGGGACGACTCAGTGGATATCGAGCCTTTGTTGCACCTGTACAAACGGCAAGTCTTCCAATTGGCCAAAGATATTGGTGTCCCAGATCGCATCATCCAAAAACCGCCTACACCCGACCTTGTCCCAGGAATCACCGATGAATTTGCCTTCCGGATGACCTATGAAGAATTGGATCGCATCCTGGAGAAGATTACCGAAGGGGGCGACTTGCACGCAGAAGACCCAGAGAAGGTTGGACGGGTCCAAACGATTATGGAGTACGCATCAACCTTCAAGATGCGTAATGTGCATATTTCCTTGAACCCGGAAGAGAGAGGATAGAAATGTTTCCCAAAGAAGAAGGCTTTTTAATGCCCCCCGAATGGCATGTTCATCAACGGACATTTATGGCTTGGCCAATTCGAGAGTCTATTTGGCCTGACGGAATCGATGAGGCAAAAAGAGCGTACGCTATGGTTGCTCGGATGATCTCGCGATATGAACCAGTTGCGATGATTTGTTTGGAGGAAGAAGAATTGGAGGTTCGGAATGCGTGTGGGAAATTTGTAGAACCGATGCCCATGCGTTATGATGATTCATGGATTCGGGATAACGGGCCGACCTTTCTGATGGGAAACGAAGAACTTCGAGCCGTTCGCTGGCGATTCAACGGTTGGGGGGGGAAGCACTTCCCCTTTGAATCGGATGAAGAAGTGCCCCGGATTCTTGGGGAACGCTTAGACATTCCGATGTACGAAGCCCCAATCGTTCTGGAAGGCGGTTCAATCCATGGCAATGGTCAGGGAATCTTGGTTACGACCGAAGAGTGTTTACTGAACCCCAACCGCAATTCAGGCCTATCGCAGAAGGATATCGAGTTGACCTTGAAAAATTACTTGGGCGTGTCCCAGGTATTGTGGTTGAAAGGGGGTCTGATCGACGACGAAACCGACGGGCATGTAGACAACGTAGCAGCGTTCATTGGGCCAAAGATCCTAATGATGCAAGTTTGTTACGATCCGACCGACCCCTTTTATGAGCTGTCGCAAGAAAACCTGGCGCGGGCCCGTTCATTTGCCGATTCGAGCGGTATGGCCATAGAGATTGTGCCGATTGAACAACCCTCTCCCAAATTCGAAAACGGAAAAAGGTTACCTTTGAGCTACATCAACTTTTATTTTGTAAATGGAGGCCTGATGCTTCCGACATTTGGAGGGGATTGCGTATCTACCGATCGAAAAGCGCGCGCTGTCTTTACTCAGCTCCTTCCAGAGAGGAAGATAATCCCAATGCCCGGATTGGCTATTCCAAAGGGCGGGGGAAACATTCACTGTATAACATTGCAGATGCCTTTGGTGATTCGATCCAACACTCCAGAAACTGCATAGGAAGGTGGTGAAGGGTTTTGGAACAGATGAGAGCGGCATGCATTCAGTTTTCTCCTGAACCGATGAACCCGGAAAAGAACTTGAGAAGGGCATACCAGTATTTGAAGGAATGCGAGGTTTTGTGTGACCCTGATCTCGTAGTTTTCCCTGAGACTTTCACAACCGGGTTCACGCCTCTGGGGGGAGAAAAGGCTTTGTTCGAAATCGCAGAAAAGATCCCCGGTCCTGCTACCTCCTTGGGAGAACAATGGGCGAAAGAAATGAATTGCTTTATCTGTTTTCCTGTTTATGAACGCGGTAAAGGCCTTTCCACCATCTATAACAGCGCAGCGTTGATCGGACCTTCCGGCATCCTTGGAGTGTACCGAAAAACCCATCCGTTTCCTACCGAAAGAACGAGTGCCGGAGGTTGGACTACGCCAGGCAGCGACTCTTTCTGTGTGGAAACCCCCAAAGCGAAAATCGGAATCGTCATCTGTTATGATGGGGATTTTCCAGAAATGGCCCGAGTGACAGCGTTGAAAGGCGCAGAAGTGATTTGCCGGCCCTCCGCGTTTATGAGAGCCTTCGATCATTGGGATCTGACCAACCGGGCTCGAGCTTATGACAATCATGTATATTGGGTTGCAACGAATTGCACAGGGGTTGACGCAAGTGGGGCCGCTTTTTTCGGCAGCTCCATGATTGTCCATCCCAGTGGTCAGAAGCTTTCTCAAGCTTCCGGAAGAGACGAGATCATATGGGCGGATCTGGATCCCAATCCCATCCGCTCCATTCATCCCGGTTCTTCCATCGAACAGATCTTTGATCATATTGAAGATCGGAACCTGAAGGCATACGATGGTTTGCTGGAAGAAGGACAAGCCTCTTTCGAACCGAGCAGACGAATTCCATACGAGAGGTGATGCATGAGTGCGCCGTTAGAAGGTCTTTTTGTTTTAGATTTGACACGAGTTTTGGCTGGTCCCTATTGTACGATGATCCTCTCCGATC
Organism: uncultured Thermotogaceae bacterium; assembly: GCA_964580185.1. Classification (GTDB taxonomy): domain Bacteria; phylum Thermotogota; class Thermotogae; order MWEM01; family MWEM01; genus CAYWWY01. Next base: position 3,292 of record CAZOJQ010000068.1, read on the forward strand.
TTGGCGCAACCGTAGTAAAGGTTGAACGGCCGGAGGGTGGAGATGACTCGAGAAGTTATACCCCTTATCAGAATGGTGTCAGTGCGTACTTCATGAGCATCAATCGGGGGAAAAAGAGCATAACATTGAACTTAAAAGACCCGAAAGCGAAAGACCTTTTGTTGCCCCTGATTCGCAAAGCCGATATTCTTGTTGAAAACTTCAAACCGGGTGTTATGGAACGGTTTGGTTTGGGGTACGATGAGGTCTCTCAGATCAATCCCAAGCTCATTTATGCAAGCGGATCGGGGTATGGTCATTGGGGCCCTTACTCTCAAAAACCTTCATACGATATCATTATTCAAGGGATGAGCGGCATGATGAGCATCACAGGAGAAGACGAGGACCACCCGATCAAAGTAGGAAGTTCGATTGCGGATATTTCCACGGGTATGTTCATGTGCATTGGGATTCTTGCTGCTTTGAACCGGCGGTCTGTGAGCGGAAAAGGGGAACATGTGGATCTTGCAATGCTGGATTGCATGGTTGCGTTATTAGAGAATGCCGTTGCGCGCTATGTGACCACAGGAGAGATTCCCAAACCGATTGGGAACAATCATCCTTCTATCGCTCCCTTCTTCACCGCGGAAACACGGGACGGAAAAATTAATATCGGTGTAGGTAATGAGGTCTTGTGGAAACGGTTTTGTGGGGCGATTGGCCAAAAAGAGCTTCCAGAAGACCCGCGATTTCTCACGAATAAAGATCGGGTCAAGCATTGGGATCAACTCCGCCCCCTTCTAGAAGACAAGATCCGGGCCAAAAGCTCGAAAGAGTGGTTAGAAGCTTTTGAACAAGCAGGAATCCCAGCTGGACCGATTCAAAATATGGCCCAGGTCATTCAAGACCCTCAGGTACTTGCCCGAGATATGATGGTCGAGCTGATCCATCCTACCGCGGGCCATTTCACCGTACCGGGTTCTCCTTTGAAATTCCACAACCATCCCGCTAAAGTGGAACACCCTGCGCCGGATCTTGGTCAGCATACCGAAGAAAT
>CAZOJQ010000069.1:0-3938 GCA_964580185.1 uncultured Thermotogaceae bacterium
ATGGACATATCCGTCCCATAAATGTCATTATCGATACTGCCTGGGATTCCTACAGTAGGAATCCCGTGTTCATCGTTTAACAAAGCCGCCCCGGTTAGGCTACCATCTCCTCCAATGACAACTAATGCTTCAACTCCTCGCTTTCTCAGCTTCTCAGCTGCTTCCTCTCTTACAGAACCCACTTTGAATTCGGGACATCGAGCGGTTTGAAAGGCTGTTCCTCCCTTTTCCAAAAAACCAGCCACATCCTTATATTGAAGCTCGATAAACTCCTCATCCAAGATACCCGCATACCCCTTTTGGATCCCAATCATTTCCATACCCGACTTGATTCCGTACCGGACAACTGCGCGAACCGCAGCATTCATGCCAGGTGCATCTCCGCCGCTAGTTAATATTCCCAATCGTTGGATTCCCATTGACTCTCCCCCTTGACTAAGTTGCCGTTTCTTTCCTGTCGATTGATGACCGAATTTCCTTCGCAAGACCGATTGCGATGCTCGGGAGCTCTTCGATACGCTCATTGGCTATTACCGACACAATATCAATGACCCCGATATATTTGCCCGAATAAGGAAAAAAAGTGCGATCCTCCAAACCCAATGCGCCAATCATGTAGATCGTAAAGTCTTCTTGGACCAATTTTAATTCTTCCTGCTTGTTTGAAAGAGCTTTCGCAGCTTTGGCTTTCCAAAAGCGAATGGTCTCATTCTTCTGATAGATCCTGTCCAAAAATGGACGGGAAAACCGTTCCAAGGAGAGACATACTTTCGCCTCGTCCAAATGATAGAACGCGCAATAGGGAATCATAATCCCTGGAAGCTTCCTTTTATAGTCATCCCAGAAATGCATCCATTCCTTTCGGTCTTTTTTCAGAATGGCGAAAAATTCCATCGACCGCTCGAGTAGTATGCTACGCATAAGTCAATCAGTCTTTCGGCGAAAAAGCTCAAGTACCAAAAGAACTTCTCCTTTTCCGATTTTTAGTTGTTTTGCGATTTCTTCAGGTTCGGTTCCTTCAGAAGCAAGATTCAATATCCGATGTTCAAACGAACTTTCGGATATATCAAAGGTGGCAAGAGAAGGCGATTCTCTCTCACCTGCATCTTCTTTCTTTGACTGCTCCATAACCGATTCTTTTTTTTCTTGATTAATCTTTTTTATTTTCGTGGTTCCAATCCGACTATCCATTTCTGTGTCTTCCGAAAGATTGGGTTCGTCATTAGGTATCGGGTCTTTTTTTCCTTCAATATCTTGCTCCAATCCCCGCATCATTTCAATCCTTTTTTCGAGTTCGGAAATTTGTTTGCTGCTTTCTGAAACCAATGATGAAAGCGATAAGTATATTTCATTGGATTCCTTCAAAACATTCCGGAAATCAGCGATCCGATTTTCCAAGGCTTGCAATCGATTAGCGGAAATATGCTGAAACCGTCCAATCAGATCGAGGACTCTTGTTTCAAATTCATTAACATCTGTGGAAAGCTTTTCTGTTTTCCTCTTGCTTCCACGAATAAACAGAAAACCCATTGCGATTAAGAGCCCAAAGGTAGCAAACATTACGAGAAACAGAGTTACGTTATCCAATGGCTTTCCCCCATTAGGCTGATTGAGATTGATCGTTTAGCCAATTTGCTAAGTTTAAGATCACAGATGCGTTCTGTTTGAGCCACCGTCTTGATTCTTGATAATTTGGAGCGTGTTGCTTCACTTCCTGCCAAAAATGGGATGAATGATCCATATGCCTTAAGTGGCACAATTCGTGGATTGCTACATAATCGATAACAAACACTGGCGCCATGATCAAAGACCAATTCATTTGAAGGATCCCTTTATCGGTACAACTTCCCCATCGAGATTTGTAAAACTTGATAACGACTTTCTGCGGATGCTTTCGAACTTGGATTGAAGCCTTTTGAACCCGATCCAAAATCGTAGTCTTTGCATTCCGAATCAAAACCTTTCGAATTTCGTTCACGGCATTCCGATAATAGTGTTGTTGTGGAAACCGGGGATGACAAAGGATTTGAATGGTATCTCCCGATATTCGACAGATGATGCTTGGTACTCGTGGATCCCGAATTTCCTGGATTGTCCGAAGTGTACCTTCTATAAGGAAATGGGGAAACGATTCACTATGTTTCGTGAGCAAGGATTTTCCCTACGATCTCTTTTAGTAGTTCATCCGCCTCTTCATTTGGAACTTGACAAGTACCAGCGTTGGGATGTCCCCCTCCTTGGTAGTACAGCATTAGCTCACCGATGTTTAGGGTCGAGGAACGATCCAATATGGATTTTCCTACAGCAAAAACCGTGTTCTGTTTTCTTAACCCCCAAATAACGTGGATGGAAATTTTTGATTTCGGAAAAAGGGCGTAAATCATAAAACGGTTTCCGGGATAAATCATTTCCTCTCTCCGCAGATCTAATACGACAAGGCGACCCATTCCGAATTCTTCGGTGCACTGAAGAATTTGATTCTTGAAATTGGATTGATGGGAAAAGTACAGGTTTGAGCGTTCTTGTACATCTGGATCTTCGAGGATTTCTTCAATGGTCATATTTTTGCAGGAATCGATTAGTTTCATCATCAATTGATAATTGGATATTCGGAAATCGCGAAATCGCCCAAGACCTGTTCGAGCATCCATGAGAAAATTCAGCAATACCCAACCTATGGGTTGAAGGATTTCATCCATCGAAAACCGTGCAGAATCCGATTTATCAACCGCTTCCATCATTTCATTCGATACTCCGTGAAAGCGTTCCCTTCCACCAAAATAAGTGTACACAACCCTTGCTGCAGAAGGCGCTTGAGCATCGATGATATGGTTTTTTTGGTTTGAAACGCGGAGTGTTTCGCTATAATGATGATCGAAAGCAAGATGAACTCCGTGAACGTAGGGAAGATTGGTCGTAATATCTTGTGCAGTAATGGCAATTTTCCCGTCTTGCATATCCTTGGGATGAACAAACAGAATGTCTTCGATCATATCCAATTCTCTCAGCAAAACCCCGCAAACCAAACCATCAAAGTCACTTCGAGTAACAAGGCGAAATCGGTTTTGTGTCATCTTTCCCCCCGTTTTCTGCGTTTGAACCCTTCTCTATTCTATTATACCACGCCATGGAACCCAAGGAATGGGAGTATTTGAATTTCCAACAACGGGCCAATTTGAATTACAAAAACCACTGAGCAATTGTCTGGGCTACTTTTTCTCGTTCACAATCGTTTACAACAACGTGAGCGCTTTCTTCGAGAACAATCGTTTGCTTTCGGTATGCCCCGATTTTTTGGCCGATAATCTCCGAGGTTTTCAAAGAAACCGTTTTGTCTTTTTTTGAAAGAATCGTTAATGTTTCCGATCGAACCTTCGGCAATCTACGAATCGCTATTCTCCGTATTCGTTCGAGGTCGGACAGTTTTTTTAGGTTGTCAGTGCTCCAATATTCTTTGGATAGGAGTTCCATATCCGGATTATCCGAAAAATGAGGAATCCGAACTCTGTTCCTTTTGCGATTCGGAACGATCCATTTTAGTAGGGGAGTCCATACTAGGATCTTGCTTTTTAGTTCAAATGCCGGAGCGGCCAAAACAATTTTTGGGGGTCGAAAAATAGAAGCCAGGATGACTGCCAATAATCCTCCCATTGACAATCCACAAATCATTGGATTTGGATAATCGAATGAGAGGTGGATATAGGAATCGATTGACGCACGTACCCATTGGTTCCAGTTCGACTGGTCAAAGTCGTTGGCATTGGTACCATGACCGGGTAACCGGGGGGCAAGCACTGTCATTCCCTTTGCGTTCAGAAAATCAGCAAGAAAACGCATATCGTGAGGCGATCCCGTGTACCCATGGAGCAGCAATACCTCTTTCTCCCCCGCCTGATTGAAAATGGGACGTGATATGGGCTATATGATTCGGGTATCTG
>CAZOJQ010000070.1:0-3847 GCA_964580185.1 uncultured Thermotogaceae bacterium
GTTGGGAGAGAGACGCCCCTGACACTCAACGATACCCTCTGTGGTTTCGTCTTGTATGCGGTGGGAAATTCTATGAATTGGGGATCCAAAGGATCGATCCGAATCAAGGAGGTAGCTGATGAGTCCTTGGAAGCTTTTTTTGATCTTCAGTCGAGTAAGCGCATTAACGATTGGAGGCGGTTATGCCATGATTCCGGTCATCCAGGATTTTGTCGTAAAACGGTATCGGATGGTGGATGATGATGAGTTCATGAAGACGATCGTAACAGCACAAACAGTGCCTGGGGTCATTGCGATCAATGTTGCGATGCTTTTGGGCAGTCGATACGGAGGTATACGCGGCGCAATAGGAGCCACATTGGGCGCAATTCTTCCTCCATTTGCGATTATTCTGGTAATCGCGTCCTTTTTTCACGACCTGACTCAATGGCCCCTTGTCAATGGCTTCTTTTACGGGGCTCAGGTCGGTGTTACGGTCATTCTGGCCAACCTCTCATGGCAATTGATCCGAAAGAACAGTTGGCATTGGGCCGAGCTGACAATGGTTGGTTTGGGGGCATTGATCATCCTCTTGACTCGGATCTCGTCTATTTGGGTCTTTTTTGGGTGTGCGGGTGGGGTTTTCGTGATCCAGGCTGTTCGCCGAAAAAAACCGAATTTGACGCATCGTTCCTCTGGAGGATCGAATTCATGATGATCCTGATCGATCTGTTCCTTTCATTCTTCAAGATTGGAATGGTTGCCTTTGGAGGAGGGTACGGAGCCCTTAGCCTGATCCAAAACGAGGTGATCGATGTGCGCGAATGGCTCACGCTTTCTGATTTCCTTCCGCTCATATCTGTGGCAGAGATGACTCCTGGTCCAATTGCGATCAATACGGCCACCTTCGTGGGATATCGAGTATCGGGGGTATTGGGTTCTATTGCGGCTACCGTTGGTGTTACCCTTCCAAGCGTCTTTTGGATCTTTTTTCTCCTCAAACTGATCGATTGGCTCTCCCGGTGGATTCAAACCGATCACCTATTTGGCGCTTTGAAAACAGCCATTGTCGCTCTGATTTTGGCGGCCACCCTCCGAATCGGAATCGGATCCGTGCGGGACGGATTCACGATCCTCCTAGGCGCGGGAACTTTTTTTTGGCTCTACCGTTTCAAGCCTTCGGTTGTTTGGATTATTCTCGCGACTGGCGGAGCAGGGATGATTTGGAAAACCTTCGTCTCATTATGGGAATAATCAATGCCCAAGGTTTACCCAATGTTGGGGGTCGAAATCTCCAGATGGCCTCACGAATCGATCCCCGGATATGATATAATCTGAATGAAAAAAAGGATGGGAGCACGTATGGTTGATTTTCGGTTCAATGGCGCGGAAATTTTCCTCATCGTAGAGCGAAGCGCGAATGTTCAACAACTGGAGCTGGAATTAGAAAAAAAGCTGGTAGATCTATCCGTTTTTTTGGAAAACCAATCCCGGATTTCTGTTTTCTTTGAAGGAGGAGAGGAACAAGCACCCCTGATTCCTTTCATCATTGGAAAAATGAAGGATCGATCGCTACACATCCGGAGCATATACTTCGAAAAACCTTCCGATCCCGTTATTCTTCCCTCAAAGAAAGACCAAACCCCATCTCATGACGAGAAACCCCAACCCCCTGATCCAAACCGTTCCTTCTCTTCATACCCAAAAATGGAGGTGTACCAGGGTACGGTTCGATCCGGGCAGGTTGTTTCCTCTCCGGGCGATTTTTTGATCATCGGGAATGTGAATGCGGGGAGCGAAGTGATCGCAGGAGGCAGCATCATCGTATTTGGAGAAATCCATGGTTCTGTCCGAGCAGGCCAGGTCGCAACTCAAGGCGCGCTGATCGTCGGATTTTCGCTCCAGCCGCTTCAGATTCAAATCGGTGATGTGATCCATTCTTCAATCCATAGTACCGATCCCAGTTTGTGTCTTCTTAAGAACGGACACTTGACATTGGCACCCATTGCTCTATCCAATCCAATGATCAACTTCTAATTGGTGAAAGGAGAATCGTTGTGGCATTCTGTTTAGAAAAGCTTCTTGAGGAACTCAGTATGGTTGACGGCCCTCCTGGCCGTGAAGGACCCGTTCGGAACGTACTGGAAACATATGTTCGTCCCTACGCGGATGATGTCTATGAGGATACAAGCGGTAACCTCATCGCCCGAAAGAAGGGCAAAGGCGAGAAAAAGATTCTGGTCTCCACTCATATGGACGAAGTGGGTATGATCGTTTCTAAGGTCTTGCCGGAAGGCTTTCTGCGTGTAGAAGGAATCGGCATCGACCCCAAAATCTGCCCATCCCAGAAGGTTCGGATTCACACCAAAAAAGGGATCCGGCGGGGCGTCATCGGTATGTTGGCTCCTCACCTCCAGACCGAGGAGACCCGGAAACTAGCTGCCAACTTCGATACCCTGTTTGTGGATGGTTCCATGCACTTGGATTTGCCTTTTCAAGTGGGGGACTTCATAACTTTGGACTCCAAACCGATGCGATTCGGCAAGACCTTTTGCGGAAAAGCTTTGGATAATCGAGCCAGTTGCGCTGCGTCAGTGATCGCCCTAATGCAGCTGCAAAAGCGCGATCACTTTTCTGATTTGTTTTTTGTTTTTTCTTCCCGGGAAGAAGTGGGAGCGTTTGGCGCATGCACCGCATCGAAATCCATTCAACCGGATTTGGGAATCGCAATTGATGTCACTCATGGAAACGAGAGCGTGCCCAACACCGCCAAAATTGAATTGGGCAAAGGACCCGCATTGGCTTTTGGTCCTGTAATTCAGCCTGCGTTGTTCAAAGCCTTTCAAGCAGTCGCTGAGAAAAACGGGATTGCTGTGCAAACGGAAGCAGTACCCGGCAGAAGCGGAACTGATGCCGATATGATTCAGTTGGAAGGCATTCCTTCCATGGTCATCTCGATCCCGCAGCGGTATATGCATAATCCCATCGAACTGATCCATCTCAAAGATGTCGAAGAAACAGGGAGACTCCTCGCTTGCTTCCTTTCGGAATGGGAGGGATGATGATGAAATGGTTGAAAGAGCTTTGCGCACTGAACGGCGCATCAGGAAACGAACATCCGGTTAAAGCATTCATCAAGTCTAAGCTCGCTGATCAAAGTGATGCTGTGTACGAGGACGGAATTGGCAACTTGGTCCTTTTAAAAAAAGGATCCGGGAAATCGGCAAAACGTCTGATGCTTTTGGCCCACATGGATGAAGTGGGACTGATGGTCACCAACATCGAAGAAGATGGGCGACTCGCTGTCATGCCGGTAGGTGGTGTAGATCCTCGGGTATTGCTGGGAAAACGTGTGGTCATAGGCGAGGAAGCTATTCCGGGTTTTATTGGGTATCAAGCGATTCATCTCCAGAAAAATACGCTGACTGTTCCTCCGGAATGGAAAGACATCCGGGTGGAAGCTGGGTATAAAAACAAAGAACAAGCAGCAGAACAGGTATCGATCGGAACCTACATTCATTTCGATACAGAATATGAAGAGTTCGAGAATCGAGTAGTTGCCAAAGCCTTGGATGATCGGGGTGGTTGTTCGATCCTGATGGATCTCTTCGAGGATTTGCCCGTTGTAGATTATGATATATACTTTGGGTTTGTAGTTCAGGAAGAAGTGGGTTTGAGAGGGAGCGGAGCGGCCGCGAAACTGGTCTGCCCGGATGTGGGTCTCGTATTTGAAACCACAACAGCGGGCGACAACCCTGAATTGAATCCTGCGCGTTGGTCCACGCATTTGGATCAAGGAGTTGCTTTGAGTTATCTCCAAGGAGGATATGCCCTGGATTCCCGGATTTTCGAACTCCTTGTGGACACC
>CAZOJQ010000071.1:0-3837 GCA_964580185.1 uncultured Thermotogaceae bacterium
CTCGGGAAGATCCTTTCTCACCGCGATGGAGTTGATGGATCCTTCGGGATCGGTCTGGGCATGGACCTTCAGGTTGGTCAGCTGATGTTGGATGATCAGATAAAACACAGCGGCTCGGTTGCCGATGTATGCATCCGCTATTTCCATGGATACGGCTTCCAAGGCGCGAAGCGTTGAAGGCATTTCTATGATTTTCATATTTGGAAAGCGATTTTGGAGGAGATGAACCAAATAGAAGCCTTTTTCCAAAGCAACACGAGCCTGAGAAAGATCGTCCAAAGCGTTGAATTCAGTTTCGCCTCTACGCCCAACGATCACATGAGGAATGGTCAGGTAGGGGCGGGTGAAAAACAAGAACTCCATCCGTTCCGGTGTAGGGGTAGTATCCATCAGGGCATCGAGTTCACCCCGCTTGATCATATCGAAGATTTCTTCAAAAGGGCCTGGGACAATTTCAATCTGAAATCCTGTGATCTGAGCCAAAGCATCGAGTACATCAACGCCAATGCCCGTGGCTTTACCCGAAGCATCCACGAAGTCCATGGGAGGCCATGCATTCATCACGCCCACACGGATGGCGGAGTGATGGAATCGGTATTCTTCTTGTTCTTCCGTGAGATGAAGCAAAAGGCCCAAATCCGAAAGGTCCATCGATTGACCGATTATGGAGAAGAAGAGGATTAGTACGGATCCAAAGACAGGCCATTTGCGGAACTTCATAATTTTCACCTTCCCAACGCAACGATGAATCCTGGATCCATTTGATTATACCACAGCAACCTAAGAAAGAGGAGTACAAGCCCATACACTCGAAGAGAAAATGGGTTGACTTTTTCCTCCGAATAGTGTAAGATATAGCCCGTTGAGACCGTCGCCCCCATCGTCCAGTGGTCTAGGACATCACCCTTTCAAGGTGGAGACCCGGGTTCGAACCCCGGTGGGGGCGCCAGATAAGGGCGCGTAGCTCAGCGGAAGAGCATCTCCCTTACAAGGAGGAGGTCGCAGGTTCGATCCCTGCCGCTCCCACCAGAGCCACAGGATCCACCTGACCTGAATTGCCGAGGTAGCTCAGTCGGTAGAGCAGCGGACTGAAAATCCGTGTGTCGACAGTTCGATTCTGTCCCTCGGCACCATGATTGCCAGAAAAAAGGCAGCTGTATTTTTCAAGCAGCTGCCTTTTTTAATCCAGGAAAGGCTTACCCTCGTAAATAGGGGTTTTGGTTCCAAAGGAACCCAAGCGGAGCAATATCCATATGACCGGGCAAGACCAGGAGTTCGTGCGGTCTGTCTTGGAATAAAGTGCGAAAGGACTTCAAAGATTCGTTCATGGCATTGGGATCTCCGTAAGGTAGATCTGTTCTGCCAATAGACGTGTCGAAAAGAAAATCCCCGGTACAGAGAAAGGATCCGAAATCGAAGATCATACTACCCGGTGTGTGTCCGGGCATCAGAAGGGCGAGAAAGGACAATCCATCGATTTGATGATCGCCTGGATCCAGGGGATGGACTGTCCATTCTTTGGAAGAGAGGAAAACGGTTTCAAATTCCGGAGCCATGTTCCGTTCTGATTCCGTGAGCCCTGGAAGATCCTGTCTGGAAATCCAAATCGAAGCAGAATGGAGTTCTTCCAACCCTGCGATATGGTCATAATGGCAGTGGGTTAATAGAACAGTGGCTTTGTGTTTGGACAGGTTTTCCTCACTCAGGATTTTGGCAATGCCAGCGCCAGGATCAACCAATACGAGCGTGTCTTCCCGAAAGATCAAGTAGGTATTGACGCCAATCGGAGGCAATACATACCGAACGACCCTCATGGATTCATGAGAATAGACTGTTTGCGGTTTTGCGTTCATATTTCCTCCTCTAGGGAATAAACCCAAAGATTTCTTCGTTCTGGATCGGCTGTATATTGCATATGCACCCATATCCCGCCGAATGAGCGCAGATACTCGGCCCTTTCGGGCCATTCGATGATTACGATAGAGTCTTCGTCAAAAAGGTCTTCGACTCCAATATCATCCAGTTCCGCCGATTCAAGACGGTACAGATCCAAATGGTGCAGGATTTTCGATGACCCGCGATGCGTGTTCAGAATCGAAAAACTCGGGCTTCTCATCTCTTCAGGAGGAACTCCCATTCCCTTTCCAATTGCTTTTGCCAATACGGTTTTTCCCACACCGAGATCCCCTTGAAGAAAAAAAGCGGTTCCCTGGGTGCATTGCATGCCCCACGTTGATCCCAACGACATGACCTGTTCTTTGTTGAGGTTCAAGTATCCGCCAGAAGGTTGGGGCCTTTTGGGGGTTTCATTCATTGGGACTGGATGAGAGAGAAAACTTCCTCAAGATCGGGGAGTTGCTTGATCGGATACACTTTGATCCACAATATCGTTCCGTCTTCGCCAATCAGGATGTTGGCCCGTTCGGAAAATCCGTCTTCTTGTCGAAAGATGCCCAGTCGTTGAGCAATTTGGCCATGGGGCCAAAAATCAGCGATCATGGGTAATTTGCTGACCATGATGGATTCAGCCCACGCTTTCTTGCATGGGATGGAATCCACACTGATACCGATCGGAATGACATTCGCTTTCTGAAAGCGATCCCAAGAGAGTTCTAGGGCTTGCATTTGGCTCATGCAGATACTGGTCCAAGCCAGCGGATGAAAAGACAGCAACACTCGTTTCCCTGTGAGGTCTGAAAGGTTCCACCATTGCCCGTTTTGGTCCTTCGCCTTGAAATCGGGCGCTTTCGTTCCTACGCCAATGGATTGTTCGTTCACAGCGCTCCCTCCTTTTGTGATGGGATATGGTCTTGGTGAGATTCGAACCATTGGTCTAGCAATTTTTTTTCGTCCTCGGCAGTTTGGCATCTTCCATCCAAACGTTCTCCGACGACCCTTTGGATGATCTTCTTGATTGCATCGGCATCTTCTACATGGTGCTTTTTTATCAGAATCGAAGCGGTAACATACTCGATCCGGGTATTTTTTCTGGTCCTAAGGTATTCTTTCAAGTATTCCTGTCCCCCTGCGTCGAGGTACGAAGCGATGAAAGCGATCCCTTCCGCCGTTATCCCTTCCATTACGAAATAGATATCCGAAAAAGCCATCTCCAGTCGAACGACTTCGGCGATGGTCATCGCTTTATCACTCAGTTGCGCGATGCTGTTCCCGACTTTTTTGGGAATACCGAACGCTCGGATGATCTCGGAAAGCTCGTCAAAAGGGAGGTATTCGAGCAAGACATGAAGCAATGCATAAAAGGGGTGAAAGCCTTTCCGAGTGAATGTCTCGATCCAAGGAAGGAATTGGAAGAACTGATCGATCCGTGTGCTCATGGAAGGATTGAAGTAGACGGATCCGAAAATATGACGGAAAACGTCCAGTTCGCCCATGCGCTGAATCATTCGGGACCGGTTGGGTTCTTTCAAACACAACACGATCTCTTCGCGAATCCGATTTTTCGAGATCTTCTCCAGATATTGGTTATCCAGAGCCTCTTTCAGCAGTTCCAAAGTCCGGGGCAAGATCTGGAACTGGTAGCGCTCACTGTACCGAATGGCACGAATGATGCGGGTTGGATCTTCCACAAAACTCAAATTGTACAACACTTGGATGATTCCTTCTTCGATATCTTTCCGACAGTGGAAAAAATCCAAAAGATTGCCAAAGGTCCCTTGGTTCAGACTGATGGCCAGCGCGTTGATCGTAAAGTCTCTGCGGTACAGATCCTTCTTGATCGGAGCCAGCTCCACCTCCGGCAAAGCACCAGGAAACCGATAGTATTCGATGCGGGCTGTGGCGATATCCATGGAACTTCCGTCTTCCCAATGGATTTTG
>CAZOJQ010000072.1:0-3747 GCA_964580185.1 uncultured Thermotogaceae bacterium
AACCATTGCTTTTTGATTTGCCCATCTTTATCCCGGAAGCCAACTGTACAATTCCGTAGAAAGGAATGAAAGAATGCTTGTAGGTTTATATAATCCAACAATTATCATTGGAAAAGAAGGGTGTTTTGCTTGTCAGCAAGCCCAAGAACATTTTGTTGCGCAAAAAATCCCTTATATCTACGTGAACTACGACTCATTGACTAAAGAGGTATTGAAACAATTGTATAACGTCAGAAAAGAAAATAATGTACAAGAAATGATGTTGCCTCTCATTATTCGGGGCGGAGTTTTGCAAAGCGGGTTTTCCGAAACGAATCTTGAAGAGACAACAAATAATCAAACAATCCGCGTTTGATAATTTTCCATCTTCTGTCCGGTATATACAGCTCCCTTCGGACATTGTGTTACAAAATCGCACCATTTGCAGAGTACAGACGGCTTTTCCGGGAAGCTGTTTTCTTGATGCGCTCTCTTAATTCCCAATACCTTTGCTTTTAAGAGAAATTCGGTCCTCTTTAATGTTTCATCGTCCATATCATACTCTATAATCTCGTCATCAGGAAGATAATATAGAATCCCTTTAACTGTCCGGCGATTTGTCTGATTCATGATGTAAGCATACAAATTAATTTGAAAGGGATCCAAATACTTTCGATCCAATTTCCCTGTTTTATAATCGGTAATTGAAAAAGATTGTTCATCAATCATATCTAACCGATCGACCTTTCCTGTTACTCGAACATCATCCGATACAGGACATTCAATCATTAACTCACCCAGAAATGGAGGTTTTATCATCTGACTTTTATAGAAATTCCTCAACATTTCTATGCCTTTTGTTCCATACTCCTTTTCTTGTTCTTTATTCATGTCGAATTCTCCGACGACTCGTAATCTTTCCCTTTCCTGTTTCCAAACTTCCCGAAAGAAGTTTAAAAGATCTTCTTCTGATCCTGAATCAGAAAATTGAATTCCAAAATCATATATTGCTTTATGAATTGCCGAACCCAAAAACAAATGAGGAGAAAACGAAAGAGGAATCCTCATGATATAATTGAATCGATATTTCGCCGGGCATTGTTCAAAATCATGTTTCCATTCCTCATAGGTAGGCTTCAGGCTGTTGATGAACATTCTCGTTTGAAAGAAAAAGCTAAGTTTCCATTCCTCATAGGTAGGCTTCAGGCACACGAACCCTATGAGCCGGGGAAGCCTTGGGAACCAGTTTCCATTCCTCATAGGTAGGCTTCAGGCGCACGAAGATGATTTAGCGGCTATTGCAGCTTATAAGTTTCCATTCCTCATAGGTAGGCTTCAGGCCCATGGGCAGGCATGAAACGTTGTGCCATCCGTCGTGGTTTCCATTCCTCATAGGTAGGCTTCAGGCGCTATCACTCGGAAACGCAAGCGGAGAAGTAGAACTGAGTTTTCATTCCTCATAGGTAGGCTTCAGGCCCGTTGAGTTTCGCTGATAGTCTAGCACAATTAAGCGAATGATGTCAAATGAATGTTAGGTAAACGAACAGTAGAAATTTGTGCTAAGACTCATAAATACTTAGGTAGAGATCGGTTTAGATGATAACAAACTCATCTGTCGACCCCCCGGGGTTTTGGGGGTTATTGGGGGTCGACAGATGACTTACGTAATGACTAAGATTAATTTTCTCTACCATTGCATTTGGAAGGGCGTGTACTCCTTATCCGCGATCAAATGTTTTATGATCTTATACGCTTCGTGCCGAATCAACGTTCGGTAGGACACCTTTCTTTTCAGCTGTTCATGTTTCAGCGTCTGAGAAAGATGATTTTCGTATTCGGTTACGAAGACTTTCCGTCCTGCCTCATTGAGATGGATCCCACCTTCAACTCCCTTAAAGTGTTTTTCTCCTATTTGATTCCTATTAACCAAACTGAAGATTGTTCGATCAACAATTGGGGGTTTGAAGATTTCGGAAATATCGAGGTTGAGAGAAAACTTCCGAAAATTGGTAGAATGGAGAAAACCAATCCTTGGATCCAAAGCGGTCTTGTAAATTTCGGTAAGGACTGTGGAGTATAGAAGGCTGTTTCCAAAGCTAATCAAGGTGTTCATGTGATTCTGTGGAGGATTTCGCGTTCGCTTGGTAAAGGTGAAAAGATCATTTTCTGCAATCTGATCAAAAAACCGATAGTACCGTTCCCGGAAATTTCCTTCCATCGCCATCAGCTCGTTAATGCTCGATGACGCCAAAGCGGTTTCCTTCAGTTCCCGCATTGACTCTAAATCATCCTTTTTGATCTTCTCTTTCCGTGCGTAGTATTGCAACAGGCTGCGCATATTTCCCATAGCCCCTATAACAAATCGCCTTGCAATGCGCAACCTTTTGTCCGGATCTTGGTAACTAAGCGCCTGATGAAGCACTGTCGTGCCGTTGGAAAGAAACTCATAGGGATAGAAGGTTCCGATGTAATGATTATAGTGGTTGTAAAAATGGATAGGCACGCGGTTTTGCGCCACAAACTCCAGTATTCTTTTATTTAGATCGACCTCACCGAAAACCTTGATTTCTGCAACTGACTCGATCGGTATGTATTTGACTTCTGCATCATTCCGCAGACTGAGTGTGTTGTTTTCTCTGCCCAATGTTCCTGACTTAAAGAGATATACAGGATTCATGATTCCCACCTCCTACACAATCATACCCACCTTATCCTTTTCCACACCATGGAATTCTTTCTGCATTTGATTCTTATCCCGAAAGATGTACCAATATACAGAGTCTTCTTCTTTTATCGTAATCTTTTTTATCTCCAGCTTGAGCTTTTGAAATTTGGCATGGGTGATTTCTCCTTCCAAAAGCGAATTTTGGACCCATGTTAGATATTTCCGACCCGTCTTCAAAACTTTGTTGACACGTTTTTCCCCAATATCATACGCCATGATTACGTACATAAGCCACTTCCCACCTAAGCCCAACAGAAATTTGAAAACCCGCATTTGCTGCACGAACCAATCCATTTTGGTTCGGGTGGATTCTCACGCTCTGCGAGCTTTCTAAGCGCATCGAGGGTAACGCCAAGCATTTCTTGGTTTGCCACGGTCCATTCAATAGAAACGATTCGTTTTTCCTGTGGAATGAGGATTTGTCCCGTACAGGCAATCCCTCGTTCATGGAGGAGTTTTAGGTAAAAAAGCAATTGCAGCTGGGCCCCTTGAAGAGATCGGGAAGACTTCTTGATTTCACCAACGATCCGAACTATCCCATCCTTCCAAATCAGATCGATCTTGGCTCCGGGAAGCTGGATCTCTTTTTCACCCCGATCTCGGTAGCTGGTTTGGTGAATATACCGTCCGATCAAAATCCACGGGTTTTCTTGTTCCGGAGTAAAGCGCCGGATTGTTAACCATGCCTGCCTGTGGCATGTTTGATAGGATAGAATCGATGAACCGGTAATCAGGGTCTGTTCGTCTTCCACTTGCATTTTGACCACCTCCTATCGTCTTTAGCTTGTCATGTCCAATCCCATACTTTGGATTCATGATTCATCCAAACGATCTTGTTTGAGAGACCCCATGAGAAGCGTTCCGATGCATGAGAAGATTTGGGGTTTTGGGTTCAGTTGGAAGAGGTTTGAAGACTTGGTTCGCGCCGAGCAGGGAAAAGTAGCGCTTTTTCATAGCAAAAGTGGAGAGAGTTCAGGTTTATTTCTAGGGAATTGTACAGTTGGCTTCCGGGATAAAGATGGGCAAATCAAAAAGCAATGGTT
>CAZOJQ010000073.1:0-2970 GCA_964580185.1 uncultured Thermotogaceae bacterium
CACCAGGTTCGCCTTCGCACCCGCCATGAGCAGCTCGAAGGTCTCGACCTTGGTGCTGTCCCCGCATACCAGGCGATGTCTTCCCAGCTTCCAGAGGTCTCCGCTCTTGGTGACCGCAGGCTTTTCAAAAGCCGTCGGTGATCGGGAGAAGAAATACCCCACAGGGCTTCTGACCAATGGCCTAGGTGTAGCCATGCCCCACACGGATACGGAACATGTGATTGAGGAATCCTTCAGCGTAACCATTTTAAAGAAACCCATCACCTTTCGTGAAATGGGGAATCCTGCAAACAAGGTATCCGTATCCATAGTCTTTATGCTGGCGCTGAAACATCCCCAAACCCAGCTGGATATGTTGCAGGGAATCGTACACATGATTCAAAAACCGGAATTTTTAGAAGAGTTGTACAACGAGCATCGAGAAGAGCGCATTCATCAAAGGATTCTGGAAGAATTGGAAACGGTGATCTTGGATTGAAAGCGCATGAAAATACACGGGAGGTTTGAATATGGAGATGAAGGTTGCACCCTCCATTTTGGGAGCGGATTTTGGGAATCTGGAAAGAGACATCAAAAAAGTGGAAGCATGCAAGGCAGACATGCTCCACATTGACGTAATGGACGGGAACTTTGTCCCAAACATTGCTTTTGGACCGGATCAAATCAAGATGCTCCGTGGAAAATCAGGGATGTTTTTTGACGTTCACCTGATGATTCAAAACCCGGATCTGTTGATTCCGAGATTTGCGGAAGCGGGAGCGGACCTGCTGGTGATTCACCAAGAAGCAACGGTGCACCTCCATCGCAGCATCAAGCTGATTCAGTCCTTTGGAATCAAAGTCGGAGTGTCCTTGACACCGGCGACACCCATCGAAACCTTGCGCTACGTTCTGGATGAACTGGATCTGGTGCTTCTCATGACCGTCAATCCGGGCTATGGTGGGCAATCCTTTATTCCTGCCTGCTACCAAAAAATTCGAGATATGAGAGCCATGATCGGCGATCGTCCCATCGATCTGCAAGTAGACGGCGGCATCAATATGGAGACGGCGACCAAAGTTGTTGAAGCAGGAGCCAACGTTCTGGTGGCCGGTTCCTTTGTTTTCAAAGGCGACGTGGCCGCAAATGTGAAAAGTTTAAGGGATTGTATGAGAATTTAGTATGCAAAATTGTATATTTATTCTTATTGTTATGTTATAATAAAAAACCAATACAGGGATTTTTTAAGGAAAAGAGAAAATTCACATTGGGAGGAAAAACAATGAAAAAGAAATGGATGGCTATGGCCGTCATGGTAACCGTAGCAGTACTGTTGTTTGCATCTTGTGCTTCAGGTGGAAGCGAAGGCGTTTTGACCATTGGAGTGGACGACAGCTATCCACCCATGGAATATCGAAACGAGAACAATGAGCTTGTAGGCTTCGATATTGCCTTGGCAGAAGCTTTGGGCGAAAAGCTTGGCATGGAAGTGGAATTCATCTCCACAGCCTGGGATGGAATTTTCACCGGTTTGGAAACAGAGAAATACGACGTGATTATTTCTTCTGTAAGCATCACCCCAAAACGAATGGAAACCTTCCTGTTTTCTGAGCCGTACCTGGCCAACGGACAAGTCATCGTCGTGAAACCCGGGGACAAATCTGTGACGAAGCCGGAAGACCTTGATGGAAAAACCGTTGGTGTGCAAATCGGAACCACAGCCGATACAGCTGTACAGAAATACATGGAAACCTTCAGCATCGAACTAATTAAGTACGATGAAATCATCCAGACCTTCACCGCCATGAATGCAGGATATGTGGATTATATCGTCGTGGATTATCCTGTGGCCATCGAGTACGTGGCAAAAGATCCTGCCAATTTCGAAATTTCCACAGCTCAGCTGACCAACGAGCCAATCGGCGTTTGCATCCGAAAAGACGATCAAGAGCTAAAAGCAAAAATTGATCAAGCGTTGGCGGATTTGAGAAAAGACGGAACCCTAAAAAAGATTTCGGAAGAGTGGTTGGGCGCAGACTACACCAGCGATATTGACACGGAACTGAACGTCATCGAGTAATATCAATAAACATGATGTGATAAGCTTGTATGGGCTTGACCGTACAAGCTTATTGTCATCATAACCGGAAAGGAAGATTATTTTGTTGACAAGAGCACAATGGTTGGCCTTGTTGGGAGGAACCATAACCACTCTTCAATTGACGATCATCGCGATCATTGCCGGAATTCTTTTGGGGGTCATCCTTGCGTTGGGAAGAATCTCCAGAAGCAAACTTCTCAAGGGCGTTACCTGGGTCTACGTATGGGCGTTTCGGGGGACACCCTTGCTCATGCAACTGTTTATTTTTGTTTACGCTCTTCCGTTGATCACGAAAGATCTGCTGGGAACTCCTTTGCGTTTGCCGCTTTTAGGCGCCGCCGCCGTTGCCTATTCCTTAAATTCAGCTGCCTATCTGGCCGAGATCTTTCGAGCGGGGATTCAATCCATTGACAAAGGGCAGATGGAAGCATCCAAAGCCTTGGGCATGAGCTATTATCAAACTATGTTTAAAATCATCATCCCTCAAGCTTATCGGCGTTTGATTCCTCCTGTGGGTAATGAAGTGATTATGCTTTTAAAAGACACGTCCTTGGTCGCATCTATTGGATTGTTCGATGTTTTGCGCACAACCAACCAGATGACCAATGCGACAGGTCGATGGCATTATTATATTTATGCGGCCATGGTTTATCTTTTCTTTACCACCATCATTCAAGTCTTGTTTGAAAAAGTGGAAAAGAAATACTCAATCTATGATTAGGAGAACCGTTCAATGATTAAACTGGAAAACGTATACAAATCCTTTGGGACCCTTGAAGTACTCAAAGACATCAACTTGGAGGTTCAACCGGGCGAAGTGGTCTGCGTCATCGGACCTAGCGGATCCGGAAAGAGCACCATGTTGCGTTGCCTGAACCAGTTGGAGCGGA
>CAZOJQ010000074.1:0-2913 GCA_964580185.1 uncultured Thermotogaceae bacterium
TGTGGGAAGCGGTCTTCGCCGATGTGGGTGTTGCCGTGATTGCCATCCTCAATGCGATGCGGGTGATGAATACGAAGGATCTATAAGAATTTTCTTACTATTTTTAGCGTTATGTTAACTTTATATGCAAAAGAATCTGGTGTACAATAAGATGAAGCCCTTTCCTTGTTATAATTGTGAAGGAGGTTGATTCAATTGAAAACAGCCAGATTCTTCTTTTTTGGGGTGCTCTTGCTCCTGCTACTCCATGGCTGCTCTTCAGAGCAGAGAACCGTCCCCAACACAAGTTTGATTCCTTCGTCGGGAACTCCGATTTCCACCCCGGAAGTCAAGTCGAGTGACCCTCCAAAATCACCTGTTCCGGGCCCGGTTTTCAATACGACCTGGCCAGCAGAAATCCTTCCAAAAGATACACCTCCGTATGCAGGGGGATCAATTGCAAACAGTGGCGGTCCGGAAGACGACTTCATCATCCTCGTTGAAAAAACAACACCTGCCGATTTGACTGCCTACATGGAAGAATTGCGTGAGATCGGATGGCTTCATTCCGAAGATTCGGAATATTCCCAAGAAATGGTGACGGGGAATCATATTCTTAGCTTCCAATGGAACGCAACAGAATTTTTACAAATCAGTTATCGACGATTACCCAATGGGGAATGGCCTGCCGATAAAGTTCCCCAAGAGATCCTACCTCCCGAAGATGCTACCTTGGTTGGTGAAATCGAACTCATCGGTTCAGATGAAGACGGGTGGTATTTTGTTTTTACGTATGACGGAATCGATGAAACTGCAGCGGAAGCCTATATGAATTCCTTTGTGGAAAAAGGATGGGATGGCGACGCCTCTTACGTAAGTAAAGTGGTCGATTGGCGAGGCAAAAAATACGATGCTTCGATTGAGATCTACCAGATTCTCGAAACTCGCTCCTCCTTCATCGTCAATCTATATCCGTATTAAGGGGGGATCGTGATGAAGAAACTGTACCCCCTTATTTGCTTTGCTCTCGTAGTACTGATGCTGAGTGGATGCCAAGGGCAGCCACCTTCGCAATCGATGCCAATTTTAGAAGAATACATCAACGGATTTAAAAGTTTTGTTGATCTCGGGGACGAATATACCGAACAAGGTTTGCAAACGCAAGCCGTCTATTCTTATGGTTGGGCAGGTGCAGCTCTTTCCTCAATGCGCTACAGCGTGGATTGTCTTCTCTATTTACGGGGTGAAGGGAACTCTTTGGAAGAAGTCAGCCAAGGTCGCTTGTCATCATGGGAAAGTATTGCCAAAATCAACTATGGGTGTCCTTATCCTTGGTTTTTCGAGGGCTTGGTGCAACACGTACAGGGAAATAACACAGAAGCACAGGCGTTGTATCAAATGGCGATGTTGAATCCGGTCTTCGATGCTGAAAACAACCAGCCCTTGTTGAGTTTGGGAGAATTGAGCGTAAGCGAATTGAAGACGATCAAGTCGAAATTGGTTGCCTTGGAAGATCCCCTCTATGATGAATTCGAACCACCCATCAACGATTATCCTCGCAGTGAATACGTTTTTGACGATGTTCATCTAACACTCTTGGGAAGAACTGCTTTAGAAAAGAACCCCATGGATTACAAAGGAGCTCTGCGTCATTTCAAAGCAGCTTTAACTGTGAATCCTTTTGAAGGAGATTATTTTTCCGCATGCGCTTTGATGTATTTTTACTTAGATGAACCTGACCTTATGTATTTTTATGTCAACGAAGGCCTTTTTGTGGACCCGGGCCACCTTGGATTACAGGAATTAGCTGAAGCCATGAATCGAGGTGAAACCCCATGAAACGATCGGTTAATATTTCTGCTGTCCTTGTGATCCTAGTCAGTCTCCTCCTCAGCAATCTTCCTCTCCAAGGATTCGCCATGTCGGGAGTCGATTTGTCGCGGATCAAATTCAGTGATGCTGAAAAGATGGTGCGCTTTCAATTTGGAGACATGGGCATTGAGGGACGGCTCTACCAAGTCTATCCTTTTACACAAGCTGAAATTGAGGACATCGCAAAAAAGGTCTTAAAAGAAAAAGGATTGACCCAACTGGACCTGGTGGAGATGAACCGAGCGGTGATGAAAGCCATGCGTGCTTCGTCCTTCACACAAGAGGATTATGATCAATGGAAAGAAGATATGCTGACCACGCTCAGCCTTTTCCCTTCTTTGCAAGAATATGTGGAAGCCGGTAAATTGGTCAACAAATACATGACCTCAAAGAGTTGGGACGACATTGGTATGGTGTCTACTGATTATTTGACCGAAAAAATGAGCGATCAGGTCAAAGACTCCGCCACCGGATATATTGCTGAAGCTGTCGGCATCGGTGCTGATTTCGAAGTAGCGAAGGATTGGATGGGGAAGATAACGGCTATTGTGGAATTCACAGAAGTTATGGCTAATTCGTATGCTCGAAACAAGCAAAAATGGATCGACATCGCAGAAGGCGCCAATTCTAAACGCAGCTTGAATGAATTTTATGCTCGTTTACAAGAGTGGATCGATGACTATAAGACTCAAAGCGATGAAACCGGGTGGAAGATTCTCTTTGATGATCAACCAACGTACCGTTATTTTAGCTTTTGCGGTGTCAGTGGAAATCAACAAACTGTTTCATTGCAGGCAGAACTGCCTCAAATCACAACCGATGCCTATGGGAGTGTTGCTGGGACCTATGAGGGGCAATTTGTTCTCGCATTTGAACATGATATGTCTTCTTTTGCGAAAAACCTTCATATCGCCGCCGACCAATGGGATCCTTTGATCCAATTGAAGAAGGTCTATGAGGGTGAACCGAACTTTTCGGTTTCCTACCAGCCGGGTGACGCCGGTATCATTGAGTTATCTCGAACGATTGTGGGAAACTGCACTATAGAAATCTATGAGGATG
>CAZOJQ010000075.1:0-2674 GCA_964580185.1 uncultured Thermotogaceae bacterium
GTTTTGGATCGCCAGGAAGATGCACAAAAGGTACTGGATACCATCCTCGAGCCCTATACAACCAAGTTGCAGGAATTGCCTCATCAAAATGAGTTGCTTGAAGTTCGGTTCCTACAATCGGTAACGATTGAAGAGGTTCTTCATCCGGCAGATTCTTTGTATACCTTGGAAGAAGTATTAGCGCTGGTTCAAGGTGGGACAAAAACCACGTCTACGTACAAAGTTGCAAAAGTGGATACGGCTTGGACTATATCTCGTTCCTTGAATTTGGGACTTCGATCCTTGCAGGAAGCAAATCCGGGCAAAGATTTGGCGAAACTTTCCATTGGAGATGTTATTCAATTATCAGCAGATCAGCCTTATCTTGATGTTGTCTATGTCGTAAAGGAAACGGAACAACAAAGGATCCCTTTCCCTACGGAGAAGAAAAAAGATGGAACCATGTATGTAGGTCAAATTAAAGTGATCCAACCAGGCGTTGAGGGACAAAAGGAAGTAACCCAGGAAGTAACCTACGTCAATGGAGCCGTTCAATCAAAAACACTTTTATCCGAAACCCTTCTTTTAGAACCTGTAACGAAAGTGGTTATGGAAGGAACCAAACCGAGACCTGCTTTGGCTGCTGCAAGCTCCAGCAAGCCAGCGTCCGCCTATAATTCCAGTCTGGGTTCCAGCATTGTTGCAGAAGCAAAAAAATATCTTGGCGTACCTTATCGAAGGGGTGGTAGTACACCTTCTGGCTTTGACTGTTCCGGTTTTACGTCGTACGTGTACCGTCAATTCGGCATTTCTCTGCCAAGAACCAGCAGCGCTCAAGCAAGGGTTGGAGGATTTGTAGCAAGAGCCGATTTGCAGCCGGGAGATTTGGTCGCATTTACCGGGCATGTAGGGATCTATGTGGGCGGTGGCAATTTTATTCATGCACCGGTTCCAGGAAAGCGAGTGGAGATCACTTCCATGAATACAGCATATTGGCGAGCAAAGTATTTGTCGGGTCGTCGCGTCTATTAAACATTCATAGGATGAAATTTCGAAATAAGGGACTCTGTTGTTTAACAGAGTCTCTTATTTTTGTGAGATTGGATTCAGAAAATTCTAAATAATGAAAAAATCAACTTCCTTTTGCAGAAACAAACGTGTATAATTATATTTAAATTTGTAATTTTATGCATTATGGAAAACTAGAAAAGAGGTCGTCTTATGACAGATGCAACCATACACGCCGTAGTTCTTGTCGTTTATTTGGCATTCATGCTGGCAGTTGGTCTGCATTTCTTCAAAAGCAGCAACAGCCAAAGCGATTATTTTTTAGGAGGAAGAAATCTCAACGTTTGGGTAACATCCATGAGCGCTCAGGCATCGGACATGAGCGGCTGGCTTTTAATGGGTTTGCCTGGAACGGCTTTTTTATTGACAAAGAACAGCGGTATGGCCGAGGCCGTTTGGACGGCAGTGGGATTGGCGGTAGGAACGTACTTAAACTGGCTCATCCTGGCAAAGAAATTGAGACAATATTCGGAGCATGCCGGGGATTCCATCACCATCCCAACGTATTTGGAAAATCGTTTTAAAGATCCGACCCATTTGATCAAAATGATCGCTGCGATTTTTATCGTCGTATTCTTCTTGATTTATACCGCAGCGCAGTTTTCCGCAGGGGCGAAACTTTTCAACGCAGTCTTTAATATTCCTTACGAAATCGCGTTGATTTTGGGTGCCGTGGTCATCGTTTCCTATACTTTTTTAGGCGGTTTTCTGGCCGTTTGTTGGACCGACCTGGTGCAAGACATCCTTATGTTCTTCGCTATTTTGATCTTACCCATACTCGCGGTGTCTCAATTGGGTGGATTGAGCGAAACAATGAATCTGGCAGCACGTTTGGCGGAGTTGCCGCAAGGTTTTGGCGCTAAAGAATGGTTGGGTACTGGAACCTTCAGCCTTTTGACCATCGTTTCCATCGCGGCTTGGGGATTAGGGTATTTCGGTCAACCCCACATTTTAACACGCTTCATGGGAATTCGGCATTCCAACGACATTGCTCCAGCAAGGCGCATCGCGACCGTATGGGTCGTTGTGACCCTAGCTGCGGCAACAATTCTGGGTGTTATCGGCAAAGCGTATATGTCCACTGTGGTTTCACCGGAAGTTTTGGCATCCATGGATGGAGAACGAATTTTCATTTATCTGGTGCAAAGCATACTTAAAGGACCGGGTTTTGCCATTCTTGCAGGGTTGCTCTTAACGGCGATTCTTGCGGCGATCATGAGCACGGCGGATTCTCAGCTGCTGGTGACTTCTTCAGCAGTTTCGGAAGACATTGTAAAAAACTTGTTCAAAGGTTCCTTGAAAGAAGAACAGTTGATTTGGGTGAGCCGCATTACCGTCTTGGTGGTGGCGTTGATCGCTTTCTTTTTGGCCAGGGATCCCAACAGCAGTGTATTCGACCTGGTGTCCTACGCATGGGCAGGATTTGGTGCAGCCTTTGGTCCGGCGATTTTACTTTCTCTGTATTGGAAACGGATGAACTGGCAAGGAGCCTTGGCTGGGATTATTTCCGGTGGTGCAACGGTGTTGATTTGGAGAAATTTCATCAAAGCGTCCATCAATCTTTATGAGCTGCTTCCTGCTTTTGTGGTGTCTATCCTCTTCATCGTTGTTGTCACATTAATAACCA
>CAZOJQ010000076.1:0-2544 GCA_964580185.1 uncultured Thermotogaceae bacterium
ACCCTTCCGCAATTTTCACGTAAGCGATGGCCGTTCCTTTCGGCAGATTTCTGGGCAAGGTTTCATCAAAACCCGCGTCAATCCCTCCATAAAGAACCACCTTGTTCCCGGAGCGCTCAATGGTTTCGATGGTTTCCACGATTTTTGCGTAATTTCCAGTTCCGATGATTCCATCCAGTTCCGGAATGTTTTCCATCAATTCCTGGTGATACCGCTCACTGAGACAACCGGTGGCAATCAGTCCTTTTGCCTTTCCTTCTGTCTTGAAGCGAGCCATCTCCAAAATCGTGTCGATGGATTCTTCTTTGGCGGATTCGATAAAGCCACAGGTGTTGACCACGATATAGTCCGCATCTTCACATTCTTCTATAATCTTATACGCTTTTTCTTCCAAAAGTCCTGCCATAATTTCTGCGTCCACCTGATTTTTTGAACATCCCAGGGAGACCATGGCGATTTTCTTTGTCATTCCATCACCTTTCTATTCTTCCATATCCTCGGAAAGATTCAAATCTCTCCGTTGCATTAATACTTTTCTCGGCTTGCTTCCATCCGGCCCTGAAATAATGCCTCTCTCTTCCATTTCATCGATGAGGCGACCGGCTCTGGAGTACCCCAAACGCAACTTGCGTTGAATCTGGGAGGTAGAAATGGTACCGCTTTCCATGGCGATCTCTATGGCCTTGGGCAGCATATCGTCGTCGAAATCTTCGTCCATGGGATTTCGATTATCTTTGATTTCTTCAATGATCGTTTCGCTGTACTCTGGAATGCTGTCCTTTTTCACAAATTCCACGACCCGTTCCACTTCTTGATCGGAAATGTAGGTCCCTTGAATGCGGACAGGTTTGGGCTCTCCGGAAGGATAGTAGAGCATGTCCCCTCTTCCCAACAGTTTTTCCGCTCCGCCCATATCCAAAATGGTTCTGGAATCCACCTGGGATGAAACGGCAAAGGAAATGCGGGAAGGGATGTTGGCTTTGATCAGTCCGGTAATAACGTCCACAGAGGGACGCTGGGTTGCCAAGACCAAATGGATTCCGGCTGCCCGTGCCAATTGAGCAAGGCGACAAATGGCGTTTTCTACTTCCCTTGGGGAGATCATCATGAGGTCCGCCAACTCGTCAATGATGATGACGATGCGTGGCATAGCCTCCCCGCCTTTCTCCTTGATTACTTCGTTGTAACGGGTGATGTCTCGAACGCCTGAATCTTTAAAAGCCTGATAGCGCTTGGTCATCTCCTTGATCCCCCAGTTTAAGGCTCCTGCTGCATGTTTGGGATCCGTTACGACGGGAATCAGTAGATGCGGTATGCCATTGTAATTGTTGAGTTCCACCATTTTTGGGTCTATAAGAATCAGTTTCACTTCTTCGGGGGTGGCTTTGTACAAAATACTGATGAGAATGGAATTGATGCATACGCTTTTACCACTACCCGTGGCACCGGCAATGAGTAAGTGCGGCATCTTGGAAATATCGGCCATCACAATGGATCCCGACAACTTTTTGCCCAGAGCAAAAGCGATACGGCTTTTGTGATTTCGAAAAATAGGGCTTTCCACGATCTCTCTCATGTGGACTAAATCCGTCACTTGATTGGGCACTTCGATGCCAATGGCCGCCTTGCCAGGGATGGGCGCTTCAATGCGCACATCGGAAGTAGCCAGGCTAAGTGCGATGTCGTTGGACAAGTTTACAATCTTGCTCACCTTGACCCCGGGTTCCGGTTGCAATTCAAAACGGGTCACCGTCGGCCCGACGGAAACTTCCGATACTTTTGCCTTAACACCAAAATCTCCCAAGGTTTTCTCCAAAAGACGAGCTCGGGCCATGACTTCGTTGCGGTTGCGCTGGCCTTCCATCCTTTTATGAACATCCAAGAGCTGAAGCGTTGGAAACAGATAAGGTTTTTCGGGAATCTTCTTTTGCTCGATGATGGATTCCACCGCCGCTTTTTCTTTCTCCAATTCTTCCGGTTTCATCTTAATGGGTTTTTTCACCGGTTTTTCCTCCGGCTTTGATGGCAAGCCTTCATGATTAACGCCAGGATCGTTATCCGGCTTTTTAACCGGCGGTCGAATGTCCGAATAGTCCAAAATTTTAATTTCTTCCTGGACATGTCCTCGTTGGTGAAACATCGTTCCTTCTTTCCTACGAAGAGGCTTCACCCCTTCTTGTACTTTCACGGCGGCCGTGGCCGAACGAACGGTATCCCCCAATCGACAGGTGTCCTCCTGAATTCGCTCTTTTCCTCTCTTCAAATACTCTTGAATGGATTTGCTGGTGATCAGCACCAAAACGATCAGCACCATGAGAACCATCAAAATGATGGTTCCCGTCAAGGAAAATAGACGAATTCCCAAGGTTGCAGAAAAGGAACCCAGCAGACCTCCTCCCTCCTGGGGAGAATAAGGAAATCGTATGAGGGCTATAGAAAACAATTTTTCGGCGATTTGCTCATCTAGGATTGCAAAGAGCATGGAAAAGAAGACCATAAGCAACCCCCCGGCAATAAGCAACCGCCTTTTGGGGGAATCCGATT